>DATLDM010000025.1:0-46296 GCA_035525875.1 Aestuariivirga sp.
ACGTGACCGACGCCGACCAGATCCGCATCAATGGAAAGCCCTTGCCGCAAAAGGAAGAGTCGAAACTCTGGCGCTATCACAAGCCCGAAGGTCTGGTGGTGAGCCACAAGGACCCGCAGGGACGCCCCTCGGTGTTTGAAAAACTGCAGCAGCAGTTGCCGCGCGTGGTGTCCATCGGCCGGCTTGATATCAATACGGAAGGCCTGCTGCTGCTCACCAATGACGGCGAGATCGAACGGTTACTCGAGCTTCCCTCCTCCGGCTGGATCAGGCGCTACCGGGTGCGGGCCTATGGCAAGATGGATGACGCGGGGCTGGCCAAGCTCGGCCAGGGTGTTGAGATCGAGGGCGTGCGCTATGGTCCGGTGGAGGCCAAGGTCGAATCATCCCAGGGCGACAATGTCTGGATGACGGTCGCCATCCGCGAAGGCAAGAACCGCGAGGTCAAGAAAATCTGTGAATATCTCGGCCTGCAGGTGAATCGCCTGATCCGCACCAGTTTTGGCCCCTTCCAACTCGGCGAGCTGAAGCGCGGCGGCATTGAGGAAATTCCGCAAAAATTCTGGCAAGAGCAATTGGGCGGAAAATTCAGGAAGAGTGATGCGGATCGTCGGCGGAAAGTTTAAGGGACTGCATCTCGCAACACCTTCGGATCAAGCGACGCGGCCCACCTCGGACCGGGTGCGCGAAGCGGTGTTCAACATCCTGGCCCATGGCATTGCCGGACTCGAACTGGATGGTGCGCGGGTGCTGGACCTGTTTGCAGGCACCGGGGCGCTTGGCTTTGAGGCCCTGTCGCGCGGGGCGCGCTATTGCCAATTTGTCGACGAAAGCGCCGAGGCGCGCGGGCTGGTGCGGACCAATGCGGACAAGCTCGGTGTCATCGGCCAGTGCAAGATCTGGCGGCGGGATGCAACGGATCTTGGCCCCTGCGCGCCGCTGCCGAAATTTGACCTGATCTTCGCCGACCCGCCCTATGGCAAGGGCTTTGGAGTTAAGGCGTTGAACGCGCTTGTGCAAGGCGACTGGATCAATGCGGGCGGGATTGTGGTTCTCGAAGAGATTGAAAAGGCTGACGTGTCCGAGGTCGCCGGACTGACGCTCATCGATGAACGCAGTTATGGCGAGACGAAGGTTAGGTTTTATAGATTTTCCTCGCCCATTGGGGGAGAGGAAGGGGCCCGCGCGGAACGCGTGGGAAGGTGAGGGGGAACAGGTAATTCAATTTAGGACCTAGTCCCCCTCACCCTCCCATTGCTGACGCAATGGGCCCCGCCCTCTCCCCGCTGGGGCGAGGGAAAAACTAACGCCGTCCAAACAATCTCTCGATATCGGCCAGTTTCAGTTCCACAAATGTCGGACGCCCATGATTGCATTGGCCGGAATTTGGCGTGGCTTCCATTTCGCGGAGCAGCGCGTTCATTTCGTCGGGCTTGAGCTTGCGGCCGGAGCGCACCGAATTGTGGCAGGCCATGGTGGCCAGCACGTGATTGATGCGTTCATCGACGGCGCTGGTTTCGCCCAGTTCCGCCAACTCGTCGGCGATGTCTTTGACAATGCCGGCGATATCGGCGCTGCCGAGGGCCGTCGGGATTTCGCGCAGCAGCACGGCCCCATCGCCGAAGGCTTCGAGCACAAGACCGGACTGTGCCAATAACTCCGCGGCATCACTCAGGCGTTCCACATCGCTGGCATCAAGTTCGACCACTTGCGGCACCAGCAAGGGCTGGGTTGCGATGCCATCCTCAGCGCGCTCGCGTTTCAAGCGTTCATAAACGAGGCGCTCATGGGCGGCGTGCTGGTCAACCAAAACGATGCCGGATTTGGTTTGGGCCACGATGTAATTGTCGTGGAATTGGGCGCGGGCCGCACCCAGCGGAAAATCCTCGGTGAACGGCGTTTCGGCTACGGAGGCCGCCAGCGGCATGTCCATTTCAAAGGCGGCCTGGCGCTCGGCGAAGCCGCCGTAGGTGGGTGACGTCATGGGCCGGAAACTTGAAACCGTGGCGCGCGCCATGCCGGTATTGGAGGCCACGCCCTTGGAGGCCAGTGCGGCGCGGATAGTTGAAACAATGAGGCCGCGCACGAAAGCACTATCCCGGAAACGCACTTCGCATTTGGCGGGATGCACGTTCACATCGACGCGGTCAGGCGGGCAGGTCAGAAACAGCACGAGAGCGGGGAAGCGGGCGCGCGACATCAAATCCGCATAGGCGCCGCGAATGGCCCCGGCGATAAGCTTGTCGCGCACCGGCCTGCCGTTCACGAAGGCAAACTGCATGTTGCCTTGCGCCCTGCTGTAAGTGGGCAGTCCTGCAAAGCCCTGCACGCTGACATTCTCCCGCTCGCCCAAAAACGCCACGGCGTTTTCCCCGAACTCGCTTCCCATGATGCGGGCGACGCGGGCTTCGCGTGTTTCATTGGCCGGCGCATCAATCATGCGGCGCTCTTCGGTGACGAAGGTGAAGCCCGTGGCAGGGTGCGCCAGGGCAAGCCTGCGCACCACGTCGGCGGCCTCAGCCGTTTCGGTACGGTCGGTTTTCAGGAATTTCAATCGGGCGGGTGTTGCATAAAAAAGATCGCGGACTTCAATTTCGGTACCCTGCGCCAGAGAAGCTGGTTTCACATCCTGGCGCTGGCCGCTTTCAATGTGGAGGATATTGGCCTCGCCTGCGCCCAGCAAACGGGACGACAGGCTCATGCGGCTGACGGAGGCGATTGAGGGAAGCGCTTCACCCCTAAAGCCAAGGGTGCGGATATCAACGAGATTGTCGTCGCTGAGCTTGGAGGTGGCGTGGCGTTCGATGCTCAGGGCCAAATCATCGGACGCCATGCCGGAACCATTGTCGGTTACCCGGATAAAGGATTTGCCACCGCCCCGGAAAGCCACGTCGATTTGCGTGGCGCCCGCGTCAAGGGCATTTTCGACAAGCTCTTTCACCACGCTGGCCGGGCGCTCAATGACTTCGCCTGCCGCAATGCGGTTAATGGTGCCTTCGGAAAGCCTGTGGATTCGCATGGGCCCAGTCTAGCTCATCCCTTCAGGGAATGGCAGTTATCCGCCCGTGCCTGTGGATTTCAGGTCTTCGGGCTTGCCCACCACCGTCACGATCAAATGCTCGCTGTCGAGCAGGCGCTTGGCCTGGGCTTTCACCTGGTCAAGGGTTATCGCTTCCACCATGGCATTGCGCCTGTTGATGTAGTCGATCCCCAGGTCCTCCTGCAGGATGCCCAGAAGCTGGCCGGCAATCTTGACGTTGGTGTCGAAGCGCAGGGCATAGGAGCCGGTAAGAAAGGTTTTCACGTCATCGAGTTCGGCCTGGGTCGGGCCTTCGTCCGCCAGTTTCTTCAGGGTTTCCTTCACAACCGCCAGGGCTTCTCCGGCCTTCTCGTTGCGGGTGCCGAGCGAGCCCACATAGAGACCCGCATGGTCCATGGGCGAAAGGCCAAAGCCAACGCCATAGGTGAGGCCGCGCTTTTCGCGGACCTCCGTCATGAGGCGCGAGGCGTAACCGCTGCCGCCCAGAACCTGGCTCATGACAAAGGCCGGAATGAAATCCGGATCCTTGCGCAGGATGCCCTCTGTGCCAAAGATCATGATGCTTTGGGGAATAGCGCGGTCAATGATCTTTACAATAGGGCCCTTAGCGACCGTTACGCTGGAAACGGCCTTGGGCGGTTCCGTGTCGGGAAGGCCGCCAAAAATTTCATCCAGCGCTGGGCCGAGGGTTGCCGCATCGATGTCGCCCACCACGGCCACCTTAAGGCCCTTGCGGCTGAACAGGAGTTTGTGCATGGCCCGCAAGTCATCAGGGGTGATGGCGGCAATTGACGCCGGCGTGCCGTTGGATTGGCGCGCATAGAGCTGGTCGCCGAACGCCAGTTTCATCCAGGCCCGCGAGGCAATGGTTTCCGGGTCCTGTTCATCATTGCGGGCTGACAGCAGAAATTGCTGGCGCACCCGCTCCATGGCCTGCGTTTCAAAATGCGGCGCGGTGAGCACTTTCTTGAGAAGATCGAAGGCCTGCACACGGTTCTTGGAAAGCGTCTGCAGGGAGCCTTCAAACTGGTCCAAGCCGCTATCGAAACTGATCCGCACCGCAAGCTCATCACGCCGGGCCTGGAACGCGGCGCTATCAAGATCGCCCGCTCCTTCATCCATCATGCCGGTGATGAAATTCGCCGTGCCTTCTTTTCCCACCGGGTCCGAAGTTGAGCCCCCCTCAAATGAGAAATCCATGGCAATGAGGGGAATGGTTTTGCTTTCCACCAGCCAGGCCTTGATGCCGCCGGGGCTTACGACTTCCTTGATTTCAATGGCATTGGCGCAGCCAAAGGAGATGGCCAGGGCAATGCCAGCGAAAATAATCCGGAGCAGAACAGCGCGCATGGGTAAGCCTTGCATCAGTTTGGGGTTTGCGTTTCAGGCAGCAGGATGCCGGTGACGGAGCGTTTCAGCACGATGAATTTTTCCGCCGCCTGCTTGATATCATCGAGAGTCACTTTTTCGATGTCGATGTCGCGGTCGAAAATGCTGCGGGCCGACAGCCCGGTGGTGAGTGCCACGCCCGCCATGCGCGCCAGGGCGGCTTGGTTATCAAGGGTGTAAACCTGTTCGGCAATGGCCTGGTTGCGCACCCGGTCCAGTTCTATCTGGGTCACGCCATTTTTCAGGACATCGGCGAGGATCGCGTCAATGGCCGCCTCCACCTTGCCAACATCGGCGCCCGGGTTGGGCGCGCCGTAGACGCCAAAGGTGCCGCTGTCCAATTGGTCCCCGGAGTACCAGGCTGCCGTATGGGCGGCAATTTTCTGGTCGACCACGAGGTTTTTGTAGAGCCGGCTTTGCGTGCCATTGCCCAGGATATCGGCGAGCAAGTCCAGCGCCATGGCCTCGCGGCCATTGGCGGTTGCATAGGACGGGGTGAGATAGCTGCGCTGCATGACCGGCGATGCGGCGCGGGCGTCAAGCAGGGTCACGCGCCGGGAGGCGATGGGCTCAGGTTCGGCGGTGCGCAGGCGCGCTTCCGGCGTGAAAGTATTTTTCAGGACGCCATAGTATTTTTCGGCCAGAACCTTCACCTTTTCAGGCGTCACATCGCCCGCCACCACGAGAACCGCATTGGCCGGCGTATAATGGGCCCGGTAGAAGGCCATCGCATCATCCCTGGTGAGCTTGGCCACTTCCGACATCCAGCCGATTACCGGCTTGCCATACGGGTGGGCCATATACATGGCGGCATCAACCTGTTCGCCAAGCAGGGCTGACGGGTCATTGTCAGTGCGTTCGCGGCGCTCTTCGCGCACCACATCGAGTTCGGGCAGAACGTTCTCATCGGTGAGAACCAGGTTCTGCATACGGTCGGCTTCCAGTTCCATCATCAGGGCCAGCCGGTCGCTGGCGATGCGCTGGAAATAAGCGGTGTAGTCGCGCGTCGTGAAGGCATTGCCCTCGCCGCCATTGATATCGATGAAGCGGTCAAACTCGCCGGGCGGGTGCTTGGTGGTTCCCTTGAACATCAGATGCTCGAGAAAATGCGCCAGGCCGGATTTGCCCGAAACCTCATCGGCGGAGCCCACGCGATACCACACCATGTGGGTCACGACCGGCGCCCGGTTGTTGGGAATGACGACAACTTCCATGCCGTTGGCGAGCTTGAAGTTGGCGACTTCCACATTCAGGGCATGGGCGGGGAGGATAACAAAGAAGATCAGGACGAGTTGCAGGGCTGCTATCTTGACGGCGCGCATGAATCAACTTTCCCGGTCATTTGTTCCGGAGCGGAAGATGGAGGAGAACGCCCTGCCCGTCCAATGAGATTTTTGTAATCTTCGGCTCAGCCGTCTTTGAAGATGTTGCCGATATTGCGGACGGTGCCGTAGCCCGGCTGTGTCTCGCGCTTGCGCTTGATGATCGCCTGCTTCAATTCGGCTTTCAGGTCAGCTTCGCGCTTGGGCGTGCCATCGGGTTTGTTTTTCGAGATGCCATACTCGGCATAAATATCTTTCTTGACCACGGGCGCGGGTGTCGTTGGCACTGGTGAATACAGTCCCTCCTCGGCGCTGGCGGTTTCCACTGGAGCGGACGGAGCTGGGGCTGGCTGGTAGGTTTCGGTGGCGGTGCCGGGCGGGCGCAGCTGCAGGTCCGGCGGCAGGGCGAGATTATTGCCGGTCCGCACGACGGGCGCCTGCGGGGCGGGGTCGGAACCTCCTAACCCCATGCCGCCAAGCAAGCGGCTTGCGCCACAGCCGGCGAGGACCAAACTCATGGCCAAAACACCGGATAGTTTCCAGACTGTTTTCATGCCCGATACTCCCACCTGCCGTCCTTAAGGGCGCGGTTTGAGGTCTGAATCAGGCATTTCCAAGACCTGTCACCCCGTTCCGTTCCCGGAAGGACTCATAGAGTAAAAGGCCCACCCCCGCAACGATGGCCACGTCGGCAAGGTTAAAGACGTACCAGCTCCAGCCATTCCAGTGGAGTTGGAAGAAATCGGCAACCGCCCCCCGGATCAGGCGGTCCAGGGCGTTGGCCAGGGCTCCGCCGATGACAAGGCCAATGGCGGCCACGGTCACCGGCCGAAAAGACCGACACAGCCAAATCCACAGAACGGCGCAGACAAACAGGCTCAAGCCCACCAGAATGCCCTGGGCATTGGTATCAAACAGGCCATAGGAAACGCCCTTGTTCCACACCAGGAGAAGATCGAGGAAGGGGGTGAAAGCCACTGGCCCCCGGGCGCCGATGTCATAGATGTTCAGCATCCACCATTTGTGGGCCTGGTCGACCACGAAAACCAGCAGCGCCAGGGCAAAGCCCAGCGGCGCAAGAGGCCCCCAGATCAATCTCATGCCAGGGTTTTCCCAAAGCGCGTCTGCCATTCGCGCACCGCCTCGGCGTCGCGGGGCGTGATATCCGGGAAGTCCTTGTCCCTGCCGATGTCCTTGGAGATTTTCCAGGAGCGGGCGCATTTCTGCCCCTCGGCTTTTCCCGGCACCACGGCCACGTTCTTCACCTCATCAAGGCGGAAGGCGTCCTTGGGCCCTGCCCCTTCGGTGATGGTGATGTCGGAGGTGATGCAGACTTCGGCGAAGTCGCTGGCGCGCAGGCTGGCGATGTCAGAGGCATCCAGCTCGACGTAAACCGTGGGTGCGGCTTCGAGCGACGAGCCGATGCGTTTTTCGGCGCGCTCCAGTTCGAGTGCCCCCGTCACGACGCGGCGCACATTGCGGATCATGTCCCACTTCTTCGCAATCTCCGGCTGGTGCCATTCATCGGGCGTCTTGGCGAACTGCATGAGGTGAACCGAGCTGCCCTCGCCGGCAAAGCGCGACAGCCAGACCTCTTCCATGGTGAAGGTGAGGATGGGCGCCCACCAGGTCGTCAGGCAGTGAAAGAGCTGGTCCAGCACGCTTCGGCAGGACCGGCGCTTCAGGCTCGACCAGGGATCGCAATAGAGCGCGTCCTTGCGGATATCGAAATAGAAGGCGCTCAAGTCCTGCGTCATGAAATTGCTGAGCAGCGCGAAGATGCGCTTGTAGTCGAACACTTCATAGGCAGCCTGCACCTGTGCATCGATTTCGTGGAGGCGGTGCAGGATGTAGCGTTCAAGCTCGGTCATATCGAGGTGATGAACCTGTTCCCAATCCTGCAGGCCTTCGAGGGCGCCGAGGATATAGCGCATGGTGTTGCGGAGCTTGCGGTAGGCTTCCACATTGGTCTTGAGGATTTCCTTGCCGAGCCGCAAGTCTTCCGCGTAATCGGCAGACGCCACCCAGAGGCGCAGAATGTCAGCGCCAGATTGCTTGATCACATCCTGCGGGGTCACGATGTTGCCCAAGGACTTTGACATCTTGCGGCCGTCTTCGCCCACGACGAAGCCATGGGTGAGAACCGCGTCATAGGGGGCGCGGCCGCGGGTGCCGCAGGATTCGAGCAGCGAGGAATGGAACCAGCCGCGATGCTGGTCCGAACCTTCGAGATAGATGTCGGCGGGCCATTTCAGGTCGGGGCGTTGTTCAAGGCAGAAGGCGTGGGTGCAGCCTGAATCGAACCACACGTCCAAAATGTCCCGCACTTGCTCCCATTCCTGGGAATTGTAGTCGAGCCCGAGGAAGCGGCTGGCCGCGCCATCGGCAAACCAGGCATCGGCGCCTTCCTTAGAGAATGAATCCGCGATGCGCTGATTCACTTTGGAATCATTGAGGATTTTCCCGGTTTCCTTGTTCACGAATACGGCGATGGGAACGCCCCAGGCGCGCTGGCGCGAGATCACCCAATCGGGCCGGTCGGCAATCATGCCGCGCAGGCGGTTCTGGCCTGCGGGCGGAAAAAATTTGGTGTCCTCGATGGCCTTCAGCGCCTTGTCGCGCAGGCCGTGCGAAGACATGGAGATGAACCATTGCGGTGTGTTGCGGAAAATGATCGGCTTCTTCGAGCGCCAGGAATGGGGATAGCTGATGGTCTTGCGCTTGGCTGAGAGCAGCATGCCTGCCTCTTTCAAAGCGTCCATCACCCGCCGGTTCGCATCACCCCACTTGCCGTATTGATCAATGACGCGGGCGCCTTCAAAGCCGGAGGCATCCTTGGTGTAATAGCCATCAGCGTTGACGGGAGCGGGAATTGTGGTCGAGATATTCCGTAAATTTAATTTAGCTTCATGAGCGATCCAAATATTGTAGTCATCGGCGCCATGGCTCGGAGCGGTATGCACAAAACCTGTACCTGCGTCATCAGTTACGTGATCGCCGTCGAGTAAAGGGACTTCAAAGCTATAGCCTTTGGCATTTAATGGATGGCTGCAAACCAAGTCGGCGGGATTTGCGTCTGCCAAACGCTTATATGATTCCACCCTGCCAGCCTTCAAAACTTCATCTACGAGCTTGTCTGCAACAATAAATTTATCGCCAGTGATTGCCCAGTTGCCTTCGGGCGCTGTAGTCACTTCATAGATGCCGTATTTTATTTTTGAAGAATAGCTAATGGCTCTATTGCCTGGAATTGTCCAAGGCGTTGTTGTCCAAATGAGAACGGATGAGCCCCTGTATGAGGCCCATTTTTCATTCCAAGAATCATCATTGATCGTTGAGATGGGCGACTTGCTCACCGGAAACTTCACAAAGATCGTATCGACTTCGATATCGGCGTATTCAACTTCGGCTTCGGCAAGCGCGGTTTTCTCAACGACGGACCACATCACAGGCTTGGACCCGCGATAGAGCTGGCCGCTGTCGGCGAATTTCAGGAGTTCCTTGGCGATGATCGCTTCGGCTTCGAAGGCCATGGTGAGGTAAGGGTTCTGCCAATCACCGGTCACGCCGAGACGCTGGAATTCATCGCGCTGGATGCCCACCCATTTGGCCGCGAAGGTGCGGCATTCGGCGCGGAACTCGTTGATGGGAACGGCGTCCTTGTTCTTGCCGGCGGCGCGGTATTCCTCTTCGATTTTCCATTCGATGGGCAGGCCGTGGCAATCCCAGCCCGGCACATAGTTGGAATCAAAGCCTGCCATCTGGCGCGAGCGGGTGACGATGTCCTTCAGGATCTTGTTCAGCGCGTGGCCGATGTGGAGATTGCCGTTGGCATAGGGCGGGCCGTCGTGGAGAACGTATTTGGGCTTTCCCCTGCTCTGCTCACGCAACTCCCCGTAGAGCCCCATGTCTTCCCAACGCTTCAAAAGGGCGGGTTCGCGCTCCGGCAGGCCGGCTTTCATGGCAAAGTCGGTTTTTGGCAAAAAAACTGTCTCGCGATAGTCGATTCCCGCGGGCTTATCGGTCATGATGGCAACAGGCTTCCAAATTCAAGGAGTTAAAGAGTTGGGCACCGTTTACACGATACCGGCGCGCCGGGGCAAGGCAGCAAGGCTGAATAAGGGCCAGGCGATCAAAATCATGAACCCGCATGGCAAGCAAATCGTCGATACTTGGGCCTTTGTGGCGGGTTCGACCTTGGAATACATGGGCATGGAGCAGTGCCGCGCCTTCTGGCAGAGGCTTTATCCCATCGTGGGTGACAAGATGATCACCAACCGCAGGCGGCCGATTCTGACGCTTGAGGCTGATACCTCGCCCGGGAAGCATGACACCTTGATCGCCCCTTGCGACAATGAGCGCTACGGGCTTCTGGGCTGCACCAGCTACCACGACAACTGCAAGGACAACATGCATGCGGGCCTTGCCGAGCTCGGCATTTACCTGCCCTACACACCAGCGTCACTTAACACCTTCATGAACATTCCCTGGCGTCAGGATGGGGCGCTGGAATGGGGCGTCTCCTTGGCCAAGGCAAATGATTATGTGATCTTCCGGGCCGAGCTGGATTGCATCGTGGCCATGTCCTGTTGCCCGCAGGACATCCTGCCGATCAATGATGGGAAAACGGTTGAAGCGACCTATGAGATTTTGGATTGAAAAACACTTCTGCCCTCTCCCCTCCGTGGGAGAGGGTGGCGCGATAGCGCCGGGAGAGGGGTGTGCTGAACTAAGGCCCCCTCTTCCGTCCATCGCTGGCGCGATGTCTACCTTCCCCCACGAGGGGGGGAAGGTCAAGAATAACAAAATTTTTGAAAGCGGAACTATGAATCACTACGACATGCTGGTTATCGGCAGCGGCCCTTCGGGGAGGCGCGCCGCGGTGCAATCGGCAAAGTTGGGCAAATCGGTTCTGGTTGTCGACAAGGGCCGCAGGCTTGGCGGGGTTTCGGTGCATACCGGAACCATTCCCTCCAAGACGCTGCGCGAAACCGTGCTCAATCTTTCGGGCTGGCGCGAGCGCGGCTTTTACGGGCGGGGCTACCGGGTAAAGCAGGATATTTCCGCCCATGACCTGATTTCACGGCTGCACAAGACACTCGACCACGAGGTTGAGGTTCTGCAGCACCAGTTCATGCGCAATGCCATCAAGAGCCTTCATGCGACCGTCAAACTGACAGGCCCGAACCGCGCTTCGCTCACCACGGAAACGGAAGAAATGAGCGAGGTCGGGTTCACCAATGCACTCATTTCGGTGGGTACGCGACCGCACCGGCCCGACAGCATTTCCTTCGACCAGACGCGTATTTTCGACAGCGATGACATTCTTGAAATCAAGTCTTTGCCGCGAACCCTCATCGTCATCGGCGGCGGCGTGGTAGGCGTTGAGTATGCCACGATTTTTTCCGCCCTTGATGTTCCGGTCACGCTGATTGAACCCCGCGACACCATTCTTGAATTCGTCGACCGCGAATTGGTGGACGATTTCATCCATCAGATGCGCGACCGCGGCATGACCATCCGCCTGGGCAGCGCCGTGAAGGACATTGCCGTGAAAGCCAATGGCGTGGAGGTGAGCCTTTCCGATGGCCGCCTGGTGCGTGCGGACATTCTGCTCTATGCCGCCGGGCGCAGCGGCAATGTGGGCAGCCTCGGCCTCGAAACCGTCGGCATCGAAGCGGATGGCCGGGGCAAGATCAAGGTTGATCCCATCACCTTCCAGACCAGCGTTCCCCATATCTATGCGGCGGGCGATGTCATCGGCTTTCCAAGCCTTGCCTCCACCTCGATGGAACAGGGCCGCGTTGCCGCCTGTCACGCCTTCGGCATGGCCCTGCCCCCGCCGCCCGAAGCATTTCCCTACGGCATCTACGCGGTGCCGGAAATTTCCACGGTCGGGCAATCGGAGGAACAGGTGAAGGCAAGCGGCGTTGCCTATGAATGCGGCGTGGCGCGCTTCCGCGAAACCTCGCGCGGCCATATCATGGGGGTCAATTCCGGTTTCCTGAAACTGATCTTCGCGCTGGATACGCGCCGCCTGCTCGGCGCCCATATCGTGGGCGAAGGGGCAACCGAGCTCATCCACATCGGTCAAGCGGTGATCAACCTCAAGGGCACGGTGGATTTCTTCGTCAACAACACCTTCAACTATCCCACCCTGGCCGAAGCCTACAAGATTGCCGGCCTGGACGCGTGGAACCGCATGGGCGCGGTTTAGCTCCACATTTACATTTGTCACCCCGACGAAAGTCGGGGCCCAGACTTCCGGGTTCTGCAATTGTTGAAAGCCTGGGTCCCGGCTTTCGCCGGGACGACAGAAAGGTGAAAGCTAGCTCTTCGCCACCCATTTGTCGCGGAGGGTGACCAGTTCTTCGGACGCGGTGGGATGCACCGCCATGGTGGCGTCGAAGTCTGATTTTTTGGCGCCGAGCCGGAGGGAAATGCCGAGGAGCTGGGCCATTTCGCCGGCATCGGGGCCGCAGATGTGACAGCCCAGCACCCGGTCGGTTTCGCCGTCCACCACCAGCTTCATCAGCATGCGCTCGTCGCGGCCCGACAGCGTGTGCTTCATGGGGCGGAAGCTGGTTTTGTAAATATCGATCTTGCCGTAGTCCTTGCGGGCCTGGGCTTCGATGAGGCCAACGGTGCCGATTTCCGGCTGGGAGAAAACCGCAGTTGGAATGAGCGTGTGATCCGTCTTCACATCCATTCCGCCGAAGACATTGTCGGCGAAGGTCTGGCCTTCGCGAATGGCGACAGGCGTCAGGTTCACGCGGTTGGTCACGTCACCTACCGCATAGATATTATCCGCCGTGGTGCGCGAATAGTCATCAACCTTCACGGCGTAGTGCGGCGTGAGATCAACGCCGGCGTTTTCCAGGCCCAAGTTCACAACATTGGGAAGCCTTCCGGTTGCAAACATGACTTGGCCGGCACCGAAGACCGCGCCATCTTCAAGCGTTACGCGAACCCCGTCGCCGCTCTTTTCTATTTTTGAAACATTGGAACTGGTACGGATTTCAATGCCCTTCTTCTGCATTTCGGCGCTGAGATGGGCCTGCAGGTCTTCATCGAAGCCGCGAAGGATCTGTTCGCCGCGGTAGATCAGGATGGTTTCAACGCCGAGGCCCTGGAAGATTCCGGCGAACTCGACGGCGATATAGCCGCCGCCCACAATGCAGATGCGGCGCGGCAATTTTTCCAGGTGGAAAGCCTCGTTGGAGGAAATCGCCAGTTCATGGCCCGGCAGGTGTCGCGGGATGAAGGGTGCGGCGCCGGTGGCGATCAGAATATATTTGGCTCTTATCTTCCTGCCCGATGCGAGACGGACCGTGTTGCGATCGAGAATCTCGGCGCGCTCCATGATGAGCTCGGCCCCTGCCCCTTCGAGATTGCGGATATAGGCCTTGTTGAGCCGGTCGATTTCCTTGTCCTTGTTTTCGATCAGGGTGGCCCAGTCGAAGGTGACTTTCTCGCTGGTCCAGCCAAAGCCGATGGCATCCTCGAACTCCTCGGCGAATTTGGAGGCGTAGACCAGAAGCTTTTTCGGCACGCAGCCGCGGATAACGCAGGTGCCGCCGACGCGGTATTCCTCCGCCACGGCAACCTTCGCGCCATGCTTGGCGGCTACGCGCGCCGCACGCACGCCACCGGAGCCTGCGCCGATTACGAAGAGATCGTAGTCGAAAGCGGTCATCCGCGCTTGAACTCTGTCACGCCCTTTGGCGTGCCCATGAGAACAATTCCGCAAATGCCGATGAACAATCCGGTTTCGACGACGCCCGGAATGCTTTTCAGCAGAACCTCCAGGCGTTCCGGTTCGGGAATGACGCCAATGGAGCAGTCCAGTATGAAGTTGCCGTTTTCGGTGGTGAAGAGTTCTCCGTCCTTCGTCCGCCGCACATTTATCGCGGCGTCAAGCTTGAGAATCTTGAAGGCCCGCTCAACTTTCCAGATTGTGGCTTTGCTGCCAAACACCAGGATTTCGACGGGCAAGGGAAACTTGCCCAGTTTCTTGACCTGCTTGGATTCATCGGCAACCACCACCATGAAGCGCGACGATGACGCCACGATTTTTTCGCGCAGGAGCGCTCCCCCGCCGCCTTTGATGAGGCGGAATTGGGGATCGAATTCATCGGCGCCGTCGACAGTGAGATCGAGATGGGGATTAAGCTGCAACTTCGTCAGCGGAATGCCGAGCTTTTCGGCCAGTTCCCCGCTGGCCTTGGAGGTCGCCACGCCCTTGATATCCAGGCCTTCCCTCACCTTGGCGGCGAGCGCCTCGATGAAGTGATTGGCGGTCGAACCGGTGCCGAGGCCGATGTTCATGCCGGGCTTGACGAATTTGAGCGCCTCTACCGCGGCCGCTTTCTTCATTTGATCAGGTGTCACTTACCGAGGCCCCCCATGAGCATGTATTTCATTTCGAGATATTCTTCCACGCCGTGGTGCGAGCCTTCACGGCCAATTCCCGACTGCTTCATGCCGCCAAAAGGCGCTTCGGCGGTTGAGATGATGCCTTCATTGATGCCGACCATGCCATAGTCAAGCGCTTCGCCCACGCGCCAGACGCGGCCAATGTCGCGGGTGTAGAAATAGCAGGCGAGGCCGAACTCGGTGTTGTTGGCCATGGCAATGGCTTCTTCCTCCGTCTTGAACTTGAAGAGCGGTGCCACGGGGCCAAAGGTTTCCTCGCGGGCAACGGCCATGTCGGTGGTCACATCGCGCAAAAGCGTTGGTTCAAAGAAATTGCCGCCCATGGATTTGCCGCCAACCACAAGCTTGGCACCCTTGCTGATGGCATCGGCGATGTGTTCCTGCACCTTGGCAACGGCGGCCTTGTTGATCAGCGGGCCGGTTGTGACGCCGGTCTCGACGCCATCACCCACCTTCAGGTTCTTCACGGCAACGGCAAGCTTCTCGGCGAATTTGTCGTAAACGCCTTCCTGCACCAGAATGCGGTTGGCGCAGACGCAGGTTTGGCCGGCATTGCGGTATTTCGAGATCATGGCGCCGGCAACGGCGGCATCAAGATCCGCGTCATCGAAGACGATGAACGGCGCGTTGCCGCCGAGTTCAAGGCCGAGTTTCTTGATGGTTGGGGCGCACTGCGCCATCAGAAGACGGCCAATTTCCGTCGATCCGGTAAATGTCAGGGCGCGGACGATGGGGTTTCCGGTCATTTCCGCGCCGATCTCGCGGGCGGATCCGGTGATCACGGAGAAGACACCGGCAGGAATTCCGGCGCGGTGCGCCAGTTCGGCCATGGCCAGGGCGGAGAGCGGGGTTTCCGAGGCGGGCTTGCACACGAAGGCGCAACCTGCCGCCAGGGCCGGTCCAGCCTTGCGGGTGATCATCGCATTGGGGAAATTCCACGGGGTGATCGCCGCCACAACGCCCACGGGCTGCTTGATCACAACCATGCGGCCATTGGCGAAAGGCGATGGAATGGTTTCGCCATAAATGCGGCGGGCCTCTTCGGCGAAGAATTCGATGAAGGAGGCGCCATAGGCGATTTCGCCGCGCGACTCGGTTAAGGGCTTGCCCTGCTCCGCCGTCATGATCTGGGCAAGGTCTTCCTGGTTTTCCATCATCAGGGTGAACCATTTGCGCAGGATGGCGGCACGTTCCTTGGCGGTCTTCCTGGCCCAATCCTTCTGGGCGCTTTCGGCCGCTTCGATGGCCTGCTTGGTCTCGACCTTGCCCATATTGGGAACGGAGCCAATCACGCTCTCATTGACCGGATTGGTCACATCGATGGATTTGGATGCAGACAGCCATTTGCCGTCGATATAGCATTTGTCCTTGAGCAATGACTTGTCTTTCAGTATGTCGCTCAAGGCCTGCGTTTTACGAATATCCATAGCACTCTCCACTTCAAGTTGGCGGCGTGATAGCACAAGGTTCAGGACTACTCAAACATGCCAGATTTGTGGGAAACACATGACGATTAAGGCCGTGATTTTTGACCTGGACGGAACGCTGGTGGACACGGCTCCAGATCTCATGGCGGCCACCAACCATGTGCTTTCGCAGTTAAAGCGGCGGCCGATTACCATACCGGAAGTGCGCAGCTTTGTGGGACGTGGGGCCAGGATTTTGATCGAGCGCGGCGTGGCCGCCACCGGAGATGCCATCGACGAGGCATCGCTTACCTACTACCACGCGGAATTCCTGCGCCATTACGAAGGCCACACGGCAGACCGCAGCGAAATTTTCCCGGGCGTCGTGGCGCTGCTCAAGCGGCTGGTGGAGTCAGGCATCAAGGCCGGCGTGTGCACCAACAAGCCTGAGGGCCTTTCGCGTCAGCTACTCGACGCGCTCGACCTCAGCCGGTTTATGGGTGCCGTAATTGGGCCTGATACCATTGGCATCGGCAAGCCTGACGCCGCTCCTTACCTGGAAGCGGTCAGACGCCTGGGTGTCGAACGGCAGCATTCCATCATGGTTGGCGACAGCGAGACAGATATTCTGACGGCGCGGGCCGCAAAGGTCCCGGTGATGGCCGTTACCTTTGGCTACACGCCCAAGCCCGTGGCCGACTATGGGCCTGACCACCTGATTTCGCATTTCGATGAAATATGGGACATTCTCAAAAGTTACTGATCGACCAGCGAGGGCTTACTGATGTTTGATTATGGCGGCTTCAAATATGCGTCGAAAGCGGAGGTGATCGAGAAATCCATCCGTTTTTGGAATCCGGACAAAACAAAGTTCTGGCAAAAGGCCGGCATTGATCTCGTTATCGACAAGCGTGAGGGCTATCTTCTCCGTGACATGTCAGGCCGCCGCCTGATTGACCTGCATTTGAATGGCGGCACCTATAATTTCGGCCACCGCCATCCGGAACTGGTTGAGACGCTGAAGAAGGCGCTTGATCAATTCGACATCGGCAACCACTGGTTCCCTTCGGTCGCGCGCACGGCGCTGGCGGAATCCCTCGTCACCGTTTCACCCGGTATGAAGTATGCGGTGTTCGCTGCCGGCGGGGCGGAGGCCGTAGACATTGCCTTGAAGAGCGCCCGCTACGCCACCAAGCGGCGCAAGATTGTTTCCATCATCAAGGGCTATCACGGCCATTCAGGACTGTCGGTTGCCACCGGCGATGACCGTTTCAGCAAGATTTTCCTGAGCGACCAGCCCGACATGTTCGTTCAGGTTCCCTTCAATGATATTGCTGCCATGGAAAACGCGCTGAAGGGCAATGACGTGGCGGGCCTTATCATGGAAACTATACCCGCTACTTACGGCTTCCCCATGCCCAAGGAAGGCTATCTCGACGCCTGCCGTGAGCTCGCGCGCAAGCATGGCGCCATGTATATCGCCGATGAAGTGCAGACGGGATTGATGCGCACGGGTTCCATGTGGGGTTGGCAGGCCTATGGCATACAACCCGATATCATGGTGACGGCCAAGGGCCTTTCCGGCGGGCTTTATCCGATCAGCGCCTGCCTGGTGAATGAGCGCTGCGGTGAATGGCTGAATGTGGATGGCGCCGCCCATATCAGCACAACGGGTGGGGCGGAGCTGGGCTGCGTTGTGGGCCACAAGGTTATCGAGATGCTGTTGCGGCCGGAAGTGGCGGCCAATGTCCACACCGTCACGAAGTTCATGGCCGCCGCGATGAAGAAGATGATGGCAAAGCATAGCGATATTTTTACGGGGGTGCGCCAGAAGGGCGTGATTCTTGGTCTTGAATTCAATCACCCTGAAGGGGCCGTCGCTGTATCGCGAGCGCTTTATGAGCATGGTGTGTGGGCGATCTTCTCATCGCTCGACAAGCGGGTGCTGCAATGGAAGCCGGGCGTGTTGCTCAGCGCCGAGTTGTGCAAGGAAATCATGGAGCGATTCGATGCTGCCATGCCGCGGGCCCGCGAACTGATCAATGCTTGATTTCCTGCAACGGGTCGCTGAAAAAGCGGTGAAGCACTACGCGCTGCCCGCCGATGTTTCGGTTGTGATGATCAATCTCTCTGAGAACGCCACGTACTGCGTGCAGGCTGGAGACGGACGCAAATGGGCCTTGCGGGTTCACCGCGAAGGGTATCACAGCAAGACGGCAATCGCTTCCGAACTCGCATGGCTCATGGACCTGCGCGATCGCGGCGTGGTCGTCACACCGCGGCCCGTGAAAGGCATAGACGGCGAAATCATTCAGGATGTTTCGGGACGGCATGTTGTATTGTCCGAGTGGGAAACGGGTTCGGAGCCCGGCATTGGCGAGGACTTGTCGAAACCTTTCGAAGTGCTCGGTGAAGTCACAGCCCGCATGCATCTCCATGCGCGGCAATGGAACCGCCCGGCGTGGTTTCAGCGGCACACCTGGGATTTTGATACCAGCCTCGGCGAGGCGAAGCCCCATTGGGGACGCTGGCGCGACGGCATGGGTGTTGATGACGAAAAGACGAAACTTTTTAGGCGCACGGTTGATCTCATCGGCAAGCGCCTGAAAGCCTATGGGCAGGAGAATGAACGCTTCGGGCTGATCCATTGCGATCTGCGGCTGGCCAATCTCTTGATCGACGATGGCCAGGTCAAGGTCATCGACTTCGATGACTGCGGCTTTGGCTGGTACATGTATGACGCGGCGACACCGGTTTCATTTTACGAGCATGAGCCGCAGGTGCCGGGGCTGATCGAGTCCTGGAAGACGGGTTACGCCCGCGTGATAGATCTTCCCAAGACCGACGAAACGGAGATTCCAACCTTCGTCATGCTGCGGCGGCTTTTGCTGGTGGCCTGGATCGGCTCGCATGCGGAAACCGATTTGGCAAAGTCCATGGGCCTTCCCTATACGGAAGGCACGATGGGATTGTGCGAGGACTACCTGAGCAAGTTTGGCTGAACGGGCCCTTCGAGGCCCGGCTATGCCGGGCACCTCAGGGTGAGGATATTAAATCACCCTCATGCTGAGGTGCGAGCGTGGCGAGCCTCGAAGCATCAAGCCTGCGCCAAGGCATCCAGGCTTTCAGGCAAGATCTGCCCGCCATCGACGATAATTGTCTGGCCCGTCACATAGGCGGCTTCCTTCGAGGCGAAGTAAAGGGCGGCGTGGCCGATGTCATCGACGTGGCCCAGGCGCTTCAGGGGCACGGACGCGGCCATGGATTTCTGGTATTCCTCGCCCATGCCGGCCAGGCCTTCGGTGACGATATTTCCGGGCATCACAGCATTTACGGTGATCCCGTATTTCGCCAGTTCAATGCAGGCGGTGCGCATGAAGCCGAGCTGGCCTGCCTTCGAGGCGCCGTAGTGGGTCCAGCCGGGAAAGCCGGTTACGGGACCGGTGATGGACGAGGTGATCACGATCCGTCCCTGATCGGATTTTTTGAGATAGGGAATGGCTGCCTTGACTGAATGGAAGGTGCCCTTGAGATTGGTGTCGATGGTCTCGTTCCATTGTTCATCGGTCATATCTTCCAATCTTGCGGGCGGGAAAATTCCGGCATTGGCGCAGAGCACGTCAATGCCGCCATTTTTTGCGGCAATGGTTTTGAGGGCCGCTTCGATGCTGGCCAGCGAGGTCACGTCACCGCTCAGGCCAAAGGCGCCGCGGCCGATTTCCGCCGCACAGGCATTGGCGTCCTTCAGGTTCCGGGCAAGGATGGCGACCTTTGCGCCAGCTACGGCGAACACCCGGGCAATGCCCTTGCCAATGCCTTTGGAGCCTCCGGTCACCACAACAGAACGGCCTTTGAGCGATGCGGACATGTTACCCTCCCTTACAATTGAAAATGGGGACAGCAGTAACCCGCTGTCCCCCCTGTTTCGTCAATCAGCCTGGATCAGTCGTTGTTCACCATGTGGCCGATGTTATTGTAGGCCTCGGGATTGCTCGACTTGAGCACGAAGCCCCAGACCAGGCCAACGAGGATGATCGCGAGCCCGACATAGGGAATGCTTTGGGCAAAACCATTCGTGCCGCCCAAAGTGGCGAGGTTGGCGATGAGCGTGTAAACAAGCCAGATCTGCACCACGAAGGAAATCGCCGGTGCAATCATGGTCGTAAACACGTTGCCACCGCCGTTTTTCTTGAACCACAGAATGATGGCCACGGAAACCACCGCCTGCAACACCAGCAAGAGGCCAGTGCCGAGCACGGCAAACAGCGTGTAGACGCCGAGCCAGGCTTGGCCAGACGGATCATCAAAGCCATAGCCGAGCCCGTAGAGGATCACCCAAGCGGCGGCCAGAACTGACTGCACGGCGGAAGCCTTGTGGGGGCTCTTGTGGTGGTCGTGGGTTTCGGCAACCATTTTCGGCAGCACACCCTCGCGGGCCAGCGAATACAAGTAGCGGGCCGCCGTGTTATGGAAGGCCATGCCGCAGGCAAACGAGCTGGTGAGGATGAGCAGGAACATCAGTTCATAGGCCCAATTGCCGACAAACTGCTGGATGGGCGTGAGATAGAAGTTCACGCCGTCAGAGAAAGCCTTGGCTGCCATGTCGGCTTCCGTCGGATAGGCAGACACCGCGCACCAGCTGACGATCACGTAGAAGATGCCGAGCCCCACCACTGAGAGCAGCAGAGACTGCGGAACAATGCGCTTCGGATCACGTGATTCCTCGGCGTAGTTGGGAGCCATCTCAAAGCCTACCCATGACCAGAAGGCCATGAAGATGCCAACTGCCGCCGCACCGGCGGGAATGGCTACTGCCCCAACCGTCTGTGCCGGCAGAGGCGTGTAGACCTTGAATACATTCAGCGCTTCCGGGTTAAAGTTCGTGCCGCTTGAAGCCAGCGCTACGCCCAGAACAAAGATGGTGAGGATGGCAACCTCGGCTATAAGTGCCACGCCTAAAATCTTGGCTGAGAGTTTTACATCGCGGTAGGATAGAACGGCGATGACGGCAATCATGAGCAGCGCCAGCACCGGCCAGGGTATGTTGATGCCGAGGTGATCGACGAACCATTTGTTGCCAAAGAAAGCGAAGAGGCCCGTCAGCGAGGCTTCAAAGATCGAATAGCAGGCCAGCGAACTAATGCCCGCCGACATGCCAATTTCACGGCCAAGGCCCTGGGAAATGAATGAGTAGAAGCCGCCAACCGAGGATACACGCGCTGCCATGGCGGCATAGCCGATTGAAAACACGGTGAGAACGATGGTAGCCAGCAAGAACGCCGCCGGCGTGTAAATGCCGATGCCGTAGCCGGCAGCAAATGGCACGTTGCCAAGCATGGCCGACATGGGTGCTGCACCCGTGACCGCCAGGAAGAGCACACCGACAAGGCCCACGGCCTTGGATTGAAGCTTGTGAATATCTTTCCGGGATGAAATTTCTATTCCATCCCCTACTGTTTTAGCTTGAGCCATGAAAGCTCCTCCATTCCCCTGATTGCGTTTACGTCCCCTTTGCCGACAATCTTCGATTCGTGAGTCTTGCGTCGGTCAATCCTATACTAAAGTCCAATTTCCTCATTTTGCCAAGCCCATCATGGCGATGAGCTCATAACTTGAGAGGACATGGCAATAAATCATGTTGATGATTTCCAGCTCCTTGTGGTGCAGGGCGTCGGACCCGGCGGCGCAGCAATCCTCCACCACCACCACATTATAGCTTTCGTCGGCCAGGCTGCGGACGGTTGAGGAGATGCATTGATCAGTGAATATGCCGGCGCAGATCACGTTCTTGATGCCGAGATTATGCAGGATAAGCCGCAAATTGGTGCCGGTGAGGGCTGAATCGGTGGTTTTGGTCACGACGATTTCGTCACCTATCGGGGCAAGCTGAGCCACAAGTTGCGATGGCTTTTCATTCTTCGGCAGCAGGAGGTTGTTCCAGCCCGGCATTTTCTGGGAAAGCGAGCGTTCGCGGCCATCTACCGTGTGGGTTGCAATGCGGGCGAAGAGACATTCAATGCCCTTGGCGCGGCAGAGCTTCAGCAGCTCCGCCGTGCGGGGAATGACCTGGCTGCGCATGCGCTCGTGAAAGGGAGTCCAGGCGTCAAAGCGGGCCTGCTCTGCCTTGGAAAGCTTCGCCCGGTCGGGCCGTTCGAGGTAGGTGTTCTGAACGTCGATGACGAGAAGGGCTGTCTCTTTGACGGGCAGGACAAGATTGTCAGGCTCGGGGGCGCCTTCATAGTAGATCGAACGATAATCAGTTTTCCACGACATCAGGTTTTCCTAAAAGCGGTAGGTGAAGAGGCCCCGGCGCTCGTAGATGTCGGCGGCTTCCTCGATGAATTTTGCCATGCGCTCGGCCTTGTAGGTCTGGCGGAAGGTCTTGGCGACGTCCAGAAGCTGTTCCTTGGATTTTGCCCGGCCGGGGCGCAGCATCTCGTAGGAACTCATGATGAAATCCTGGGGCACGCCCACCAGTTCCGCGGCGCGTTCAAAATTGAGCGCCAGGGTCGGGCGCTTGGCGGCGCGGGAAATTTCGGCCTGGTCGGCAAGGGCCTGGGGCGTGATGCGCAAATCTTCCATGGTCACCTTGCCCGCCATGACGGCGTCCAGGGTAATGTCATCGAGGGACTTGCCGCGTTGGCCGCGGATTTTGTCGCTTCGGGTTTCGGCCAGTGGATAGTCGGCTGTGGTGAGCTTTGCGGTCATGATTTTGCCCCGGTGAATTTTACATCGATATCCTCGGGTGCGGCACCTTCGGCGGTCAATCCGGTTTCAATGGCGTAGATCAAGGCCACGCGGGCGTGATAGCGCGCGCCCATGGCTTCGCCGCGGGTTGGCACCACCACGGGTTCCGGCATTTCGCCCAAAGCATAAGCTGCGGCGTTTGCGCCGAAGCCCTTGTAGTGTTCGAGCTTGGTAATGGGCGCATTCGAAAAGAGTTCGAGGTTGTTGTGGGGCAAGCGGTCACGGCTGTGGATGACTGCAGTTCCCTTGGCCTGAATGCCGATGCCGATGCCGGAGCCGGAAAGCGTTGCCGCCGAAATGCCGAGGAAAGACGTATCAGCCGTATGCTTGAAGCGCACGATGCGAGGCTTGAGGCCGCGCTTCTCGATCGCATCTATCATTCCCTTGAGAACATCGGAGAGGCGATGCCCCGCCGTGGTTTGGAACAGGTTCAAGCCAAAGGCCGGGCTGATGCCTATCACCACTTCCTTCTTGTCCGTCCCCTGCCCGGCTGGGCCTTTGACGCGGTACTGAATGCGTTTGGCTTCATCCTTTTCATGCAGCGCTTCCTGGCGCAGTACTTCCTTCTGGTCCAGCACGTCGCGGATGGAATTGACTTCAAGCCGGCGCTCTTCGGATACGCGGTAGCCGGTGCCGGGCCCAAGATAGGTATTGGGATCATTCACAGCGCTCACAACCTTGCCTTTCCGCACCATGGCGGAGGTTTGCAGATAGTCACCCGAAACTCGGAGCTTCACGAGGGACAGCAGGTTCTGCGCTTCGTCGGCAAAGCCGCGCTTGACCAGGGCCTTGATCACCTCAATCACGGTAATCTCACGCTCCTTGATGGCTTCGCTGATCTTGGCCACTTCGCGCGGGGCGTAGCTTCGCGTTTCATCGGAGCCGGAGGCCACGACCACACTTTGCTTCATGTCAGCCGTGGGATTGCCCAAGCCCAGTTCCTCAAACACGGCGGAAATCGCTTCAACGGCGCGGCTGCGCAAATCCAGGGCGCGCTCTTCGGGCAGCGGCGTCAGGCCGCCATCGGCCTCGAAGTCGCGCTGCAAGACGAGGAAGTCTTCCATCTCCTCGCCATTGATCAGCGAAGGGTTGAAGGAATTGTCGTAAGCCAAAATGGAGCCAAAGCCGGAGCAGATGAGATCGGAACCGGAAATCAGGAAGGGCAGGATTTTTGCGCCGACACGAATCTCGGATTCAGTTGAGCGCGCGTCATTGCCAGAGGCGCATTCCAGATCGAGCCAGACGGCGATAAGATTTTCCGCCATCAGTTCACGGACGCCGCCGGGGATTGTTGCGGTCAACGGCGCGCCATCGATGCCGCCGTTCTGGGTGCCTTGCGCGCCCATGCCTCTTTGCAAGCACAGGCAGCGGGCTTCGAGATAAAGCAGCGATTTTGATTCATGGAAGCCCATGAGCAATTCGGAACCGGCCCCGGAAGTGCAGCGCATCTTGATACCGCGCGAGGCATAGGCAGCCGCAAGGAAGGCTTTGGACCAGGGCGTGTCATCGCCATCGATGAAGGTTTTTTCCGTGCCATAGACCGAGACGGTTTCGGCGTAGGAGGTGAAGCCCGCCATGCCGATGCGGAGTTCTTCCGCCTCTTCGCTGGAACACTGGAACAGCGTGCCCCAGCGGCCGACAGCGCCGCCGACGGCGCAGGCCACGGCATTGGACCAGGCATTGCGCGACACCCGCATGGTGGTTTCAATTTCATCAAAGCCGAAAGCCACGGCGGTTGCCGCGTCGGCGGCGAGCTGCAGGGGATCATCCTTGGCGTTGGTCACATGGGCCTGGTTACCGGGAGTCTTGCGGGCCCGCATCTTGGAATAGGCGAAGGCGATTTCGAGCGCATTGAGGCGGGAGACAACATCGGCCAGTTTTGCCGGCGTCATGCCATGGGCCAGGCGTACCAGTTGCTCGCGCGGCACGTTCATGTCGACCAGCATGCGCGCCACCTCACCTGAGTCCATCGCCATGGCTTCCGGGGCGATGGCGGGATCAAGGTGGTGGCGGGCGATGAATTCATCGATCATGTCGAAGTCATGGACCAACACGCCGTCCATGCTGGCAATCCGCCCCGACTTTATGGAGACCCCGGGCTTGGGATCGGCAGGGCTGGTGAAGGCGGAAAAGCCATGGGCCGCGTCTTCCACCGCAAACTTGTCCAGCCGCAGGGGGCGCTCATCCCACTGCGCGTAACGCCGCCACCGATTTGGAGTTTCTGTCAAACGCCTGGTCCTGCCCCTGCAAAGACGCAGAGTGCGGGACGAGCCCGTGCCAAGTCAATACACGAACCACTTTCCACATTTGCCTTGGTCCAGAATATGGCCTGATTCGAAGATTGCGGTTAAGGTGCCCGTAACGGCTTAGGGGAAACACATGTCAGCATTGCGGAATGTCTATCGGGCAGCGAATAAACTGGGCGAAGCGGCGATCTGGCATGCGGCATCGAAGCGGCTTTTATGGATCGATCTTTACGAGTCCAAACTCTTCATCCACGACCCCGTCGAAGGTGAAACGCAGGTGCGCGATGTTGCCTTGAAAGCGCCGCTTGGCGCCATTGTCGCCACCACCAATCCCAAGCTTCTGATGGCCAGCCATGCCGGGGGCCTGTCCACCTTGAACATCAAGACCGGGGCCAGCAAGATTTTTGCCCGGCCGGAGCTGGACCGTGACGCGGTCATCTACAATGACTGCAAGGTGGATCATTTTGGGCGGCTCTGGGTCGGCAGTTCTCACGCCAAGGAGAGTGACCCGCGCGGCGCCCTCTGGTGCGTGCTGCCAAACGGCAAATGCTTCCTCGGCGATGTGGGGTTTGCGGTATCCAATGGCCCTGCTTTTTCGCTTGACGGCAAGACCATGTATTTCAACGACAGTGCCGGCAAGAAAACCTTTGCCTATGATATATCGCGTGATGACCCTATGCCCCGCAACCGCCGTGTGCTGATTTCCTATACCCACGAGGAAGGCATGCCCGACGGGCTGACGGTGGATGCGGAGGGCAACCTGTGGGTGGCCCATTGGGGAGGCGCGCGGATAACCCAATTCTCTAACGCCGGTTTTCGGCTCCGCCATATTCAGGTACCCGCCCCCCATGTCACAACGGTGGGTTTTGGCGGCGAGAACTTTGCCACCCTTTATGTAACAACGGCGAGAGACGGAATGAGCCCCGATGCCCTGGAGCTGTGGCCGCAGTCCGGCGATCTTTTCGCGCTCAAACCCGGGGTTCACGGGGTTGCGGAGCCGCTTTTCCCGCTGAAGTAAGGTTAACGGCATCCGGCAACCGGCCTGATAACCAGCATTTTCAGCAAATTTTACCAATTGGCTTCGAATTTGCATTGCAAGGAGGCAAGAGCAAATCAGGTGCAGAGTTGGGACAATGACGGCGTTGGCGGCAAAGGCAGCGTCAAGATATGTTGACGGCGAAGTGGTTCAACGCCTGTTGAAGGCCCTGGATTTTACCGTCTTCTTTGCCGCTGCGATGTTCTATATGGCCACTTTTGCAGGTCGGCTCGACGCTCCTAATTGGGTTTCGATCATCGCCTTCTTCTCCCTTGCATTGACCTTTCTTAGCCTGCTGCTGCTCCGCGATCTCGGTCTTTACAAGGCGTGTGCCCTGGTTAACGGCGGCTGGACCTTTCTGAAATCGGCGGCGACGCTCATTATCGCTGGCGCTGTGGCCTACAAGTCGCTCGATTATTTCCTCATTCCTCTTGAACCGCGCTTGCTCCTCGACTGGACGCTGACAATCACCGCGTATCTGGCCTTCACCCGACTGGTGGCGCAGGTCTGGGCGCGGCCCATCGCAAGCCAAGGACGGTTTCACAAGCGCATTGCCATAGTTGGCGGCGGCAGGGTTGCCGATGATGCCTTGCATGTCCTTGAAGCGTCGCGCGATCTGGACATTGAAGTCATCGGCCTGTTTGATGACAGGGACGAGGTTCGCAGCCCGCAGGCCGCTCACACGCACAAGAAGATGGGAACGATCACCGACCTTGGAACCTATGCCCGCAACAACCGTGTCGATCTCATCATCGTGGCCATTCCCCTTTCGGCGGAAGCGCGCCTTCTCTACATCCTGAAGCGGCTGTGGGAATTGCCGGTCGATATCCGAATCAGCGGCAAGGCCTCGAGCCTGAAATTCAGCTCCAAGGCCTATACCTATCTCGGCCGCCTGCCCCTGCTCGCGGTGTTTGACCGGCCGCTGATGGGCTGGGGACTGTTTCTCAAGACTGTTTTTGACCGCGTCGTTGCGAGCGCGGCAATTGTTGTGCTGGCACCGGTGATGCTCGCCGTGGCCGTCGCCATCCGGCTGGAAAGCAAGGGTCCGGTGCTGTTCAAGCAGAAGCGCTATGGTTTCAACAATGAATTGATCGAGGTTTTCAAATTCCGCTCGATGTATGCCAACCGCTGCGATGCGCATGCAACAACACTGGTGAGCAAGGGTGATCCGCGGGTGACGCGCGTTGGGCGGCTTATCCGCAATACATCGCTCGATGAATTGCCCCAATTATTCAATGTGTTAACCGGCCAGCTTTCGCTTGTGGGGCCGCGCCCGCATGCCACCCAGGCCAAGGCCGCTAACACGCTGTACGAACAGGTGGTCGATGGCTATTTCGCCCGCCACCGGGTGCGCCCCGGAATTACCGGCTGGGCGCAAATCAACGGCTGGCGCGGCGAGACCGACACGCGCGAAAAAATTGAACAGCGGGTGAAACATGATCTCGATTACATCGATCATTGGTCGCTGATGTTTGACGTGAAGATCCTGGCACGAACGCCCCTCGCGCTGTTCAAATGCGAAAACGCCTACTGAAATTTTCCGCTCGGGCCACTGAGCCGCGGTCCGGCATTCAAACTTTGAGTTGTCATTTAAATTCTGGTATATTTACCCACTGGCAGCAAGCCAGTGATCGTCCACAAAAGGGGAACCGCAATGGACATTACTTCGCTTATCATCCAACTTGTCGTCGGGGCCATTGGCGGTAACGCTGCTGGCAAGGCAATACCTGACAAGAGCCTTGGCACCTTGGGCAATACGATTGCCGGCGCCATTGGCGGCTTTGGCGGCGGCTGGCTTCTTGACATGATGCTTGGCGGTGGTGCGATGGCCACGGATGCCGTTGCAGCAAGCGGCATGGACATTGGCGCAATCATCCAGGATGTCGCCGGCGGCGGCATCGGCGGTGCTGTGCTCACAATCGTTGTGGCTCTCATCAAAGGCGCGATGAACAAGTCGTAAGTTCCACGGCAGAAATTCAAACGGGCGCTTTTCAGCGCCCGTTTTTGTTGGTTAGTTCATCTTGTGAAGCTCTTCCATCGCCTTGTTCAGGTGCATGGCGCACTCATCCATCTTGCTGGCCTTCATGGCGTCACCAGCCATTTTCATTTCAGCATTGGCCATTTCCACCTGCTTCTTCATGCCGGGATCAACATCGGCGTCTATTTCCTTTTGCATCTTCATCATGTTGGCGTCATCACACTTCATCATCTCCTGGGCGAAGGCGGGGGTGATTGTGAAGAGGCCGACTACGGCGGCGGCAATTGCAAATTTTAGCATGTGATTTTTCCTCCAGAGAAGAGACTTCATTGTCTCGGGCGGAGGATGCAAAAGCGCCTGATAACTAGCAAAACACGAACGCGATACTCACGCGCTTGTGAGGCGCGGTGAGCGATCTGCTCACGAACCACTGAACCAGTTGTAGCCCTGGTCCTCCCAGAAGCCGCCGGGATAATCATTGGTCACATACATGGCCATGATGTGCTTGGGATTCTTGAAGCCCAGTTTCGTCGGCACGCGCAGTTTCATGGGGAAGCCATATTTGGTGGGCAACACCTGATCGCGGAAGGTGAGCGCCAGAATGGTTTGCGGATGGAGTGCTGTGGCCATGTCGATGCTGGAATGATAATTGTCGGCGCATTTGAAGCCCACATATTTGGCACTGGTATCGGCCTCGATCAGGCGCAGGAAATCACTGAAGCGCACGCCGCCCCATTTGCCGATGGCGCTCCAGCCTTCGACGCAGATGTGGCGGGTGATCTGCGACTCCTGTGGAAGGGCGCGCAATTGCTCAAGCGTCCAGCTTTCCTTCCTGCCAATGAGGCCCGAGAGTTCAAGCTTGAAGCCCGTTTCGGCAACAACTGGCGCTTTGGCTTCGGGATAGTAGCCGTTGAAGGGAAAATCCTCGGTGATATCGGCTTCGGTATAGACTGGTGCGGGCTTGTTGGGATTGAAGACCGCCAATTGGACCTCGTCATTCCAGCGCGACATTGCCGACAATATGCGGTCGGTCACCGAAGGTTCGGTTGGATCGCAACCCGTAAGCATGGCCAGCGCGCCCAGGCTCAGGGTTTTTTTCATGAACAGGCGGCGTTCGATACTCACCAGGGATTTTGAGGGCGGCAGCAGCAGTTTAGTGTTCATGGCTTGCCTCCTGCTCCAGTTTGGTTTTGCGCGTCCAGCCTATGATCATCGGTATCAGGGTGCTGGGCACCAGCAGTACCAGAGTGAGGTGCAGCACAATGAAGGCGCAGATCGCCGCCATGCCAAAGAAGTGCACCAGGCGGGCGCCCTCATAGCCGCCCATAAGCAGCCCGATTTCCTGTAATTGCACCGGCTTCCAGACTACAGCGCCGGAAATGATGGTAAGAACAATGGCCAGAAGCACTCCGATGTAAGACGCCTTCTGTACGGCGTTATAGGTCGTGATGCTGTGGGGCAGTTTCCCTTTTAGCGCCTTTGCCATGTCACCCACAACGGACGATGGCGAAACCGGCGTGAAGCGCTTTCTAAAATGACCGGTGGCGAAGCCTACAATCACGTAGACCAGCAAGTTGGCCACCAGCAGCCACATGGCGGCGAAATGCCATTGCAGCGCCCCGCCCAGCCAGCCGCCGAGGGTGATGCCGTTCGGGAACCTGAAATCAAAGAGCGGCGAGGCGTTGTAAATGCGCCAGCCGCTCATGATCATCAAGGTCATGCCCAAGGCATTCACCCAATGGAACACCCGCACAAAAAGCTTGTGCACATAAACCTTCTCACGGGGACTCTGGTTTGCGGTCATCGGCATCGCCTCTGAATTAAACTTCAGGCGCGACAATGCTCCCGGATGTTCGCCCGGGCAAAACAACTTCTGTAACAATTATGTGTCGCGGCGGTGCGAAACTAACTTGCGCCGGCCCGCGTAACCTCAGAGCTGGTTGGTTCCAAAGGTGTCGCACTGGCCAATATCGGTTGCCTGAAACCCGGTTTTGAACCAGCGAACCCTTTGCTCGGAGGTGCCGTGGGTGAAGGATTCGGGCACCACGAAGCCTTGCGAGCGCTTCTGCAGGCGGTCATCGCCAATGGCGGTGGCAGCATTCAGGGCTTCTTCAATGTCACCGTCCTCAAACACATTTGACTGCTTGCCCCAGATGCCAGCATAGCAATCGGCTTGGAGCTCCATGCGTACGGAGAGCACATTGCCCTCTTCCTTTGAAACCTGCATGCGCTGTGCGGTTACCTTGTCGGCAATGCCAAAGAGATTCTGCAAGTGGTGGCCCACTTCATGGGCGATCACATAGCCCTGCGCCGCATCACCCGGTGCGCCCAGCTTGTTCTTCATGTCCTGGTAGAAGGATAGATCGATATAAACGCTGCTGTCGCGCGGGCAGTAAAACGGACCCATGGCCGATTGCGCCATACCGCAGCCCGACTGCTCGAAGCCGTTGAAGAGAACCAGTTTGGGCTTCTGGTAGGTTTGGCCCATCTGCTTGAATATGCCGTCCCAGACACGCTCGGTCGAACCCAAGACACGCCGTACGAAATCCTTGCCCGCATCACCGGTCACATCGGTAGAAGGTGTGGTGGCGCCACCTTGCACATCGCCGCCGGCCACATCGGTGTTGCCCTTGGGGATGGTCATTTCAGTGTTGCTGCCGCCGCCCGGCACCTGCACACCGCCGCCATTGATGACCTCAAGCAAATCAATGCCAAACAGCAGCTTGATGGCAAAATATGCAATGACAAGCATGATAATCGTGGAGATGCTGAGGCCGCCCCTGCCGCCGCCCACGGGAATGTTGATTCCCCGGCCGCTGCCGCCACGCGGAAAGCCGAAACCGCCGCCGCCCTGCCCCCGGCGGTCCTCAACATTGTCACTGGGCCTTTCATTGTCGAGACGCATGGATTTCTCTCCGCTAGGATTAATCAGGTTTTGCTTCGAAACTTGGTGAGATCATACACCAAATTCAGGCTGGGCGTAGGAATCTCAACCATCTGTGCCAATTCTATGACAACGCCCAGAAGTGAATCGAGTTCCGTGGGCCTTCCGGCTTCAACATCCTGCAACATCGAGGTGCGGTGGTTGCCCACCTTTTCCGCCATGTTGATGCGCTCATCGACATCCACCGTAAATTTTACGCCGAGCGCCTCGCCCACAAGGCGGGCTTCCTGCATCATGTCGCGAATGACCTTCCGTGTACCCTGGTCGGTGGCGAGTTGCAGAAGGGTTCCCTGCGTCAGGACACTGACCGGATTGAAACTCAGGTTGCCCCAGAGCTTCAGCCAGATTTCATCACGTAAATTGCCGCGCACCGGGCTTTTCAACCCGGCACTCAGCAATAATTTGCTGAGCAGCATGGCGCGCGGGGTTTTTTCTCCCGAAGGCTCCGCTATCGGCAGGCGGTCGCCATAGGCGTGGGCGATTACGCCGGGGCTTTCCAATTCGGCGGCCTGCCACACGACACTGCCAAGGGCGCGCTCAGGGCCCAACCGCTCCCAAATTCTTCCGCCGGGATCGACACTTTCAATGCGCCTTCCGTCATAGGGGCCGCCGTGCCTGTAGAAATACCACCAGGGCAAGCCATTCTGGGCAAAGAGAAGGGCGGTGTCCTTGCCAAGCAAGGGCTGAAGCTGGTCCAGCACCCCGGTAAGCGCATGGGCCTTTACGGCGACAATCACATAATCCTGCGGCCCCAGGGTTTTTGGATCAGATGAAACGCGCGGGCGAACCGTGAAGGTCTCGCCACCCTGTTTTAGGGTGAGTCCGTTGGCTTCCATGGCCGCGAGATGGGGGCCGCGTGCGACCAGCGACACATCGGCCTCAGCCTTATGCGCCAGCCGTGCACCGATGTAGCCGCCGATGGCGCCCGCGCCGAAGATACAGATTTTTGTCATGCGAGGCCCAGTTTCTGCGCCAGGCCGATGCGCTGCAATTTGCCCGTCGCCCCTTTTGGAATTTCGCTGAGAAAGTAAATCCGATTGGGCACTTTGAAAGCCGCCAGTTTTTCATTCACAAAATCCCGCAATTCCCTTTCGGTTGCCAGGGCGCCATCCTTCAGGACAACGACGGCGGCCACATCCTCGCCGAGCTTGTCGTGGGGAATGGCAAAGGCCAAGGCTTGCTGGACAGCAGTATGATCGAGCAGTGCCTCGTCGATTTCGGCAGGGGAGATTTTTTCACCGCCGCGGTTGATGATCTCTTTCAGGCGTCCGGTGATCTTGAGATAACCATCCTCGTCCATGTAGCCCTGGTCGCCGGTGTGAAACCAGCCGTGAGCAAAGGCGGTTTCATTGGCCTCGGGGTTGTTTTCATAGCCCTTGGTCACATTGGGTCCGCGGGTTACCACTTCGCCTTCATTGCCCGCCTTCAGGAGTTTTCCGCCGGGCGACATGATGGCAACCTTGGGGCCCGACGCACAGCCGACGAAACCGGCCTTGCGCTTGTCCGGCGGCAACTGGTTGCTGGTCATCTGGTGGGCATTTTCGGTCATGGCATAGGCTTCAATCACCGGGCAGCCGAAAGCCGCTTCCAGTTGATTGAACACGGGCACCGGCAAAGAGGCGGAACTTGAGCGGATCAGCCGCATGGGATGGGCCTTGATGACCACCACATTTCGTTCGGCGCGGGACAGGATGGCCTGGTGCATCGTCGGCACCGCGGTGTACCAGGTGGGCTTGGCCTCTTCCAGCCAGCCAAAAAATTTCAGGGCATTGAAACCCGGCGTGCAGAAAACCGAGCCGCCGCCGGAGAGCGTCGCCAGCACTGCCGCGACGAGGCCATGAATGTGAAACAGCGGCATGATGTTCAGGCAGCGGTCGCCGCTGATCAGCCGCAGGGTACGGGCGATGTTATTGGCAGAGGCCGTCAGGTTGCCTTGGGTCAGCGGCACTATTTTCGGTTTCGAGGTTGTGCCGGAGGTGTGCAGCACAAGGGCGGTTTCATCGGGGCCCAAAAATCCGCCATTCGGGGTCTCGCCACGGGTGAGCGGATGCAGGGAAAAATCACCGGCAAGCGGATGGGGCTCGAGGTCAATAATCGAAATGCCAAGGCTGGCTGCTGCGCCCAAGGCGGGCGAGACACTGTCGCTTTCCACGATCAGCGCCTTGATGTTCAGATCCTCCATGTAAAACCGGAATTCATCCTCGCGGAAGTTGGGGTTGAGGGGGGCTGCGACGCAAGCGGCCGAAACGGTGAGAAAGGCCGTGGCCATCAACGGTCCGTTGGGCAGGACAATGGCTACCTTGTCGGTGCGGCCAAGGCCCGCCCCGTTCAGGCTGCGCAGAGTTTTTTCAAGCAGCGCGGACAGCCCCTCATAGGTCATGGGGTTCCGTTCCGGAGCGGCAATCGCAATTGCGGCGGGATCAGCCCGGGTGATGAAATCAACTATGGTCATATTCGGGTTTTGGTTGGTTTTCCGGGCATCGTCAACGGGACTCCGGCCGGTCCTTGAATGGCCTTAAAGTTCGTGGAAGCATCCGGGCCAAAAGGAGGACAACCAATGACATCCAACGCGACAGAAACTACCTGGCAGACTGCGGCCATTCTCATCGGCCGCCTGATATTTGCAGGCGCATTCCTGATGGCCGCCGTCTTCAAATATGCCGACATGGAGGCAACTGCAGGCTACATCTCGGCAGTTGGCTTTCCATTTTCATATTTCCTTGCATGGGTGGCCGCCATTTTTGAATGCGTTCTGGTATTCTGCTTTCTCACCGGCGCCTTCTTTTCAGAAGCCTGCCTTGTTGCGGGGGTTTACGTGATCTTCCTCGCCTTTGCCTTTCATGGCCCGTCCCATTGGGCCGGAAACCAGGCTGAGTTCGGCTTCTTTGTTGATCATTTCACCTTTCTTGCTGGCCTCTTGTTTGCCGCCGCACATGGACCGGGACGCATTCTGGCATTGCGACATACGATCATTGGAAAATCCTGAGGCGCAGGCGGATTCCGCCAGCAATTGAAGACAGGGGTTCAATCCGCTAAGAGGCGAGCATGACCGACAGACTCGTCATTGCACTGGCCCAGTTGAACCCGACGCTGGGTGCCATTCAGGCCAATATGGCCAAGGCCCGGGCTGCCTGCCTTGATGCGGCGGGAGCTGACCTTGTGCTGTTTCCGGAACTGTTTATTTGCGGCTATCCGCCGGAAGACCTGGTTTTGCGCCCGAGTTTTGTGGCCCAGTGCAAGGCGGCGCTTGAGGAATTGGCGAAAGACACAAAGAACGGCCCTGCCATTCTCATGGGCACGCCGTGGGCCGAAGGCGGCAAGGTTTATAACGCCGTGGCGCTGCTCAGCGGCGGCAAGATCGAGACTTTGCGTTTCAAGCATGACCTGCCCAATTATGGTGTGTTTGATGAAAAGCGGGTGTTTCAGGCAGGCCCTGCCCCCGGCCCCATTTCCTTCAAGGGGGTGCGCCTTGGAGTTCCCATTTGCGAGGATATCTGGACCGAGGAAACCTGTGAAACCCTGGCCGAAACCGGGGCGGAAATCCTGCTGGTTCCCAATGGCTCGCCGTTCGAGGGCAACAAGGATGATGTGAGGCTCAATCTGGTGGTGGCGCGCGTCACCGAAACGGGCCTGCCCATGGCTTATCTCAACCAGGTTTGCGGACAGGATGAGTTGGTGTTTGATGGCGCGTCGTTTGTGCTGAATGCGGACCGGACGATTGCCGTGCAGATGCCGATGTTCGAGGAAGTTGTGACACTCACCGAATGGACGCGTGGTGAAAATGGCTGGCGGGTCATACCGGGTGAAATCGCCAAGCTTCCCGAAGGTGAGGAAGAAACCTGGAAGGCCTGTGTGCTCGGGCTCAAAGACTATGTGGAGAAGAACCGTTTCCCTGGCGTGGTGCTCGGCCTTTCAGGCGGCATTGATTCTGCCGTTGTGGCCGCCATGGCGGTTGATGCGTTGGGCAAAGAGCGGGTTCATTGCGTGATGCTGCCTTACGCCTACACGAGCAAGGACAGCCTTGTGGATGCGGAGGCCTGCGCCAAGCTTTTGGGCGTGCGCTATGACGTGGTGCCGATCAAGGAACCGGTTGAAGGATTCCTTTCCACGCTGAAGCCGATGTTCAACGGCAAGAACATCGATGTGACCGAAGAGAATATCCAGTCGCGTTCGCGCGGCGTTATTCTCATGGCGATTTCCAACAAGTTTGGCGCCATGGTTCTGACCACGGGCAACAAGTCGGAAATGTCGGTGGGCTATGCCACGCTCTATGGCGACATGAACGGCGGCTTCAATCCGATCAAGGATGTTTACAAGACGCAAGTGTTCCGGTTGGCAAGGTGGCGCAACACGCAGGGGTTTGTGATTCCTGAGCGCATCATCACAAAGCCGCCGACCGCCGAACTGCGCGAGAACCAGAAGGACCAGGATACGCTGCCGCCCTACGAGGTGCTCGACGATATTCTGCAGGGCCTGGTCGAAGAGGAATTGCCGATTGCGACAATCGTGAAGCGCGGCCATGACGAGGCGCTGGTGAAGCGCATCCAGCACATGCTCTACATCGCCGAATACAAGCGCCGCCAGGCGGCACCGGGCGTCAAGATCACCCGGCGCAATTTCGGCCGCGACCGGCGTTATCCCATCACCAATGCGTTCCGGGACAAACACTAGATGACAAGTCTCCGTTTTGCCCCATCGCCCACGGGCCGCATTCATATTGGCAATGGGCGCACCGCCATTCTCAACTGGCTCATGGCGCAGAAAACCGGCGGGCAGTTCCTCCTGCGCTATGATGATACGGATGTGGCGCGCTCGAAAACCGAACATGCAGAGGCGATTGCCGCCGATCTGGACTGGCTGGGCATCAAGCCGGCACGGGTTGAATACCAGTCGAAGCGTTTCGACATGTATCACGCGGCGGCAGAAAAACTCAGGGCCTCAGGCCATCTCTACGCGTGCTATGAATCAGCCGACGAGCTGGACCGACGGCGCAAGCGGCAACTGGTCCGGCATCAGCCTCCCATCTATGACCGGGCGGCGCTCAAGTTGACCGCTGATGATCGCGCGAAGCTGGAAGCGGAGGGCCGCAAGCCCCATTGGCGCTTCAAGCTTGATCACGCCACGGTGGAGTGGACCGATCTTATCCGTGGCCCTCAGCATATTGACACGGCGACCTTGTCTGATCCGGTGCTGATCCGCGAGGATGGCAGCTATCTCTATACGCTGCCGTCGGTTGTCGATGATATCGAGTTTGGCATCACCCATGTTATCCGCGGCGAAGACCATGTGGTGAATGCGGCGGTGCAAATTGAGATCACCCGGGCGCTGGGCGGTGCAATCCCCTCTTACGCGCATCACAGTCTTTTGACGGGGGCGGATGGCGCGGGACTGTCAAAACGCCTGGGTTCACTGTCCATCGGCGCCATGCGCGAGAACGGACTTGAGGCCATGGCGGTGGTCAGCATTGCCGCCCTTCTTGGCACCTCTGACTCAATTCATCCCTGCGCCGATTACAAGGAACTGGTGGAGGGCTTCGATCTCGCCAAGCTGTCGCGTGCGCCCGCCCGCTTTGACGAGGCGGAACTCAATCACCTCAACGCCAAGCTGCTGCATATGCTGCCGTGGGATGCGGTGAAAGACAGGCTGGATTATGGCAGTGAGGCGTTCTGGCTTGCGGTTCGCGGCAATTTGGAAAAGCTTTCCGATGCCCAAGTCTGGCATGAGATCATCGCTGGCAAGATCAATCCGATTATCGCCGCCGAAGATCGAAATTTTGTGAGTGAAGCGGCAAAGTCGCTCCCCGCAGAACCTTGGGATTCCACCACCTGGAAAACCTGGACCGATATCCTGAAACTTGCGAGCGACCGCAAGGGCAAACAGCTTTTCATGCCGCTTCGCCTGGCGCTTACCGGGCTTGATCACGGCCCAGAATTGGCAGCCCTCCTGCCCCTCATCGGCCGCCAGAAGGCTATGGACCGCCTCGCCTAACTGCGCGATAGTGCGGGCATGATCCTTGTTGGGCAATATGACTCGCCGTTTGTGCGTCGCGTTGCGGTTACGCTGCACCACTATCACATGCCGTTTGAGCGCAACACGCTCTCGGTGTTTTCCAACGCCAAGAAAATGCAGAAGATCAATCCGCTGATCCGCATTCCCTCGCTTGAACTTGCCACCGGCGAAATCCTCATCGATTCATGGGCCATCCTTGATTACCTCGACGAGCTTGCCGGACCGGCGCGGGCCCTCACTCCCAGCCATGGCCCGGAACGCCGCAAGGTTTTGCAGGCGGTGGCGCTGGCGGCGGGCACCACGGAAAAGGCCGGGGCTGTCAGCTATGAGCGCTTTTTCCACCCCAAAAAAATGCTGAGCAAGGAATGGGAAGAGCGTTGCATGGGCCAGCTCAAAGCGGGGCTCATGGAACTGGAAAAGAACTGCGGCACGCCGTGGTTTTTCGATTTGCACATGAGCCAGGCGGACGTCACCATCGGCTGCCTGATCGGCTATGTGAAACTGCGGGTGCCGGAAGCCTTTCCGGCCAAGAAATTTCCCAAGCTTCATGGCCTGTCGCTGCATTGCGAAATGCGCGAGGAGTTCGTGAAGTCGCGCATCTCCCCCGATGAAGTCATGCCAGCGAGAAAATAGCGTGGACGCCAAGACCGTTGTGGATTTCTGGAGACTGTCCGGGCCTGAGCGCTGGTTCACCAAGAACGCCGCTTTCGATGGAGCGCTGGCGGTGCGTTTTAGCGATGCGCTGAAGCAGGCGCGGCTTGGGGCCTTCGATCATTGGGGCGAAACACCGGAAGGCGCCTTGGGCCTTGTCATTCTGCTGGATCAGGTTTCGCGCAACACCCATCGGGGGAGCCCACTGGCTTTTGCCGGAGATGCGAAGGCGCTGGCCCTGGCAAAGACATCGGTAAGCCGGGGCTACCACCAGAAGCTGATTGCGCCTCTCGCCATGTGGCTTCTCATGCCATTCGAACATGCGGAAAACCTGGACGCGCAGAACCGCTGTGTCTCCCTGTTTGGAACCCTCGGACTGCACGAGATGGTTTATTATGCCCAGATTCATTTGGACATCATCGCCCGTTTCGGCAGGTTTCCACACCGCAACAAGGTACTTGGGCGCAAATCAACCGCAGAGGAAATCGCCTTTCTGCAAGCCGGGGGCTTTGCCGGATAAAATCGACTGCTACTTCGGCATGGGGATAACGGTGCCACCCGGGACGGCAAAGCCCTTGGGCACGGCGGGCCGGGCAGCAATGGCGAGATACCAGCGCCTTACGTTGGGGTAGTCGTTCAGATCAATCCGTTGCCATTCATGGCGGGCGGCCCAGGGAAATGTCGCGATGTCGGCAATCGAATATTCGCCGGCCATGAATTCGAAGTTTTCCAATTGCCGGTCGAGGACGCCATAAAGCCGTATGGCCTCCTTGGCGAACCACTCCTCCGCGAAAGGCGCCTTGCCCGGGTTATAGTGCAAATAGGCGTGGGCGCGGCCCAGCATGGGGCCGAAATTTCCCATCTGCCACATCAGCCATTCATTGACCTTAATGCGGGTTGCAAAGTCCTGCGGATAGAACTTCCCCACCTTGTCGGCGAGATACATGAGAATGACACCGGATTCGAAAACCGAAATTCCATTGTCGGTGTCGATGATGGCAGGAATTTTATTGTTCGGAGATATTTTCAGAAAATCGGGCGCAAACTGTTCGCCCTTGCCGATGTTGATGGGGTGGACTGAGTAATCCAGTCCCATCTCTTCAAGCCCTATGGAGATTTTCCGGCCGTTCGGGGTGCTCCAGGTATAAAGTTCAATCGTCATTAAGCTTGAGCCCTCCAACCTTTTGCATCTCACTTTCGAGATCGGTGATACGCTCATAGGCTTTTGGGCGAAGCACGGAATGATCGCTCAGGAAGAGCTGCTCACGATATTGTTGTAGGTCCGAATCCGCGAAGGCAGCAACCAGCCCCTGCCGCATGGCTTCAATGCCGCCACCGCGCGTGACATAGGGAAGGCCGGGAACCGACGGCGAGCGGGCGATTTCAACCAGGCCTTCCAGATAATCCGGGCGGTAGCGCCGGGCCATGGCCACGCAGACGGCATCAATGGCGCAGACATCGGCCAGGCCATCGCGCACTGCAATCATGGACTTGACATGGCTGCCGCTCTCCAGCGCCTTGGCAAAGAACTTCCCTTCCTTGGCAAAGGGCGCAAAAACCAGTTTGAGCGCCAGCATGCCGGACATGGAATCCGGGTTGTTAACGGCGGCAACACCGCCTCGGAAGGAATCCGGGGGCTGGTCATAGCGGGCAAAGATGAAGCTGCAGTAGTTGGCCTCGTGGCAGCCCGGCACGGCATAATGCGGGGTGCCAACATATTTTAGCAAGCCCTTGAATTCATGAGTAAAAGGATAGCCGCAGGCTTGGCTGAAGGCGAGGTCGTTCCGGTGCCAGGCGGCGAAATGGTCGGGATTCCGGTCAAGCTCCACGGCCACTCCGAGATGCCGGGAAAGGCCCCGCCACCACGCATCGGTGGCATCGCGAACTTCCGGCCAGTCGTACATGGGAAAAGATGCTATCATGGGTGGTGAGATTCCTTGAGACTTGAACAATGCCAGAAAGCCAAATAATTGGTGCCCATGCAACACCCGACTGAAATTGCCGCCAACCGGCCCATGCAAATCGAATGGCCGACCATCATCTTGGTCTTTCTGACCTACGGGGCGCTGGCCGCGCTCATGTGGTTTTATTACGCCCTGCCGTTTTGGGTGATCATGCCGCTGGCCGGCTATCTCATTGCCTTGCATGGTTCGCTGCAACACGAGGTGTTACACGGGCATCCGACGCGCAATGCAGCCTTCAATGAACTTTTGGTGGCAGTCAATTTCAGCCTCAACTTTCCCTACCGGCGCTACCGCAAGCTGCATCTCATCCACCACAATGACGAGAATCTGACCGATCCCATGCTTGATCCTGAATCCTATTATCTGCTGCCTGATGAATGGGCCAAGCTGCCCGCGCCGCTGAAGCAACTCTACACAATCAACAATACGCTGGCGGGCCGCATGATTTTTGGCCCCATCATTGGCACGATCCGCTTTTGGTCTTCGGAATTCCGGGCCATTGCAAAGGGCGATATGGGAGTTGCCAAGGCCTGGGCCTGGCATATTCCCGCCTGCGCCATCACCTTGGCCTATGCCTACTTCATTTGCGGCATTCCGTTATGGGCCTATCTCGTGATGTTCGCCTGGCCTGGTATTGCCTTTTCACTGGTGCGTTCGTTCTGCGAACATCAGGCGGTGAAAGATCTGGGCGAGCGCACCATCGTGGTGGAATCAGCGCCGCCGCTGTCGCTCATGTTCCTCAACAACAATCTGCATCTGCCCCATCATTTGAATCCGCGCATGGCCTGGTATCAACTTCCGACCTACTACCGGGCCGAGCGTGAAGAGCTATTGCGAAAAAACCACGGCTACCTGATGCATGGCTACCGCGAAATTTTCCGCCGATATTTTTTCAAGCCGAAGGAACCGGTGGCCTATCCGCATCCCGAGAACCTCCATTCTCACGCCTCTAACTCGCTGTAATAGCTATGTATTTATGGAAATTTTGAACCCGCAAATTAGGAATGGCCGTTTTATAAGCGTTATTTCGACTCAAATTGAAAATAGGCCTTGAAAATAAGGGTTTTCACGACTCAGCTAAAGGGCTAGTTTCCTCAGCGGCCGATTCGGCAAACGGAGATGAAAACATGGCTGACGAAAAAATACTGACGGTTCCCCTGTCCAAAATGGCAGCAGAGCTTTCCGAAAAACACGAGATGTCAAAAAAGCTTGCCGGCGAATTGCTGGCTGACTTCGTTGACCTCCTCGTAAAGCACCTCAAGAAGGGCAACAAGGTTCGCGTCACCGGACTTGGGATTTTCCAGGTCAGGAAGCGTCCTGCCCGTCTTGGCCGCAATCCGGCAACTGGCGAGCAGATCAAGATTAAGGCTTCGAAGAAGCTGGCATTCCGCGCCGCCAAGGAAGTCAAGGAAAGCATTTAGGCTTTTCTGGCTTGGTTATTCAGCGGCCCCACACCTGTGGGGCCGTTTTTGTTTAGGCACCTGTCATAAATCTCAAGAAGATTTGGCGACATAGACAGCAAATTTCCCTGCCTGCCCGCGCAATTCATAGGTGTTCCAGATCGCTTCGAACCTGGGATCCTGGGCCATGAATTTCAGATAGTCGAAAGTTCCGCCCTTTATGTAGTCCTGAGTCGTGCTTTGATTTATGAAAACCACATCCGGGCGAAATTTCACTAAGTCAGTCACGAGCGCGTCCAGCGCGTAGGCAATGATCGGATCGTCTGGCAGAGGGCCGTCTTGCCATCTATCCGCAACATAGGGTGTGAGCCAGAGTGTGGGAAATCGTGAGCCCCATATAAGGTTTTCGCGGACGGCAAGAGGAAATCCGTTGGACAGGTTGGTCGAAGCAATGAAGACCGACTTGGCATCTCGAAAATATTGGGAGATGGCCACGGAGAAGGCTGCGCCACGATAAACGTAAGCCTGCGGTGAGATGCTGAGCAAGGCTATTGCAAACACCACAATGGCAGGAACGACCGGTGATCTTCTCGCTTCGCCGGCATTCCAGGCACCCAGGATTCCCGCGAGGGCAAAAATTCCACTTGCGACGGCAAAAATCTGCGCCGGCATGATCTGATAGTAAAAACCCTTGGACTGGAGAAAGTAAGCCGCGAGAAACCCAACGGCGGCGGCGAACGCAAGGCCCGCGAGTTCCCGCATTGGTCCCTTTGCCGTGTAGATCAGCACAAGGGCAAGAGCCAATACCAAGGCAGGCCGGGCGCTGAGTTTCATGATGCTTGCGGCATCGAATCCGTAATAGGGAACATAGGCGACAACGCCGAAGTGCAGCATGTCCGTAAGGAAAAGCGGGCACAAAATTACGATTGCTACACCGTAGATGACAGCAAAGACGACAGCTGCCAGATTCTCCGGCGCAAATACCCCGTGCAGGCTCCGCTGGCGCAGCAGGAGCATCGCTTCGAGCACAAGCGGTGCCAAAATCGCATGGGGTTTGAGACAGATGGCAACGGCGCCCAGCAGGCCGATGATGGCTGATTCAGTTACGGGTACAAGCGCGCCCTGGGAACGCACGACACGCAACATAAACCAGGGCATGAACAACAGTACCAGCAGATGTTCGCGCTGGCCAAACGTGGAGCCTGGAATAAACAGAAAAGCCGCCGCCAGCAGAAATAGAACAAGTCCTGCTATCCCTTTGGGCAGGCCGCGGATCATCGCGAGATAGCGCCAAGCCAGCAGCAGACTCATGGCCGTAATTGCGAAGAACACAGCATAGAGTGTTTCAATTGGCGCGAGCCCCGTAGCGCGACTCAGCATCACCACAGGCACGGTCAGCCAGATGCCAAGCGGCGGGTTCACTTCCACGAAATCGCGGTAGAGTTCTCCGCCGTTCAGCAGGCCTTGCGCAACATAAAGGTACCATGCCGTGTCGTTATTGAGATCTGAGCCCAACCGAATGGCTATCTGGCCCGCAAAAAGGACCGCGATGGCGATCAGCAAAATTGCCGGGCGGAACACCCTGTCGAATGCCATTACGGACCGGAGGGTTTGGGCAGGAAAACCTGGGTCTTGCTTAGCCAGAAGCCAAAGGCCGGGACGATAGCCACGACCGGCACCAAGGCAAGCCATAGCGGCTGTCCAAGCCGTTCGACTACGCCAAACACAATGGCCTGGTTCATAGCGAAGCAGGTCAGTGACAGCGCTGCGAAACGGGGAAGCGAGAAGACATGGCTGCTTGATCCATCAAAGGTCCAGAACCAGTTGCCGAGATAGGAAACGCATGAGGCCACGAGGAAAGCCAAGAAATTTGCGCGAAGGGGCGCCACATGCATGAGGCCATTAAGCGTGAGGGCGGCCAACACGTGAACGAGCGTGGCGCCGCCGCCAACGGAGATGAATTTCACCGCTTGCCGTAAAAGGCCATTCATGGTGCGCGCTGGGCAACGGCGAGAAGCGAAACACCGATGGGCATGGTTATGCGGCCAATGAAATTGCTTTCAAAGCCAAAGATCTTCTTGAGGACACCGTTGACAAAGGCCGATGGCATGCTGTCGTCACCCTCTTCCTTCAGGCCAAGCGCTTTCTTGAACAGGCGCACCGTGGCGATCACGGGAAACAGCAGCGTGTTGAAATAGCTGATGCGCACCGGTTCAAGACCGGCGCGGCGCAAGGTGGCGTCAAGCTGGCCGCGGGTATAGCGGCGGAAGTGGTGATGGGTCACATCGTGCTGGCTCCACAGCCAGGGCAAGGCCGGAACCGTCATCATCAGGCGGCCGCCCGGAGCCAGTTGTTCACGCAGTTTCGCGAGGCTCTCGACATCGCGCTCGACATGTTCGATCACATCGAAGGCTACAACGACGTCGAAGGAGCCCGGCTTGAAGGGAATGCCATCGGGCAGCATGCCGCTTTTCACATCGATGGATAACTTGTGGCGGGCAATATCGCGGGCTTCATCATCCAGCTCAAAGGCATCGAGCCTTCCGAATTCGGACAGCATCTGCAAATTGCCGCCGGTGCCACAACCTGCCTCAAGGAGGCGGAGGCGTTTGTTTTGCGGCGCGAACCTGGCAATTACCGATTTCAGGATCTGGCGGCGCGCGCAGAACCACCAGTGTTCGCCCTCGAGCTGGTCGAGGCGGTGATAGACGTTTCGTTCCATGTTTTTGCTTGATCCTCTTGTGCTTCGAGACCGCGCATTTCGCGGACAAGATAAAGCGGCCGGTTGCGGACTTCGGAATAGATGCGGCCCACATACTCACCGAGAATGCCGGTGGCCACGATGTTCAGGGAGCCGAGGAAAAGCACGGCCACCATGAGCGAGGCATAGCCAGGAACCGGGTTTCCGAAGAGCACGGTGTGAATGACGAGCCAGAACGCGTAGGCGAAGGTCAACAGCCCGAGTCCCATGCCGAAATAGGTCCAGATGCGGAGCGGCACGGTGGATGAACCGGTTATGCCGTCAATGGCAAAATTCCACAGTTTCCAGTAGCGCCATTTGGTGGTGCCGGCGGCGCGGGCCTGGCGGGCATAGTCAATGCCGATTTGCTTGAAGCCAACCCAGGCAAAGAGGCCCTTCATGAAGCGGGTCTTTTCGGGGAGGTGTTTCACCGCCTCGACAACGCGCCGGTCCATCAGCCGGAAATCGCCGGTATTGTCGGGAATACGTACATCGGCAATCCAGTTGTGAAGACGATAAAACAGATTTGCGCTGACCCGCTTGGACATATCGTCAGTATCGCGGTGCGACCTACGGGCGTAAACGACTTCATAGCCTTCGCGCCATTTGACAATCATGTCGGCAATGAGTTCCGGCGGGTCCTGAAGATCGGCATCGATAGGAACCACGGCGTCACCCCGGGCATAATCCAAACCGGCGGAAAGGGCTGTATCCTTGCCGAAGTTGCGCGACAGGCTCAGAACCTTGATCCGGCTGTCGCGCGCGTGATGGCGCATGAGGTGGACCAGGGTAGAATCGGAGCTGCCGTCATCGACACAGACGATTTCGAAATCCGCGGTAATTTTTTCGAGCACGGGCATGAGCCTGGCGAAGAAGATTTCGGTGCCTTCTTCCTCATTATACATGGGGACAACCACCGACAGCAGCGGCGGCCGCGCGTCTTCCCGTCGTCTTTTGGGCGTTGTCATTCGTTCGTGTCCCATCACAAAGAGCCTTCTTGTCTAGTGCAGAGCTGTTAACATTTGGTAGTGCGGGGCGTATGACCTCCGGCATGGGGACGATATCAAGCCATTGATTAAGATTAGTTTTTCAAGATCAGGAAGAATTTACGGAAGATTAACCGCGTCTTTCGGGGTTTTTCTGGCCTGAACTGCCGCTCACGAGCTGTTCCGGTTGAATTCTTCTCACCGTCCGGGCGATTGCGAAAGGCCTTGCGCATCGGCTATTGAAGCGCAAAGCTTTCACTTTTTCCCAAGGAAAATCACATGAAATCGCAGGCGCGCGTCGTTGTTATCGGGGGTGGCGTGGTGGGCTGCTCGGTGCTCTATCACCTCACCAAGGCGGGCTGGAAAGACGTGGTGCTGGTCGAGCGTGACCGGTTGACCTCCGGCTCCACCTGGCATGCGGCGGGCGGTTTCCATACGCTTAACGGCGATCCCAATGTGGCGAAGCTGCAGGGCTATACAATCGGCCTTTATGACGAGCTTGAGAAGATTTCCGGCCAGGCCTGCGGGCTGCACCGGTCCGGCGGGCTGATCCTGGCGGATACGCCGGAGCGGCTGGAATGACTGAAGATGGCCCATGCGCGGGCCAAGTACCTCGGGCTTGAAACCGAGATGATGTCGATGAAGGAAGCCAAGGCGCTGAATCCGCTTCTGGAAGAGAAGTATTTTGTGGGCGCCATGCTCGATGCGGCGGATGGCAATCTCGATCCCGAGGGCACGACGCATGCCTATGCCAAGTCGGCGCGCATTGCCGGGGCCGAGATTTACCAGAATTGCCGTGTTGAGGATTTGAAGGCGCGCAACGATGGCACCTGGGATGTGATCACGGTGAACGGCGACATTCATGCGGAGCATGTGGTGAATTGCGGCGGGCTTTGGGCCCGCGAAGTGGGCCGCATGGTGGGGCTTGAGCTTCCGGTGCTGGCGATGGAGCACATGTATCTGGTGACCGACGATATGCCGGAAGTCATTGCTTACAACAAGGAGCGCGGCCGCGAACTGCCGCACATCATCGATTTCAAATCGGAAATCTACATGCGCCAGGAGCGCTCGGGCATTGTGCTGGGAACGTATGAAAAGGAATGTAAGCCGTGGCAGCCGAAGCAAACGCCGTGGGATTTCGGCCAGGAGCTTCTGCCGCCGGACCTCGACCGCATCGCCGATCATCTTGAAATCGGCTACCGGCATTTTCCGGCGCTCGCAAAGGTGGGCATCAAGCGGGTGATCAACGGGCCCTTCACCTTCTCGCCCGATGGCAATCCGCTGGTGGGGCCGGTGCAGGGCCTGCGGAATTTCTGGTGCGCCTGTGCCGTCATGGCGGGCTTCAGCCAGGGCGGCGGCGTGGGGCTTGCTCTCTCGCAATGGATGGTGAATGGCGATCCGGGCTTTGATGTCTGGGCCATGGATGTGTCGCGCTTCGGCGAATGGGCGACGCGGAGTTACACCAATGAGAAGGTCCGCGAGAATTACGCGCGGCGCTTCTCGATCAAGTTCCCCAATGAAGAACTGCCTGGTGCGCGGCCGCAGCAGACCACGGCGCTTTATGACACGATGATCGCGCAAGGCGCCGTCATGGGCGATTCATGGGGGCTTGAGACGCCGCTGTGGTTTGCACCCAAGGGGGTTGAATCCAAGGATATTTTCTCCTTCCACCGCTCCAATGATTTTGCCCATGTGAAGGCCGAGGTTCTGGCGACACGCAACGGCGTGGGCGTCACCGAAATTGCCAACTTCGCCAAGTATCGTTTCACGGGACACGGCGCTGAATCATTCTTGTCGCGCCTGATGACCAACAAGATGCCGAAGGTGGGGCGTCTCATCCTGACGCCGATGTTGAATCCGAACGGCAAGCTGATCGGTGATTTCACCATTGCCAATGCGGGCAATGAAACTTTTTATATGTGGGGCTCAAGCCAGGCGCAGAAATATCACATGCGCTGGTTCGAGCAGCATGTTCCCACCGATGGCAGCGTGCATGTTCACC
>DATLDM010000036.1:0-75415 GCA_035525875.1 Aestuariivirga sp.
AGCGCATCAAGCAACACAAGATCGATTGCGATCTCACCTGGGGTTACATGCATGCCATTCCAAAAGCCCACCAGATGGACGAGCTCAAGGCCTGGCGCGATGAGTATGAAGCGCTTGGCGTGAAAGGCCTGAGCCTGTTTACCAAGCCCGAGTTGGAACAGCGGCTGGGCACGACAATCTATCACGGGGCGCTGCGCGAAAGCGATGCGGGGCATCTGCATCCCTTGAATTATTGCCTTGGCCTAGCCCGGGCCGCGGTCAAAAGCGGGGCGGTGATTTACGAGAATTCACGAGCGATAGAGGTGAACACGGGTTCCAACCCATGGGCGCGGACGGAGCACGGAATGGTCAAGGCCAAGTTTATGATCATTGCGGGCAACGCCTACCTGGGGCGCACGGTGAAATCCCTGTATGGCCGGGTGATGCCGGTTGCGAGTTACATCATTGCCACGGAGCCGCTTGGCGAGAACCGGGCAAAATCGCTCATCGCCAATAATGAGGCAGTGGCCAACACCAACTTCATCGTGGATTATTTCCGGCGATCCAATGACCACCGCATGCTGTTTGGCGGGCGGGCGAGCTATTCAACTTTCGAGCCGTCCAATCTCGGTGAATACATGCGGCCACGCATGGCCCATGTGTTTCCGCAATTGAAGGATGTGAAGATCGATCACGCCTGGGGCGGCTATATCGCCATTACCTCAAACCGCATTCCCGATTGCGGGCGGCTTTCGCCCACGGTTTATTATGCCCATGGTTATTCCGGCCAGGGCGTGGCGCTGACTGGCCTTTATGGAAAGCTGATGGCGGAAGCCATTCGAGGCACCGCCGAACGGTTTGACCTTCTGGCACGGATCAAGCATCTCCCCTTCCCCGGCGGTTCGCTGCGGACGCCGATGCTGGTGGCGGCGATGATGTATTACCGGATCAGGGACGCGCTTTCGTAATTCCTATTCCGGCATCGGCGTTGCTCGGGCGCCGCGCTGCCAGGCCTTGAGGCAGAGATATTCCATTATGAGGGATGCGCCGGCAGCCGCGGTTATTTCGGCGTGGTCATAGGGCGGCGACACTTCGACGACATCCATGGCGACAAAGTTCACGTCAGTCAGCTTACGGATAACGCTGGCCGCCTGGTGGTAGCTCATTCCACCCGGAATGGGCGTTCCCGTTCCGGGCGCTGCGGATGGATCGAGGCAATCGATGTCAAAAGTAAGATAGGCTTTTGACTTGCCAACCTGTTTCTTGATGATGGCGGCCAATTGATCGCTGTTCGAGTCATGAACCTCATCAGCATAGACAATGCGGAAGCCCATGGTCGTTTCGCCGGTGAAGGTGGTGCGGATGCCCATCTGCACAGATTTGCGCGGATCAATGAGGCCTTCGCGGACCGCGTAGCCAAACATGGTGCCATGATCGATGCGGCCGCCATCATCGACTTCGACGTCGCGGTGGGCATCGAAATGCACCAGCGCCAAGGGGCCATGCTTTTTGAAATGGGCCTTTAATAATGGATAGGTCACGTAGTGATCGCCACCGAGCGAGACCATTTCGGCGCCGGAACTGATGATTTCGGTAGCGTGGCGTTCCAGCGTGTCGGGGAAGTTCTCCTTTCTACCCCAATCGAAGAAGCAATCGCCATAGTCGATAACGGCCAAGGTATTGAAGGGATCGAACATCCACGGCCAGAAAGGACCCCAGGCGTTTTCCGCAGAAGCCTTGCGCATGGCCTCGGGTCCAAAACGGGTTCCGGGTCTATGGGACACGGCCTGGTCAAATGGTATGCCGGTAACCGCAATATCCACGCCGGTAAGATCGCGAGTGTATTTGCGCCGCATGAAGGAGAGCGCGCCGGCATAGGTTGCCTCCCACTGGGTGCCCTTGATGCTTTCGCGGCGAAAGGCTTCGTCACCCGGAAGCCGGGTCATCTTGTCGAGTTCGAGGGCCATGATCTACTCCGTAAGCACAAGGGAATCGTCGGGCATCCAGGATACCCAAATGGCCTGGCCGCGCTCAACGCCGGAACCGCCGGTGCGCGAGTCGTTTTGCACGTTCACCTGCAAGTCCGGCCCGCCCTTGATCGAAACGACCACGTGACTGGTGTCACCGTAGTAAGCGACATCGCGCACTGTACCCATGACCTTGATAAGGCCGTCTGCCTTGGGTTCCGTTTTGGAAATCTTCAGTTTTTCAGGGCGCACGGCGATTGCGACGTTATCGCCACAGGTTTTATCCGTATCGAAGGACAATTTTCCAAGGCCTTTGGCATCGCAGGAAATGGAGTTGCCGGACTTGCTCAGGACTTTTGCATCAAGCAGGTTTACCTTGCCGATGAAGTCAGCCACGAAGCGCGTAGCGGGCTGTTCATAGAGTTCCGAAGGCGTGGCGATTTGCTGGACGGCGCCCTTGTCGATCACGGCAATGCGGCTGGCCATGGACAGGGCCTCGTCCTGGTCATGGGTGACGATGATGAAGGTGATGCCGACAGTTTCCTGAAGCCTGGTCAGTTCCATGCGCATGTCATCGCGCAGCTTTGCGTCCAGGGCGGACAGCGGTTCATCCAGCAACAGAACCTTGGGCCGCTTTACGAGGGCGCGGGCCAAAGCCACACGCTGGCGCTGGCCGCCGGACATCTGGTCGGGCTTGCGCTTGGCGAGGTGCGAGAGTTTCACCATCTCGAGGGCATCCGCCGTGCGGCGCTTGGTTTCTTCTTCCGGCACACCCGTCACCCGCAGGCCATAGGCCACGTTGTCCTCAACCGTCATGTGGGGAAACACGGCATAGGACTGGAACACCATGTTCGTCGGGCGCTTGTTGGGGGGCGTCAGCGCCATGTCCTGGCCGCCAATGATGATCTGGCCCCCGGTCGGCGTTTCGAGGCCCGAGATCATGCGGAGCAAGGTGGTTTTGCCGCAGCCCGAGGGGCCGAGCAGCGCAAAGAACTCGTTCTGGGCAATGTCGATGCTGACATCATCAACCGCAATGACGCCACCTGGAAATTTCTTGCTGACGCCGCGAATGGATACAATTGGGTCTGTCATATTCAACCTTTGCCAGATTTTTCCGGCGCTTGAAGCTTCATTGCGAGAACGGTTGCCACCACGGTTATCACGATCAGCACGGTGGAGGCCGCGTTGATTTCGGGAGATACGCCGCGGCGGACGAGAGAATAGACCTTGACCGGGAAGGTGACGGTTTCCGGGCCTGAGGTAAAGAAGGTGATCACGAAGTCATCAAGGGACAGGGTAAAGGCAAGCAGCGCGCCCGCCACCAATCCCGGCATCATGAAGGGCACGATCACCTTCCAGAAAGTCTGCCACTCGCTGGCGCCCAAATCCTTCGAGGCTTCCTCGAGCTGCCGGTTGAAGCCCACGAGGCGCGAGCGCACCACGATGGCCACAAATGGGAAGCAGAAGGCCACATGGGCAATGATGATGTTGGAGAGGTTTAGCGGCCACGGCAATGCGACGATCGCCCCCATCATGCCGGTCTCATTGAAGAATAGGAGCAACGCCACACCCATGCAGATTTCGGGGATGACGATGGGCAACCCCATGAAGGCTTCATAGGCGCCTTTGAAGGGAAAGCGAAAGCGCCACAACATGAGTGCCACCATGGCGCCAATCACCGTGGAGATGATGGTGGCAATCAAGGCAATCATCAGGGAATTGACCATGGCCTCGATGAGGGCGCTGTTGTTCCAGGCCTTGACGTAGTTGTCGAAGGTGAAGCCGCGCCAGACAATGCCGCGCTTGTCCGTATTGAATGAGAAGGCGACCAGCGTGATGATGGGGACATAAAGCATAAAGAAAATCACGCCGAAGAGAATTTTCAGCCACAGCCTGTTGCCGTAGTCGAGGGGGCCGGAACCGGGTTTCAACTGGTCAGCCATTACACATCAACTCCGGCGCTGCGCTTGGCCAAAAAGGCCCGCAACATCAGCGCCGCAAAAGTTGCGTACATCAGCATGAAGGAAAGTGCCGCACCAAAGGGCCAGTCATTGGCCGCCTTGAACTGGCGTTCGATGACGTTTCCGATCATGATTGCGTTGGCGCCGCCGAGGAGATCCGGCGTCAGGAATGAGCCGAGGCATGGGATAAAAACAAGAATAACACCAGTTATGATGCCCGGCATGGTGAGCGGCACGGTGACTTTCAGGAATGTCTTGAACTGCGAAGCACCGAGATCGAGGCTTGCTTCAAGAAAGGATTTGTCGAGACGTTCGATGGTGGCGTAGAGCGGAAGCACCATGAAAGGCATGTAAACATAGACAAGGCCGAATATGACGGCGAAGTTGTTATAGAGCATGTCATAGGGGCCAAGGCCCACGGTACCCAGCGCCAGATTCACATAGCCTTGGGAGCGGAACACAGCAATCAACGCGTAGGTGCGGATGAGGAGATTGATCCAGAACGGCAGGACCACAAGCAGCAGAAGCAGCGGCTTCCATTTTTCAGAAGCAAAGCAAATGCCAAAGGCTATGGGATAAGCCGTAACGAGGCAGAGGATAGTTGCCAGGGCGCTGACCCAGATCGATTTCCAGATGATGGTGAGATAGAGCGTATCAAGGCTGCGGATATAATTCGAGATGCCCGTCAAATAGTCGTATTCGGTGATGGAGACTTCCCCGTTGATCACCGCCTTGTCGCTGAAGGACATTACAAACAGGAAGCCCAAAGGCAGGATGAAGAACACGAGAAGCCAGAATGTTCCTGGCCCGGCGAGGGTCCAAAAGACATTCTTGTTGTCTTTCCAGTTATCCAAGACGCGCCTTTTCTCCCCTGCCCTTGCGATCCCTGAATGCTAGCCAATAAGAACGGGGACGGCAAGCTGCCGTCCCCGCAAATTGCTCAGGACGCTATCAGGCCGCCTGAATGCGCGTCCAGATTTCGTCGCGCACCTTGGTTGCCTCTTCGCCGAGATAGAGGCTGGGCTCGCATTTCGCCACGATTTCCGCAGGCGGGAAGATCGATGGATTTTCCGTATAGGATTTGTCCATAATTGCCTTGGCTGCGGCATTGGCAGTGGCGTACTTGATGGTGTCGGCAATGTGCTTACCGGCCTCGGCATCAAGAACGAAGTTCAGGAACGCATGGGCATTTTCCGGATGCGGAGCCCCGGTCGGAATCGCCATCGTGTCCTGCCAGACCAGCGAGCCTTCGGTTGGCACCGAATAGGCAATATCCTCGTCCTCGGCCATGACCTGAATGATGTCGCCGTTCCATTCCTGACAAGCATCGACTTCGCCCGAAGCGAGCAAGTCCTGGCCGTTGTCATCGGCGAAGACCTTGACGTTCTTTTTCTGGGCGATCAGCAAATCTTCAGCCTTCTTGAGTTCGGCTGGATCGACCGAATTGAAGGAGTGACCCAAATATTTGAGGGTCACGCCGATCACGTTCTGGGCATCGCCGAGAAGCGAGATGCGGCCCGCAAATTTGTCGCTGTCGAGCAGGATCTTCCAGCTGTCGACCAGGCCACCATCGACCTTTGACTTGCGATAACCTACGCCCAAGGTGCCCCACATGTAGGGGATCGAATGCTTGCGGCCCGGATCGAAGGCGGCGTCCTGGAACGGCTTGTCGATGTTGGCCATGTTCGGAATTTTCGAATGATCCAGCGGGATTACCATGTTCGCCTTGATCATGCGTTCGAGCATGTCATTGGTGGGAACAATCACATCGTAGCCGGGGTTGCCGCCCTTGAGCTTGGCAAAGAGTTCGTCGTTGTCGGCGAAAAGATCCATCTTGGCTTCGATGCCGGTGGCCTTGGTGAAATCGGCCAGCGAGTGCTCTCCGATATAAGTGTCCCAATTATAAAAGTTGAGTTTCTTCTCCTCGGCAGAAAGTGAGAAGCGCGGCAGAAGGGTCAGGCCGGCGAACATGGCGCCGGTGCCCTTTAAAAGGGTGCGGCGGCTGGGTGAAAATTTTGGACGGAAAGTAGTCATGGCGTTTCCTTTCAAGTACTGGGCTATCCTGTTGTAAGCTTGTCACTTTTCTTCATAAATTCAACTAAATTCTGAGCCATTCACATCTCCCCCCTTAACGTCCGCATAGGTGGCATCAAGGGCCAGGCGCGCCAGTTTAACCATTTCATCGATCTCCTTCTTGGTGATGATGAAGGGCGGAGCCAGAACCATGGTGTCCCAGCAGGCGCGCATGATCAGGTTGTTCTTGAAGCAGTGGTCACGGCAAATTGTGCCGACCCGGCCTGAATCCTTGAACCGCCCCCGCTTGGCCTTTTCGCTGGACAGTTCAATTGCTCCGAGGAAGCCCATGGCGCGGGTTTCGCCCACAATGGGATGGTCGTTCAGGCTGGCCAGGGCCTTGGCGAAATACGGGGCCAACTCAGCCACCCGCTCCACCAGTTTTTCGTCCTCGATAATCTCAATATTTTTCAAGGCCACAGCCGCCGCCACGGGATGGCCCGCATAGGTCATGCCATGGTAAAACTCCCCGCCAAGCCCGAAGAAATCCTTGATCAGCGTATCGGCAAAAGCCACGGCGCCAATGGGCTGGTAGCCCGACGACAGGCCCTTGGCCATGGTGACGATATCCGGCTCAAAGCCAAGAGACTGGAAGCCCCACCACTTGCCGGTGCGGCCAAAGCCGCAGATCACTTCATCCGAAATAATCAGGACGCCATATTTACGGCAGATGCGTTGCACTTCCGGCCAATAGGTGGTGGGCGGGATGAGAACGCCAGCCGCCCCCTGGATGGGTTCGCCAATAAAGGCGGCAACATTTTCAGGCCCCACTTCGAGGATTTTCTTTTCCACGGCGGCTGCCGCTTCAAGGCCGAATTCCTCTGGCGTCTTGTCGCCGCCGAAATCATACCAATAGGGCTGCTGGACATGGTGGAAGCCCGGAAACCCGGTTCCCCCCTGCTCATGCATGCCGGCCATGCCGCCCAGATTGGCGGCCACCATGGTGGAGCCGTGATAGCCCCGCACCCTACCAATGAAATGCTGGCGGTAAGGCTTGCCCTTCAGTTTCCAGTAGTGGCGCACGAAACGCACGATGGTGTCGTTGGATTCCGAGCCTGAATTGGTGAAGAAAATATGCTGGAAGCGCTTAGGCAAAACCGACGAAATCTTGGCGGCCAGTTCAGTTGTGGGCACCGTCGTGGTTTTGAAAAAGGTGTTGTAATAGGGCAGATCCAGCATCTGGCGGTGGGCGACCTCGGCCAGTTCCTTGCGGCCATAGCCCACGTTCACGCACCACAGGCCGGAAAAGCCGTCGAGAATCTTGTTGCCCTTGCCATCCCAGATATAGACGCCATCGGCATGAGTGATGACCCGGGGGCCACCGGCGGCATGGAAGGCCTTGTGGTCGGTAAAGGGGTGAAAATGGTGGTCGATGTCGTGTTGGACGACTTCAGCGATATTGATGTTCTTTTGATGTGCGGACACAGGTTTTCTCCAAAATTGAACAACTGATAATGGTCACAATTTGGAGGTGCGCTAGGGCTTGAACCCAATGCGGGCGCAATTGACCATGACTTCGTCGTGCCGGTTCCGGGTCCAGATGGGCAGGACTTGGCCGGAGGATGTCATATGGCAGCACATGGCTGAACCCTACAGTTAACGGTGCTTTTTTGCAACCTGACGGTGGATCCCGATGATTTGCTTGCGGAAGTTCAATTATTGCGTTCATATTGCAGCGCAACGAAGGGGGAACTGGCCGGACGATGAGCTTCAACGAGATGTTTGCGCCAAATGGCAGCGTGCGTGCTCCTTACGCCCGTGTGGAAAAATGGCTCGAAAATCTGGGTAATGAAGTCATTGAACGGGCCATGCGGGAGTCCGAAGCCAGATTCCGCCGGCAGGGCATTACCTTTGCCGTCTACGGCGATGACAAGGCCTCGGAGCGTTTGATCCCCTTTGACATCGTGCCCCGCATTTTTTCGGCAACCGAATGGCGCAGGCTTTCAGCGGGCATTGAGCAGCGGGTGCGCGCCATGAACGCATTCCTGCATGACCTCTACCACCGCCAGGAAATTCTCCGGGCCGGGCGCATTCCTTATGAGGTGATTATCCAGAACGAGGCCTTTGTGCCGGAAATGGTGGGCGTCAATCCGGTGAAGGGCATTTACGCCCATGTCATGGGCATCGATATCGTGCGCGTGAACGAGAATGAATTCTTCGTACTGGAAGACAACTGCCGCACCCCTTCGGGTGTTTCCTACATGCTGGAAGACCGGGAAGCGATGATGTTTCTTTTCCCGGAGCTTTTCGCCCAGCAGCGGGTCGCCCCGGTTGAAAATTATCCGGCCATGCTGCGCAAGACCCTGGACAGCGTGGCGCCATCGACCACCATGAATGAACCCACAGTTGTCTTATTGACCCCGGGCATTCACAACTCGGCGTTTTTCGAGCATGCCTTTCTTGCCGACGAAATGGGTGTTGAACTTTGCGAAGGCGATGATCTTTTTGTTTCGGATGGCTGGCTCTATATGCGCACGACGCAGAAGCCGCGACGGGTGGATGTGGTCTACCGTCGCATTGATGATGCCTATCTTGATCCGCTGGCCTTCCGCCCGGATTCCAATCTCGGGGTTCCGGGAATTTTCGACGTTTACCGGGCAGGCCATGTGACACTTGTGAATGCGCCGGGCACCGGTGTTGCCGATGACAAATCGATTTATACCTACATGCCCGAGATCATCCGGTTTTATACCGGCGAAAAACCGCTGCTCAACAATGTGCCGACGTGGCGCTGCTCCGATGCCAGCGATCTCAAATATGTCCTTGAGCATCTGGCGGAACTGGTGGTGAAGGAGGTTCATGGCTCCGGCGGCTATGGGATGCTGGTGGGACCCACTTCCTCCAAGGCCGAGATTGAATTATTCAGCGCCAAGATCAAGGCGCGGCCGACGAACTACATTGCCCAGCCCACCCTTGCGCTTTCTGCCGTTCCCACCTTCACCAAATCCGGCATCGCGGCGCGCCATGTGGACTTGCGGCCCTTTGTTTTGTCGGGAGACCGGATAAGGATTACGCCGGGCGGCCTGACGCGCGTGGCGCTCAAGGAAGGCTCGCTGGTGGTCAATTCCAGCCAGGGCGGCGGCACCAAAGACACCTGGGTTCTGGAGGATTAGGCATGCTGGGACGCACCGCCTCATCGCTCTACTGGATGTCACGCTACGTGGAGCGGGCTGAAAACATGGCGCGCCTTCTCGAAGTGGGCTACCGCATTTCGCTGATGCCGGGGGCCATTGAAGGCCACCGGGACGAATGGCGCTCGACGCTCACCAGTGCGGCCTGTGAACACAGCTATACGGAAAAGCACGGGGAAATAGATGGAGCGAAGGTCATTCATTTCCTGCTGTTCGATGAGAGCAATTCTTCGAGCGTGAAATCCTGCCTGAAGACGGCGCGCAACAATGGCCGGGCGGTGCGGACAGCGCTTACCCGCGACGTGTGGGAAAGCCTCAATTCCACCTGGAACGAACTGGCGCAGATCGAGCCCGAGAACATCACCTCCGACCGGCTTCCGGAATTCCTCGAATGGATCAAGCAGCATGCCATGGGGTTTCGCGGGGCGCTGCTCGGCACCATGCTGCGCACCGACAATTACTATTTCAGCCAGCTCGGCAATTTCATTGAGCGGGCCGATAACACGGCACGCATTCTCGACGTGAAATATTTCATTCTCCTGCCGCGGCCCAGCGACGTGGGCAGCGATCTCGACACCCAGCAGTGGGCGCAAGTGCTGCGCTCGGTATCCGCCCACCGGGCCTATCGCTGGTTTTACAAGGACAGCCACTACAAGCCGTGGATGGTTTCAGAATTCCTGATCCTCAAGGAGGAAATGCCGCGCTCCCTGCTCTTCACCTACAACTGGATAAACCTGGCGCTGGATGGCCTGGGCGAACTCTATGGCAGCCGCTATGCGTGCCACGAGATTGCCAGGGAAACCCATGGCCGGCTGAAGAATGGTAACATGGAGCAGATCTTCCAGAACGGCCTGCATGAATTCCTCCAGGACTTCATGACGGCCAATAATTCCCTGTCGCAAAGCATAGCAACAACTTATAATTTTCCGTGACCTGATGCGCATTCATATTCGCCATGAAACATTCTACGCCTACGAAACGCCGCTCAGCTATTCGGTGCAGCGGCTCTATCTGACGCCGCAGAATTTCGTGGGCCAGACGATTGCCGACTGGAAAATTACGGCTCCCGGAATTGAGGGGGCGCTCACCTATCTCGATGGTTTCGGAAACCGCATTCATCTCGTCACGATCCAGAATATTGAAGGCCCAATGAGCATTGTGGCGGAAGGCATGGTGGATGTGGAGGACGCCTCAGGAGTTGTCAAAGGCCTTCCCTGCCCGGCCCCTGACGCCATATTCTTGCGCCAAACTGCGGCAACGCGGCCCAGTCCTGCCATTCTGGCGATGCTCGAAAAGATTGATGTGAAGGGCCGCGGCAAGCTGGACCTGCTGCATGGCCTGATGACGGAAATCCAAAATGCAGTCGCTTACCGGATTGGCGTCACCGATGCGGACACCACGGCGGCGGAAGCCTTTGCGGCGGGGCAAGGCGTGTGCCAGGACCATGCCCATATTTTCAGTGGCGCGGTGCGACATTTGGGCATTCCTTCGCGCTATGTGACGGGCTATCTGGCGCTTGAAGGCGGGGAATCGGCCACGGCCAGCCATGCCTGGGCGGAGGCGCTTTTGCCGGACCTGGGCTGGGTTGGATTTGATCCGGCCAATGGCAAGTGCCCCACGGACCACTATGTGCGGGTGGCGGGCGGCATTGACGCGCACGGCATTACTCCCATCCGGGGCAGCCGCAAGGGCGGCAGCGTAGAGAAAATGACAGTAGAAGTGAATGTCGAAATTGCGCAACAATAGCGCAACGAGATTCGAATGGGATGAGCGATGACCTATTGCGTTGGAATGCTGCTTGATGAAGGCCTGGTGATGGCCGCCGATACCCGCACCAATGCGGGGGTCGATAATGTCGGCCGCTTCAAGAAGCTCCACACTTGGCAGAAGCCCGGCGAAAGCCTGTTCGTGCTGTTGACCGCCGGCAATCTCGCCGTGACGCAAGCCGTGGTCAGCCTTCTCAACGAGGGCACAAAATCCAAGAAAAAATCCGCCGAAGAAAACCTTTTTGCCGCCAAGACCATGTTCCAGGCGGTGCGGATTGTGGGCCGCGCCATCCGCGAGGTCAAGAAAATCGAAGGTGAGGCGCTTTCGCCGACCAGCGATGCGTTTGCGTCGAGCTATATTTTCGCCGGGCAGATCGGACGGGAGCGCCCGCGCCTGTTCCAGCTTTATGCCGAGGGCAATTTCATTGAAGCCACCACCGACACACCGTTCTTCCAGATCGGTGAGCACAAGTATGGCAAGCCCATTCTTGACCGCGTGGCCCAGACATCGATGAAACTTGGCGATGCGGCAAAGCTGGTTCTCCTGTCGTTTGATTCAACCCTGCGGTCAAACCTGAGCGTGGGGCTTCCCATCGACATGCTCACCTATGAAACCAATACGCTGAAGCTGGAGCACACCAAGCGCATCGGCCAGGATGATCCGTATTTCAAGATGCTGTCAGGGGAATGGTCGAAGGCGCTGCGGGCGGCGTTTCAGAATATTGAGGCGTTTGATATTTAGGCAGAGGCCAATCTCTTCCCTGCACTGTCCACCTTCCATCTGCTTTCATTCCGGCGAAAGCTCTCATAATTTCTGTCACCCCGACGCAAGTCGGGGTCCAGGCTTTCAGAATTTGCATTGGTCATGAGTCTGGGTCCCGGCTTTCGCCGGGATGACAGAGTTTTTAATTAGTCCGTAGACGGATGATTTTTGCTTCAGCTTGTGTTGGGTTTCATCGCTTCCCAGGCGAGCCAGTGGCACTCGGTGAGGATTCCGTCGATCTCGTGGGTAGGCTTTCTCCGGTGGCCGGGAGGCTGGCCCGGCCGAAGCGGGGATTTGAACTTGGGGGCTTTTGCCGCCTCCCGCCGCACCCGCCAGCGGGCCATGCGCCTGGCCTGGCGGGGAAGATCCTCGAGTGCGGACTTGAGGGCCTGGAGCCTGCGGGCAAGGCGTGCCGCAGTGACAAGGCCATCGGGCGGCGGCGGCGGGACGACAACGGGCTGTGGAGCCGCCACCATGGAATCGTAGGGGAAGACGTGGATGTGGGGCGGGTTCTTCGTGTATTTAACGCGGCGGCTGCCCAGCTCCGGGAAAAATATGCGTTTGTCGCAGAGCTTGAAGGCGGGACGGGAAGGCCCACTGGCCTTTCCGATCCTGTGTCCCTTGGGCATGGGACGCGACGGCACCACCTTCACCACCAACCCCCGGGCGGCCACGACAATGAGGCGCCGGACGGCGGATTCGGCAGGGCGGAGAACCCGCAGCACAGCGCGGTGGAGGCGATGCGGAATCCGCCCCACTGCGGCATCGCCCACAAGCCCCAGCATGGCGAACAGGGCTTCAACTATCCCAATGAGCGTTTCACTGTTGCGTTTGATGGCCAAGTCCCAGTCCATTTGGTTCCTCAAAAAATAAAACAGGAACATACATGGCACGATAGGAATTTAGTGTCAAGGGTATTTATTCATATTTTTGCCTCGTCCCGACGGCCGCCTCCCCTTACTCTCCATGGTCAGGCTTGACCCGACCAACCAGTTATTCAGGCACTACTGATGTTGAAAGTCTGGGTGGTCGGGTCAAGCCCGACCATGGAGAGTGTGAGCAAGTTCCTCGCCGGCCTGCCGCCAGAATCAACGTGCCAATTGAGTCTTCATGAGCTCGTAAATCTGGGCACCCGTGTCAACATCGCCAAAACTCGTCAAATCGTGCTTGCTCACCAGGATAGTTGCATTGGATATTGAATCCGTTGCAAATATTTTGAGATACCTCCATAAAATCCGGCCAAACTCATTGTCTTCTGTGAACTTTGTTCCAAATTCCAGCAGCAAACGCACCTTACATAAGAAAGCAGTTCCGCTCTTGGGGAGACGAACATCGTCAAATACCCACCCCTTCAGAAAACCCCACATCTCAATTTCCGCTTGGCTTAGGTCTACATTGTGAAAGCCAGTATGATCGGGGTTGCCATATTCCACTCGTTGATCCTCGTACAGATAGTTTGCAAGAAATCTGCTGTCTTTGAAATGGCCAATAAATCGACAGTTCCAAAATCCACTTGTTTCAAAGAGTACGTGACTCCAATCGCGACCATCAAAGTCAATATCATTGAAAACAACATAGGTGAATCCAATGCGTGCAAGTCGTGCAGCATCAAACGAGCAGCTGGAGAACTCAGTTCCACCAAAACCGATTGACGATTGCCGCATATCTGCTTTTTTAAATGAACAATTTTCGAATTTGCTCAAATGAACGCGCCAACCCGACATAATCGCACAATCAAACAAACAGTTTCTGAACGTGCAGCGTTCAACCCCAAGATATTGAAAATTACCTCCCGAAAAATCTGTGTCCTGAATTGAAAGGTCCTCAAACCGGTAGAGGTATTCTCCCATCGGGCTTACATAGAAGACGCCTCGAAAATCCTGGCGGCCGTCAAGCGTCAAGCCGAACGGTGAGGAACCATCGAGTTTTGGCACCAGTCCATTCCATCTCTCGATAAGCTCCTTTGGTATAGACTTCGGGAGTTTTCGTCTCATTTTATTTGCACATCTCTTGATGTCGGTGACCAACATTCGATCTTTGCCAGTCCAATGTAATCGTGATCGAGTGACAACTTCTACGCAAAGGCGGCGGCCATCAGGCGCTTGGTGTAGTCTTCGCGCGGGTTTTCCAGAATCTCGTCGGGGGTGCCCTGCTCCACCAGGCGGCCATCCTTCATGACCATGATGTGGTCGGCCATGGCGCGCACCACGGCGAGATCATGGCTGATGAAGAGATAGGACAGGTTGTTCTTGATTTGCAGATCGCGCAGGAGCTCGATGATCTGGCCTTGCACCTGGCGATCGAGGGCGGAGGTCGGTTCATCCAGGACGATGAGGCGCGGCTTCAAAATAATGGCCCGGGCAATGGCAATCCTCTGGCGCTGGCCGCCGGAAAATTCATGGGGGTAGCGGTTGCGCAGCTTTGGATCGAGTTGCACTTCCTGCAAGGCCTGCACCGCCCTGGCATCACGCTCCCTTGCGGTGATTGACGGCTCGTGCACCAACAGGCCTTCGGTTACGATCTGGCCTGCCGTCATGCGTGGCGACAAGGAACCGAAGGGATCCTGCAGCACAATCTGGATTTGCTTCCTGAGTGGCCGCATTTCTTCTTTGCCCAGCTTCGCGATATCGCGGCCTTCGAAGGTGATGGCCCCTTCACTGGGCAGGAGACGCAACAGGGCGCGGGCCAGGGTTGATTTCCCGGAGCCGGATTCGCCCACAATGCCGATGGTTTGCCCCTGCTTCAGGACAACGGAAACGCGGTCAACGGCCTTGAGCAGCAAGGGCGGGCCGGCGAGAAATCCGCCGCCGATTTGAAAGGTCACTGAGACATTGGTGCCGTCCAGAATCTTGGGAGCCTTGGGCGCGGGCGGGGCCTTGCGGCCCGAGGGTTCCGCGTCAATCAGCGCCTTGGTGTAGGGATGACTGGGATGCTTCAGAACCTTCTTCAACTCGCCTTCCTCCACCACTTCGCCATAACGCATCACCATGATGCGGTCGGCGATGAGGCGCAGGATGTTGAGGTTGTGGGTGATGAAGATCATGCTCATGCCGAGGCGCAGCTGCAGCCCGACCATGAGTTCAAGAATTTCGAGCTGGATGGTGACATCAAGCGCAGTTGTCGGCTCGTCGGCGATGAGAAGGTCCGGACCATTGGCAAGGGCCATGGCGATCATCACCCTTTGGCGCTGGCCGCCGGACATTTCATGGGGGTAGGATTCCATGCGCCGTTTGGGTTCGGTAATCTTGACCAGGTTCAACATTTCGATGGCGTGGGCATTTGCTGCATCCCGACCGATTTTCTGGTGATGCATGATGGGTTCGATGAGCTGATTGCCGACGGTATAGAGCGGATCGAGCGAGGTCATGGGCTCCTGGAAGATCATCGCAATCTTCCGGCCGCGGATGGTGTTGAGCTCCTGCTTGGACAAGCCGATGAGATTTGTGCCCCGGTAACTTGCCTCGCCGGAGATCATGCCGTTTGAGGCCAGAAGCCCCATGGTGCCCATCATCAACTGGCTTTTGCCGGAGCCGGATTCGCCCACAATGGCGACGGTTTCGCCTGATTTCACATCAAGGTTCACGCCTTTGACCGCTTCGACGATGCCATCGAGCGTCCTGAAATTTACCCTGATATCCTTGAGGGTGAGGATGCTCTCTTTCACGTCAGCGGTCCTTCGGATCAAGGGCATCACGCAGGCCATCGCCGATGAAATTCAGGGCGAAAAGCGTGGTGGTGAGGAAGAAGGAAGGAATGGCAATGAGCCAGTTGGCGGACGGCATGTTCTTGGCGCCTTGCGAAATCATCACGCCCCAGCTCGACATGGGTTCCTGCACGCCGAGGCCGAGATAGGACAGGAAGCTTTCGAGAATTATGACCTGGGGTACCAGCAGCGTCATATAGATGACCACCGGGCCCAGGAGGTTCGGCACGATGTGGCGAATGAGTATGCCCCAACGGTTTACGCCGAGGGCTTCGGCGGCCTGCACATATTCCTGGCGCTTGATGGAGAGCGCCTGGCCCCGCACGATGCGGGCCATATCAAGCCAGAGCACAGCGCCCACCGCCAAAAACATCAGCACGAAATTGCGGCCGAAGAAAACCACCAGCATGATGACGAAGAAAATGAAGGGCAGCGCGTAGAGAATATCGACAACGCGCATCATCACTTCATCAGTCTTGCCGCCGATGAAGCCGGCCGAGGCGCCATAGAGAACCCCAATCACCACGGCCACCAGGCCGGCGAGAAGGCCGATGGCCAGTGAAACGCGCCCCGCCATCAGGGTGCGGGTGAGCATGTCACGGCCGGAATTGTCGGTTCCGAAGTAGAAATATTGCTTCTCAACCGAGGTGCTCATGACAAGCTTCAGGCTGTCCGCTGATTTTTCCACGACTTGCGTTCCTTCGAACACGCTAGAGCGGTCGATATAGCGGGTCATGCGTTCATCGATGGGCTTGGCGGAGGTAATCGTAATGAGAATTTTTCCGTCTCTCTCTTCCCATCCGGCAAGCTGCACCCGCGAGCGCTGCACGGCGTCCTTGACGGCCAGGTCAATCATTTCAGGCTTCGGATAGGCGGAAAAGCTCGGCGGGACCCGGTTATAATCCTGGTAGATGGTGGTGAATTGATGGGAGGTGAACCAGGGGCCAAAGACGCAGAGCAAGGCCATGAAGACGAGATAATAGGCGCTCCACAGGGCGGCACGATTTGCCTTTAACCGGGCCCACGCGTCAGCCCACAGCGATCGGCCTTTTTCGGCGGGAACATGGGTCACGGGCACGTCAGTCATAACGCACCCGCGGATCAACCACGGCGTAAAGAATATCCACGATGAGATTGAACAGAACTATGAAAACGGCGATGAGCACCACGGTTCCCATCACCAGCGTGTAGTCGCGGTTGAGCGCCGCCTCGACAAAATAGCGTCCGACGCCCGGAATGGAAAAAATGGTTTCAACAATGACCGAGCCCGTCAGAAGTGCGGCAGCGGCAGGGCCTGCATAGGATATGATGGGGAGAAGAGCGCCGCGCAATGCGTGCCTTATGACAACCGAATAGTCGGAAAGGCCCAGGGCGCGGGCGGTGCGAATGTGGTGGGCATGGAGAGACTCGATCATCGAGCCCCGCATCAGGCGGGCGACGATTGCAAGCTGCGGCAGCATAAGGGTGAGCACGGGGCCCACCTTGTTGATGAAGGCACCGCCGCCCCAACCGCCCACTGGAAACCAGTGGAGAGTCAGGGCGAAGAAAAGCTGAAACAGGGGTGCGATTACGAAAGTAGGAATGGTGCTGCCCGCTGTCGCCACGCCTACCACGGCATAGTCAGTTAGTTGATTCTGGCGCAGGGCCGCCCAAATTCCAAGGCCACTCCCGATGACAAGCGCAAGGATCAGAGCCATGGCGCCGAGCTGGAGGGAAACAGGCAGGCCGGCCCTGAACAGATCTGCGACGGTAAAATCCGGCAAATTATAACTTGGGCCGAAATCACCGCGCAGCAGGTTTTGAAGATAGTGAATGTATTGGCGCCACAGCGGCTCATCGAGATGGAAAACCCGCTCAAGATTGGCCTTGATCACGGGATTAAGGCCCTTCTCCTGGTTGAATGGACCGCCGGGGGCCACACGCATCAGGAAAAACGCAATCGTCACAATCACCAACAGTGTCGGGATAGCCGTTAGAAATCGCCGAAAGACGTAGCGCAGCATGGAAAACCCCTGACGGGAGGAAACAGCCGCCCTGCCCTTACAGGCAGAGCGGCACGTCTCCGATAAGGTTTATTCCTTGCTGATAAAGCGGCTGGGGTGGTGATCCATCACGTTGTCTTCCCAACCCTTAAGCTTGTTCGATACAACGGTGTGGAAGCCGTAATACAGCAACGGGACCACGCAAAGATCGCGTGCCACGCCGACAGCTTCCGCGTCGGAAAGCTTCTTCATGCGCGCGGCCGGATCGGCCGAAGCGGCAGCCTCCGCCATCAAGCCGTCAAACTCCTTGTTTGAGTAGACGGCATAGTTGTTGCCGGTGCCGGTCTTGCACAGGGCCAGGAAGTTTTCCGGGTCCTTGTAATCGGCGATCCAGCCGGCACGTGCAATATCCATGTCACCGTGCTGCTCAAGATGGCCATAGTGGGTTTTGGTATCTGTATTGAGAAGCGTGACCTCGACGCCTAACGGCTTCAACTGCTCCTGAATGGCAACGGCGGAGTTTTTGTGATTCTCCGACGTATTGTAGCGGATTTCCATTTTGAGCGGCTTGTCCGGACCATAGCCTAATTCAGCCAGGACCTTCTTGGCCGCGTCTTCACGGTCAATCTGGGACATTTCCGCATATTCTGTGGTTCTCGTTTCATAACCGCTGATGCCCGGCGGCACGAAGGAATAGGCCGGGATCATGGTGTTCTGCCAAACCTTTTCAGCGAGATAATCACGGTCAATGGCCTCGGAAATGGCATGGCGGAGTTTCACGTTGTCCCACGGTGCCTTGTCGGTTTTGAAAACATAGTAATAGGTGCCGAGATAGGGGCCGAGGCGAACCTGATCACCAAACTTGGCCTTGAGGTCAGCAAGCTGCTCGGTTGGAATATCGTCGTTGGAATCGAGTTCTCCCGCCTCAAAACGCTTCATGGCAGTAGAACGGTCTTCGGTTGGAATGAAATTCACCACATCGATCTTAACATTGGCGGCATCATAGAACTTGTCATTCTTAACAACCTTGATGTGGTCATTGGGCACAAATTCGGCAAGCGTATAAGGACCGTTTGAAACCAGGTTGCCGGGCTTTATGAAATCGGCCCCGAATTTTTCGACATTCGCCTTGTTCACCGGATAGGTGGCCTGGTGGGTGAGCATTTCGAGGAAGTAAGGTGTGGGCGCATTGAGGGTAACCTCAAATGTTGAATCATCAACAGCCTTTACGCCCAATTCAGCGGGCTTCTTTTTGCCGGCCGTCACATCCTCGGCATTCACCACCGGGGCCAGCATGTAGGCGTATTCCGCGGCAGTTGCCGGATCCACAACGCGCTGCCACGAGAAGACAAAATCCTGCGCGGTGACAGGCGAGCCATCGGACCAGGTCGCTCCGGCGCGCAGCTTAAACGTGTAAACCTTCTTGTCATCGCTCACGGTCCAGCTTTCGGCGGCACCCGGAATGACTTCGGCTTTGGCGTCGTCCGTGGTGAGGCCCAAGAACAGGTCGCGCAGGATATGGGCTTCGTAGACAGTCGAGGTCTTGTGCGGGTCCAGCGATTCCGGATCGGCCGAGTTGCCGCGGTTGAAAACCACTTCGGCGAAGGCACCGGTGGTGCCCATAACCAGCATGGTGGTGCCGACTAGCCATGATTTGAAGTTCATGTTCATTATTGCTTACTCCCTGGTTTACGATTCTATTTTTGCGTTCTCGATTGCCAAAACTATTGGCTCATGCTTCAAATCCTAGCACCAGTTTTTACGGTTGTCGCCATTGACTTTCGTCGTAACCCTTTGCAAACGGCTGACTTGGAGGGGCATTGCCGACTAGGTTTCGAGTGGCTAAATGTATATTTCGGCAGCGAAATTGCGAGTTTGCCTGCCTGTTTCGACACCCGTCTGGACAAGACCAAGCGAGCTATATGAAGATGCGGCCATGACCTCAAAACATATCATCGCCGAGATCTTCTCGGGGATTGGGAGCGAGGCCCGCCTCGTCAATTCCCGGGCCTGACGGGCGCCAGTCATCGGTCCAGGCACAAATCTGCGGCACGACCGTCAGGTTAAAAACGGTCGCCACCGCCAAAAGCATGAGGAGTGTGCTGGTGAAGGCCTCAAACTCCTGGAGGTGCAGCAACCGGATGGGCAGGATAATTGCCACAATCGCCGCCACGGGCAGCAGAATGGCGAGCTCGGCAATTTGCGGCTGCCGTTTCCGGGTCACCAAAAGCAAAGCGGTGATGACGCCAAACAGCGAGGTCAGGACAATGGCGGGAAGCGTTGCCGGGCTGATGGCTGTTGCCGTTGTCACGATAAACGCGGCGTAGAGCGGCAAGAGCAGGAACGAAGACGCCACGACAATCAGCCAATCCAGAATATTGCGCAGATATGCGAGGGTAATGAGCAGCGTAAATATAAATCCAAAGACAAGAGCTGACTTGGAGGCCGATGCGAGGGATCGCAATTCGGCCTGTTCGGTCATCAGTGGGCCAAGGGGTATGGCGTCCACCACTTTCGTTGCATCGATAAAGGCCGCTGCCGATATCAGGCGTTTGGGCAAGGCCTCAACCCGCCACCTATCTCCATTCGCCACGTAAAGCGCGCGCAAATTTTGATCAAGATCAGGGAGCTGCGGAGCCGTCAGGCGCGAAAGCCCGTCGGCGGTTTTCGCCAGTTCACTAAAGCCTGAAAACAAAAGCCGTTCAAGTTCGGCGGCAGTCGATTCAGGCCCTTTGCTGGTGCTGGTCAGCACGGCGAGCGAGCGGCGAAGTTCGTGGGCGCTGGCGCGCAGGCCGTCATCAGTCCCTGCGCCATCGGAAATGACGCGCAAACCCATTTCAATGCCGCGAAGATTCTCGATCAGGTCGTAAGGGCCGACGGCACCGCCATCGCTCACGCCCGGTATCGTACCTGCAAGGCCCTTCAGTATTTTGCGTTTCACCTCAACCTGCTGTGGCAGGAAGGTTCCCATCCAGCGAACCGTTCCCACCTCCGGAATTTGCCGGAGGTCCCCCACCAGCTTTGCCGCGGCGGCCTCCCCTTCAACAGTGAATTGCAGCCCCCGCGACGCGTTGGGGGCATCAACAGCTGAACCGGGAAGACGCGACGTACCAAAATTCAGGGACGAGAAAAACACGATGCAGAAGAGGGAGACCGCCATCAGCAGGAAAGTGAGGGGTGGCCGCAGCTTGTGCCAAATGGCCAGTAGATTTTGGGCTGTCGCCTGATCGTAAAAATCCGCCGGCGGTTCTCCTTCCGGTTTTGGAATGAACGAGGCGAGAGCTGGAACCAACGCCAGCGTTGCGGCCAATCCGGTGAAAGCAGCAAAAATGACAATGGCCGCAAGCCGGGCAATGCTGGAAAAGCCCATGACGGCCCACAGGAACCATGTCGCGCAAACCATTCCGGCCAACGCCAACAGAAGCGGTCCCATCTCGTGGGCTCCCAGCATGATAAGCGACGTGCCCGAACCTGTTTTTCCGGGTTTTCGCAAGGCAGCGGTCATGGCGATGGAGAGCCCCATGACTGGCAGAAGCACCGCGAACGGCAGGGTTGCGATGGTTTGATCCAGCACGGGTGCCGCAAAGGAAGCCAGCGCGAATGCCGCAGCGATCGCAACAACAGGCGGCACGAGGAAAAGCACGATGGAAAACACATTGCGCAGCGATGCAATGACAAGGGGAAGAAAAAGCAGAAGGGACAAGAGCAGGCAAACAACAATCTGGCGTCCGGTGCTGCCGGTGGTGTTCTCCTTTGCCTCTGGGGGAAAGTCGCTGGTTATTTTCAACTCAGGCCGGGATTTCAGCACGGACGCTGCAAGAGCCTCTATGGCAACCCTGGCTTCCTGCAGCCTGTCCCCCTTGGGTTGAACGACAACTACCCATTCCTTGCTTTTTGCTTCAACCCGCAGCCCTGCAACGCGCGGCCAGTCGAGAGGTATTGGCTTGTTCGACACCTGTTTCTTGATGGTGTCCGACATTTGCACGAACAGGCTTTCAAGGCCTTGCGGTGAGCGGCCTTTTTGAACGGCCTCCGCGACCTGGTTTACCAGGGTTGAAAGCCCGGCAAGATTTGGCGAGGCGGCAATGGCCTGAAACAGCGGTTTCAAGCGCTTGACGCGCTCCACCCGGGAGTTGATGTCGTCCGGTGGGAGATAGAGAAAACCAAAGCGGTCATAAAAAACGCCAAGTCCGGGAATGAACACCTGGCCGATATTGGTTTTATCCGCTTGCAGTTTCCGGGCGATAAATTGCGCAACATTTTGGGACAGGGCGGAGTTCCCGGCCGATACCCGCACCACCATGAGCGAGGCAACGGCGGGAAATTCGGACTGATATCGCGCCTGTGCCGATTGCGTGGCCCGATCAACCGGGATTTCCACGGGACGGTTGAAATCAAAGCGCGTGCCGAGAATTGCAAGGGTGGCCGCTGCGGTAATGAGGAATGCCGCTATCAGGAGAACCGGCATGGGCCTGGCAACACAATACCTAGCCACTCTTGCAAAGATATTGGGACGCAGGCGCGGGCGGGCCGGCGGCCGCCGCGCCGACCGCAGCCGCGTCGGAAACAACTCTCGCTGTTCCTCCCAATCCTGCATAGTAGATGCCGCCTCTAGCCAGTTGCAGATTCGCCCAATGGCGGCCAACATAAAGCATAAATTGATGAAATGCAGGAAGAGATCATGACAGTTAATACAGGCAAAAACAGCGGCCCTTTGCATGAATCGACGGTTGCGGTTCACGGCGGCGAGTTTGTCGATCCGACAACGCGGGCCTCGTCTCCCAATCTGGTGATGTCCGCCACGTTTGCACCAACTGATGTCACCGGTTTTTCAGCCCGCGACGATAAGGATTACGGGGGCTTCGTCTATGGCCGGGTCTCCAGTCCCACGGTGAGCCAGCTTGAGCAGAAACTGGCGGCCCTTGAGGGGGCGGAAGCGGCACTTGCCTACGCCTCCGGCGTTGCCGCAAGCCATGCCCTGATTGCCGGGCGTTTGAGCAAAGGCGATCATCTGGTGATGCCCGATTCCAATTATGTGGGGGTTGCCGAACTGACCCGCGATACCCTGCCCCGCTTTGGCATTGAAACATCTTTCGTAGATACGACGGAAGCAAAGGCTGTTGCGGCGGAAATCAGGCCCAACACCCGCATGCTATGGCTGGAAACGCCGAGCAACCCCACCATGCAAATCTCCGACATCAAGACATTGGCGGCCCTTGCTCATGAAAAGGGCGTGCGCGACGTGGTGGTCGATTCAACTTATGCAACGCCAATCGCCACAAAGCCCTTGAGCCTTGGGGCGGATTTCGTGATTCATTCGCTCACCAAATATATCGGCGGCCATGGCGATGCTATGGGCGGCGCGGTCCTGGGCCGCAAAGCCGATCTCGATGCCCTCAACCTGGAAGCAACGGTGCATTTCGGCGGCGTGCTCTCGCCTTTCAATGCCTGGCTCATCATGCGCGGGGCTGCCACGCTGCCGCTTCGCATGAAGGCGCATCAGGAAGCAGCGATGATGCTTGCAACGCGTCTTGAAGGCCACCCCGCCATCAAGCGGGTGTTCTATCCGGGCCTTGCCTCCCATCCGCAACACGGGCTGGCCCGGACCCAAATGAAAAATTTCTCCGGCATGATGACCTTTCAATCCCATGAGGCCGGCATGGCGGTTGCCCGGCGCATGGTGAAGCAGCTCGAGATCATTCACTATGCCGTGTCGCTGGGCCATCTCCGCAGTCTCATCTACTGGATCGGGACCGATGATATCGAACAGTCCACCTTCCGCCATGGCCCGGAAGCGGCCTCGCGATTCCGCGACTACATGGGCGACGGGATATTCCGCCTGTCGGTTGGCATCGAAGACGGCGATGATCTCTGGGCCGACCTGGCCAAGTGTTTTTAGAGCCTGATCAATTTAGCCAGAATCAACGTTTCCCTATTTTCCTTCTCCCCATCGGGGAGAAGGCGGGGCCCAAGCGAAGCTTGGGAGGATGAGGGGGATCAGGTCATTCAATTGCGAGGCCTGATCCCCCTCACCTTCCCAACACGTACGTGTTGGGCCCCTTCCTCTCCCCCATGGGGCGAGGAAAATTATTTAAGCCGTTGCGGGTTAGATTGATCAGACCCTAGTTCTTCAGGCGGTAACCGGTTCTGAATATCCACGCCACAATGGCGAGGCAGGCGGCGAGAAAGGCGGCGATGGCCAGCAGGCTGTAGCCGATGCTGACATCGGAATGGCCGAAGAAGCTCCATCTGAAGCCGCTGACGAGATAGACCACGGGGTTGAACAGGCTGATCGTCTGCCAGATCGGCGGCAGCATGTTGATGGAATAAAAGCTGCCCCCCAGAAAGGTAAGGGGCGTGATGATCAGCAGGGGAATGAGCTGAAGTTTCTCAAAGCCATCGGCCCAAATTCCGATGATGAAGCCGAAGAGGCTGAAGGTCACCGCAGTTAAAACGAGAAACGCCAGCATCCAGAAGGGGTGCAGGATTTGCAATGGCACGAAGAAGGCGGCAGTTGCCAGAATGACGAGACCCAGGACGATGGACTTGGTGGCGGCAGCGCCGACATAGGCGATGACGATTTCAAGGTAGGACACGGGAGCCGAGAGCAACTCAAAAATCGTGCCAACAAAGCGCGGGAAATAAATGCCGAACGAAGCGTTGGCGATGCTCTGGGTGAGCAGCGACAGCATGATCAGGCCCGGCACAATGAATGAGCCATAGTTGATGCCGTCGATTTCCTGGATGCGCGTGCCAATGGCGGCACCAAAAACCACGAAATAGAGCGAGGTTGAAATTACCGGCGAGACAAGGCTCTGGGTCAGGGTGCGAAAGAAACGCGCCATTTCGAAGACGTAGATTGCCTTTACGGCGTTGAAATTCATGACGGCTTCCTCACCAGACTCACGAAGATTTCCTCCAGCGAACTTTGCTTGGTCTCCATGTCCTTGAATTTTATTTTTGCGGTGTGCAGATCCTCAAGCAGGGCGGCGATGCCGGTTTTGCTGCCCTGTGAATCATAGGTATGAGTGATTTCGGTGCCTTCGCCGTTGAGCTCAAGTCCATATTTGGCGAGCCCTTTCGGAATGCTCTTGATGGCGCGGTCGAGATGCAAGGTGATCTGCTTTTTGCCGAGCTTGGCCATCAGGGCCTTCTTGTCCTCGACCAGGATGATTTCGCCCTTGTTGATGACGCCGATGCGGTCGGCCATTTCTTCGGCCTCATCAATGTAATGGGTGGTGAGAATGATGGTGACGCCGGTTTTTCTGAGATCGCGCACGAGCTGCCACATGTCGCGGCGAAGCTCCACATCCACGCCTGCGGTGGGTTCATCGAGGAACAGGATTTTGGGTTCGTGGGACAGGGCCTTGGCGATCAGCACCCGGCGCTTCATGCCGCCGGAGAGCTGCATGATCTTGCTGTCCTTCTTGTCCCAGAGGGAAAGCGCCTTGAGGGTTTTCTCGATATGGGTGGGATTGGCTGAAAGGCCGAAGAGGCCACGGCTGAAATTAACCGTTGCCCAGACGGTTTCAAAGGCATCGGTGGTGAGTTCCTGGGGCACCAGGCCGATGAGGGAGCGGGCAGCGCGGAATTCCGTGACAATATCGTGGCCGTTGGCCGAAACTTTTCCAGCGCTGGCGTTAACGATGCCGCAGATGATACTGATGAGGGTGGTTTTGCCCGCGCCATTGGGGCCGAGAAGAGCGAAAATCTCGCCCTGCCTGATTTCAAGATTAATGTCTTTCAGGGCCTGAAAGCCTGACTTGTAGGTCTTTGAAAGGGAGGACACGGAGATGGCTGATGACATTGTGTCCAAATAGGGGCTTGGGATTGGAAAGGCAAGATGCAGAAATTTTGATGGGCTGGATTTTATTTGGCGCTAGCGGGGGAATTGGGATACACAAATTCGTGAATATTAAACGGAAATCCGGGCCTTTTCCGTCTTGAGTAGGTTATGCTGAAGACGGCATTGTACTCGCGGAGTGATAGTCAATTGAAAAAATCGGCGGCGGCAGTGGTCTTACTCCTCGTTCTCGGGGGGGCTGCGTATTGGCTGCAGGCCGAGGGGCGGCTTAAATCCTGGTGGCCCGGCTCACCGGCGGCGCAAGTCCAGCCTGCTGCTCCCGCGAGCGGCGGGGCCAAGCGCCCGCCTTCATCGGTGGAAGTGGCAACGGCAAAGGAAGGCCAGCTCAGCGACGATATTGCGGCGATTGGATCGCTGGTTTCGGAAGAGTCAGTTGATATTTCGGCGGAGACGAACGGGCGGATTGTGGAAATCATCTTTGCCGACGGCACGCAAGTCAATGCGGGCGACGTATTGTTCCGGCTTGATGATACGCTGGCGCAGGCCGTGGTGACCGATGCGGAGGCCAAGCTTGCCTTGGCGAAAACCGTTGTCGAGCGCAATACCGTTTTGCTCAAAACCAGGAACATTGCGCAGAGCGTTGTCGACCAGTCCAATACCGAACTGACGCTTGCCGAAAGTGCCCTGGCTCTCGCCAAGGTGCAGCTTGGCAAACTGACGATCCGCGCCCCCTTCAGCGGCCGGGCGGGATTTCGTGGTGTATCCATCGGGGCCTATGTTCAGGCGGGCGCGCCGCTTGTTCATGTGGAGAAGATTGATCTTTTGAAGGCGGCGTTCAGCGTTCCGGAACTGAATTATTCGCAGCTTGCACTTGGCCAGAGCATCATGGTGACCGCAGACGCGGTGCCGGGTGTAACCTTCGAGGCAAAAATCTCGGCCATCGATCCGCTGCTTGACATCAATGGCCGGGCGCTGCGGGTGCGGGCGGATCTTGATAATTCGGCCGACAAGCTGCGGCCCGGCATGCTGATACGGGTCAGTGTCCGCGGGCCCTCGCGCTCATCGGTGATGGTGCCGGAGGCGGCCATTGTTCCGCGCAGCAACGGCGCGGTAGTGTTTGTCGCCACGGGTGAAAAGGCGGCGGAAACAAAAGTGCGCACCGGCAAGCGTGTGGACGGCGCGGTTGAAATTCTGGAAGGTTTGAAGGCGGGGGCACAGGTTGTCACCGCCGGAAATACGCGGCTGGCGGACGGGGCATCCATCGCCATCGTTCCCACCACAAGCAATTGAGGCGGCGATGACGCTTCCTGAACTCTGCATACGGCGGCCGGTTTTTGCGACGGTGCTGAGCCTCATTCTCGTGCTGGTTGGCCTCATGGCTTTCAGCCGGTTGACGGTCCGCGAATATCCCAACATCGACGAGCCGCAGGTTTCCGTGTCCACCACCTATACAGGCGCGTCGGCGGAAATCATCGAATCCCAGGTGACGCAGGTGCTGGAAGGCTCACTGGCGGGTATTGAGGGCATCGACACGATTGAATCCACCTCGCGGGCGGAATCGAGCCGCATCACCATCCGCTTCCGGACCGGCATCAGCATTGATTCGGCAACGAGCGACGTGCGGGACCGGGTGAGCCGGGTGCGCGGCAGGCTTCCCGACGAAATCGGCGAGCCCACCATATCCAAGGTCGAAGCGGATGCGCAGCCCATCATCTTCCTCGTGCTGCGCTCCACCGGCATGACGGCTCTTGAGCTTACGGATTATGTGGACCGCTTTGTGACTGACCGGTTCAAGAATCTTGATGGCGTGGCCGACGTTTCGGTGAATGGTGAGCGGCGCTATGCCATGCGGATTTGGCTCGATCCGGGAAAGCTCGCCGGCTACGGCGTCACCGTGCAGGACGTAGAGGCGGCGATACGCTCGCAAAATGCCGAAATCCCGGCAGGGCGGGTGGAAAGCACCGACCGCGAATTCACCGTGCTGTCGCGCACCTCGCTTGGCACGGCTGAGGAATTTGCAAGAGTTATCCTCAAGCCAGCGGGTGGCTTGCAGGTATCGCTTGGCGATGTGGCGCGGGTTGAGCTTGGAACGGCCGATGTCAGGCGTGAGAGCCGCTATGACGGCCAGACGGCAATATCGATCGGCATCGTGAAGCAGGCGGTTGCCAACCCGCTTGATGTGGCCATCGCCGTCAACCGGGTGCTGCCGGCGATCAATGAGTCAATGCCGGAAGGGACTTCGATCCAGGTGGGCTTTGATTCGACGGTGTTCATCGACCGTTCGATCAACAACGTGTTCACGACGATTCTTGAGGCGACCGGCCTGGTCATCATCATCATTTTCCTGTTTCTTCATTCGATCCGGGCGGCAATCATTCCGGTGGTCACCATCCCCGTTTCGCTGCTCACCGCCTTTGCCATCATGTATGCGGCGGGGCTCACGATCAACACGCTGACGCTGCTTGCTTTCGTGCTGGCCATCGGCCTTGTCGTGGATGACGCCATCGTGATGCTGGAGAACATTTACCGGCATGTGGAGGAGGGCATGAAACCTTTCGATGCCGCATTGAGAGGGGCCCGGGAAGTGGGCTTTGCGGTTGTTGCCATGACCATGACGCTGGCTGCGGTTTATGCCCCCATCGCCTTCACGCCGGGGCGCACCGGGCGGCTTTTCATGGAGTTTGCCGTAACCCTGGCGGGCGCCGTGGTGGTGTCGGGATTCATTGCGTTGACACTCACGCCGATGATGTCGTCCAAGCTTTTGAAACACTCGGAGCGCGAAAATGTTTTCGCCCGCACCATCGAGGGAATGCTGAAAAGCCTGGACCGAGGTTACCAAAAGACGCTCCGTCATGTGCTGCGGCTGCGCTGGGCGGTCATGCTCGTGGCTGTGGGCATCGCCGGTCTTGGTGGCCTGCTGCTAACCCAGCTCAAGTCGGAACTGTCGCCAACCGAGGACCGGGGCACGGTCATTGTTTCGGGCAATGCGCCGGAAGGAGCGAGCTTTGCCTATACGCAGCGCTATGCGGGAGAGGTGGAGGAGATTCTCAAGGGCGTTCCCGACCTGCAATCGGCGCTGCTCATCGTGGGCTCCGGCGATGTGACACAGATGAATTCCTTCGCCCGCCTCAAGGACTGGAGCGAGCGCACAGTGAGCCAGCAGGAAATTGTGCAGAAGCTGCTGCCGAAGCTCCGCGCCATTGCGGGCATCCAGGCCTCCGCTTCCAATCCGGCTTCATTGGGCGTGCGGGGTTTCGGCAAGCCCATGCAGTTCGTCATCCAGTCGTCCGCCTCCTATGAGGAGCTCAACGGGATTGCCAACAATCTGGTGGAGAAGCTCAGGGACAATCCGGGCCTTGCCGACCTCGACACGGACCTGCGGCTCAACAAACCGGAAGTGCGGATCGAAATCGACCGGGCGCGGGCTGCCGATCTGGGCGTTGACGTGACGGTGATCGGGCGCACGCTCGAGACGCTTTTGGGTGGGCGCAATGTCAGCACTTTCGAAATTGGGAGCGAGCAGTATGACGTGACGGTGGCGCTTCCGGTGGCGGACCGCACCTCGACGGAAACCCTGTCGCGCATTTTCGTGCGCAGCGCCTCGGGCGAGATGGTGCAGCTTTCCAACGTGGTGACGGCGCGCGAGGCGGTAGCGCCGCGCGACCTCAGGCGCTTCAACCAGTTGCGGGCCATCACCATCCAGGCCAATCTTTCGCCGGGCTACACGCTTGGCGAGGCCATCGCCGCCTTCAATTCGGCGGCGCAAGAGGTTTTGCCTGACGGCGTGGTGACAGACCTTACGGGGCAGGCGCGTGAGCTGCGCGATTCAAGTTCCAACCTGGCGCTGGTTTTCGTTCTGGCGCTGGCCTTCATTTATCTCGTGCTTTCGGCCCAGTTCGAAAGCTTCCGCGATCCGGTGATGATCATGTTCAGCGTGCCGCTCTCGATGACGGGGGCGCTCGCCGCACTCTACTTCTCCGGGGGCACATTGAATGTCTATTCGCAGATCGGATTGGTGACGCTCATCGGTCTCATCACCAAGCACGGCATCCTCATCGTCGATTTCGCCAACCGGATGCAGGAGGAGGGCCGCTCGCGGGTGGAGGCCATTGTCGAAGGGGCTACGTTGCGGCTGCGGCCCATTCTCATGACCACGTCGGCCATGGTGCTGGGCGCCATTCCACTTGTGATTGCGACGGGCGCCGGCGCTGAAAGCCGCATGCAGATTGGCTGGGTCATCGTCGGCGGCATGACGCTTGGTACGCTGCTCACGCTTTTCGTGGTGCCCTGCGCCTATAGCTTCATGGGGCGCACGCATGCCAGTCCCACGATTGAAGAGACGAAGCCTGAAATCCATCTTCCAAAGCGGCTGCCGAAGGCGGCGGAATAAAAAGCCCCGCCGCTTTTCAGCAGCGGGGCCGATTGCCGGCTGCGAAACAGCCGTAATCTTTGCCCTTGGTGCGAACCAGGACAGTGCGCCAATTCCCGGATTGAAGGGCAACGGGAGTGGCGACGTTGATAAAACGGGATATTCCATTAATGGTTCCCCGCCGCTTGGGCACGTTAATGCCTTGGAACTTTTGTCGAGGCAGAGAGTTGCCCCATACGGAAATCCGCGCCACATCGTAGCCAGGTAGGGGCTGTCATGATCCGCAAATTAAAGTCAGGCGAATACCGCCTCTACTCCCGCAAGAAGGATAAGAAAACCGGCAGGCGCCGCAATCTCGGCACCTTCGCCACGCGCGCGGCAGCCGAGAAGCACGAGCGCGAGGTCAGTATTTCAAGCGGCACTGAGGCCCGTGCTCAACTTTCAGTCTGGCAGACGTCGACCCATTCGGCGCCAAGCAGATCTGCCATGCGGACGGGATTGATGCGGAGCGCGCTGTTGGTTGAGCCTGCCGCTGGCACGACCTCATCAAATGCTTTCAGCGAGACATCGCAGTAGACGGGCAGCGCCGTTGCCAGGCCGAAGGGGCTGACGCCACCGACCGGGTGGCCTGTCACCGCCAGAACCTCTTCGGGGTTGAGCATGCGCGCCTTGCCGCCGAAGGCTGCCTTGGCCTTTTTGTTGTCGAGCCGCGCATCGCCGCGGGTGACTACCACGAAATTTCTTTCGCCCACCCGGAGCGAAAGGGTCTTGGCGATCTGGCCGTGGGTGACGCCATGGCCTTCGGCGGCGAGGGCAACGGTGGCGCTGCTGGCCTCCAGTTCGATAATGGCAATGTCGGGGGCTTTCTCGGCCAGAAACGCCCGGACAGACTCTAAACTCATGGGAAACAATCCTTCCTTCGGGGCCTGAGAATTAGCTGACCCGCGCGGCCATTCAAGAGGAAAAGGCTTTGGTCACATGGAGATAACCGGGTACCGGAATTGTGCCTTCTTGTGTTGCATTTACAGTTATCCAATTATGCTTGGTAACAATTCGTAACCACCCAGCATAGAGAGGACTCCCATGAGCAAGCTCAAGATCGGCATCGTCATCAGCACCACGCGCGCCACCCGTTTCGGCCACAAGCCGGCGGAATGGGTCAAGAACATCGCCGCTGAGCGCAGCGACATGGCCGTCGAGATACTGGACCTGCGCGACTATCCGATGCCGTTCTTTGATGAAGTGGCCTCCAACGCCTGGGTGCCCACGACAAATGAAGTGGCCCTGCGCTGGCAGAAGAAGGTTGCCGAGTTCGACGGCTTTGTTTTCGTGACGGCGGAATACAACCACGGCATTCCGGCGGTTTTGAAGAATGCCCTCGATTATGCCTATCCGGAATGGAACAAGAAGGCTGCAGCCCTGGTGGGCTATGGCGCGGTTGGCGGCTCGCGGGCCGTTGAGCAGTTGCGGCTGGTCGCGGCCGAGCTGCAATTGGCCACCATCCGCACCGGCGTTTATGTCCAGGGCGCGGATTTCATGGCGGCCTTGCGAGAAGGCAAGGACCTCAAGGAGATCACCCATCTCCAGCAGGGCGTCAGGGACATGCTCGAGCAATTGTCCTGGTGGACCGCAGCGCTCAAAAACGCGCGCCAGCAGGATGCATTGTCCGTGGCCGCCTAGCTTCCGGATGGTTTGCCCGACGGCGGCGCGGGGCAGTTGTGGCGCGGCAGCGGTATCTGCTCGTAAGGGTTATCGGCGCGCGCGATGGGCCCCATAGGGCAATCGGGAGAAGGCAACGGCTTTGCCTCGGGCAAAGCATCAAGGAATGCCTTGGCTGGCGGAAATTCGCTCTTCCAGTCTTCATCATGACCTTCCCAATTCATGGCGAGGGCCGGATGCGCCGTGGCAAGCAGGGCGATGATGGCAAGCATCCTCATGGGGCTGAGTATGAACCTGTGAGACATCAATTCAAAGAGCAAAGACACCGACAGATAAACCGCAGATGAACGGGCAGTTCAGGATTGGCTCATCCAGATTTCTTTAGCCATCCAGCCGAACGGCCATAGGTGGTTCCATGAAAACTTTAGTACCGAGACGAGAGATTAAAATGTACACGCTTCTTTCCACTTTTCCCCTGCATGACGCGCCTGCGGGCCGTCAGGATTCAAAATCGCAGAGAAACAAATTTGCAGGCAACACCAGCGCAATGCGCGACGCAGTATCGCCCCGGCGCCTGCAGGTACTGAGAAAATCAATCAAGCACACGTCTGGCGGTCAAGTTTAGGCTTTGGTCAATCTTTGCTGTTTTGCCAGATAGTCAACAATTGCAACAGCAGCCTGCTCGGCCGAAAGCTTTGTCGTATCCAGCGAAAGCTCAGGATTTTCCGGGGTTTCGTAGGCGGAGGAAATGCCGGTGAAGTTTTTGATCTCGCCGCGCCTTGCCTTGGCATAAAGGCCTTTCACGTCGCGCTTTTCGGCTTCGGCGAGTTCGGTGTTTACGAAGATTTCGACGAACTCGCCCTTTTCCACGCTTTCCCTCGCCATGAGACGCTCGGCGCGGAAGGGGGAGATGAAGGAGACAAGCACGATCAAGCCGGCATCGACCATGAGCTTCGAGACTTCGGCCACGCGGCGGATGTTTTCGACGCGGTCGGCATCGGTGAAGCCCAGATCACGGTTGAGGCCATGGCGCACGTTGTCGCCGTCGAGCAGATAAGTCATATGACCCGAAGCGTGGAGCTTCTTTTCCACGAGATTGGCGATGGTGGATTTGCCGGAACCGGAAAGCCCGGTGAACCACAGCACGGTTGGCTTCTGTTTGGCCTGGCCGGCGCGCGCGACTTTGTTCACGTCGACAGCCTGCCAATGAATGTTGGAGGCGCGGCGGAGCGCAAAATGAATGAGGCCCATGCCAACCGTTGAGTTGGTGAAGCGGTCAATGATGATGAAGCTGCCGAGGTGGCGGTTTTCGGCGTAGGTGGTGAAGGCTATGGAGCTATCGAGCTCAAGATTGCACACGCCGATTTCATTGAGCGTAAGCGTCTTGGCCGCCGCATGCTCCATGGTGTTGACGTTCACTTTGTATTTAAGTGAATCGAGCGTGCCGGGAACCTGGCGGTTGCCGGTCTTGATAACATAGGGGCGGCCCGGCAACATAGGCTCGTCACCCATCCACAACACCTCGACCTCAAACTGATCCGACACTTCGATGGGGTCTGCCGCGTTGCAGATGACGTCGCCGCGGCTGATATCGATTTCGGTGGTGAGCGTCAGGGTCAACGACTGTCCCGCGACACCCACCTCGAGATCGCCATTGTGCGTAACCACGCGCTGGACCGTTGCGGTCCTGGCGGAAGGCAGAACCTTGATCTGATCACCGGGGCGCACGGCGCCGCTGGCAATGGTGCCGGAAAAGCCGCGGAAATTCTGGTCCGGGCGGTTCACCCACTGCACGGGCAAGCGGAACGCTTTTGTCGCCAGATCATCATCAACCGGCACGGTTTCGAGATGGGCCATAAGGGTTGGGCCATGATACCAGGGCATGGCGGCGGAGGGCTCGACGACATTGTCGCCGGCAAGGGCCGACAGCGGAATGCAGGTGATGTTGTCGGCGCCGATGCTTTTGGCGAAGGCGCGGTAGTCGGCCTCGATACCGGTAAAGACCGTCTGATCGTAGTTCATCAGGTCCATCTTGTTGATGGCGACGACGAGATGGCGGATACCCAAGAGGGTCGCGATAAATGTATGGCGACGAGTCTGGGTGAGCACGCCTTTGCGCGCATCGATGAGAATGACGGCGAGATCGGCGGTGGAGGCGCCGGTGGCCATGTTGCGGGTGTATTGTTCATGGCCCGGCGTATCGGCCACGATGAACTTGCGCCTGTTGGTGGTGAAGGCGCGGTAGGCCACGTCAATCGTGATGCCCTGCTCGCGTTCGGCGGCGAGGCCATCGACGAGAAGGGCGAAATCGAGATTGCCGCCCTGGGTTCCCATTTTCTTGGAGTCGGCTTCCAAAGCGAGGAGCTGATCTTCAAACAGCATCTTGGCTTCGTAGAGCAGCCGGCCGATGAGAGTTGATTTGCCATCGTCGACTGAGCCGCAGGTGATGAAGCGCAGGAGGTCCTTGTTCTCCTGGGTCTTCAGGTAGGATTCAACATCGCCACCTTCAAATTCGATGAAGCGGGACATCAGAAATATCCCTCCTGCTTCTTCTTCTCCATGGAGGCGGCCTGGTCCTTGTCGATGACGCGGCCCTGGCGCTCGGAGGAGGTGGCCACCAGCATTTCCTCGATGATGTCGAGAAGCGAGGTGGCGTTGCTCTCGATTGCTCCGGTCAGGGGATAGCAGCCCAGGGTGCGGAAGCGGATGTTGCGCGTTTCCGGTTTCTCGCCGGGGTTGAGCCGCATGCGCTCGTCATCGACCATGATCATCTGGCCGTCGCGCCAGACGATGGGGCGGGGGGCGGCGAAATAGAGCGGCACAATGGGGATGTTTTCGAGGTGGATATATTGCCAGATGTCGAGTTCGGTCCAGTTCGACAGGGGAAACACCCGGATCGATTCGCCCTTGTTCTTGCGGGCGTTGTAGAGGTTCCACAGTTCGGGGCGCTGGTTCTTGGGATCCCAGCGATGCCTGGTATCGCGGAAGGAAAAAATGCGCTCCTTGGCGCGGGATTTTTCCTCATCGCGGCGGGCCCCGCCGAAGGCGGCATCAAAGCCATATTTGTCGAGGGCCTGTTTCAGGCCATCGGTTTTCATGATCTGGGTGTGGAGCGCCGAGCCGTGGTCGAAAGGGTTCACGTCCTTCTCGATGCCGTCAGGATTCACATAGACGATGAGATCAAGGCCGAGGCGCTTGGCGGTTTGATCGCGGAGCGAAATCATGTCGCGGAATTTCCAGCGGGTATCCACATGCATCAGGGGGAAGGGCGGCTTGGCTGGATAAAAGGCCTTCATGGCGAGGTGCAGCATGACGGCTGAATCCTTGCCCACCGAATAGAGCATCACCGGCTTTTCGCATTCGGCAGCGACTTCACGGATGATATGGATGGATTCCGCTTCCAGACGTTCGAGATGGGTCAGTTTCTTGAGGGCAGGGGCCTGCGGCATTACGCTATCCTTGTTCGGGCAGGGTTTATGGCGGGGTCTTTGTTCAAAGGCAAGGCGGGACTTGCCCGTTACTTGGCTTTGGGGTTAGCTCTTAGAAAGGGGAGCTGATGAAAAATCCATCACCAAAAAAACCGGCGATCAAGAAGGGGTCGCCCAAACTTCCTTACCAGGAGCCGCATCTCGGCGCTGCGGCGCGGGGCAAGCTGCTCGAAGAAGCCATAGGGCGGGAAGTGCGCAGTTTCCGCGAAAAACTTGGCATCACGATTTCGGAGCTGGCCAAGGCAGCGGACATGTCGGCTGGCATGCTGTCGAAGATAGAGAATGGCGCCACCTCGCCGTCGCTCGGTTCGCTGCAGGCCCTGGGCAGGGCCTTGCAGGTGCCGGTCACCTCGCTGTTTCGCGGTTTCGAAGAAATCCGCGATGCCTCCTTCGTGAAGGCCGGACAGGGCCTGACCATTGAGCGGCGGGGCACAAGGGCCGGGCATCAATACCAGTTGCTGGGCCACAGCCCGCACGGGGCGGTGATGGTCGAGCCCTACATGATCACGCTTACGGCCCAGTCGGATGTGTTCCCCACCTTCCAGCATGGCGGGCTTGAGATGCTTTACATGCTTGAGGGCAATGTGGTGTACCGCCATGGCGACAAGACCTATGACATGCACCCAGGCGACACGCTATTTTTCGATGCCGATGTCCCCCACGGGCCGGAGGAGCTGAAAAAGCTTCCGGCGCGCTATTTAAGTGTAATCAGCTACCGGCGGGATGATTAACCTTCTCATTCCTCTTGTGAAAAAATAATTCCTAGTAGTTGATAATGCTGTAATGCCCTGATACAGTCATTCAGCGCTGTTTCAGGAGAGGTTTTTTGTCATGTGCGGCATTGTCGGTCTTTATCTCAAGAATCCCAAGTTGAAGCCCAAACTGGGGAAAATGTTCAAGCCCATGCTTATCGAAATGACCAATCGCGGGCCGGATTCAACCGGTGTCGCGGTTTATCGCAATCCGGTGAAAAAGGCCCAGACGAAATTTTCCCTGGCCCATGACGACGCCAGCTACGACTGGAAGAAAATCGATGTGGGGCTGGAAAAGGCCCTGAAGTGCGTTTGCACGATCACCAAGATCGACAGCCACTGCATTCTGGTGACGACGGGCAAGGAAGCGGCTGTGATTTCCTGGCTGAAAGCCCATCATCCCGGGGTGCGCGTAGTGGGCACGGGCCACACCATTGAGATTTTCAAGGAAACGGGCCTGCCGGCGGAAGTCTATGACCGGTTTGACCTCGACGAGGCGCAGGGTACGCATATCATCGGGCACACGCGCATGGCGACCGAGAGCGCGGTGACCACGGCTGGTTCGCATCCCTTCGCAACGGGGGCTGATCTTTGCCTGGTGCATAATGGGTCGCTGTCCAACCATAACCGTCTGCGGGAGAATCTCCGTAAGGAGGGTATAGATTTCCAGACGGAGAACGACACTGAGGTGGCAGCTGCTTACATGACATGGAAACTGCGCGGCGGCGCGACACTGAAGGAAGCGCTGGAAGACGGGCTTCGCGATCTCGACGGCTTCTACACATTCCTTGTCGGCACGGCGGACGGCTTTGCCGTGGTGCGTGATCCCATCGCCTGCAAGCATGCGGTGATGGCGGAGACCGATGACTGGGTGGCGATGGCGACGGAATACCGCGCCATTGCGCATTTGCCCGGCGCCGACACGGCGAAAATCTGGGAACCGGAACCGACCACGATCTACACGTGGGGCGGCCACGCATGAACGAGCTTGATCTTCAAAAGGTTGGGGTGCGGGGGATCAATTCGCAGCTTCACAGCCTGCCCAAGAACACTAACGAAAAACATTGGGTCATCCAGAACCCCAAGGGCCAGCATTCCATTGCAGTTGGCCTTGATGCGCCGCTGCAGATCGATATCCGCGGCCATGTGGGTTTTTATTGCGGTGGCATGAACAAGGATGCAGAGTTGACAATCCATGGCCATGCGGGCGTTGGAACTGCCGAAAACATGATGTCGGGCGTGGTCTGGGTTAAGGGCAATTCATCGGAATCGGCCGGAGCCACAGGCAATGGCGGTCTTCTCGTCATTGAGGGTGATGCCTCGTCACGCTGCGGCATCTCGATGAAGGGCATTGATATCGTGGTGGGCGGTTCGGTTGGCCACATGTCGGCCTTCATGGCGCAGCGCGGCAATCTGATTGTCTGCGGCGATGCGGGCGATGCGCTGGGTGATTCCATTTATGAGGCGCGGCTCTATGTGAAGGGCAAGGTGGCAAGCCTTGGGGCCGATTGCATTGAAAAAGAAATGGGGGCGGAACACCTCGCTGATCTTGAGCGGTTACTGAAAGCCGCCAAGCGCAAGGAGAAGCCAACGGACTTCAAGCGCTATGGCTCGGCGCGCAAGCTTTACAATTTCAGCGTTGATCACGCGGACGCATACTGAGGACAACATGGATAAAACGCCCCGTACGCTGCCGCGCAAATCGGCAACCTTTGACGATTACACGCTTTCCGAAATCCGCCGGGCGGCGAGCACCGGTATTTATGATATCCGCGGGGCCGGTGCCAAGCGCAGGCTGCCGCATTTTGATGACCTGCTGTTTTTAGGGGCGTCCATCTCACGCTATCCTCTGGAGGGTTACCGGGAAAAATGCGGCACCAATGTCGTGCTCGGCACGCGCTTTGCCAAGAATCCGATTGAACTGAAAATTCCGATCACCATTGCGGGCATGAGCTTTGGCTCACTTTCTGCTCAAGCCAAGGAAGCTTTGGGACGCGGGGCAACCATTGCCGGAACCTCCACCACAACGGGTGATGGCGGCATGACGCCGGAAGAGCGCGGCCAATCCAAGACATTGGTTTACCAATACCTGCCGTCGCGCTACGGGATGAACCCGGATGATTTGCGCAAGGCCGATGCCATTGAAATCGTGATTGGGCAGGGGGCCAAGCCCGGCGGCGGCGGCATGTTGCTGGGCCAGAAAATTTCCGACCGGGTGGCCGCCATGCGCTGCCTGCCGAAAGGCATTGACCAGCGTTCGGCCTGCCGGCATCCGGACTGGACGGGGCCCGATGACCTTGAAATCAAGATCCATGAACTGCGCGAAATCACCAATTGGGAAAAGCCCATCTATGTGAAGATCGGCGGGGCCCGGCCTTACTATGACGTGGCTCTGGCAGTGAAGTCCGGGGCCGATGTGGTGGTGCTGGACGGCATGCAGGGCGGCACGGCAGCCACCCAGGAAGTGTTCATCGAGCATGTGGGGCAACCGACGCTTGCCTGTATCCGCCCGGCGGTTCGGGCGCTTCAGGAGCTTGGCATGCACCGCAAGGTGCAGCTCATTGTTTCAGGCGGCATCAGGAACGGCGCCGATGTGGCGAAGGCCCTGGCGCTCGGGGTGGATGCGGTGTCGATCGGCACGGCGGCCCTTGTGGCGCTGGGCGACAATGACCCGCATTATGAAGCAGAATACAACGAGCTGGGCACAACGGCCGGCGCCTATGACGACTGGCACGAGGGGCGCGATCCCGCCGGCATAACCACGCAGGATCCGGAACTGGCCAAGCGGCTTGATCCGGTGAAGGCGGGGCGCAGGCTATCCAACTACCTGAAGGTGATGACGCTGGAGGCGCAGACCATTGCGCGGGCCAATGGCAAATCCCACGTCCACAACCTTGAGCCGGAGGATCTCTGCGCGCTCACGGTGGAGGCCGCGGCCATGGCGCAGGTCCCCCTTGCAGGAACCGACTGGATTCCAGGGCGGGGCGGGTATTAGGATGGGGATTTCTTAGGGAGACCATTTTGGAAATCACCGTACTTGCCATTTTCGCCGGCGCACTTTTCATAAACTCCAGCTCGCCTGGCCCCAGTGTTGCGGCATTGGTGGCGCGGGTTCTGACCAGCGGCTGGCGTAGTGTCATGCCGCTCCTTGCCGCAATGTGGCTTGGCGAAGCCCTGTGGCTGACGGCGGCGGTTTTCGGCCTTAGCGTCATGGCGCAGACTTTTTACTGGGCCTTCGTGATCCTGAAATACCTCGGCGTGGCCTATTTGCTTTATCTCGCTTACCGGATGTGGACCGCACCCTCCGAAGTCAGGGATGATGTGCTGCCAGCGGGCGATTCTTCATGGCGCCTGTTTTTCACCGGCATGGCCATTACGCTGGGCAACCCCAAGATCATGGTATTTTATCTGGCGCTGCTGCCCTCAATCGTAGACCACGCGCGAATCTCCTTGATGGGATGGATGGAGCTTACGGTCACCATGGTGGCGGTGGTCGTTGCTGTCGATCTCACATGGGTGATGATTGCCGCGCAGGCGCGCCGCTGGCTCAAAAGCCCGCGCGCCGTGCGCATTGCCAACCGGACAAGCGCCACGGCCATGGGCGGGGCCGCCCTGGTGATTGCAACACGATGAAACTTAAAAACGATAACCGGGAGAGAAAATAGATGGCTGGGGAACTCGAAGCATATGCGAAGAAGAACAAGGTAAGGTTCTTCCTGTTCAATTTCACCGACCTGTTCGGCACGCAGCGTGCCAAGCTGGTGCCGGCGGAAGCCGCAACGCGGATGCAGAAGGCGGGTGCCGGCTTTGCAGGCTTTGCCACCTGGCTTGACCAGACACCGGCGCACCCGGACATTCTGGTGATGCCGGACCCAAACGCGATCATTCCCCTGCCGTGGCGGCCTGATGTGGCCTGGGTTGCGGGCGATCCGTGGATGAGCGGCAAGCCCCTGGAACAGGCGCCGCGTTATGCGCTCAAAAAAGCCATGGAGAAGACTTCCAAGAGCAATCTCAAACTGATGGCCGGCGTGGAGCCGGAATTCTTTTTGACCAATGCGGACGGCACGCAGATTTCCGATGGGCGGGATACGCAGGAAAAACCGTGCTACGACCAGGCGGCGATCATGCGGCGGATAGACGTGATCACTGAAATTTCCTCGACGATGATTCAACTGGGCTGGGGTCCCTATCAGAACGATCACGAGGATGCGAACGGACAGTTCGAGATCAACTGGAATTTCAACGATGCGCTGACGACGGCAGACCAACTGGCCTTCTTCAAGTTCATGGTGAAGTCCATTGCCGAGAAGCATGGGCTTCGCGCCACCTTCATGCCCAAGCCCTTCATCAATCTCACGGGCAGCGGCTGCCATGTGCATCTTTCGGTGTGGGACAATGCCCGCAAGAAGAACCTGTTTGACGATGCCAAGGACGAGATGGGCCTGTCGCCCATGGCCTACAACTTTTTGGGCGGCCTTATCCACCATGCGGACTCGCTGGTGGCGATTACCAACCCTACGGTGAACTCTTACAAGCGCATCAATGCGCCGCGCACGGTTTCGGGGGCCACGTGGGCGCCCAATACGGTGACCTTCGGCGGCAACAACCGCACCCACATGGTGCGCATTCCCGATGCGGGGCGCACCGAATTCCGCCTGCCGGACAATGCCGCCAATCCCTACCTCATGCTGGCTTCCATCATGGCGGCGGGCATGCACGGCATCGAAGCGAAGATGGATCCGGGCAAGCGGCTTGACATCGATATGTATGCGGAAGGCCACACGGTGAAGAACGCCAAGAAGCTGCCGCTCAACCTGCTCGATGCGCTGCGCAATTTCGAGAAGGACACGTATTTGCGAGAAGCTCTCGGTTCTGAAATTTCCGCCGCCTATCTCAAGCTCAAGCATGCGGAATGGAACCAGTATTGCCGTCACCTCACGCAATGGGAGCGGGAGACGACGCTGGATTGCTAGACATCATCTCTCCATGGTCGCACTTGATGCGACCACCCAGACTTGGCCAAAGGGCTGGGTGGTCGGGTCAAGCCCGACCATGGAGAAAAAGAAAAGCCTGAAATGAAATACTCCGTCTTCTCACTGCTCAAGAACACGCTGTCGGGCCACAAGAAGTGGCCGGCGGCGTGGCGCGATCCAGCGCCTAAGAAAGACTATGACGTCATCATCATCGGGGGCGGCGGGCATGGGCTGGCCACCGCCTATTACCTGGCGAAGGTGCATGGCATCAGCAATGTGGCGGTGCTGGAAAAAAGCTGGCTGGGGTCCGGCAATGTCGGACGCAATACCACCATCATCCGCTCCAACTACATGCTGCCGGGGAACAATCCGTTCTACGAATGGTCGATGAAATTGTGGGAAGGGCTGGAGCAGGATTTCAACTTCAACGCCATGGTCTCACAACGCGGCGTTCTGAATCTCTGCCACACCGATCCGCAGCGCGATGCCTTCGCGCGGCGCGGCAATGCCATGCGCATTGACGGCGTTGATGCCGAATTGCTCGATACGGAAGGGGTGCGCGAGATGTATCCGTTCCTCGATTTCAACAACGCGCGCTTTCCGATCAAGGGCGGCATTTTGCAGCGGCGCGGCGGCACGGTGCGCCATGATGCGGTGGCCTGGGGCTATGCGCGGGGTGCTGATTCACGCGGCGTCGACATTATCCAGAACTGCGAAGTCACCGGCATCAAGACGGTGAAAGGCAAGGTTGTGGGGGTTGAGACCAACCGGGGATTTATTGGCTGCAAGAAACTTGGACTTGCGGCGGCGGGCAATTCATCGGAGGTGGCGGCCATGGCGGGCCTGAAGCTGCCGATTGAAAGCCATGTGTTGCAGGCCTTCGTGTCGGAAGGATTGAAGCCTTACATCGACGGCGTGGTGACTTTTGGGGCGGGGCATTTCTATGTCTCGCAATCCGACAAGGGCGGGCTGGTGTTCGGCGGCGATATCGACGGCTACAATTCCTATGCGCGGCGCGGCAACCTGCCGATGGTGGAACATGTGATCGAGGCAGGCGTGGCCATGATCCCCGGCCTGGCGCGGGTTCGGGTGCTGCGTTCGTGGGGCGGCATCATGGACATGTCGATGGATGGCTCGCCGATCATCGATAAGACCTCGATTGACGGGCTCTATCTCAATGCGGGCTGGTGCTACGGCGGCTTCAAGGCGACGCCGGCTTCCGGCTGGTGTTTTGCCCACACGATCGCCAACGACGCGCCGCACAAGCTGAACGCGGCCTATCGCCTGGACCGGTTCCGGCGCGGCTACATGATCGATGAAAAGGGGCAGGGCGCTTCGCCCAATTTGCATTGATGGAAAAGCCATGCTGATCAAATGCCCCCATTGCGGAACGCGCCCTGTGGAAGAGTTTACCTTCAACGGCGATGCGTCCATTCAACGGCCTACGTCGAATGATCCCAAGACGATGGATCAATGGTTTGACTATGTCTATCTGCGCGACAACCCAAAGGGCCGCTTCGAGGAATATGCGCATCATTCCAGCGGCTGCCGGGCCTGGCTGGTGGTGGCGCGCGATACGCAGACCCATGAAATCTTTAGCGTGGTGACGGCGCGGGACTACGCCAAGAAGCGGGTGGCCTCATGACCGGGTTTCGACTGGACAAGGGCGGATTGGTTGACCGCGCCGCTCCCTTGGATTTTACCTTTGATGGCAAGGCCTTCACGGGATTTGCCGGCGATACGCTGGCCTCGGCGTTGATTGCCAATGACGTGCATCTCATGGGGCGCTCGTTCAAATATCACCGGCCGCGGGGCGTGATATCGGCGGGCAGTTCCGAGCCCAATGCGCTGGTTGAGTTGCGCGAGGGGGCACGCAAGGAAGCCAACACGCGGGCCACCATGATCGAACTTTACGATGGGCTGGTGGCAAGGAGCCAGAACCGCTGGCCATCCCTTGAGTTTGACATCGGTGCCTTGAACTCGCTGGCCTCGGCCATGTTCGTGGCGGGCTTCTATTACAAGACCTTCATGTGGCCAAAGAGCTTCTGGGAAAAAATTTATGAGCCGATTATCCGGAAGGCTGCGGGATTGGGTGCGGCTTCCAAGGAAGCTGACCCGGACAAGTATGAAAAGGCCTATGGCCATTGCGATTTGCTGGTGGTGGGCTCCGGTCCTGCGGGATTGATGGCGGCGCTGACAGCAGGGCGGTCCGGGGCGCGCGTCATTCTCGCCGATGAAAGTTCGGCGCTGGGTGGTTCGCTGCTTAGTGAGAATGAAGAGATCGGCGGTATGTCTGGCCACGCGTGGGCCATGGCTACGATTAGCGAACTCAGCGCCATGCCCAATGTTGCGCTCATGCCGCGCACGACAATTTTCGGCTGGTATGACGACAATATTTTCGGTGCGGTTGAACGGGTGAATGACCACGTGCTGGAACCTTCGCCTTACGAGCCGCGGCAGCGCTATTGGCGGATCACGGCCAAGCGCGCGGTGATGGCGACGGGAGCGGAAGAGCGGCCCATCGTGTTCGGCGGCAATGATGTGCCGGGGGTGATGACAGCCAGCGCTTTACGCACCTATGCCAACCGCTATGGGGCGGCGGCGGGCAAATCGGTTGTGGTGTTCACCAACAATAATTCGGGCTACCGCACGGCGCGCGACATGAAGGCCCATGGCGTGCATGTGGAAGTGATCATCGACTCGCGCAAGGAGGCAACTGGGGATGCTGGCGGGGTTCCGGTCATCCGTGGCGGCGCAATCGTCAATGTCAGGGGCGGCAAGCGGGTGAGCGGCGTTGAACTCGCCGATCACCGCATGATCCCCTGCGACGCCGTTGCCATGTCGGGCGGCTGGAGCCCCATCGTCAACCTGATGTGCCACCGGGGTGCCAAGCCGAAATGGGATGAGCGCATTGCCGGGTTTGTGCCGCCTGATGTTGGCAATGCCATTGCCGCGGCGGGTTCGGCGGCGGGCAAGATGCTGCTATCGGAATGCCTGGCCGATGGGGCGCGGGCCGGCACGCTGAAGGGCAAGACGCCTGCTCTCCCGAAATGCCGGGATGAGGCCTTTGCGGTGACGCCCCTGTGGTGGGTGAAAGAATCTACGGGCAAAGCCTTTGTCGATTACCAGAATGATTCAACGGCGAAGGATTTGCCTTTGGCGGCGCAGGAGGGCTACCGCGACATTGAGCTGGCCAAGCGCTACACCACGGCGGGGATGGCGACCGACCAGGGCAAGCTTGGCAACGTGAATGCCATTGCCATCCTGGCGGAAGCCACGGGGCGCAGCATGGACCAGGTGGGCACAACGACATTCCGCCCCTATTACACGCCGGTTTCCTTTGGCGCGATTGCCGGGCCATTTGTCGGGCATCATTTCCAGCCGGTGCGCAAGACGCCACTGCATGATTGGGCAGACGAGCTTGGTGCGATTTTTGTCGAGACCGGATTGTGGATGCGCTCGTCGTGGTTTCCGCAAGAGGGCGAGGATTGGCTGGCCAGCGCCTCGCGCGAGGTTCTGGCGACCCGGGAGCGGGTGGGCCTCTGCGATGTCTCCACCCTTGGCAAGATTGATGTGCAGGGCAAAGATGCGGCGGAATTTTTGAACCGGCTCTATTGCAACACCTTCAGCACGCTTGATGTGGGCAAGGCGCGTTACGGGTTGATGCTGCGCGAAGACGGCATCGTGTTTGACGATGGAACAACATCGCGTCTGGCTGCCGATCATTTCCTGATTACGACGACCACGGCCAATGCGGCGCGTGTCATGAGCCACATGGAATTCTGCCATCAGGCGCATTGGCCCGATCTCGATGTGCAGTATGTTTCGGTAACGGAACAGTGGGCGCAGATGGCCATCGCCGGGCCTAAAACGCGGGCGACCTTGCAGAAGATCGTTGACGAGGTGACGCTGGATGACAAGAGCTTTCCCTATCTGGCAGCCAAGGAAATCAGCATTCTCGGCGGCATGACGGCGCGGCTGTTCCGCATTTCATTTTCAGGCGAGCATGCCTATGAGCTGGCGGTGCCGGCCGATTACGGGAACCTGGTGGCGCGCAGCATCATGCAGGCGGGTGAAGAATTCGGCATTGCGCCCTATGGCATTGAGGCGCTGTCGATCATGCGCATCGAGAAGGGCCATGTGGCGGGCGGTGAACTCAATGGCACGACGACCGCCGGCGATCTCGGCCTTGGCAAAATGATGTCATCCAAGAAGGATTACATCGGCCGGATGATGGCGGCGCGTGAGGGCCTCACGGACAAGAACCGGCAATGCGTGGTGGGGATCAGGCCATTTGATACGATGGACAAGATCCGTTCGGGCTCGCATATCCTGAAGAAAAATGACGCGCCGTCGATGGTGGCGGACCAGGGCTATATTTCTTCGGTCGCGTGGTCGCCGATGCTGAATATGTGGCTGGGGCTGGCGCTGCTGGCCAATGGCCGCGAACGCCATGGCGAGGTGGTGAAGATTTTTGACGGTGTCCGCAACATTCACATGTTCGGCGTGATCTGCGATCCCATGCATTACGACAGGGAAAACAAAAAACTCCATGTCTGAGAATATTCAAAGAGTCTCACCGCTTGCCGACATCGCCATCCAAGGCCGCTTTGGCGCGGATCATGGCGCGCCGGGTGTTGTGCTTTCCGTGCGCCATCCCGTGCAGATCGCCACGGTGATCGCGCGCAAGGGCAAGGCGAAGGCGCTTGCCGACGCCCTGAAAAATTGGCGTGGCGCCACGGCACAATGGGCGGGGGCGGAACAGTATTTCGTTCTGGAGAGGCCGTTTGACGAGGTGCGTAGGAAGCTTGAGGGGCTTGCTTCCTGTTCCGACCAAAGCCATGGCCGGGTAATCATCCGGATCGAAGGACCGAAGGTGCGCCAGGTTCTGTGCAAGGGCACGCCGGTTGATCTGCATGAGAGCGAGTTTGAAATCGGTAAAAGCGCGCTGACGCAGATGGCCCATGTGGGCGTGCATCTCACGCGCGTGGGCCGGGATGCATTCGAGCTTTCGGTGTTCCGCGGATTCTCGGAAAGCTTCTGGGAATGGCTCTCGGAACAAGCGGAAGAATTCGGGTATCAGGTGATTTAGTTAGAGAGCCGCCGCCAGCCTTGCGATCCTTTTGCACGCCTCGGTGATTTGCGTTTCATCGACGGTCAGGGCCACGCGCACGTGGCCGGCACCGCCGGCGCCGAAACTTTCGCCGGGCATGGTGACGACGTTTTCCTCGGCCAGAAGTTTTCGCGCGAAGGCCTCGCCGCTAAGTCCCGTCTTGCGCACGTCGACCATGACGAACATGCCGCCTTCGGGCATGCGGGCGGAAATGTTCTTGGCGCCTTTCAATCCGGCAACCAAAGCGCGGGCACGGCGCTCGTAGCTTTGCTTCATGGCATCCACTTCGGGGAAGTGGTTGGCAACCGCAAACGCGGCGGCATCCTCAAGGAAGGCCTGGGAGCCGAAGAGCATGGTTTCGGTAAGCGGCAGCGCGGCTTCAATGAAATCCTCGGAGGCCGCGAGCCAGCCGCAGCGGAAGCCGGGCATGGCGTGGGATTTCGAGAGCGACGAGACCACGATGGTGCGCTTTTCGAGACGGGGCTCATCAAAGGGCGAGGCGAACACCGTGTTGCCATAGGTCATGGTGGCGTAGACTTCATCGGAGATGATCCACAGGTCATGGCGCTCGCAGACATCGCCGATCTGGGCAATGGCCTCGCGCGTCAGCACCGCCCCGGTGGGATTGCTTGGCGTGTTGAGCAGAAGGGCGCGGGTTTTGGGCGTGATGGCGCGTTCGAGGTCGGCGGCTTTGAGATGAAAACCGTTGTCGGGATCAACGCCCACGGGAACAGCGATGCCGCCTGCCGCGGCGATGACGCCTTCGTAGGTTGCGTAATAAGGATCTGCCATCAGCACTTCGTCGCCCAGTTCAACTGTTGCCTGCAGGGCCACGAACAGGGCGGTTTGCGTGCCGGGAAGGAAAATGAATTGCTGGGTGCTTACGGGTCTGCCGGTGCTTTTGGTATATTGGGCCGAGAGGCCGTCGAGGAGTTCGGATTCGCCGCGGCTGGCAGCGTATTTGTAGCGGCCGGCGCGCATCCGGGTGTTCACCACGTCCATGATCGATGTGGGGGTGGGTGCATCGGGTTCGCCGATCGAAAGGAATATCAGGTCTTCGCCGGCGCCAGCGCGGCGTTTGCCTTCGATATGCACGGCCCATTTATCGGAGCCGAGGCCGCTCAGGCGTTGGGTGATGGATGCAAGTTTCATGGGGGCCTTCTAGCCGAGCCTTCAGGCATCGTCGAGGGATGGCCCGACCCTGCCGTCATGGGAGATATGCAAATAGGCGGATTTGGAAAGCTCCTGAAATTCCGGCGCGGTGACGGCGAGCACCGGGCAGGCCTTGCCATAGAGCGTTTCGGCAACGGCAGCGCCGATGGCAAGGTTGATATCGGGCTGCACCAGGATGATTCCGGCAGGTGCGGTGCCAAGCCTGATGGCTTCGGCGAGGCCGCCGGGGGCGCTGCCGGAACCGCGGCTTTCCAGCATCATGAGGATTTTGCCTTTGAGGCTTTGGCCTCGTTGCGGGTGGTGAATGTCGATGATGATTCCGCTGCGGGGATCAAAGGCGCCCCAGAAACTCAGGGGTTCATCGAGCAGGAGGACAGGGCCTTGGGCAATGCCGGGGTGAAGGACGGTCATGGATTTGACCAAAGTGCAGGATCGCGCCAGACTTCGCCCTTCACAGCACTTTCCACGCATTCCTTCAGGCTGCCGAAGCAAACCGCAACGCCCAGCATGCCCGGCGCGTAATAGGCCCATTTTGCTGCGTTGGTCATGACGCGGCCCTTGAGGTCCTGAATCTTCGGTGAATAATAGGTGCAGACGTCAACGGGAATTGTTACTCCCGCATCCTGTAAAATCTTGAACCAGCCCTTGGCGATGAGCAGTTCACGGATGCCGCGGCTGGTGGAAATATATGTTGTCGTTTTGACTTTGCGCCCGTCCAGCAGCTTCACGAGCGCGGCAAATTCGGAAATGGAAAAATGTGGGGTGCCAAGGGCAACGGCATCAAGCGGGCCATCATTGAATGTGGAAAGTTCACGGTGAGCGGCTTTCAGATGATCAGTTGTGACTTCGAAGGTCTCGCCAATCTTGAATACCGCATTCAACGTCGGCGCTTCAGGCGTCACGCCCACACCATGGAGAAGCTCCACCCCGCCTGAGGCAGCGCCTGCGGCGCACAGGGCCTTGAGCTGATCAATGGTGGTTTCCTTTGGCAGAGCAGAAATAACGGGAATGCGGCGGCCCGCCCTGCGGCCTATGACGTGTCCCAGGAGATGGAAGAAAATATCCTGGCACTTCCAGCCGACGGGAATAGATGTGCAGGAAAAATGGATATCGGCCATACGGCCTTCATCGGTATGAAGTCCGGCGAAGGGTGCCAGGCCGGTGATGGCGCAGGCCACATCAAGATAGTCGCCATATTTATTAGTCCGCGCGCCGACAGCAGAATTGTAAAAGGCCACTGCATTGGATTCTCCCACGGCGATATGGTCGCCGAATTTCGGACCACCTGCGAGTTGGTAAGGCGCGCAGGTCCAGGTGGGTTTGCAGCCGAGTTGTGCATAGAGCTCCATCAGTTCATGGGCTCCGCGCACCATTTCGGGATCGGAACGTTCAGGCCTGAGGCCGCCATCATCAGGGCTGGCCACGCTGTTGTTGGTCCAGGTGGGCACGGAAAGTTTTGCGCCATGCTCCAGAAGAAACCTGACGAAATCGACGTGGGATTGCCCAGTGTAAAAACAGGCGTCAGCATGGGCAAAGCTGATGGGAATGAGGCGGGGCGCGCCCATGATGCGGGCGGCCTGCTCCACCAGCCGCATGGCAAACTGGCGGGCCCTGCCGTCAGCCATTGGCCCCCTCGTTGGAGATGCGGGTCAAGGTGACATAGTCGGTCTTGCCGGAGCCGAGGAGCGGGATTTCATCCAAATGCACCAGGACTTTTGGAATCATGAGGTCGGAAGCGCCGCGGCTTTTCAGGCCTTCGGAAATCACGGCGCGCTCGGGCTGGGACAGGGTGGTGAACAGGATCAACTGCTCGCCCTTTTTCTCGTCGGGAATGGCAACGACGGCGAAATTCTCGCCGGGGAAGGCTTCCAGCAGTTTTGTCTCAACGGCGGTGAGCGAAACCATCTCGCCGGCAATTTTTGAGAAACGCTTGGCGCGGCCCAGAATGGTGACGAAGCGGTGCTCGTCAACCTCCACAATGTCGCCCGTGTCATACCAGCCCTCGGGCGGGGCTTCGATGACGCCAGGATTATCGGCACGCAGATAGCCCAGCATCACGTTGGGGCCTTTCACAAACAGCCGGCCGCCCGAGGCGATGCCCTCGACCGGTTCCAGGCGATGCTCAATGCGGTCCAAGAGCCTTCCCACGCTGCCGGAGCGGTTGTGCATGGGCGTGTTGATGGCAATGACGGGGGAGCATTCGGTGGCACCATAGCCTTCGAGGATGCGGTGGCCGAATTTCTCCATCCACATTTCGCGGGTTTCCTGTTTCACCCGTTCGGCCCCGGCGACGACGAGGCGCATGCTGAAGAAATCATAGGGGTTGGCGGTGCGGGCATAGCCCGCCAGGAACGTATCGGTACCATAAAGCACGGTGGCGTTCGTATCGTAACAGAGTTCCGGCACGATCTTGTAATGCAGCGGCGAGGGATAGAAGAAACTGTAAACGCCCGACAGAACCGGAAGCAGAGTTCCGCCCAGCAGGCCAAAGGCATGGAACATCGGCATGGCGTTGAACACAATGTCCTGGGCGCTGAAACCGATGCGGGCGGCGGCCTGAAGCCGGTTTGCATTGAGATTGCGGTGTGACAAGACCACGCCCTTGGGCACGCCCTCCGAGCCCGAAGTGAAGAGGATTATGGCCGGGCTGTCCGGATCCTTGCTGGCCTTTGACATCCAGAGCGCAGTGCGGGAGAAGAACCGGGCGAACAGGCCGTAGAGCTTGTCCCCTGTGCCAATATTTTCGCGGACGTCCTCGAGAAAGATGATCTGGCAGTTCTTGGAGAGGATGGCGATATCGCCTTCCATTTCCGCCGCCTCGATAAATTTGCGCGATGAAACGATGGTGGTGACCTGGGCCGCGATGCAGGCCGCGGACATGTTCAGGGCCCCGGTGGAGAAATTAAGCATGGCGGGCACGCGGCCAAAGGCCTGCAGGCCAAAAAGCGTGAGCAATGCGCCAATGGCATTGGGCAAAAGCACACCCACGGTTTTTTGCTTGGGGGTGAGCCTGGCGATCTTGCGGCCAAGAATGAAGCTGCCCATGATCACCCGGTTATAGGCGATGGGCTGGCGCTGGATGTCCTCGACAATCTTGTGGCCGCCGCCATGGGTGGCGCGGGCATCAAGCAGGGATTCAAACAGGGTCTGCTCGGTGTTCGAGGTCGAGAACACCATGTCGGTCATCACGTCATAGAGCTTGTCGGCCTGGTGTTCGCGCAGGCGCGAGCCGCGCATTCCTTCGGGGGCATCGAATTTCACCGGCGGCAGGAAGGTGATGGTGATTTTGGGAAACCAGCGCTGGCGCAGCTTGCCACGCATTCTGGAAAATTTGGAGAATTGCGTGCCATCAATGCGCACGGGCAGAACCTTGGCATCGGCCATTTGGGCAATGGCGCCGGGGCCTTCGTAAACCTTCATCAGGGTGCCGGTGACGGTAATGCGGCCCTCGGGGAAAATCACCACACGATTACCCTTTTTCACCGCTTCAACCAGGGTGCGGATCGACAGGGGATTGCCGGGATCAATGGGTGCTAGATTAAACAGCGCGAAGGCAGGCTTCACCCACCAGCGCTTTGCCATTTGGAAATTGATGGCAAAAGTCGTACGGTCAGGAAGAAAGGCTGACAGAAGCGGGCCATCCAGAAATGAGGTGTGATTGGCAACGATCACCACCTTTCGGCCTGCAGCCTTGTAGTTTTCCATGCCCTTTACCTCGACACGGTAGAGAAGGCGGAATAGCTGCCGGGCAAAATTTGCCAGTGTTTCCTGGGGTAGAAGGAAGCAAATCCAGATGGCTGCCACCGCATTGGCAAGTCCCAGGCAGAAGAACAGGCCGCGCGCCGAGATGAACTGCAGCAGGATGACGGAGGTCACCGTGGCGGTGATCATGAAGATGGCGTTGACGAGGTTGTTGGCGGCAATGACGCGCGAGCGCTTGGGCGGCGAGGCGCGGGTCTGCATGATGGCGTTGAGCGGCACCGCATAAATGCCGCCGAAGAAGGCGGTGAAAAACAAATCCAAGGCAACGCGCCAGCTTGACCAGTCGGAGAAGAAAACATTGGCGCCGTTGAGCGTGGTGCCTGCAAGCCTGGCGTTGACCTGGCCCGACGCGAAATAAAGATCGACCAGGAACACCGTCATCATGATGGCGGCAACGGGCACATATTTTGCCGAAACCTCGCCCTTGAGCAGAAGATTGGTGATCATCGAGCCCAGGCCAATGCCGATGGTGAAGGTGGCAATGAAGGCGTTCGCAACTTCGTCATTGCCGAGCAGAATATCCTTGGTGAAAACCGGGAACTGCACGAGCAGGACGGTGCCGACGAACCAGAACCACGAGGCGCCGATGACGGCCCAGAACACGTCATGGCGTTCGCGGGCGTAGCCGATGAGCTTTGCGGTTTGCCGTGGAACGTTCCAGTCAATGTCAAGGTCAGGCGTGGTCGAAGGGGCGGAGGGCATGCGGGTTGTGGCATACCAGGCGACCAGCGACAGGAGGATCAGCGCGCCCGAGAGGATTTGCCTGCCGCCGGTTTCGAGCACGAGAAAGCCGCCGAACATGGTGCCGAGAAGAATGGTGACAAAGGTTCCCATTTCGATCAGGGCATTGCCGGCGATAACCTCTTCGCGTTTCAGGTATTGCGGCAGGATTCCGTATTTGATGGGGCCGAAAAAAGCCGCGAGGCTGCCGGCAAAAAACAGCACCATGAGGTCGAGGTAGGGGTTGTCGAGCCACAGAGCCCCGGCGCCGAACACCATGGCGCCGATTTCGGCGAGCTTCACGCGCTGGGCGATGAAAGCTTTGTCGAACTTGTCGGCGAACTGGCCGGCGATGGCCGAGAACAGGAAATAGGGCAGGATAAACAGGGCGGTTCCGGCCTGGACGAACAGCGTGGCGTTCCAGCCATGGTTTACGGCGAGATCAAAGGTGATGAGGATGGTGATGGCATTGCGCAGGCCGTTGTCGTTGAAGGCGCCGATCGCCTGGGCCACGAAGAGGGGCAGGAAGCGCCTGGTTGTGAGAAGTGAAAACTGGCTCGCATGGCTCATAGTAAATTCCTGGACAAAGAAATTGCTCGTTTATGTTCTCTTCGACTCACCGCTGCAATAGATGGCCGATCAGGCGAAAACTATCCAGATGATTGTTGCCGGGATTGCCGCCGGCGCGCGACATCAGCCATTGACCATGGCAGGGGTCATTTCAATGAAGGTGGGGCCGTCCGCATTGAGCGCTGTCTTGATGGCAGCGGCGAGGGCTTTCAATGAAGCGGGCCTTTCGGCATAGCAGCCATAGGCTTTTGCCAGCATCTGGAAATCCGGGTTCTTCAGGGTGACGGCGTTAGGCTGAATGCCCTTGCTCACCATGTCGTCGCGGATCTGGCCCAGCGCATTGTTGTTCCACATGAGGATCACCACCGGCAACTTATGTTCGGCGGCGGTTCCCAGTTCATTGATGGTGAACTGGATGCCGTAATCGCCGATCATGATGGCGACAGGCTTTTTTCCGACGCCGAATTTCGCGCCGATGCCGGCGGGCAGGCCGAAGCCCAAGGTGCCGAAGCCCACGGGATGAAGCCAGGTGCGCGGCACATACATGGGGAAAATGATGTTGGCGGCATAGGCGATCTGCGTCATGTCGGAAGCGATCACGGTGTCTTCCGGCAGGGCTTCGCGAATGGTGCCCAGAACCTTGCTGAGCAGGATGCGGAGTTCATCATCTTCGCCCCTGGCGATCTTGGGCTTTGGTTGTGCGGGTTTCGCGGTGATCAGAGGAGCAAGGGCTTCCAGTGTTTCCCTGGCATCACCGAGGATGGGAACTTCCGCCGAATGAGGTCTCGCAATGGCTGCGGGATCGATATCAATGCGGATCAGATTGTTGGCGATGACAATTTGGGTATCCCAGAAATCGGTTTCTGAAAGCTCGGTGCCGACAGCCAGCACGCAATCGCTGGTCTGCAGCATTTTTTGAACCTGCTGATTGCCCATGCAATAGCCGAGGCAGAGGGGATGATCTTCGCGCACGGCGCCCTTGCCCGCCGTGGTCGTTACAATGGCGCAACCCAGTTTTTCGGCGATCTGCACAGCCGCTTGGCCCACATCCAGTGCGCCTCCCCCCAAGAGGATGACGGGAGTCTTTGCGCCGTTGAGCTTTTTGGCCGCGGCTGCGACCTGGGACTTTGAGGGTGACGGCTTTGTGAGATGCGAGCGGGCGGTCCAGCCATCGCCTGCGGGCATCTGCAGAACGTCGAGTGGAATTTCGAGATAGGCGGGGCGCGGCCGGGCGGAAGCGAAGTTGGCAAAGGCGCGGGCGATGCAATCGCGCACGTCGCGCGCGGTGTAGGCGCGCATGGCAAGGCTGGTGACGGTGGCCGCCGCGGCGCGCTGGTCCAGCATTTCATGGAGGCGGCCACGGCCCTGCGCCGCGTCGCCGATATCAAGGGCGGTGGAAATCACCAGCACGTTGCTGGAATCGGACCAGGCCTGCCCCATGGGTGTCAGAATGTTCAGAAGGCCGGGGCCGGTGATGGTGAAGCACACGCCGGGCTTGCCGGTGGCCCGGGCATAGCCATCGGCCATGAAGCCCGCGCCCTGTTCGTGGCGCACCAGCACATGCTTGATCCTGGAGCGCGGCAAGGCCCGGTACATTTCCACGTTATGGACGCCGGGAATGCCGAAGATCGTATCGACGCCATAAGCTTCGAGCAGGCCCACAAGGGCTTCGCCGGTTGAAAGTTCTGGACGCGATGACATTTCAGGCCGCCTTTGAATTTGCAGTGGGTGGGTTCACCGCGTGGCATGCCACAAGACTGTCATCATGGGCAAGGAGTGCCGGGTTGAGCTTGTTGCATGGCTCAAAGGCGATGGGGCAGCGGGGATGGAAGGTGCAGCCCGGCGGTGGTGCCAAGGGAGAGGGCAGTTCGCCCTTCAGTACAATGCGCTCGCGCTTGCGGGTGGGATCAGGGGTTGGCGTGGCCGAGAGCAGGGCCTTGGTGTAGGGGTGCTGCGGGTTCCTGAAAATATTGTCGCGCGTGCCCTGTTCCACCACGCGGCCGAGATACATCACCATCACCTCATCGGCGATGTGCTTTACCACGGAAAGATCATGGCTGATGAAGAGGTAGGCGAGGTTGTGCTTTTCCTGCAGGTCGGCGAGGAGATTGAGAACCTGCGCCTGAATGGAAATATCAAGGGCCGAGACCGGTTCATCGAGCACAAGAATTTCGGGATCGAGCATAAGAGCCCGGGCGATGGCAATGCGCTGGCGCTGGCCGCCGGAAAACATGTGGGGGTAACGGTCGTAATGTTCCGGCCTTAGCCCCACGCTTTTCATCATGGCGCGGGCTTTTTCCTGGCGCTCGGCTTTTGGCGCCTTGGTATTCACCAGCAAGGGCTCTTCGAGAATGGCGCCGATTTTCTGACGGGGATTGAGCGAGCCATAGGGGTTCTGAAAAACAATTTGCACTTTGGGGCGCAGGGCGCGCAGGGTTTGCGGGGTTGCGCCGACAATGTTGTGGCCACCGATGTTGAGCGTGCCGGAAGTCGGCAGTTCAATCATGGTGACAAGGCGGGCGAGGGTTGATTTTCCGCAGCCCGATTCACCCACCACGGCTAACGTCTTGCCGCGTTCCAGGGTGAAGCTGGCGCCATCAACGGCTTTCAGGATGGAGGTTTCCTTGAAGGCGCCGCGCGAGACGGCGTAGTAGCGGGTGAGGTTTTGGGCGTTCAGAACCTGGCTCATGCGGCCACCTTCCCCAGCGGATAATGGCATAACGCGCCGTAATCCATGACGGGCTGGGTGGTCCGGCAGAGGTCCGTTGCATAGAGGCAGCGCGGTGAAAACAGGCAGCCGACCGGGCGGTCAAACTGCCCCGGCACCACGCCCGGAATTGAAGGCAGGCGGCGGGCATGAGCCCGCTCCGGCAAGGCCGCGAGCAGGGCCGCCGTATAGGGATGGCGCGGCGTGGCGAAAAGATTTTTGACCGGCTGCTCCTCGACCTTCTGGCCGGCGTATTGCACGCTCACCCGCTCCGCCGTTTCAGCCACGACACCCATGGAATGGGTGATAAGCACGAGGGCCATGCCGGTTTCCTTTTGCAGGCGGACGAGGAGCTCGAGGATTTGCGCCTGAATGGTGACATCAAGCGCGGTGGTCGGCTCATCGGCAATCAGGAGCTTGGGCTTGCAGGCCAGCGCCATGGCAATCATCACGCGCTGGCTCATGCCGCCGGAAAGCTGGTGCGGGAAAGACGAGAGACGGGTTTCGGGGCCGGGGATGCCAACCTCTTCGAGAAGCTCAATGGCACGCTTGCGCCGCGCCGCCTTGTCCATGTCGAGGTGGGTGTCGAGCGCTTCCATGAGCTGGAAGCCGACAGTGAAGCAGGGGTTCAGGCTCGACATGGGCTCCTGGAAAATCATCGCCATGTCCTTGCCGGTGATCTGGCGGCGATCGGCGGGAGTGATGTTCAGGAGGTCGCGGCCATCAAAGTCGATCTTGTCGGCGGTGACCTTTGCCGTCCAGGGCAGGAGACCCATGACGGCAAGCATGGACACCGACTTGCCGGAGCCGGATTCACCGACTATGGCCAGGACTTCACCTGTGTCCACATTCATGGAGACATTGTCCACGGCGCGGAAGAAGCCGCTGGCGGTCTTGAATTCAACGGTCAGGTTCTTGATGTCGAGCAGGGGCATGGCCGGTTCACACTATTTTCATGTTAACGTTCTTGAACTTGCCTGTCGGGTGGCACTTCCTATATGTTAGGCAAAGAAGGTGATTGATCATGGCACAGTCCAAACCACAATCTACAGGTTTTCAGAAGCCGGGCTCTGGCCCGCTTCCTGGGTATTGAGCGGCACGCCGAGCGAGTTGCGCAAGGCGCGGCGCGCCTGTTCCCCCGTTACCAGCACCGTTTTGATCTGCCAGACATAATCCTCATAGATTCTGGCCTTCCTTTCTTGCTCAAGTTCCTGATAGCGGCTTGAGCGCAAATCCTCCACCAGTTCCCGCAATTTGTATTCCTGCTTGTAGTAGGCCACCACATCGTCGATCGTCTCGGTTGGCAGAATGTGAATGTCGGCAAGCATGGCCTCGAAGATGATCTCGGTGGCATAGCGCGGTACGAAGGGCGTGAAAGCTTTTCCTTGCCGCTTTCCGGTGATCCGGCGCACCATGTCGGTGGTGTGCTTGTCGAGATCGATTTCCTCATAGCGGGTGAGATTGCTTTCAATTTCCGCCAGCAGCGCCGTCTGGACATCGACAATGCGTTCAATGCGCCTTTGACTTTCCAGGCGTTTCTCGCTCCAGTGGCTGGCATACCAGCCCAATGCCGTCACCGCGGCCGAGACAATGGCCGCGATGAGTGCCGTACCAAGCAGGCTGGGCATGCTCAGCTCTTTTTCAGGCGCGGGTCGAGCGCGTCACGCAGGCCGTCGCCCATGAGATTGATGGCAAGCACGGTAATCAGAATGGCAATGCCGGGCATGGCCATGACCCAGGGGTTCGAGGTGATGAGATCGCGTGAATCGGCCAGCATGGAGCCCCACTCGGGCGTGGGCGGCTGGGCCCCGAGGCCGAGAAAGCCGAGGCCCGCGGCGGAAAGGATGGCGTCGGAAATGCCAAGGGCCGCCTGAACGATGAGCGGGGCGAGGCAATTTGGCAGCACGCTTGAGAGCATGAGCCGGAGCGGGCCAACGCCTGCAACCTTGGCGGCGGTGACATAGTCCTTGGTGAGTTCACTGATGGCCGAGGCGCGCACCAGGCGCACATAGAACGGCAGGCCGACAACCGTGACGGCCACGATGGTGTTGGTCAGGTTCGGGCCGATCACCGCGATGATGAGAATGGCCAGCACGAGGCTTGGAATGGCGAGGATCAAATCCATGACGCGGATGATGATGACATCGACGATGCCGCCCCAGAAGGCGGAGAGCAGGCCCAGCAGGACACCCAGCACGGCCGAGACAAACATCACCGAGAGGCCGATGAAGAGGGAGATGCGCGACCCATAGAGAATGCGCGAGAGCATGTCCCGCCCCACCGGATCGGTTCCCAGGGGATGGGCCCAGTTGCCGCCCTCGACCCAGACGGGCGGCAGCCTGGTGAAGCCGCGGTACTGTTCGATGGGACTGTAGGGGGCGATGACATTTGCGAAGATTGCAATGAAGACGACGGCGCAGACCACGGCGAGGCCGATGACGGCGCCGCGGTTTTCGCGGAAGGAGCGCCAGAAGGCGAAAAACGGCCCCGGAGGTGCGGCCATGACGAGGGTTTCAGTGGCCATGGCGGATCCGCGGATTGATCAGGCCATAGAGAAGGTCGATGATGAGGTTGACCAGAATGACAACGCCGGCAATGAGCATGATGCCGCCTTGCAGGGCGGGATAATCGCGCCGCCCGATGGATTCAACCAGCCATTTGCCGATGCCCGGCCAGGAGAAAATCGTTTCGGTGAGAACCGCACCGGCCAGAAGCGTTCCCACCTGCAAGCCGATAACGGTGACCACCGGGATCAGCGCATTGCGCAGGGCATGAAGGCCGATGACGCGGAAGGCGGAAAGGCCCTTGGCCCTGGCAGTGCGCACATAATCCTCTTCGAGCACCTCCAGCATGGAAGAGCGCGTCATGCGCGCAACGACAGCAAGCGGCACGGTGCCCAGAACAATGGTGGGCAGGATGAGATGGCGCACCGCGTCCATGAACGCCCCCTTCTGGCCGGAGATGATGGAATCGATCAGCATGAATCCGGTGACGGGCTGGAAATAATACTTGATGAGGTCAATGCGGCCCGAGACGGGAGTAAGGTGCAAGGTGTTTGACATAAACAGAATGAGAATGAGGCCCCACCAGAAAATGGGCATGGAATAGCCGGTGAGTGCCGCGCCCATCAGGGTCTGGTCATAGAAACTGCCGCGCCTGGCAGCCGCCATGACGCCGGCGGGAACGCCCACCGCCACGGCAAAGAGCATGGCGCAAAATGTGAGCTCAAGGGTGGCGGGAAAGAGAATGAGAAATTCATGGGCGATGGGGGATTTGGAAATGATCGAAGTGCCAAAATCACCGTGGAGCAGGGCCCAGACATAGTCGAGGAATTGCTTCCAGATGGGCTGGTCGAGGCCCATTTCATGGCGCAGTTGTTCCAGCCGTTCGGGCGAAATTCCACGCTCACCGCGCCGCACCTCGATGGGGTCTCCGGGGACAAGCCGGATCATCGTGAAGGTCACGAACATCAAGGCAATGAAAGTCGGCAGCGTGAGCGCTGCGCGCTTCAGGAAGAATCGAAACATCCAGCCACCGTGCAAAAGGCGGAACAATTCCCCCTGGAACTGTTCCGCCGATTTTTGTTGTTATTCGGCGATGTCCACGTTCTGGAATTCGTGGGCGCCCAAGGGGCTTACCTTGTAGCCTGAAACCTCCTTGCGGATGGGTTCAAAGACGGTGGAGTGGGCAACGTTCAGCCAAGGCACCTCGGCCGCCACGATCTTCTGGGCGTCCTGATAGAGTGCGGTGCGTTCAGCCTGGTCCGTAATCTCGGCTGCCTTGATGATGTCTTCCTGGAACTTGGCATTGCACCACTTTGGAATGTTGTTGGCGTTCGGCTTGCCGTCCTTGTCGCAGCCCAGAAGGACCGCAAGGAAATTGTCCGGATCGCCGTTGTCGCCAGTCCAGCCGAGGAAGCCCATCTGATGCTCGCCCGCCTGCATGCGCTTGCGGTACTCGCCCCACTCGTAGGAGACCAGCGTCACATTGATGCCAACCTTGGCCAAATCCGCCTGGACCATTTCGGCCATGCGCTTGGCGTTCGGGTTGTAAGGGCGCTGCACCGGCATCCACCAGAGGTCGGAGTCGAGCGTCGTCACACCGGCTGCCGCCAGCATTTCCTTGGCCTTGGCTGGATCATAGGGGATATCAACCGTCGAGTCGTCATAGGACCACATGGTTGGTGGAATCGGGTTCTTGGCCTTCTGGCCAGCGCCCTGATAGACTTCCTTCAGGATTGCATCGCGGTCGATTGCCATGGCGATTGCCTTGCGCACTTCGGGATTGTCGAAGGGCTTCTTCTGGGCATTCATTGCCATGTAACCGATGTTGAGGCCGGCCTGCTGCAAGAGCTGGATGTCAGGGTTCGTGCCCATGTCGGCGAGATCGGCCGGATTTGGCGCGATCATGATCTGGCACTCGTTAGCCTTGATCTTGGCATAGCGCGCGGTCGGATCCGGCGTGATGGCATAGATCAAATCATCAACCTTTGGCTTTCCAGCCCAGCCATCGAAGGCCTTGAAGCGGATGACGGCGTCCTTCTGGTAATCGACGAACTGGAAGGAACCGGTGCCGACCGGAATCTGGTCGAACTGCTCAGGGGTGCCCTTGTCCATCAGGAACTTGGCGTATTCGGCCGACTGGATGGTGGCAAAGTCCATGGCGAGGTTTGCCAGGATCGGCGCATTCGGCTTGCTGAGCTTCATCACCACGGTCATGTCGTCGGCGCCCTGGGTCACGGCTTCGAGCAGGTCGGGCATGCCCATGTCGTTAAAGTAGTCGTAGGCGCCGCCAGATACCTTGGCGTAGGGATGCTCAGGTTTCCACTGGCGCTCAAATGAGAAGATCACGTCCTCGGCGTTCAGGTCGCGGGTTGGGGTGAAGCCATTCACGCCGGAATGGAACTTGGCACCCTTGCGGAGGTGGAAGGTGAGGGTCTTGCCGCCGTCTGAAACTTCATAGGATTCGGCAAGGCCGGGTTCAACCGCGGTCGAGCCGGGGGTGAATTGCACGAGCTTGTTATATACCGGGCGCGCCGCATCGAGGCTGGTGCCCGTGGTGTTCATGGCCGGCGTGAAGTTTTCAGGCGAGCCTTCCGAACAATAAACAAGTGATTTTGCCTGGACGCTGCCTACCGCGAGCATTGTGCTCATCAGTAACGCGGCACCCAACAATTTAGTGGATTTCATAGTTTGTCTCCCTTATTTTTTTAGACACCCGAACGGGCGTTGGCGCATCTAAGCACGTTTTATCCGATTGATCAAAATCCTGTTTTTGGATGAGGTAAATCAATCTGATTTACTTATTATTGGCGCCATGCTGAAACGGCATGGGGAGTGCAAAGATGACTAAACCGACGGTTCCAGGCGAAATAATCGCGGCTTTCGAGCGCGACGGGGCCGTGGCCCTCAAGGGCTATTTTGCCGACTGGGTTGAGGTTTTGCGGGCCGGGATCGCGCGCAACATGGCCGAACCCAGCGCTGACGTGAAAATCTACAAGGGCAAAGACGGCGGCGGGCGCTTTTTCGGCGATTACTGCAATTGGGACCGGATTCCGGAATACAAGGATTTCATTTTCAATTCGCCGGCAGCCGAGATCGGCCGCCAATTGATGGGTACGAAAACCGCGCGGCTGTTTCACGAGCATGTGCTGGTGAAGGAGGCGAGCGCCGGGGTTGCCACGCCCTGGCATCAGGACCAGCCCTATTACTGCGTGGACGGCAATGACACGGTGAGCATCTGGATTCCGCTGGACCATGTGCCGCGCGACCGTACCCTGGAATTTGTCGGCGGCTCGCACAAGTGGGGCAAGTATTTCAGGCCGGAGCGCTTCGACAAGACGCCGCTCAATGAAAATGACGGGCTTGAGGAAGTGCCCGACATCAACGGCAACCGCGACACCTTTAATGTGATCGGCTGGGCGCTCGCGCCGGGCGATGCGGTGGCCTTCAACTACAAGACGCTGCATGGGGCGCCGGCCAATAATTCCGTGAGTGAGCAGCGCCGGGCATTTTCGTTGCGGCTGCTGGGTGACGACGCACGCTTTGCGCGGCGCGAGGGGGTTAAGACATCACCGCCATTTAGGGGAGTGACGCTGGCCCATGGCGCGGTGATGAATTCACCGGAGTTTCCGATTCTGATTTCGTAATTTACTACTTCAAAATTCTCATCATGCCCGTGCTTGACACGGGCATCTCCTCGCTGCCCAGAAGATGACCGGATCAAGTCCGGTCATGATGAGAGATCAAGAAGCGCTCCGTCTTCCCGGTAATATGTCGCCAAGTACCAACCCCGCGTCCAAAACATCCTGTGGAAGTTTTCCGCCCAGCACCATGGCTGCGGCGGTGCGTGATAGAGCCGGAGCAGATTGGATGCCGTAGCCGCCCTGGCCGACGAGCCAGAAGAAGCCGTCCGTGGACGGATCAAAACCAATCACGGGCGCGCCATCGGGGGCGAAGGTGCGGAGGCCGCCCCAACTGTGATCGAGGTGGTTGACCTCAATGGTCGTGGCATTCATCAGGCGCTCAATGCCTTCGGCGATGGCCATGTCATCGGCATAGGCATCGTGGGGATCAACTGGCGTGGCGTCAGCCGATGACACCATCATCTTGCCGCTTTGCGGCTTGGCATACCAGGTTTCGCCGACGTCGGTGACCATGGGGAAGCTGGCCACACCGGGAATGCCATCAACCGGAATGACGCCGATGGAGCGGCGCTTGGGCTGCAGGCCAACGGGCTTCACGCCGGCTTTTGCCGCCACAACATCGCCCCAGGCGCCGGCAGCGTTGACGAGGATTTCGGCTTCGAAAATTCCCTGCGGGCTGATCACTTCCCATACATGACCCTGGCGCAGGATTGTTTCGGCGGCGGCACTGTTAAACAACTGGCCACCGCGTGATTTGAAAAGTTTGAGGTAGCCGCGGTGCAGCAGGTCCACGTCGAGATCGCCGGTGTGGGGATCGAGGAAGGTGCGTTTGGCATAGCCTTCACGCAGGATGGGAAAATGCTTGAGGGCTTGGGCTTCTGACAATTCCTCAAGGCCGGAACCAGAAGCAAGGAGAACTTCCGTGAATGTTTCCTGGCCTTCGGCTTCGAAGAACAGGGAGGGGCGCGGAATCAGCAAAGGCCCATCGGTGAAGCCCTGCGTTGGGTGCATAAAAAAAGCATTGCTGGCTCGGGTGAAGGCCAGCATGGGCGGCGGACCGTAATTGGGCTCGAAGGTGGCGGCGGACCTTCCGGTGGTGTGAAAGCCGGGGCGGTCCTCCATTTCCAGAATCAGCACGCGCTTGGTTTCGGCGAGGTGGGCGGCGATGGAGCTGCCTGCAATGCCAGCGCCGATTACGATGATGTCAAATGTGTCGGCCATGAACCAAGCGTAGCCACTCCACTGGCCTTGCGTCAAACGGATCGTCAGGCCAAACTCAAATCATGACTGAGGCCACCCTGCATTTTCCCATCGTCGAATACCAGCGGCGCATTGCCAAAACGCGCAAAGCCATGCACCAGCGTAATCTTGATCTCATCCTTGTTTCCGACCCCTCCAACATGGCGTGGCTTACGGGCTATGACGGCTGGTCCTTTTATGTGCATCAGGGAGTGTTGCTGGGGCTTGAGGGCGAGCCCGTGTGGTGGGGGCGCGGCATGGATGCCAAGGGAGCCATGCGCACCGTGTTCATGAGCCATGACAATATCGTGGGCTATCCCGATCATTACGTGCAATCCACCGAGCGCCATCCGATGGAGCATCTTTCCAAGCTGATTGTTGATCGCGGCTGGAAGGATGCGCGCATCGGGCTGGAGATGGACAATTACTGGTTTTCGGCCAAGGCCCACACGACGCTGCTCAAGGCTTTCAAACCAACCCATCTTCAGGATTCAACCGGTCTCGTAAATTGGCAGCGCAGCGTGAAGAGCGATCTGGAAGTTGACTTCATCCGCAAAGCCGCGAAAATCACCGATGCCATGCATGCCAGGGTTTTCGAACTGGTTGAGCCGGGCCTGCCGAAAAACGTGCTGGTCGCCGAGATTCAAAAGCAATCCATTCTGGGCGCCGACGGCAATTGGGGCGACTATGCAGCCTTCGTTCCAATGCTTCCGTCGGGCATTGACGCAACGGCGCCGCACCTCACCTGGGATGACCGGCCCTTCATAAAAGGCGAGGGCACTTTCTTTGAACTGGGCGGCTGCTACCGGCGCTACCATGCGCCGCTGTCGCGCACGGTTTATCTCGGCAAGCCGCCGCAGAAATTTCTGGATGCCGAGAAGGCGGCGCTCAGTGCGACATCCGCCGGGCTGGACGCCGCAAAGCCCGGCAAGACTTGCGGCGATGTGGCGGATGCGTTTTTTGATGAGCTGAAGCGCCAAGGTTTTGAAAAGGATTCGCGCACCGGCTATTCCATCGGGCTTTCCTATCCGCCGGATTGGGGCGAGCGCACCATGTCGATCCGGCGCGGCGATACGACAGTGCTTGAGGCCAACATGACGCTGCATTTCATGCCGGCGCTTTATCTTGACTATGGCGGACTGGAACTGTCGGAAACAATCCTGATCACCCCCAAGGGTGCCGAATGCCTGTGCCAGACGCCGCGCAAACTGGTGATAAAAAACTGAAAGAGAGAGCCGTGCCTTGAAAAAATTCAATCAGCCTGCCCCCAGCCTTGTCGTGCCACGCTTCGGCGGTATTGCAACCTTCATGCGGCTGCCCCATGTGACGCTGGATGAAGCGAAAGACATCGACATTGGGCTCGTCGGCATTCCCTGGGATGGCGGCACGACCAATCGCCCGGGCCCGCGCCATGCGCCGCGGCAGATGCGGGATCAATCCTCGATGGTGCGGCGAATGCACCAGACCACGCATATCGTCCCCTATGACCTGGCCAATATCGCGGATCTCGGCGATTGCCCGGTGAACCCGGCAAGCGTTGATGACGCGCTGGCGCGGGTAGAAGGCTATTTCAAAAAGCTGGTTGGCAAGGGCATTCGTCCGCTTTCGGCGGGTGGCGATCATTTGTGTTCGCTGCCGATCTTGCGGGCGTTGGGCGAAAAGAAGCCGGTAGGCATGATCCATTTCGATGCTCATACGGATCTCTACGACAGTTATTTCGGCGGCTTCAAATTTACCCATGGCACGCCGTTCCGGCGCGCCATTGAAGAAGGCGTGCTTGATCCCAAGCGCACCATCCAGATCGGGCTGCGCGGCTCCATGTACGACCTCGAAGATTTTGCGTATGGCGAAAAGATGGGGGTTCGCCTGATGCGCATCGAAGAGGCGATGGAGCTTGGGCCCCAGAAGGTGATGGAGATTGCGCGGGGCATTGTGGGCGATGGCGAAACCTATGTAAGTTTCGATATTGACGCGCTTGATCCGGTCTATGCGCCGGGCACGGGCACGCCGGAAGTCGGCGGGTTCACAACCTTCCAGGCGCAGCAGATGTTGCGCGGGCTTCGCGGGCTCAATCTGGTGGGAGCCGACGTCGTTGAAGTGTCGCCGCCCTTCGACGCGTCCGGCATGACGGCCTATGCGGGGGTTACGATGATGTTTGAAATCCTGTGTTCAATGGCGGAGACGGTGGCGAAACAACGGAGGCAGTGATGATCAATTCCGGTTTGATGACCTGGCAAAGCTGGGCGTTTCTGTCGGCGGTGTTTGCGGCGCTCACCGCCATCTTTGCCAAGATCGGCGTCTCCGACATCAATTCCGACATGGCGACATTGATCCGCACGGTCATTATTTTGTGCGTGCTGGCGCTGATCGTCTTGGCAACGGGGCAGTGGCAGGAGCTTTCCGGAATAACATCACGCACATGGCTGTTCCTGACGCTCTCGGCGCTCGCCACCGGGGCTTCCTGGGTGTGCTATTTCCGTGCGCTGAAAATTGGCGATGCGGCGCGCGTGGCCCCCGTCGACAAGCTCAGCATCGTATTGGTTGCGGTGTTTGGCGTTTTGATCCTGGGTGAACGGCTGTCGGCCACCAATTGGCTTGGCGTAGGCCTGTGTACGGCGGGAATTGTTCTTGTGGCGATGCGATAAATCCCTGTGATGATTCGCGTGATTGAATTTCTGCGGGAGGCAAGGGGCTGGCGGCGGGCCGGGCTTGCGCTGATCGCCGGTATCATTGCTGCCCTATCCATGCCGCCGCTGGATTTCTGGCCCCTGCTTTTTGTGGCGTTCCCCGGGGTGCTGCTGATGCTGGAAGGGATTGAAAAAAAACTGCGGCTGCAATCCTTCTTCCTGGGATGGTGCTTTGGCTTTGGTTATTTCATTGTGACCCTGCACTGGATTGGCTTTGCCTTTCTGGTCGATGCCGAAGCCTATCTCTGGATGATGCCCTTCGCGGTGGGCGGGCTTGCAGCCGCCATGGCGGTTTACTGGGGCCTTGCTTCTCTCTGTGTAAATTTAAGCGGGCGTAAAGGGCTTCCCGCGGCGCTGGTCTTTGCCGTAGCGCTTGCGGTGTTTGAATGGCTGCGTGGCACCTTGTTTACCGGGTTTCCCTGGGCCGCACCGGGCCTGGCAAGCGATGGCATGGGGGCGGTTGCCCAGACCGCATCACTGTGGGGCATGCCCGTGCTGACCTTGTTGATTGTGCTATGGGCGGCAACATGGCCATTCATTTTTAATGGCCCGCGACACCATCGCTTCACCGCAGTGCTGATTATCGCAACGCTGCCCCTGTGCTGGGCGTGGGGAGATTACCGGCTGCAGCATGGCGTTGTTACAAATGTCGATGGGGTCAGCATCAGGATAATCCAGCCCAACATTTCGCAGGATTCCAAATGGCGGGATGAAAACGCGCGGGCGATCTTCGATCAATTGCTCGAGATGTCGGCCCGCGCCGCGCCGGACGGAACGCCAGCCACTCATATCATCTGGCCGGAAACGGCGGTGTCTTTTTTGATTGATGAGAGCGCTGTTGCAAAAGCCGAGTTGGCGCAATTGCTCGGCGGGACCAAGACTCTGGTGACCGGCGCCTTGCGGCGCGACATCAACACGACAGGCGATGGCGAAGATAGCAAAGTCTATAACAGCATATTGACCTTTGATTGGTCCGGCACCGTGGTGGCCCGCTATGACAAGTGGCGGCTGGTCCCGGGGGGAGAGTTTTTGCCCTTTGAATGGCTGCTTGAGCCTCTGGGATTTCGGAAGGTGGTTACGGTTCCGGGAAGTTTTGCGGCGGGACCGGGGCCGGTAAGCCTCGCCATTCCGGGGGCACCCGATGCCGGATTTGGGGTTTGTTACGAAGCCATATTTCCAGACAACTTTGTTGACCCGCAGAAGCGGCCAGGCTGGCTGATCAATGTCACCAATGACGGATGGTTTGGAAACTCGAGCGGGCCCTACCAGCATTTGGCCCAGGCACGGCTGCGCACCATCGAGCAAGGGCTGCCCATGGTCCGGGCGGCAAATACCGGAATATCAGCGGTCATCGATCCCTTTGGCAGAATTATCTCAAGCCTGCCCTTGAGTGAGTCCGGCATTCTGGACACGGGTCTGCCACAAGCCCTGCCGCCCACGTTCTTTTCGGATTACGGCGAATTAATCCTGGCTGTGATGCTTCTGCTCTTGTTGGTTTTGGGCTTCATATTATAATGCAATTTGAAGTGGAATAGGCCTCAAAGGCCTGTTATCCGGTGTTGATTTCGCTGGTACTAGCGAATTTTGTTTACAGGACCGCAACTATTATACTACTTTATCACGGAAAGTTGATCACGGAATCTGTTGTCTATTCTCAGATGAAATGAGCGATGACGTGAGTCAGGCCGGGGGCAACGGTCTGAGGGGAATATGACGAGACGAGATCCAAATTACATCGATGTGCATGTCGGTTCGCGCATTCGCATGCGCCGCCAGCTCATCAGCATGAGCCAGGAAAAACTTGGCGAATTGCTGGGGATTACCTTTCAGCAGGTGCAGAAATACGAAAAGGGCTCCAACCGGATCAGCGCCAGCCGCCTGTTCTATGCCGCCAAGATTCTGGGCGTCCCGGTGCAGGCCTTTTTTGAGGATTTGCCGGGCACGGAAGGCGGCTCAGGCTTCAGCGAATCCACCGAAGAGAACAGCGTCATGTCCTCGATGATGAATGCCGATGGCATCAAACTGGCCAAGGCGTTCCGCGATGCGGACAACTCCACGAAGCGCAAACTGATTGCAACACTGGCACGCTGCATTGTGGATATGAAGGATTAGTGACAGCCCTGCCTTTATCGCCCGCTTGACCTCGCTTGCCAACACTGCCATTAACGCCATTTCAGGGGCATAAAGAATTCTTTATGCGGAATTGGGGCAATACTTCGGTCGCAGAGGCAGGGTTTAGATGTCACGCAAGAATTATCTCTTTACCAGTGAATCCGTATCAGAGGGTCATCCGGACAAGGTTTGTGACCGCGTTTCTGACGAAATTGTCGATCTGTTTTTCCGCGAGGCATTGGAGCAGGGCATGGACCCGGCGCTGGTGCGCGTGGCCTGCGAAACTTTTGCCACCACCAACCGGATTGTGATCGGCGGCGAAACCCGCGGACCCTCCTCGGTGACCCACGCCAAGATTGAAGAGGCGGCGCGGCGCGCCATCAAGGCCATCGGCTATGAGCAGAACGGGTTTCACTGGCAGACGTGCAAGATTGAAATTCTGCTCCATGGCCAGTCCGCCGACATTGCGCAGGGCGTTGATTCGGGGGCCAAGAAAGACGAGGGCGCCGGCGACCAGGGCATCATGTTCGGCTATGCCTGCGATGAAACGCCCGCACTCATGCCAGCGCCACTGTATTATGCCCAGCGCATCCTGCAATTGCTGGCGGAAGCGCGCCACTCCGGACGGGAAAGAGCACTTGGCCCGGACTCAAAGAGCCAAGTCACGGTTCAATACAAGAACGGCAAGCCTGTTGGCGCCACGCATATCGTGGTTTCACACCAGCATATTGATGAAAGCCTCACCTCCGAGGACATGCTGAAGCTGGTGAAGCCCTATGTGGCGAAGGCGCTGCCCAAGGGCTGGATCACCAAGGACACGGTCTGGCATGTGAATCCCACGGGCAAGTTTTTCATCGGCGGTCCCGATGGCGATGCGGGGCTTACCGGCCGCAAGATTATTGTGGATACCTACGGTGGCGCCGCACCGCACGGCGGCGGGGCGTTTTCCGGCAAGGATCCCACCAAGGTTGACCGGTCGGCGGCCTATGCGGCGCGTTATCTCGCCAAGAATGTTGTGGCGGCGGGGCTTGCCAAACAATGCACCATTCAGCTTTCCTATGCGATTGGCGTTTCCGAGCCGCTGTCGATTTATGTCGATACCCACGGCACCGGCAAGGTGAAGGAAGCCAAGCTCGAGAAGGCAATTGCCAAGGTCATGGACCTGAGCCCGCGCGGCATTCGCACCCATCTCAGCCTCAACCGGCCGATTTATGCGCGCACCTCTTCCTATGGTCATTTCGGGCGGCCGGCTGAAAAGGATGGCGGCTTTTCCTGGGAAAAAATTGACCTCGTGAAAGCCCTCAAAGCGGCGGTGAAGTGAGCGAAGGCAAGAAACGCTTTCAGTATTACGGGCGGCGCAGCGGTAAAACCCTGCGCCGTCATCATTTGCAGCTGATGGAAGAATTGCTGCCGAAGCTGCGGGTTGATCCGGAAAATCCTTTGCCCACTGGCGAGGTGTGGCTGGAAATCGGTTTTGGCGGCGGTGAGCATCTGGCCTATCAGGCGGCACGGTTTCCGAAGGTGAATTTTATCGGGGCGGAGCCGTTTCGCAATGGCGTAGCCAAGCTCCTGGCGCTGATTGAAGAGAAAACCATCGGCAATATCCGCATTCATGATGATGACGTGCGCTACTTGCTGGAGAAACTTCCGCCAGTGTCATTGGCGAGGATTTTCGTGCTGTATCCCGACCCTTGGCCGAAGAAGCGCCATCATGACCGGCGGATTGTGAACACGGACACGCTGAAGCAATTCCATGCCCTGTTGAAGCCGGGTGGGGTGTTTCTTTTCGCCAGCGACATCGATGATTATGTCGAGTGGACACTGCGCGAATGCAGGGAACATGGCGGGTTCGAGCTGGTTAACAATTCAGTCGAACCCTTCGAAAACTGGCTCCAGACGCGCTATGAGGCCAAGGCTAAGCGCGAGGGCCGGCAAACGCGGTACCTGACCTTCCGTCGGAGCTAGGCTCTTGCGGGTTTCGCCGGAAAGGACTATATAGCCCCTAACTTAAGTTCACTCGCAAAATTTTGAGAGTGGGTTCCGCACCGGGGCCCGCTTTTTTTGTTGCCTTGGGAAATGATGGATACGACGAGAATTTCACGCGAAACGGGGCCGGCGCAGCGGGTTGCAGCGCTGGTGGAACCTGTGCTGGAGAGCATGGGTTTCAGGCTCGTGCGCGTGAAGCTTACCGGCACCACCCTGCAGATCATGGCGGAGCGGCCTGACGGGACGTTTTCCATTGATGACTGCGAGAAGTTCAGCCGGGCGATTTCGCCGATGCTGGACGTGGCCGACATTGTTTCAACGCGCTACCAGCTTGAAATTTCCTCACCGGGCATTGACCGGCCTTTGGTGCGATCCGAGGATTTCGAGCGCTGGGCCGGCCATGAGGCGAAAATTGAAATGGCGGTTCCGGTGGCGGGCAGGAAGCGCTTCAAGGGCAATCTTGAAGGGGTGACGGACGGTGAAGTGCGGCTTTTCATCGAGAACCCGGAAGGCGGGAAAGAACCCCTGCTGATTGGCGTTCCCTTTGTCGATATCGGCGAGGCGAAGCTCACGCTTACCGATGAATTGATTGAAGCGGCCCGTGCGAAGCTGCCTGCAAAGGAATTAAGTGATGGCAGCTTACCTGCCCATCAATTGGGCGATGGCAGCGAATGGACTGAAGAGACAACGGAAATTTCCGAAAACGGGAGACTTGAAAATGGCTGAACCAGTCGTAAGTGCAAACCGGCTTGAGCTTTTGCAGATTGCCGATGCGGTGGCGCGCGAAAAGGTGATTGATAAATCCATTGTGCTGCAAGCCATGGAAGAAGCGATCACGCGCGCGGCGAAAGCCCGCTATGGTGCCGAAAATGAAATCCGTGCCGAGATTGATCCGAAGTCCGGCGAGATCCGGTTGAACCGCCTGCTGCTCGTTTCCGAAAAGGTCGAGAACGAAGCGACGGAAATCAGCCTGGTGGAAGCCAACCGCCGCAACCCCGCCGCAACGGTGGGTGACTTCATTGCCGAACCGCTGCCGCCCATCGATTTCGGCCGCATCGCCGCGCAGAACGCCAAGCAGGTGATCGTACAAAAAGTGCGGGATGCCGAGCGCGAGCGCATGTATGACGAGTTCAAGGACCGCATTGGCCAGATCGTCAACGGCACGGTGAAGCGGGTTGAATATGGCAACGTGATTGTTGACCTGGGCCGCGGCGAAGCGATCGTCCGGCGCGACGAGGCCCTGCCGCGCGAAACCTTCCGCCCCGGTGACCGGGTTCGCGCCTACGTGTTTGACGTGCGCCGCGAGCAACGCGGCCCGCAGATATTTTTGAGCCGCACCCATCCGGAATTCATGTCGAAACTGTTTGGCCAGGAAGTGCCGGAAATTTATGACGGCGTAGTTGAAGTCGTCTCGGTTTCGCGCGATCCCGGTTCACGTGCGAAAATTGCGGTGCGTTCAAAGGATGGCTCGATTGATCCGGTTGGCGCCTGCGTGGGCATGCGCGGCAGCCGTGTTCAGGCCGTGGTGAACGAGCTGCAGGGCGAAAAGATCGACATCATCCAGTGGTCGCCCGATGTGGCAACCTTTGTGGTGAACGCCCTGGCTCCAGCGGAAGTTGCAAAAGTTGTTCTCGACGAAGAAGCCGAGCGTATTGAAGTTGTGGTGCCCGATGACCAATTGTCATTGGCGATTGGCCGGCGCGGACAGAATGTGCGGCTGGCTTCGCAGCTCACGGGCTGGGACATCGACATCATGACGGAAGCGGAGGAATCCGAGCGCCGCCAGAAGGAATTCGTGGCCCGCACCGCACGCTTCATTGAAGCGCTCGACGTGGATGAAACCCTGGCCCAGCTTCTGGCATCGGAAGGTTTCGACACGGTGGAAGAAATTGCTTTCGTTGACCTGAACGACATTGCCTCCATCGACGGCCTTGACGAGCAGACCGGCGAAGAACTGCAGAACCGGGCGCGGGAATATCTGGACCGCGTTTCAAACGAGCAGGACGCACGCCGCATTGAATTGGGTGTGAGCGATGAGCTCAAGGCCCTTGAAGGGGTGAGCGCTGCCATGCTGGTTGCCCTTGGCGAAGCGGGGGTCAAGACCATGGAAGACCTGGCCGATTGCGCCACGGACGACCTTACGGGCTGGACCGAGCGCAAGGGAACCGAGAGCGTGAAGCACAAGGGTGCCTTCTCGGGACTTGAGGTTTCGGCCGCCGAGGCGGAAGCCCTGATCATGGCGGCCCGCGTCAAGATGGGCTGGATCGAGGCCGCAGTTGAACCTGAAGAGGCCGCGGCGGAAGCCGAGGCTTAAAGACTGGGAGGAGCATGGAAGCCGGGCTGGACGAACATTTGACGGAACGCATGTGCATTGTAACCCGCGCGGTTCATGATGAGGATGGCCTTATCCGTTTTGTTCGCAGCCCCGATGGCTATGCCGTTCCGGACCTGCAGCGCAAGCTGCCGGGGCGGGGCGTTTGGGTCACTTTAAGCCGCCAGCAGGTTGCCGAGGCGGCCAAGAAAAACCTGTTTTCCCGTGGGTTTAGCGCCGAAACCAAGGCGGCTCCGGAGCTTGCCGAGACGATCGGGGAAATGCTGCGAAAACTGGCCCTTTCCTACTTCTCCCTGGCTAAAAAGGCCGGGCTGGCGGTGGCCGGGAACAGCAAGGTGGAAGACATGGTGTCTAAAAACCTAGCGCAAATCATCATTCATGCGCTAGAAGCAGCACCAGACGGGCGGCGCAAGATCGACAAGTTGGCGGCGCCGGGCGTGAAAGTGATCAATATTTTCCACGTTGATGAATTGGATTTGGCCTTTGGCCGGTCAAATGTGATACATGCTGCCGTGGGCCGGGGCAGGCTTGCCGAAAAGCTTCTTCTGGCCGTGCAGCGGATTGAACGATATGACGCTCCGTTGAGCGCCTTGTAACTGTAGAGAGAGCATGAACGACAGCAACGACAAGAACGAGACGAAATCCGGTGCGGGGCGCGCTGGCGGGGGAACTTTGACCCTCAAGCGCCCGACGACAGAGCAGAGCAGGGTCAAGCAGAGCTTCTCGCATGGACGGACCAAGACCGTTGTTGTGGAAACCAAGCGCAAGCGCTTTGGCGAGGACAAGCCCGCTTCAGCGGAGGCCAAGCCTCTCTTTCAGGTGCAGCCAAAAGTAGCGGCACCGGCAACACCGCCGCGCACTACCCAGACCAACCGTTCCGGCGTTGTATTGCGCACCCTGACGGATGACGAAAAGGAAGCCCGCGACCGGGCCCTCGTCGGCTCACGGGTCCGCGAGGCGGAAGAGCGCAAGCAGCAGGAAGTAGAGGCGCTGCGCCGCAAGGAACACGACGAAAAGGATTTGCGCGACCGGGAAGCCGCAGCCAAGCGCAAGCTGGATGATGATGCGCGCCACCGGGCCGAAGAAGAAGGCCGGCGCAAGGCTGAAGAAGCCGCCAAGAAACTCAATCCGAAATCAATCGTGCAGGCTGACCGGGAAGAGGAAGCCGAGGCCCGCTCGAAGAGCCCGCGCGGCAGTGCCGGCGTCATCAAGCGCAAGATTGAAGTTCCGGCCCCCACACGCACCAAGGCCGACATGGACAAGCGCCGCGGCAGGCTCACGGTTGCCAATGCGATGTCCGATGACGAGGACCGCAACCGCTCGGTTGCCGCCTTCAAGCGCCGCACCGAACGCCTGAAGAAGCAGGCCCAGGGCTTCCAGATGCCAACGGAAAAGATGACGCGCGAGATCATCATTCCGGAAGCCATCACCATTCAGGAACTGGCCAACCGCATGGCGGAACGCGCTGTCGATATCATCAAGATATTGATGAAGCAGGGCCAGATGCACACGATTAACGACGTGATCGATGCGGACACCGCGCAGATTATTGCCGAGGAAATGGGACACCGCGTCAAGCGCGTTTCCGAATCCGACGTCGTCGAAGGCCTTTCGGCGGAAACCGATGCGCCCGAGCAATTGCAAACACGGCCACCGGTCGTCACCATCATGGGCCACGTGGACCATGGCAAGACCTCGCTGCTTGACGCCATCCGCAAGACCAATGTTGTATCGGGCGAAGCGGGCGGCATTACCCAGCATATCGGCGCCTATCAGGTTGCCACGAAAAATGGCCTTGTGACGTTCATCGATACGCCGGGCCATGAAGCCTTTACCTCCATGCGCCAGCGCGGCGCAAAAGCCACGGATATCGTGGTTCTTGTGGTTGCGGCCGATGACGGCGTGATGCCGCAAACGGTTGAAGCGATCAACCATGCGCGGGCGGCCGAGGTTCCCATCATCGTGGCGATCAACAAGGTCGACAAGCAGACGGCCAACCCGAACAAGGTGCGCACCGAATTGCTGCAGCATGAAATCGTTGTTGAAGGCATGGGCGGCGATACGCTTGATGTCGAAGTGTCGGCCATGAAGGGCACGAACCTTGACAAGCTTCTGGATTCGATTTTGCTGCAGGCGGAAGTGCTTGATCTCAAGGCCAACCCAAACCGCGAGGCTTCCGGTCTTGTGATTGAAGCGCAGCTCGACAAGGGCCGGGGCCCGGTGGCCACGGTTCTGGTACAGCGCGGCACCTTGCGGCTTGGCGATATTTTTGTGGCAGGCTCCGCCTGGGGCAAGGTTCGCGCCCTGATCAACGACAAGGGCGAGCAGATCAAGGAAGCGGGACCTTCGGTTCCGGTGGAAGTTCTGGGCCTCAGTTCAGCGCCGGAAGCCGGCGACCAGTTCGACGTGGTGCCGACGGAAGCGCGGGCCCGCGAAATCACGGATTACCGTGAGCGCAAGCGCCGCGACAGCCGCGGCACATCGGTTGTGCGTTCGTCGCTTGAGCAGATGATGAGCCAGCTTTCACAAGCGGGGCGGAAAGAGTTTCCGATCCTCGTCAAGGCTGACGTGCAGGGTTCTGCCGAAGCCATCGTGCAGGCGCTGGAAAAAATCGGCAATGACGAGATCCGTTCGCGGGTTGTGCATTATGCGGTGGGCGGCATCAATGAAAGCGACATCGGGCTGGCAACAGCTTCGGGCGCGGTGGTTCTGGGCTTCAATGTCCGTGCCTCGGGCCAGGCGCGGGATGCGGCGGAACGGGCCGGCATCGAAATCCGTTACTACAATATCATTTATGACCTCGTCGACGACATCAAGGCGGCCATGTCCGGCAAGCTGGCGCCGGAATTGCGCGAAACCTTCCTTGGCAACGCGAAGATCCTCGAAGTGTTCAACATCACCAAGGTCGGCAAGGTTGCGGGTTGCCAGGTGACCGAAGGCAATGTGCAGCGCGGCGCTAAGGTTCGGCTCATCCGTGATAACGTTGTGGTGCATGAAGGCACGCTTTCGACGCTCAAGCGCTTCAAGGATGAAGTGAAGGAAGTTCAGGTCGGCCAGGAATGCGGCATGGCGTTCGAAGGCTACCAGGACATGCGCGTTGGCGACGTGATCGAATGCTTCCGTGTGGAGAAGATCCAGCGCAAGCTGGACTAAGCGGGGCGATATGCGTCCAACCAAGGGTTCAGCAGGACCTTCCCAACGCCAGCTTCGGGCGGGCGAACTTATCCGCCATGCCTTGGCCGATATTTTGATGCGGGGCGATACGGGCGATCCGGAGCTGGAGAGGCTGGCAGTCAGCGTGGTTGAAGTTCAGATGTCGCCGGATTTGCGGATTGCCACGGCCTATGTGCGGGGCCTAATCAACAGTCAGGACAAGCTGGTATTGGCGGCGCTTGAACGAAACAAGAAATATATTCGCGGACTTGTGGCGCCGCGCATTGACGTGAAATATATGCCGGAAATCAGGTTTCGCATCGATACTGCACTGGAATACGCCCAGAAAATCGATGATCTTCTGGCCAATCCCAAGGTTGCGAGTGACCTCAAACATAACGAATGACGCTGATCGAACTCTCCCAAATTTTGTCATCCCGGCGAAAGCCGGGACCCAGTCTTCAATGCACGAGTCTCAATCGATTTAGTTTTCGTCACACGGCTCTGGGTCCCGGCTTTCGCCGGGATGACAGTAAAAGAGTTGGATTGGGGGTATGAAAAAGCGCGGGCAGCCGGTTCATGGCTGGGTGGTGTTTGACAAGCCTTTGGGCATGACGTCGACACAAGCGGTGGGCAAAATTCGGCGGCTGTTTGATGCGGAAAAAGCTGGACATGGCGGTACATTGGATCCGCTCGCTACCGGAATGCTGCCGATTGCGCTGGGAGAAGCCACCAAAACCGTGCAATGGGCCATGGATGGGCGGAAAGTCTATCGTTTTGAAGTGACCTGGGGGGCGGAACGTACCACTGATGACATGGAAGGTAAAATTACCGCTCAATCTGAATCCCGCCCCACTACTAAAAGTATTGAATCGATACTATTAGATTTTCAAGGCATTATTCAGCAAGCTCCTCCGGCTTTTTCGGCCATCAAGATTGATGGAGAGCGGGCCTATGACTTGGCGCGGGCTGGCGAGAAAGTGGAGTTGGTCGAACGGCCCGTGACCATTGAAAAACTCGTTCTAGTGAGTTGCCCTGATGCCGATCATGCGGTTTTTGAAGTCAGCTGCGGCAAGGGCACCTATGTGCGCTCGCTGGCCCGGGACATGGGGCGGAAACTGAGCTGCCTCGGCCATGTTTCCATGTTGCGGCGGATTGCCGTTGGGCCTTTTGCGGAGGCCGACATGATTCCGCTGGATAAGCTAGAGGAAATGAGCCATAAGCCCCTCGGCAATAGTGCCGAAAACGGGGCTCTCCGCCCCCTCGAGACCGTGCTGGACGGCATCCCGGCACTGGCCTTGAAGGACGCGGAAGCCCAGCGCCTGAAGCAGGGTCAGTCAATTCTG
>DATLDM010000040.1:0-9369 GCA_035525875.1 Aestuariivirga sp.
CACCGGCCCGATCCGCACAGGCTCGAATAACCTGGCAAATCGCGCGGCCTGTGTCATGGAGTCAAGCGTATCGGGCATGGGGCCTCCTAAGCTGAATTGCGCCTGCAGCTCAAGGCATGAACTGGCCACCGTTAACGTGGAGGATTTGGCCGGTGACATAGCCGCCCAAGGACGTCGACGCGAGGAAGAGGATGGGGCCAACGCAATCCTCTGGCGTTCCGGCGCGGCCGAGGGGAACCGACTTTTTCATGGCTTCCATGCGCTCCGGCGGGGTGGCCGCGTGGAATGCGGTTTCGATGACGCCCGGGGCAATGGCGTTAACCCGGATTTTGCGCGAGGCCAGGTCGCGGGCCATGTGGCGGGTGAGATTATGGACATAGGCCTTGGCGCAGGCATAGTGGCCGGAGCCCGGACCGCCGCCGTCTGCGCCGGCAATTGAGCCTACATTGATGATGGCGCCGCCGCCCTGCTTTTCCATGTGGGGGACGGCGGCTTGCGAGGCTTCGATGACGGATTTCACGTTCAGATCCATGACCGCGTCGTAAAGCTCTGAGTCGAGCTCGAGAAACGGAGCCCGGCGGATCATGGCGCCGGCGTTGTTCAGCAAAATGTCGAGCCGGTCCAGTTGCTTTGCGGCTTCCTCCACAACCCGCTTCGCGGTGCCGGGAACGCCGAGGTCGCCGCCGATGGCAACGGCCTCGCTGCCAAGCTTCCGGATGGCGGCGCAAACCGCTTCGGCAGCTTCGGCATTCTTGTTGTAGTGAACGGCGACATTAGCCCCCAGCCTGCCAAATTCGAGAGCTGCGGCGGCCCCAATGCCGATGCTGGCGCCAGTGATCAGAACGGTTTTTCCACGCAGGTCTTCAAGCATGAGTTTTTCCTGTGAATTTTTCGGAACGATGGACTTCCTTGCCGCCGAGGAGCGTGAGCAGCACTTCCGTATCACCGATATCATAGACATTACAGGTGAAAATATCGCGGTCCAGAACGATCAGATCAGCATATTTTCCGACACTTAAAGAACCCGTGTCATGGCTTCGCCAGGCGGCTTCGGCGGCAAAGGTAGTGTAGCCCTTCACGCATTCCTCGCGGCTCATGCGCTGTTCGGGGAGGAAGACGGGATGGTCGCCCTGCTTTTGCGGCGGCTGGCGGGTGATGGCGGTTTCCATGATCGGGAAGGGATTGAGGGTGGACACGCCCCAATCGCTGGAAATAGCATAAGGCGCGCCCGCATCGATGAGCGAGCGGAAGGCATACATCCATTTGCCCCGCGCCTCACCCACCATGGGCAGAGCCACATCAGTGACCGAGGGTTCATAGCGGGCCCACAGGGTTTGGATATTGGCCACCACGCCCAATTCGCGGAAGCGCGGAATATCGGCGGGATCAATGCATTGCACATGGGCCAGTTGATGGAGGCTGGGCCACGGGCCATTGGCGGCGCGGGCCGCTTCAAGGGCATCCAATGCGGCACGCACGGCGCCATCGCCAATCACATGGACATGGATTTGGAAGCGCGCGGCATCAAAGGCGGTGAACAGTTCCTTGATCTGGTTGTGGCCGAACATCAGCTCGGCATTTCCGCCAAGGGCATCGGAATAGGGTTCGATCATGACGCCGGTGCGGTTTTCCAAAACGCCATCGAGAAAGAATTTCGCCGAATGAACCTTGAACAGGTCGGAACTGGCGTTGCGGCGCAAGTCCTCAAGGCGGCGCAGCGCGTCTTCGGTCTTCTCAGCGGAGACAACCTTGGCAGTGGCGGCGACGCGCACGGTCAGGGCGCCGGCACGTTCCAGGCTGCTGTAAACGCGGGCGTGGCGTTCATTCACCGAGGCATCGATCACGCCGGTAATGCCATGACGGTTGCACAGGGCCTGCCCATAGCGCACGCCGTTGGCGTAATCCTCGTCGGTCGGCACGGGCATGAAACTCTCGGCCCAGTACGTTGCGGTTTCATGCAGCATGCCGGTGGGTTCGCCATTGGCATCGACAACGAAGTGGCCGTTGACGGGATCAGGCGTGCCACGCACGAGACCCACCGCGGCACAAGCCATGGAGTTCATGCAGGCGTTGTGGCCATCGCTGGCGACGATGTAACAGGGCCGGTCGGGCACGGCGGCATCCAGCACGTAACGGTTGAGATTATGATCTGTGAAAATTCCGGTGTACCAACCGACGCCATTGACCCAGGGGCCCGCGTGGGTTTTGGCGAAGTCGGCCAAGACCTTTTGCAACTCGGCGATGCTCGAGACTGTATGAAGTGCAGCGCTCTTGCTGTGATCGTAGCCGCTGTCCTGCAGATGGATATGGGTGTCCTGAAAGCCCGGAAGAACCAGGCGTCCCCCGGCATCAACGACGCGGGTTGAAGCTCCCGCAAGCGCTGCGATCTCATCGGCAGTACCAAGGGCCGAGACCCGGCCATTGGTGACGGCGAATGCGATTGCGCGCGGCTTCAAGGGGTCCATCGTACAGATATCGGCGTTGGTGACAATGAGTTCAGGTGCAATCAAGATGGTCTAACTCTGGAGCAAGCCGCGTCTGGCAAGATTGCGCATGAGGTCGGCGGTGCCAAAGCTCCAGGGTGCCGCCTTGTCGGTTGGCACCACGCGGTTAACCAGTGCCCCGAGTTCCTTTGTGGCGATGGTGACGATGTCACCGGTCTTGTGGGTGAAGCCGCGGCCCGGCACGTCGCGGTCATCGCTGGGCGCGAACATGGTGCCGAGGAACAGCACGAAGCCATCGGGATAATGGTGATGGGCGTTCAGCGTCTGGCCGGCGATATCGGCGGGGTCGCGGCTGATCTGCGAAATGGAAGAGCTGCCGGTCATTTTGAAGCCGTCGGTTCCCTCGACGGTGAGGGTGAGGTCCATTTTCCGCACGGTGTCGAGATCGAATTTGTCGTCAAACAAACGGATAAAGGGGCCGATGGCTGTGGCGGCGTTGTTGTCCTTGGCCTTGCCAAGAAGCAGAGCAGAGCGGCCTTCGACGTCCCTCAGGTTGACGTCGTTGCCGAGGCTTGCGCCGACGATGGTGCCCTTCGAAGACACCACCAGCACGACTTCCGGCTCCGGGTTGTTCCAGGTGGATTTGGGATGAATGCCCACATCCATCATGGAGCCCACCGCCGACATGGGCTGGCCCTTGGTAAAAATTTCCGCATCGGGGCCGATGCCCACTTCAAGATACTGGCTCCAGGCGCCGGCCTTGATCAGCGTTTCTTTCAACGCGGCGGCTTCCGGCGAACCGGGCTTCAATTTGCGCAAGTCGTCGCCAACGAGATCGCGGATGTGGGAGCGGATTGAAATGGCCGCGTTGGCATCGCCCCGGGCCTTCTCTTCGATCACGCGCTCGAGCATGGACACGACGAAGGTGACGCCCGCCGCCTTGATGGCCTGCAGGTCAATGGGCGTGAGGAGCCAGGGCTTGGTCTTGTTGCGGGTATCGGGGGCGGCGTTGGCCAGGATATCGGCCACGGTGCCGAGAGTGTTTCCCTTTGCGGCGCGCACGGCAGCCGCCGGATTCTTTTCTTCGCAGAGATCGCGCATGGTGGGGAAGCTGGCGGTGACATCCACAAGGCTTTCACCATCCAACCGCGCGACGCAGGGACCGACATCAGGGTCGAAGACGCGGGCAACCAAACAAGCGTTCTTGGGAATCACGGAAACCTCCATACTCAGCGCTGTAATCGTTCGCGCCCATATAACAAGAGCATCATGATGATGACGATGCCATAGACGATCTGGCGGCCGAATTCCGGCATCTGCATCACCGACAGGATGGATTGCAGGAGCGTGATCAGCATGACGCCGGCAACGGTGCCGAGGTAGCTGCCGCGGCCGCCGAGAATGGAGGTTCCGCCCAGCACAACGGCGGCGATGGCGGGCAGCAGATAGGCATCACCCATGGACTGGGCCGCCTTCGAGGCGTAACCCGCAAGCAGCACGCCGCCGAATGCGGCGAGGCCGCCGGAAATCGCAAAGACGATCATGACCACGCGTCGCGTATTGATGCCGGAGAGATAGGCGGCGCGTTCACGGTTGCCGATGCCATAGATGGAACGGCCGAAGGTGGTGCGGGTCATCAGGAAAACGGCGGCAGCACCCACAGCCAGCCAGCAGAGAACGGAATTCGGAACGGTGGGAATGATAAAGCCGGTGGCCAGGTAGCGCGCGGCGGGAGAGGCGGAATCCTGCGGTGAGAAGCCACCGGTGTATACAACCATCAGGCCCTGGGCCACGGCATTGGTGGCCAGGGTCATGATCATGGAGGGGATGCGGAGATAGGCCACGCCCACGCCGTTCACCAGACCGATCAACACGCCGCAGAAAATTCCAAACGGAATGGCAATGGCGGCGCCAACGTCACCCAACCCCGCCACGGCGCTGGACATCATGGCGCCGACGCTCACCACCCAGGGCAGCGAAAGGTCGATCTGGCCGAGGAGAATGACCAGCATCATGCCGGTGGCGATGATCCCCAGGAATGACGCCACCTTCAATTGCTGCAGGAGATATTCCGGCGAGAGAAAATTGCTTGAATAAAGGCTGCCAACAAACAGCAGCAGCAGGATGCAGGCAAAGGCTGTTACGACGGCGGGGTCCATCCGGCGCATGAAAATGGGGAGGCGTTCAGCGAGAGCGTTCATCCAAACCAATCCAATCGATTACGAATGCGGAACAGGCCAAAAGCCCCAATGCTTACGGCGAGGAGCAAAACCACGCCCTGGAACAGGGGTTGCCAGAGGGGATCGAAGTCGAAGACGAAAAGCAGGTCGCCAATGGTGCGGAAAGCCATGGCGCCGAAGATGGCGCCTATGGCGCTGCCCTTGCCGCCAAAAAGCGAGACGCCGCCCAGAACCACGGCGGCTATCGAGAAAAGTGTGTAGGCATTGCCGCTGGCGTACGCGGCTTCGCCAGTATAGGTGAAGAAGGTCAGAAACAGGCCGCCGATGCCGGCCAGCAGGCCGGACAGGGTGTAAGCGGCGAATTTGGCGCGGCGGATATTGACGCCAGACATATAGGCGGCCGGTTCGGAAGACCCTACGGCATAGGCGGCCCTGCCGGTGACCGAACGGCTGAACGGCACCCAGACAACAAGCACGACCGCAAAAAGCGTTACGAGACTAGCGGGCATAAAGCCAAAGAAACGGCCGGTGAAGAAATCGGCCAGGGTCTCATCAACACTGCCGCCGGGATTGGGGCGAATGGCGAGTGCGATCCCGTAAAATACAGCACCAGTGGCAATTGTCGTCACGATGGGTTGCAGGCGCCCATAAATGACAATGGCGCCATTGATGGCGCCACACAGGGCTCCGACCAGAAGCACGCCCACCACACCAAAGAAAACCTGTACAGGCGAGCCGACGACAATCCAGGAGGCCAAGCAATTGGTCAGGGTGAAAATCATGCCGACGGAAAGATCGATGCCGGCGGTAATCACCACAAGCGCCTGGGCCATGGCGACAAAAGCCAGCAGCACGCCCTTGTTGGAGGCGGTTTGCACCACATTGGCGCTAAAACCGGCGGGATGGTTCGAGGAATAGATGACAAACATCACAATGAAAATTGCGATTGCCATCAGGGTGCCGCGCTGTTCGGCAAACCAGAACCGCCAATCCCTCATAGGTGCAAAGCCTCTCCCATATCGATATTGAGCGCGCTTGCGATGAGCGCCCGCTCGGTAATTTCCGCGCCCACCAGTTCGCGCTTCACCTTGCCATCATAGAGAACAAGCACCCGGTCGCAACAGCCAATCAGTTCGTCATAGTCGGTGGAATAAAACAGGATGGCGGCCCCCTGGCCGGCGAGTTTGCGCAGAAGGACGTAGAGCTCCTGCTTGGTGCCGACATCGATGCCGCGGGTGGGATCGTTGAGGAGAATGATGCGCGGCTGGTTCATCAGCCATTTCGCAATGACCACCTTCTGCTGATTGCCGCCGGAGAGGGAGCCCACGGCAATGCCCGTTCCGGCAGTTTTAATGCCAAGAAGAGCAATCATCTCGTCGATGTATTTCTGCTCCTTGGCGCGATTGACGATGCCATGATCGGAGATACGGTGGAGAGATGCAAAGGAGAGGTTGTCGCGCACCGTCATGGGCAGCATCAGGCCTTCGGTCTTGCGGTCCTCCGGAATGAGGGCCATGCCGATTTTTTCGCTTTTGGCCGCCGTGGGGCTGTTGATTTTGACGGGTACGCCATCGATCAGCACCTTGCCGGAGCAGCCGCTCAGCACACCAAACAGGGCCAGCAGAAGATCGCGCTGCCCCTGCCCGTCCAGGCCGCCGAGGCCAACTATCTCGCCGGCCCTTACGGACAGCGAAATATCCTTGAGGCGGTCGGTCCAGGACAGGTTTTCAGCCTGCAGCACGGGCGTTGTGCCGTTGGATTGCAGCGGCGGCTTGGGCGGGAACACATTCTTGTATTCGCGCCCGATCATGAGCTCAACGACCTCGTTGTTGGTCTTGCTGCCAGCTTCATAGGTCTCAACCTTCCTGCCATTGCGGAACACGGAACATTCATCGGCGAGCTCGGCGATCTCATGCATGCGGTGGGAAATATAGAGGAGCGCCAGGCCCTCACTGCGCAGGCGCTTGAGCACGGCAAAAATCTTGGTCACGTCCGCCGCGGTGAGGGCCGATGTGGCTTCATCCAGAATGAGGATGCGCGGCTTGCGCGCCAGCGCCTTGGCGATTTCCACCATCTGACGGCGCGACAGGGGCAGGTCTTTCACCAGGGCAAGCGGATGAATGTCTTCAGCGCCGGCGCGCGCCAGGGCCTGTTCGGCGATCTGGCGCTGCCTGGCACGGTCAATCATGCCGAAACGCGTCGGCGGATCGCTGATCACGATATTGTCGGCGACCGAGAGATCGGGAATAAGCGAAAGTTCCTGGAAAATACAGACGATGCCCGCCTTATTGGCGGCGGTTGGCGACGCAAAGGAAGTTTCCCTGCCATCGAGGAACATGCGGCCTTCATCGGGAGCCAATACGCCCGCCATGGCTTTTATCAGCGTGGATTTGCCGGCGCCATTTTCGCCCAGAATACCGTGGATACGGCCGGGATAAATATCAAGATCGGCCTTTTGAAGGGCACGGACGCCACCGTAGCTCTTCGATACGCCTTCCAGACGGAATAGTGGTGCTGCTTCGACCAAGGCCCCCTCCAGCGTGATCATGAACCAAAAACGGCGCCGCAGAATTTCTTCCACGACGCCTGTTGGGAGTCTAGATCAAACTACTGGTTCTCTTTCGATTGGCCCATGATTTCCTGAGCGGTGAAATTGATTCCACAGGTCGGGAATGAATTGCCAACGAAGAAGTTATCGGACTGGTCAGGGAAAAAGTCCTCGCCAGCCTTGAAGTTTGGGTCCTCGACAATCGCAAGCGGGAGCTTGACCGATTGTGGAACAACCGCACCTTCAAGGGCTGCGATTGCAGTTTTAATCGCAACCGCGACCTGGGCCGGACCGGTGCCTGCGGATGAGCACTTCAGGCCATCAGCAGAGTGGGCGGCGCAGAACTTGCGGAAGCCGTTTTCGGTTTCGCCGCCAAAGGGCACAAACTTGTGCTTGGCATCGATCATCGCCTGCACAACACCGGTGTCGCCACCCTGTGCGGTAATGCCGTCGAACGGACCGTTGGTGGCAATAGCATCAGCCGTTACCTTCTGGGCAGTGGGGTCATCCCACTTGCCAGCAACTTCAGTCACGTCCCACTTCTTGCCGGAGGCGGCAAAGGTTTCGTGAATGCCGTTGTGGCGGTCGGTATCAACCGAGGTTCCGGCAACGCCCTTTACTTCAAGGATCTTGCCGCCGTTTGGCAGATGGGCAATCAGCCAATTGGCCCAGAGAACGCCAAGGCCCTTCTGGTCCACGTTCACGTTGATCGCATCCTGCGTGTCGAGAATGTTGTCGAAGGCAACGAGAATGACGCCAGCTTCCTTGGCCCGCTTGATGACGGGGCCGAAAGCTGTCGGGTTCTGGGCGTTCACAACGATCGCGTCATAGCCGGAGTCGATGAAGTTGTTGATGGCGGAGATTTGCGCCGGCACGTCTTCACCGGTAGACACGACCTTGAATTCCTTCAGCTTGGCCGCGACGTCAGGCTGTGCCGCATAGGCTTTTGCGGTCTGGATCATTTGAATGCGCCAGGTGTTGGCAATGTAGCCGTTGGCAAGCGCAATGCGGTAGGGGCCGTCTTTCTTCGGAAACTTGAAGAACTTGGTGTCGGCTGCCCAAGGCGCAAAACAATCGGGTTCAGCGGCGGGTCCGGCAACAACTTCAGGGCCGGCGGCTTTTGCCATGGCCGAGAAGGCAAGCCCTGCCGCCAATACGGCGCCAATGCTTACAAAACGGCGTAGATGTGATGTTGATTTCATTGAGTTTTCTCCCATTGGTTTTACATAGTCTCATTTTCAGGAACAGAAAATTCGTCTGGTTTTCTGCCGTCAACGGACGTGTTATTTTTATTTACACCAAGCATGTTTTCTATACTTGATGACAAGAACTTATTGTACGATGACAGCGCTGTCAATTGTCTGGGATGGCTGTTTGACATTAAAAGATGATAGTAGGCGAAATGACCCTGCCGAGAAACAAGTCCCGCCGCGTTACCCTTGATGACGTGGCCACGCGCGCCCGGGTGAGCGCGGTTACCGCTTCGCGGGTGCTGCGCAAGCCGGAGATGGTGTCCGCCGATCTTCGGGCGCGGGTAGATAGTGCGGTGCGTGAACTTGCCTATGTTCCGAACCAGCTTGCAAGTGCGCTTGCATCGTCACACACGGGGCGCATCGGGGTTATCGTCCCTTCCCTCACCAACGGGGTTTTCGGCGATTATTTGCGGGCCTTGCATGATGTTTTCGTTCCGGCGGGATTCCAGGTGCTGGTTCTCAATTCGCACTATCTTGCAGGCCGCGAGGAAAAAGCCATTGCCACCATGCTCGGACAGTTTCCAGAAGCGATGATCCTTGCCGGTGTTGACCAGACCCCGCAGGCGCGCAAGTCGCTGCAGCAGGCAGGCATCCCCGTGGTGCAAACCATGGAAATGACGGATGATCCGATCGACATCAATATCGGACTCTCGCAGCGGGACGCCGGCTATGCGGCGGCGCGGCATTTGTTCGATCTTGGGCATCGGCATGTGGGCCAGATTTCCGCTCCGCATGACGCCCGTTCACGTCAACGTCTTGAAGGCTATCTTCAGGCTTGCGCAGAGTTCCATGCAACGCCCATGCTGGCGTCAACCGAAGATCCTTGCACCGTTCCCCTTGGCGGCAGTTTGCTCACTGAGCTCCTGACGCGTTGGCCGAAGGTCACTGCGATATTTTGCGGCAACGACAATTTGGCTTTGGGGGCCTTGTTTGAATGCCAGCGG
>DATLDM010000044.1:0-20440 GCA_035525875.1 Aestuariivirga sp.
ACCGGCGGGCCTGAGGCGGCCGCGAGCGCCGAACTTGGCGTGCTCTGTGGTGCGGGTTCTGAAACTTTTTCAAGCATTCTGCCGGTGTTGTCTTGCTATGCCACAACCGTCCGCTACATGGGGCCTGTGGGCTCCGGCCACACAGCAAAACTTATTTCCAATTTCCTCGTCACCGGAATGATCGCGCTCGTGGCACGGGCCTTTGGAACCGCGAAGAAAGCCGATATCGACTGGCGCAACCTCTATGACGTCATGCTGAATGGCTCGGGCAATTCCGGTGTGCTGCGCAAGATGGTGGCGCCGGCCCTAGACGGAGACTTTGAGGGCTACCGCTTCAGCCTTGCCAATGCCTCCAAGGACATTGGCTATTTCAAGTCCCTGGCATCCGGTCTTGGCATGGAAACCTCGTTGGCAGAGGCCGTGGAAGACGTGTTCTCGGCCGCGATTGCCAAGGGATATGGTCAAAGCAACGTGAGCCGCTTGCTGGATCTATGACAGGCGAAGTGCAATCGCTCCGACAACAACCAATATCCCTCCTGCGATGCGCAGCCAATTGAGCTGTTCTTTAAGGAGCCTTGCAGACATGAAGATGACAAACAGAATGCTGGTCTCGCGCAGCGCCGCCACCGCCGCAATGGGCGCCTGTGTCATCGCCCAGATGACAATCCAGTAGGAGGAAGCGGAAAGCAGGGCGCCCATGACGCCGCTTTTCCAAAACGGCGCAACTCTGGTGAAAATGCCGGGGCCCCGCATATAGAGGCCCGTGCCCAGAAGAAAAACAGCGTCCAGAATGAAGACGAGGGCCGTATAAGCGGAGGCTGATCCCGAGATACGCCCGCCCAAGCCATCCACAACCGTATAGGCGGCAATGAAGCAGGATGTGACAAGGGCAAAGAACAACGACACTTTGTCAAGCTTGAGGGTTTTTGACCGGCCAACGGCAACAAGCCATATGCCCGACACCAGTATGCCGATTGCGATAGCGGTTATGGCGTTGATCTGCTCGCTGGCCACCAGCCATGTCGCCAGAAGCGTAATCAGGGGGGCGGTACCGCGGGCAACGGGATAAACCAGGCTGAGATCGCCATCGCGGTAGCTGCGGGCCAGAAAAATATTATAGCCCGTATGCAGAAAACCGGAGGCCAGCGCATAGGGGAGGCATTCGCGCGACGGCCAGGCAAAAAGGAAGAGCATGCCTATGCCCATGACACCCATGAGAGTTTGTATGAGAAACAGCGACAGAAACCGGTCAAGTTTGAGTTTGACCAGCAGATTCCAGCTGGCGTGCATGAAAGCCGCAGCCAGAACGGCAAGAAAAACGGTAAGTTCCAATTATTTAACTCCGGGAATCAAGCCCTCATAGCGCGGGATAGGCGTTCATGCCAGAGCGCGGGGGAAAACATTATTGGTGGTATTGCGGCGAAGAACCTGGAATAAAAAAGGGAGCTCGTTAAAGCTCCCTTTGGCAGGTCAATTGGCTGGGGATGCGTTACGAACAGACCGCTCCACCCACAACCGTGTTGTAACAGGTCAACTTCAATGTGCTGCGCGGCCGTTGCGTAATGCTCTCGCCAATGTTGAATGACGAGCTATTCACGATGCTGTACCCAAGAAAGTTCGCGACAGAGGGTACGTATGTCGTGCAAACGCGGGCGACTACAAGATCGTTTCCTGCAACCATGAGCGGGGCCATGGCGGTCGTGGTGGGATCCGTACCGCATGAAGTGGCTTGCCCATTGTTTGTTTTCCATATTTGCGAGACTGTCGAACCGGCTATGCGGTAGCCAAAAACCTCGACACGAACCGCAGATGACGAAATTGGTGCCATAACCAAATTTGCGGCACTGTAATAGTCCGAGAGTTTGCTCTTAAGCACCGAAGTCTTGTTTTGGGCAACCAAATCCGCAACGATGCTTGCTGAATAGGTCACTTTTCTATTCACTTGAACCAGGGCCGTAATGTCGAAAAGCCCAAAATAGATCAAAAGCATGAAGGGCATGATGAAAGCGAACTCGATCGCGGCAATTCCCCTGGTTTCGCCAACGAATTTTCTGAGCTTATTTTTCATGATTTTAGACATCCCTATGAGCACGCCGTGCCGGCGGGAAACGGCTCATTCTGGAAAATTGCGATGCCGTATAGCCGGCGTGTATGGCCGCCCCCAAAGTTTCCCAAAAATGTCATGAATGGCATGGTGAACTTCCAATCATAGGTCGCAAGCACACCAGCCGCCTGCTCAGGCGAGCCGCAACTGTAAGAGATTGGATTGGGCGTTCCGTCAGGTTTGGCGCCGACATTCATATAGCCCGGCATTACCGATGCCAGCGCTGTAAACGAGGCTGCAGGTCTTACATAAACAGTGAGTTTGCTTTCACAATCAATGACGATGCCGGTGATTTCGCAGATCTTGGACTTGAAATTTGCGGCGCTCAGGCTTGCGTTTTGGGCCTGCCCAGTCCTGATTTGCCGGGCAGCGTCCTGAACACCGGCCTGTATGGAATACTCGGTGAAAAGCATGATCCCGGTTTCGCAAATGCAGCCCATGATCATGAAAAACGGGAAAGCAACCAGCGAAAATTCAACTGCAGTGGCCCCATCTTCAGACTTGATCATCCGACGCACGAATTTCGGACGAAACCTGTTTAAAAAAGCCCGCATGGCAATCTCCCGTAACGAAGCGCCCCATGGCTAGAGGGAGCCGTATCCGCATCCAGTTATGGATTCTTATCAACAAGCCGTTTCCGCCAACTGAAAGAATTCATTCAAATTGTAACAAGTTTTGCCAGGAGGCTGCATTCTGAATGGAAAAGGCCCTGCTATTGCAGGGCCCCGGATTGGCTTGACTATGTTTACCCTACTGGGCGGCAGGCGGTGCTTCCTGTTCGGTGCTTGCCTTGCCCTGTGCCACGCCAGATTTCTTTGCGTCCATTTTTGAGATATCACCAAAGAAGCCAACCGAGTCGCCCGATTGCAGGGTTCCCTGACAGTCTGGCGCACATACATATGAATAACGCGCCCCGGCCTTGTAAATTTGCAAATTGTTCTGGCCGCCGAGCATCACGGTGACATCGAGGGTGGTGAGCTGATTGCCGTTTTCATCAAGTATGATCATGTTTGTTGAGCCATAGGCGCGGCCATGGACGAATAGTCTGTTTCCATGAACTGTCACGTCCGCAATGCTTGGATTGCCAATGACAACCGTACCGGGAGTTCCCGATATGCTGATCAACTGGGTCTGGTCAGTCTTTATGATCAACTCTTGGGCGGCAAGGGATGCGGAAGTATGAAGGAAGGCCAGCGCCAGGGCACTTGAAGTTACGCGCAATAGTTTCAGCATGTCACAAATTTCCTTAATGGCTGTCCATCGATTGCCTTGCAATGGCTTTCCAATGTGCACGTGAATGGTGAATCTTCTGTTACGAAAATGGGAAGCCTGGAATTTGCCAATATCCGGGGAAAACTGGTCGCCTGTTTGAGCCAATAACGGCTTCATCCTGCGAACAGGGATGAAATCATCATACAGCCAGTTCAATATAACATATGGGTACTTTGAACATTTTTTCAGTTAATCTATACTATATCTCAAATAATTTCCGATTATAGTATAGTATATAAAAATTAATGGAAACATTTACTGAGGAATAATAATTGATTTACCAATAATTATTTACATACATAAAATATTATTGAAAAATACATTGATTTGATAACCAAAATTGTTCTAAGGCATCGCAATTATTCATTCGATTCAGGGGATTTACTTGGCATTAACAGGTGGCGTTTATGGTCGTTCCATGGTTCACGCATACGGCGCATGAAGCACCGTTATATGAGGAGCCAGGTGCTGTAGAGTAATCTTGGAGATTTAAATGAAGAAATTCATCAACGACGAGTCCGGCGCGACGGCTATTGAGTACGGCCTCATTGCTGCCGCCATGGGCTTGATGCTTGTAATTGCAATGCCATTCTTGGCGGAAGCAGTTTCAGGCGTATTCGGCCGGCTCGCTTCCGGTCTCGATAAAGCAGGGACCTAAATAAGCATTCCCAAGCTGTCTTAGGCAGCTTGGGAATATGTCTTTGACATTGAACCACCGGGCGCGTCCCGGTGGTTCTTTTTTTATGCAACGATTTGACAAGGTTAACTCTGTCTTTACGCCGGGCGTGTGATGATTGCGCCGCGCGCATGATTCCATTTGCGCGGCAACATCTTGGGAATTCATGATACACTTTCTTTCAATCTCGGTTTTTCCGTTCCTCATGATCATTGCCGGCGCCGGTGATGCCCTGTCACTTCGCATTCCCAATTGGTTGACTCTCACAATTTTCGCGGCCTTTTTTCCATTGGCCTGGGCTACGGGAATGCCGCTCGCGGTCTTCGGCCTCCATGTGCTGGCTGCGGTAATCCTTCTTATCATCGGCTTTATTCTCTTTTCCGCCGGCTTTTTCGGCGGCGGTGATGCCAAGTTAATGGCGGCAGCAGGAGTTTGGTTTGGCAGCACCCAGGCTTTGCCGTTTTTGGCTTTTACGGTCATCGCGGGAGGCCTGTTGGCGCTTTGTGTTGGCTTGTGGGCCGTCATTTCCATGAGTTGGGACATTCACGATGTTTCCTGGGCAAAGAAATTATCCGGCCTGAAACCAAACGTTCCTTACGGCTACGCCTTCGCAATAGGGGCTATTCTGGCGTTTCCCGAAAGCTGGTGGATGGCGGCATCCGGTTAATGGAGCAACAACAATCTCCCGGTCATTAACCTATATTTGACCATTCCGTCCGAAAGTCTGAATTCCAATTGGCGCCAAGTGCGCGAGGTAAGGGTACGAAATGAGTAAAATGCGCATTGTCATATTTGGTCTGGCTTTCGGTTCAGCCATCATGGCCGGCCTTCTGGCAAAGGGCTTTATCGGCCAGAAGCCGGAGAAGGAAATAGTTGAAATCAACAAGGTCAAGACCGTTGATGTTCTGACAGCCTTGAAGGATATCAATATGGGCGAGCGCTTCGTTGATGGTTCGACTGCCTGGAAGCCTTGGCCGGCGGAAAATGTCACAGATTTCATGATTACCCGGGACGAAAAGCCCGATGCCAGGGAAGCGTACGTCACTGCGAGGGCGAGGCTCACGATTTTTGAAGGTGAAACAATCCTTGAGAAGAAACTGGTTCTGCCTGGTCAATCGGGCTTTATGAGCGCCATCTTGCCGAAAGGCATGAGGGCAATCTCGGTTGCTGTCTCCGAACATTCCGGCGCCGGTGGTTTCATTCTTCCAAACGACCGCGTTGATGTCATCCTCACCCGGAAGCTGGACAATCCGCAGGGTACGGACAAGATTGTCAATAGTGAAGTCGTCCTTTCCAACGTGCGTGTTCTCGCCATCAATCAAACCTATCGGCAGGACAAAGAAGGCGACTCGGTAACCGTCGCAGAGGGCAAAACCGCCACTCTCGAGCTGGATCCGCGCCAATCCGAAATTATCGTGATGATTGAGTCGGCTGGCGAGCTTTCGCTGGCATTGCGCTCGATTGCCGAAAATGACGACAAGAACATGGAAAAAGAAGGGCCGAAGCTTTCCGAAAAATACTCGGGCAGGAAAAAAGCCGGCGGCGGCGAGACACTCTTCCTGCGTTACGGCGTTGAAACCTATTCGACTACTCGTTGAGGCATCAGGTCATGTTGTTTAAAATTCAAAATTCTTCGGCGCTCAAATCCAATCGCATGAGCCTCAAGCTGGCAGCGCTCCTTTTGAGTTCGTTGGTCATGATGCCGGTTGCGGGAGCGCTGCTGCAAAAAACCGCTGCAGCCAGCGATCTGGAAAGCATTCAAAGCGCGGACGAAGGCGAAGGGCACTTCGTGCGCATTGGCCTGAACAAGTCCATTGTCATTCGCCTTCCGGCTGAGGCCCACGATGTCATCGTGGGCAATCCTGAAATCGTCGATGCCGTGGTCCGTTCAAAAAATACCGCCTATTTGTTTGCCCGGACTATTGGGCAGACCAATATCTTCTTCTTCGACAAAAGTGGGCAGCAGATTCTCAACCTCGACCTGGAAGTCGCCGTCGACGTGACGGCCCTGCGGCATCTCTTGCAAAGAAGCATTCCTGGCACGAAAATTACCGTCGATACGGTCAACAACAGTGTTGTCCTGGGCGGCACGGCCCCCAATGCGGCAGAAGCAAAGTTCGCCGAAGACATTACGACAAAATTTCTGACTCGCGAAGTTGACAAGGCCACGGCTGCGGGATTCGTCAATACAATCAGGATTACCGGTGAAGACCAGGTGATGCTGAAGGTGCGTGTAGTTGAAGTGCAGCGCAGCGTCCTCAAGCAGTTTGGAGTTAATCTCCAGGCGCTTCTCTCCGTCGGAAAATTTGCATTCAATCTGGCCAGCATCGGCCCTCTCGCCGGGGCAACCGGTGCAAAGGCTGTCTATACTGACGGTGCAAACAGCCTGACAGCCGTCGTCCGCGCTCTGGAAAGAGAAGGGGTGCTGAAAACGTTGGCAGAACCCAATCTCACTGCCGTTTCCGGTCAATCTGCCAGTTTCCACGCAGGTGGCCAGTTTGCCATTGGCTCAAGTTGTGAGGGTACGGTTGCGGGAGGGACCACTTGTGGAACAGAGTTCAAGGATTTTGGTGTGTCACTTGCCTTCACGCCCGTTGTGTTGACCGAGGGTCGCATAAATCTGAAAATTAGGACTGACGTGAGTGAGATCAATTCTACTCTCACGGTCGGCGGTGTTCCAGGCATAGATACCCGCAGCACGGAAACAGTTATTGAACTTCCAAGCGGCGGTTCCATGATGCTTGCCGGCCTGATCAAGGACACGACCCGTCAGACAATTGACGCAACCCCTGGACTGAAAAAACTTCCAGTTCTTGGCGCGCTGTTCCGCAGTCGTGACTACACGAACAATCAAACCGAGCTTGTGGTGATCGTAACGCCCTATCTCGTCGGGTCGGTAGCTGAAGAACAGCTCGCAACACCTGTAGATCGCTTGAATATGCCAACCGACGGGCAGACAATCCTGCTTGGCCGTTTGAACAAGGTCTACGGCACGGCCGGGCAAAATCCGGATGGCGTTTATCATGGCAACGTTGGTTTCATTGTAGAATAAGTGTAAGCGGAGACTATCATGTACAAGTATCTTCCCGTGCCGGCCGCTTCAAGGATGAGCGTGATTTTGTTCATCGCAATGTCATCGACGCTTGCCGCATGCAGCAACGGCGAATTGGCCATGGACGACACGTATGTGCCAGCGACCCACTATGAAAGATATCCAATTGAGGTCACCAGCAGGCCTGTAAAGATGGAAATTTCATCGCGGCATGGAACCTTGCAATCATCGCAGATCAATGCGATTTCCGGATTTTCGCGTTCGGCCAGCAACTCTGGCTCATCCCGGATTACTGTTCTTCGCCCCTCGGCTGGCGGTGCATCTGGCAGGGTTGCAAGGCAAGTCTATCAAGTTCTCGTGCAAAGCGGCATGTCGCCCGGCATGATTGTGCGAAAAACCTATCCCGGTCCGTCCAAGGGATCCGTGCAGCTTTCTTACATCCGCAGTGTTGCTGTCACCAGGGAATGCGGTGATTGGTCCGAGGACTTGTCCAACACCTCGCGCAATGAGCCCTACCCGAATTTTGGCTGCGCCATACAGAACAACATTGCTGCCATGGCTGTAAATCCCAATGATTTTGTTGTGCCTCGTGCAACTACGCCAGCACTTGCTGCCACGCGAACGCCTGGAGTTGCCGCCACGATGAAAGCGGCTGCGGCTTCGGATTCAGCACCGGCTGCACCCTAAACAACCGGCATCGAATTCGACGAATTACAAATGCGACGTTTTAAAAGTTTGAGAACAGGTCAAAAAAAATGATCAACGCAACTGCCCAAAGTAACGCAATGCCGCAGGATGGTGAATTTCCGGTTGCCTTGGTGCCGCGGGTTAACATTCACACCTTTTGTGACAATCAGCAAACCGCCGAAACGTTGCAGGCCGCGGCAATGGACCGGCGCATGTCCAAGGCCCATGTCACAATTCAGCTCGGCGGCATTCTGGCGGCTGTCCAGGTCTACCAGACACAGCCGACGCCAAATGTTCTGGTCGTGGAATCGCATAGCTCACGGGACGGAATTTTGGCGGAGCTTGGGCAGTTGGCCCAGGTTTGCCAGCCGACAACCAAGGTTATTGTGGTCGGGCACTTGAACGACGTCATTCTCTACCGGGAATTGATCCGCCAGGGCGTCAGTGAATATCTCGTGGCTCCCTTGGCTCAAATGCAAATCATCGAAACGATTTCATCGCTCTATCAGGATCCGAAGTCGGAGCCGCTAGGCCGCATCGTGGCCTTCGTCGGGGCAAAGGGCGGCGTCGGATCAAGTTCCATTGCCCACAACATTGCCTGGGCCCTGTCAAAGAATCACGGGCTGGAAACTGTCATCACCGATCTCGACCTGGCCTTTGGCACAGCCGGATTGAATTTCAACCAGGATTCAACGGGCGGCATTCTTGATGCGCTCGGCCAGCCTGATCGCGTGGATGCTACGCTGCTTGATCGCATGCTCACAAAATTGGGTGACAAGCTCAGCCTTTTGAATGGCCCGGGCGGCGTCGACAAGGACACCACCATTGAAGCAGGCGCCATAGAGACAATTCTCAGCGTAGTGCGCCACAGCGTGCCATGTGTCGTGGTCGATGTTCCAAACATGTGGGCCCCATGGATCAAGCACACGTTGCTCAATTCCGACGAAGTCGTAATTACCGCAACGCCGGAACTTGCGAGCTTGCGGAATACCAAGAACCTCATCGATCTTCTCAAGGCATCGCGCCCGAATGACAAGCCGCCGCGCCTGGTCCTGAACCAGGTTGGCGTGCCAAAACGCCCGGAAATTCCTGCCGCCGATTTTGCCAAAGCCGTTGGCATTGTGCCGTCCTTTATAATTCCGCACGATCCGCAAACCTTTGGAACCGCCCAAAGCAATGGCCAAATGATATTTGAAGTCGCGCCAAAATCCAAAACAGCCGAACTTCTGACATCGTTTGCGCAGGTTATCGCGGGCACCGAAATACCTGGGAAAGCCGCCAAATCCGGTCGGACATCCCTGTTTCAGAAGTTCCCGTTGCTGAGGAAGAAATAATGTTTGGCAAGAGAAGTGATGTAGGCACCCAGCAGACACCCGTATTGCCGGTTCCGCAAACCATTGCGCCGAACAGTGACGCCTTTGCCGGCGGAGCCGCCGTCCCCGGCCACATTCCCGACCTGGGTGTTCCGGCAGCCGATGCGCAGTTCAGCGGGCAGGCGGCACGTCCCGGATCAAAAAGCATACAACCGGCAGCTCCCAAGGTGCCAAAATCCGAATCCAGTTTGACGGCCCGAAAATCTGAATCTTACTATGATATCAAGAGTACGATATTCAATGCGCTGATTGATGCGATTGACCTCACCCAGCTTGGCCAGCTTGACCGCGACGCGGCGCGTGACGAAATTCGCGACATCGTAAACGAGATCATCACGCTTAAAGACGTGGTGATGTCCATTGCCGAGCAGGAAGAGCTGCTTGAGGACATTTGTAACGACGTCTTGGGCTATGGCCCGTTGGAACCGCTTCTGGCCCGCGATGACATCTCGGATATCATGGTGAATGGCGCAAACCTCACGTTCATCGAAGTCGGCGGCAAGATGCAGCAAACCGGTGTGCGCTTCCGCGACAACGGCCAGCTCTTGAACATCTGCCAGCGCATCGTGAGCCAAATTGGCCGCCGCGTTGACGAGGCAAGCCCCATATGCGACGCCCGTTTGCCCGATGGTTCCCGCGTTAACGTCATTGTCGGGCCGCTGGCGATCGATGGGCCGGCACTTACAATTCGTAAGTTCAAAAAAGACCGTCTGAAGCTTACCGACCTGGTTAAATACAAATCAATCACGCCGGAAGGCGCAACAATACTGGAAATTATTGGCCGGGTCCGTTGCAACGTGCTGATTTCCGGAGGCACGGGTTCGGGAAAAACGACACTTCTGAACTGCTTGACCGGGCACATTGACCACGACGAACGCATCATCACCTGCGAAGACGCTGCCGAACTTCAACTGCAACAGCCCCATGTCGTGAGGCTCGAAACCCGCCCGCCGAATTTGGAAGGCGAAGGCTCGATCACCATGCGTGATCTCGTGAAGAACTGTTTGCGTATGCGCCCTGAAAGAATCATCGTCGGCGAAGTCCGCGGCCCGGAGGCCTTTGACCTCCTGCAGGCCATGAACACCGGTCATGACGGCTCCATGGGAACGCTCCACGCCAACAGCCCGCGCGAAGCCCTGTCGCGGCTCGAGTCGATGATTACCATGGGCGGCTTCTCGCTTCCGTCAAAAACAATCAAGGAAATGGTCTGCGGTTCGATTGATGTTATCGTTCAGGCAGCCCGCCTGCGCGACGGTTCCCGCCGTATAACTCACATCACTGAAGTTGTCGGCATGGAAGGCGATGTCATCATCACCCAGGATCTCTTTGTCTATGAAATTGTTGGCGAGGACGCCAATGGCAAGATCATAGGCCGGCACAGGTCGACAGGTATTGCACGGCCGCATTTCTGGGACCGGGCCCGTTACTACAACGAAGAGAGACGCCTGGCTGAGGCCCTTGAAAAAGCCGAAGCGCGCAACGACCAGGACTAGGTAGTTTGTAGAGGCTGCGCCACCTCGCGTGTTGCGCAAAAATATTAAGGATAGATGCTGCTATGTTCTTTGGCCAAGATCTTTCACAAATTGCATTTATGTTCATGGTGGCTATCGCCGTAGGCGGCATGGCATTGGCGGTGCTATTTCCGGTTTTTGCAAGGTCAGCGGCGTCAAAGCGCATTCAGGCAGTCACGTCGTCAACGAAAATGCCGGCCAAGCAATCACTGCGTTCGCGCCTTATGGAAGATCCGAAGGATGCACGGCGGAAACAGATTCAAGACTCGCTGAACCAGCTTGGTGAGCGCGAAAAGCAGCGCAAGAGAAAACTCAACTTGCGCACTCTTATCGCACAGTCAGGAATTGACCTGTCGATTCGCATGTTCTGGTTGTGGTCGCTTATCATGGGCATTGTCATGGCTGCTGTGCCGTTTATTTTTGGGTTGCCGTGGTACGTTTCAGCGGGCTCCGGAATAGTGGGTCTTCTTGGTTTGCCGCGGTGGTTTATCAAGTTCCTGCGCGCCCGCCGGCAAAATGTCTTTCTCAATGATTTCGCTGATGCCATTGACGTTATGGTCCGCGGCCTTAAGTCAGGCCTTCCCATCACAGATGCGATGAAGATCATTGCGAATGAATCGGGCCCGCCGGTAGGCCCGGAATTTAATGAGGTTGTGGAAGGCCAGCGCATAGGAATTTCCGTTGATCAGGGTATTGAACGCATGGTTGAACGGATCCCTTTGGCGGAAGTCAACTTTCTCGCGATTGTCATGGCAATTCAATCGAAGACCGGTGGCAACCTTTCGGAGGCCTTGGGCAACCTGTCGAGAGTGCTGCGTGACCGCAAAAAAATGAAGGCAAAGATCAGGTCCATGAGCCAGGAAGCCAAATCTTCGGCTGCCATCATTGGGTCGCTTCCATTTGTCATCATGGGCGCCCTCTCGATATTGAATCCCGAGTATTTGAATCCCCTGTTTAACACGACGATCGGCAACATCATGCTGGGCACATGCGCCGCATGGATGACGACTGGTGTTCTGGTTATGCGCAAAATGATCAATTTCCAAATCTAGGGGCGGGTAGCAGGAAAAAATGTTGAACCTTATCGAGAGCCTCTTCCAAATTGAAGTGCTGATTACGGCGCTTGTTGGCTTTGCCGCCTTTGGAACCGTGCTGACAATTGCAGCACCTTACTTTGAAGGCGACAAGCTCAACGCGCGCATCAAGGGAGTTTCCCTGGAGCGTGACAGGTTGCGCGCCCAGCAAAAGGCCCAGCTGATTGGCGGCGAAGCGAGGCTCCGGGAAAAGCCAAAACGCAGTCTCATATCGCAGATCGTTGAAGCCCTGAATTTGCGCAGCGTGTTTGCGGCTGAAGCATCGCGCGATGCGCTGCGCCAGGCCGGCATGAGAAGCGAACGTCAGCTTATCACATTCCTGGCACTGCGTCTGATCGTGCCCATTGTTGTCGCCGTGGTTGTATTCATCTATTCGTCGACTGTTTTTGCCGATCGCATTCCGCCTCAGATGCGCGTGGTCGCAACTGCGGTTGGTTTGGTGTTTGGTTTTTACTTGCCCAGCATCATTCTGAAAAATCTCAAGTCAAGACGCCAGGATTCAATCAAGAAAGCCTGGTCGGATGCGCTCGATCTTTTGCTGATTTGCGTGGAATCCGGCATGGCCATCGAACCTGCCTTGCAGCGCGTGGCCCGCGAAATCGGCAGCAGCTCGGTGGCTCTGGCCGAAGAGCTGACATTGACGGTGGCTGAGCTTTCTTATTTGCAGGATCGTCGCAAGGCCTTTGAGAATTTGGGCAAGCGTACCGGCCTGCCTACTGTCAAATCGGTCGTAACAAGCCTCATCCAGTCGGAACGCTATGGTACGCCGTTGGGCACGGCCCTTCGGGTTCTGGCCCAGGAAAATCGCGACGCGCGCATGCAGGAAGCTGAACGGAAGGCCGCGGCCCTTCCTCCAAAACTGACCGTGCCGATGATCCTGTTCTTCCTGCCGGTTATCTTCGTCATCATTCTGGGGCCATCCGTCATCCTGGTCATGAAGATCAAGTGAGAAAAACATATTGGAATGCCAAAAGGCGCGAATGGCTTTCGCGCCTTTTTTGCTGGTCTGGTCTCCGGTATTTAACCCTGCGTGTCGCCCGAAAGCTGCTTCCACGTGTTGGGCTGCGACAGCATTTTTTGCAAGTAAGCCATGTTTGCCTCGACCTCGTCGGGCGGAAGATCCTCACTGGCAATTGTCCGGGACTCTTCAAAGCGCCCTTGCAGGCCAACGACCAGGGCGAGATTCTGCCGGAGCCTTGGCAGCGATTTGCCCTCCGGCAAGGCCATGCCGCTGCGCAGGGTTTCCTCTGCCGCCTTTAGGTTACCCTCAAGCGCATGGGACATGCCGATATTGTTGAGAATGGAAATTTGGTTGGGCTGAAGCACCAGGGCCCTCTGGTAGGTTTCACGCGCCGCGCCGTACTGGCCCTGCTGATCATAGGCCGAACCCAAAGCTGAAAGAATGCGCCAGTCGCCGGTTCCACTGTCGGCTGCTGCCTTGAGAACCGGAATTGCTTGTTCTGACCGTCCCGAGGCAAGGAGCTTCTTGCCATAGACCGTCCGGATGTTGGCGTTCTGCGGATTTTGTTCCGCTAGGGTTGCAAGAACCTGCATCTGCTGATCCGTCTGGCCAAGCTTTTCAAGCCCATCTGCATAGGCCAGGCCGAGTTCAAGGTTCTTTTGGTCAACTTGCCAGCGATTGCCAAGCTCGGCTGTCTTTTTAAAAGAAGCAGGCGACGTGCTGGCGGTGTTCAGGCCATCAAGGCTTCCTAAGATCGCCGACTTGTTCTGGCAGGCCGAAACTGCGAAAGCTGATACCACAAGGAGCAAGGGCAGTATAATCCTGCGCAAATTTCCAGTATTGACCGACACCATCACCCAAACTCCAATAGAATCATGCATATTGCGAAAATGAAGAAGCCTGATCATGGTATGCAGGTGTCAATAAACAATTAACCATATATGGCGTGAAGCCAGAACTGCGAACGGAAGAAGGTGTGTTGATGGATGCCCGAAAAATTCTGCTGAAGGCCGGCGGCGACAAGGCAATAAAAATACGGGTGGCAACGGCGGCAACATGGCCAAAAATCCGGGGCGAACTTCCCCGCGCCGCGCAGGCCTGGGCCGAGGCGCAGAATTTCACCAGCAGCTCCGGAACCTGCCTGCAAGTTCCCGATGCAAAGGGCGCCGTTGCGGAAGTCATTCTGGGCGCCAACCCCGGCGACGATGGTTTCCATCTGGCGCGCCTGTATAGACAATTGCCGCCCGGCTCCTACGCCTTTAAAGGCACGAAATCCGAGGCTCCCAAATTTGCCGAACTCGCATGGTGCCTCGAGGCCTATGGTTTTGATCGCTACAAGGTGAACGCCAAAAAATTCCCCAGCCTCGTATGCTCTTCTCACGTTGACTACGAAGGCATCGTGCGGCTCGCCAACGCCACCTATCTTGTGCGCGATCTCATCAACACGCCCTCCAATGATTTTGGCCCTGACGAACTGGAAGCTGCTGCTCGCAAAGTAGCCTCCCACTACAAGGCAAAACTCGGCGTTGTAAAGGGTGAGGCCCTGAAGCGCGGCTTTCCGATGGTCTATGAGGTTGGTAAGGCAAGCCCCCGGCAGCCACGCCTCATCGATTTCTCTTGGGGCTCGGCGCGGGCTCCCAAGGTAACGCTCGTCGGCAAGGGTGTGTGCTTCGACACGGGCGGTCTTGATATCAAGCCGGCCTCCGGCATGGCCCTCATGAAAAAGGACATGGGCGGCGCCGCCAATGTCCTTGGGCTCGCCCAGATGATCATGGACGCCAAACTGCCCGTGCGCCTGCGCGTCCTCATTCCCGCCGTTGAAAATTCCATTGCCGGGAATGCCTTTCGCCCCGGCGATATTCTGAAAAGCCGCAAAGGCCTCACCGTGGAGATTGGCAACACCGATGCGGAAGGCCGGCTGATCCTCGGCGATGCCCTGGCATTGGCCGATGAGGAGGCGCCCGAACTTCTGATCGACATGGCTACCCTCACTGGCTCGGCCCGCGTGGCCCTGGGTCCTGACCTTCCGCCCTTCTATACCAATGATGAAAAACTCGCTGGCGACGTTGTCAGGCACGCCGAAGGCCAGAAGGATCCTCTCTGGCGCATGCCGTTCTGGGAACCCTATTATTCCCTGTTTGAATCGCCTGTTGCCGACCTGAACAACAGTGCCGACACAAGCTTCGCCGGCTCGATAACGGCAGCGCTTTTTCTTAAGCGCTTCGTGGAAAAAGCCAAATCCTACCTGCATCTTGATATCTACGGCTGGACCCCAGCCGCCAGGCCAGGTTTCCCCAGAGGCGGCGAAGCCCAAGGCATCAGGGCCCTGTTTTCACTGATTTCCGAGCGCTATCACAAATAGGCTTGCACCTTTTTGCCCAATGCGGGAGAATGAAACGCATCCGTAACGATTGCCGAATCGCAAAATGTCAATTCCGCTGGGAACCGCGCAGGCCCTCAAACTTTGGCACGATGTCTGCCTTGCCCAGGTGCACGGCGCCGAGGCCGATCTTTCGACACGGCAGGTGAGCATTCTGCTGACCATCTACATGGAAGCCCCGCCCCATACCATCCGCGATCTCGCGAAAAAGCTCAAAGTCTCAAAGCCCGTGGTGACGCGGGCTCTCGATTCCATGGGCAAGCTTGATCTCGTAGCCCGCCGCCGTGACACCACCGACCGGCGCAATGTGCTGGTCCAGCGCACCGTAAAGGGCGCCTTGTATCTGGACCGGCTGGCCGACCTGATCGGCAAGAACTCGAAAAACCTGTGATGGCTGATCTCGATTCCAGGCTGCACGCCTTTCGCCCCGATCTTGCCGACATGAAATTGCAGGGCCGCGTCGATGCCAAGAAATTTGTTGAAGGTGTGATCATGGAAGTGGTCGTGCCCGTTGCAACCCTGCGCCGGGAAGCCTCCGTAGACGCCATGCAAACCACCCAGGCCCTTCTCGGCGAAAGGCTTGTGGCATTCGAGGTTGCCGGTGACTGGGTCTGGGGCCAACTCAAGCGTGACGGCTATGTGGGCTACATTGCCAAAGCCGCAGTCTCCACGGAATTGACCAATCCCACCCACCGGGTTTCCGTGCCCGCCACCTTTTTGTACCCGCTTCCGGATATAAAATCGCAGCCTCCCGTCAGTCTGCCCATGAATGCCCGGCTTGCGATTGTTGAAAGCGACGAAAAATTTTCAAGGCTCTCAAACGGGCAGCATATTTTCACCAAACACCTCCGGCCCCTGAATGAAGCTGAAGCAGATTTTGTCGGCGTGGCCGAAAAATTTCTCGATGTTCCCTATTACTGGGGCGGTAAAACTTCGCAGGGGCTGGATTGTTCCGGCCTCGTGCAAACGTCGCTGGAAGCCTGCGGAATTTTCTCGCCGCGCGACACCGACTTGCAGGAAACGCAATTGGGCCAAAGCCTCCGGATCAACGATCTCGATGGCCTGCGCCGCGGCGATCTGGTTTTCTGGAAGGGCCATGTGGGAATCATGGTCGACCAGAAGACTTTGCTCCACGCCAATGGCCATCACATGTTGACTGTGAAGGAGCCCCTGTCTGAAGCGGTGGCCCGTATCGCCGGCACCTATGGGCCAGTCACCAGCATCAGGCGATTCTAGTAACCGCGCTTGACGTCCACCAGATTGACAAGAGGTAGTCCCTTCTGATGCCGCTCAATCTGCGTGGCCACATAGGCGCAGATCACCTCCGGTTCGGAATCCGCCGCGATATGCGGCGTAATGGTCACGCGCGGATGGCTCCACAACGGATCATCGGAGGGCAGGGGCTCCACCGCAAACACGTCGAGGGTAGCGGCGTGAAGCTCACCCGCCTCCAAGCATTTCAAAATATCGCTCGCCACCTGCTGGCGGCCACGGCCCGCATTGATGATGACGGGCGCTCCAAACGGCCCCTTGCGTGACAATTTCTGGATGGTGGCGCGGTTGATGATGCCGTCCGTCTCCTCGGTCGCTGGAAGCAGCGATATCAGGATATCGCTGCGCCCCAGAAACGCATCGAACTCGGAAGACCCGGCAAAACACTCAACTCCCGGAATGCTTTTCCGGCTGCGGCTCCAGCCCGCAACGCGAAAGCCGAGGTCGCGCAGCCGCAGCGCCGAATCCTGCCCCATCACGCCCAGCCCCATAATGCCTACCGAAAGCGCCGAAGCGGCATGGGTTGGAAAGCTGTCCCAAAGCCTTTGCTTCTGGTTGGCATCAATGCGCCGCTGTTGCCGGTGATGCAAAAGCACATGCAACACGACGTATTCCGTCATGCGCTTGGTGAGGTCTTCATCATTCACCCGCACGATGGGAATGCCGCCGGGAAGCGTAGGATCCTTCAGAATGGCGTCAACCCCGGCGCCCAAAGAGAAAATCACCTTCAGCTTGGGCAGGCCTTTCAGAACATTGGCGGGCGGAAGCCAGGCTGCCGCATACTCGATATCCTCAGCCCGGCCCACCTCATCGGGCCAGATTCGCACATCAAGCTTTGGCGCCACCTTGTTCATGGCGGCCTTCCAGAGGGCGGTGGGCCAGGTCGGAATCACAAAAAGAAATGCCATTATTGTCTCACACTGTTTCCCGGAACCACCCGGAGGTTGAGCGACGCCGCAAGCAACGCCTTGGTATAATCCGTCTGCGGGTTCTCGAAAATCTGGGCAGCAGGCCCCCGCTCAACCGCAATTCCATTGCGCATCACGATGACATCATTTGCCAGCGCCCGCACCACCTTGAGGTCATGGCTGATGAAGAGATAGCTGAGATTGTGCCTGGTCTGCAGGGCCCGCAGCAAATCGACAATCTGCGCCTGCACCGACATGTCCAGCGCCGAGGTGGGCTCATCCAGCATGATGAACTTGGGATTGAGCGCCAGCGCCCGGGCAATAGCGATGCGCTGCCGCTGCCCGCCGGAAAATTCATGCGGGTAGCGGTCCATTGTCGTGGGATCGAGCCCCACTTCGGTCAGCGCCTGCGAAACATGTTCGCGGCGCTCCTCTGCGTTACCCCGCCCGCCCTGCACCAGCAAACCTTCTTCGACGATTTGAAGAATGGAAAGCCGCGGCGACAGGGACCCGAAGGGATCCTGGAAAACAATCTGCATGTCCTTGCGCAAGGGCCGCATGTCATTGAAGCCGAAGTCGTCAATGCGTTGTCCCTGGAATGAAATTTCACCTTCCGAGGAAATCAGCCGCAGGATGGCAAGGCCGAGCGTGGTTTTCCCCGAACCCGATTCACCTACCACACCTAGGGTCTGCCCGGCCCGCACCAGCGCATCAATCCCGTCGACCGCCTTGATGTGGCCAACGGTGCTGCGGAAAAATCCGCGCTTGATGGGAAACCACACCTTCAGGTTTTTCGTTTCAACCACAACGGCAGCGCTCGTATCGGACTTCGGCGGCTTGCCCTTGGGTTCTGCCGACAGCAGCATCTTGGTATATTCATGCTGCGGCTTGGCAAACACCGTCTTGGCATCACCCGCCTCAACCACCTTGCCCCGTTGCATCACGCAAATCGTATCCGCCATGTGGCGCACGATTCCAAGGTCATGGGTAATCAGCAGCAGCGCCATGCCGTATTCGGCCTGAAGGTCCTTCAGCAGTTTCAGGATTTGCGCCTGCACCGTCACGTCAAGCGCGGTGGTGGGCTCGTCCGCGATCAGCAGATCTGGATTATTGGCAAGCGCCATGGCGATCATGATGCGCTGCCGCTGGCCGCCGGACAGTTGATGTGGGTAATCCTGCAGCCGCGTCTCGGGATCGCGGATACCTACCTTGGTAAGCAAGCTGATGATCCGCTCCCGCGCCTTAGCTCCGCTAAGATTTTGGTGCAGGTCCAGGATTTCGCCGATCTGCTTTTCCACCGAATGCAGCGGGTTGAGCGAAGTCATCGGTTCCTGGAAAATCATGGTGATGTCATTGCCGCGGACCTTGCGAAGGTCGCGTTCATCCGCATCAAGCAATTCCTGGCCATTGAATTTTATGGAACCTGAGGGATGCTCCGCCGCGGGATAGGGCAGCAGCTTGAGAATGGAGAGCGCTGAAACCGATTTGCCGGAGCCTGATTCACCCACAAGCGCCAGCGTCTCGCCTTTCTTCAGCGAGAAGGAAACATGGTCAACCGCCAGCGTGGCGTTGCCGCCCTGCCGGAAGGCAACCGAAAGGTCTTTGACCTCAAGCAAAACCTCGCTCATGCGAATGTCTTTCGCGGATCAAGCGCGTCGCGCACGCCCTCGCCGATGAACACCAGCAGCGTGAGCATGATGGACACCACGAAGAAACCCGTAAACCCCAGCCACGGCGCCTGCAGGTTTGCCTTGCCCTGGGCCAGCAATTCGCCCAGCGAAGGCGAACCCGGCGGCAGTCCAAATCCCAAAAAATCAAGGGCGGTCAGCGTCGTCACCGAACCGGAGAGGATGAAGGGCATGAAGGTAACCGTTGAAATCAGGGCATTGGGCAGAAGATGCTTGAACATGATTTTCGTATTGCTGAGGCCCAGGGCCCGCGCCGCGCGCACATATTCCAGATTGCGGGCCCGCAGGAATTCCGCCCGCACCACGCCCACAAGCCCTGTCCACGAGAAGATAACCAAAATGAAAAGCAGCAGCCAGAATGTCGGCGTGATGAATGCCGCCAGGATGATGAGCAGGTAAAGCGTCGGCATCGATGACCAGATATCGATGAAGCGCTGGAACAGCAGATCGGTCCAGCCGCCGAAATAGCCCTGCACCGCGCCCGCCGCCACACCGATGATCGACGAGAAGAATGTCAGGATGAGGCCAAAGGCCACGGAAATCCGGAAGCCGTAAATGAGCCGCGCTACCACATCGCGTCCCTGGTCATCGGTACCCAGCCAGTTCAAATTTCCGAAATTACAGTTGGGATCAGTGGCCCCCAGCGGATACTTGGCGCAAGCCTCGTCGCGCGTGAGGTTGGACGCCGGCGTGGAAGGTGCGGGCCGTGGCAGTTCATTGTTCACCGTGTTGTAGGAATAGCGGATGGGCGGCCAGATCATCCAGCCATTGGCGCTGATCTCATCCTGGTTCACCGGGTCGCGGTAATCGGTGCGCGCCAGAAATCCGCCGAATTTGGATTCCGGATAATTCACGAATGTCGGGAACAGCAATTCGCCCTTGTAGGACACCAGCATCGGCCGGTCATTGGCGATGATCGGCGCAAACACGCTCATCAGGAACAGCGCCCCGAAAATCCAAAGGGACCAGAGCCCCCGGCGGTTGGCCTTGAACAATTCCCAACGCCGCTTGTTCAGTCCCCTCAGGATAATAAGCGGCATGACTTAGACCTCACGCGATTCAAAATCGATGCGCGGATCGATCATCATGTAGGTGAGGTCGCTGATCAGCGCCACGACAAGGCCAACCAGCGTGAAGATATAGAGATTGGCGAATACGATGGGGTAGTCCCGGTCAAGTGCCGCCTTGTAGGTAAGATAGCCCAACCCATCGAGCGAGAACACCGTTTCAATGAGGAGGGACCCGGCAAAGAAGGCTCCTAGAAACGCCCCGGGGAAACCGGAAATCACCAGCAGCATGGCATTGCGGAACACATGGCCATAAAGCACCTGGCGCTCGGTCAGGCCCTTGGCCCGCGCCGTCACCACATATTGCTTCTTGATTTCATCGAGGAAGGAATTCTTGGTCAGCAGTGTCATGGTGGCAAAGCCGCCGATGCCGAGGGCAAACAGCGGCAGCGCCA
>DATLDM010000048.1:0-18653 GCA_035525875.1 Aestuariivirga sp.
GGCCCCCTTAAGGCCAATCGGGTCGCGAGGCGGGCCGGCGACCCCGCCGCGATCATTGCCGGTGCCGACCGGGTAAAGGCCATTTTGGGCTGGAAGCCCAAATACGATGACCTGGATGCCATTGTCGCTTCGGCGCTGGCCTGGGAAAATCACCTTATGCGGCGCAACGCAGCCTGAATCACGCCGCATTTGGCAGCTTTTCTCCCACCCTGCTAAAGACGTGGACTGGCGGCGAATCGCCAGGTTGGATCAGGGACGGTTCAGATGCTGAAAAGACTTATCGCGACGTTGCTCATTGCCACGCCCTTGTTCACCACAATGGCCCAGGCGGATGCAAAATTTGAAAGTTTCATCCAGTCGCTCTGGCCACGGGTGAAGGCGGCTGGCATTTCACGCTCCCTTTTTGACGCGGCATTTGCCGGCGTGACCGATCCCGATCCCGCCGTCCTGAAGCTGGCCGCAACCCAGCCGGAATTTACCTCGACCACCTCCGCCTATCTTGCCAAGGCGGTGACGCCCATCCGCATCGAAACGGGTCAGCAGATGAAAGGCAGCGATTCCGCCCTGCTGGCGGCCATTGAAAGGAAATACGGCGTTGACCGGCATATCCTCTTGGGGATCTGGGGAATGGAGTCCAACTTCGGCAAGGACAAGGGCTCCATGGGCGTGATGCGCTCCCTCGCAACTCTCCTTTATGCGGGGCGGAAAAAAAAGTTCGCCCGCGAACAACTCATCGCCGCCTTCAAGATACTGAAGAGTGGCACGCGGTCCCCAGATGATTTCACTGGATCATGGGCGGCGGCCATGGGCCATACGCAATTCATCCCCACCTCCTATCTCGCCTATGCGGTGGATTGGACCGGCGACGGCAAGAGGGATATCTGGGGCTCCAAGGAAGATGCACTTGCCTCAACCGCCAATTATCTGGCCAAGGCCGGCTGGAAATCCGATAGGCCTTGGGGCTGGGAAGCTTCCCTGCCAGCCAAATTCAACAAGGCCCTCATTGGCCGCAGCAAATGGCGCCCGGTTTCCGAATGGGTAAAGCTTGGCGTGACGCCGGCAGGCGGCGGCAAGTTCAGCGCGCCGCAGGCCGATGCCTTCGTGATGATTCCGCAAGGCATTGATGGCCCGGCGTTTCTGGTCACCCGGAATTTCCTCTCCATCATGGATTATAATTTTTCCCACTCCTATGCGCTGGCCGTGGGGCATTTGGCTGATCGCATACGCGGCGGCGCACCCATTGTCGGCACCTGGCCCGATCTCGATTTCGATTTGAGCTTTGCCCAGCGGGTGGACCTGCAAAGGCGCCTGTCGCGCCTGGGTTTTGAAACCGGCGGCGCCGATGGCCGTTTCGGCGCCAGAACCTATGAGGCGATCATCGCCTATCAGAAAAGCGTTGGCCTGCCGCTCGATGGCAAGCCCAGCGCCAAGCTGCTTGAGCGGCTGCAAAGCGCGGGCTAGTATGGCCCATATGTTGTTACGCCTTGCCATCGCCTCACTCGGCCTTTGTCTTGCCAGCACTTTGCTGCAGGCCCAGGCGGTTGAAAATGCGCCCATCATGGGCTCGCAATCCAGCGAAGAGGTGGTAGCCCAACCCGTGGATGACACCTACCGCATATTGGTCATCGGCGATGCCTTGGCAGGTGGCCTCGGCGCCGGGCTCAGCCGCATGGCCGAACCCGAACCCCGCTTTGAAATCGTCAACCGCTTTCAGGAAACCTCCGGGCTTGCCCGCCCGGAAGTCTATGACTGGCCCGCGAGCCTTCCCAAGATCATGGAAGGCAAGGAATTCAATGCCGTTGTGGTTCTCTTGGGCGCCTATGACCGCCAGGCCATCCGCGAAGGGGATTTCAGGCTTGTCTTCAACACGCCCGAATGGAAAGCGGCCTACGAGGCCAGGATTGATGAACTCCTTGATGTTCTCAATGCCGCTGGCCTGAAGGTTTTCTGGGTCGCCATTCCGCCCATGGGTGATGCAAAATATGAAGCCGACATGAAGATCGTGGCGGCCCTGCAAAAGCAGGAGGTGCTGAGCAAGGGGCAGGTCTATGTGGATCTGCGCTCGGCTTTTCTGACGCCGGATGGCGAATATACCGATAAAGGCCCCGATGAAACGGGCGAAGTCCGGAAGCTGCGCTCACGCGATGGCACCGCTTTTTTCAAGCAGGGCAACAATCGCTTCGGCCAGCTTCTGCTGGCGGAAATCAAGCGGGTCATCGGCACCGGCCAGATTGAAACCACGCCAACGGTTACGCCCAAAGTTGACCTGCCATCGCCTGAAATTGCCGTCGTTCCCCTGTTCGGACAGGACAATGGCGATGGGACTTTCGTGGCCTTCCAGCCCGATGAAAAACTGATTTCCGAATTGGCAAGAGTTGTGGCCGGAGACATCATCGTCAAGGCAATTTCGCGCTCCGACATCGTGCCGGGCAGCGAAGCGGAAAAACTTTTCATTCTGGGCCAGGCCCAGCCCGCACCCGCCGGCCGCTTTGATGATTTCAGCTACGTCAAGCCAGCGCCCTAACTAGCGCGGCAGCGTGGTCTCGCCCATGAGGAATTCATCCACGGCGCGCGCCGCCTGGCGGCCCTCGCGGATGGCCCACACCACAAGCGATTGCCCGCGCCGCATGTCGCCGGCGGAAAAAACCTTGGGGATGCTGGACTTGTAGTTCACCACATTGGCTTCCACATTGCCGCGGCCATCGAGCTTGACGCCGAGCGAGGCCAGCATGCCCTCCTGCACCGGGCCGAGAAAGCCCATGGCAAGCAACACAAGGTCAGCCTTGAGCTCGAACTCGGTTCCTGCAATGGGCTGCATCTTGCCATCTACCCGCACGCAATGCAGCTTCTTCACCTCGCCGTTTTCGCCGGTGAAGGATTTGGTGACGACGGAGAAATCCCGCTCGGCCCCTTCCTGCTGGCTGGAAGAGGTGCGGAATTTCAACGGCCAGTCGGGCCAGACCAGGGGCTTGTTTTCCTTGTCAGGCGGCCGCGGCATGATTTCAAGCTGGGTCACCGACAAGGCTCCCTGGCGGTGCGACGTGCCGATGCAATCGGAACCCGTATCGCCGCCGCCGATGACAATCACATGCTTGCCGCCGGCGAGAATGGGCTTGTTATCCAGCGGCGATTCCTTTGAAACCCTGCGGTTCTGCTGCGGCAGAAAGTCCATGGCAGGGTGAATGCCGGCAAGCTCGCGCCCCGGGATCGGTAGGTCGCGCGGCTTTTCGGCACCACCCGTCATCAATACGGCATCAAAACTGTCAACCAGCTGCTGGGCATCCTGTGTGACACCAATATGCGCGCCATAGTGGAAGGTGACCCCCTCCGCTTCCATCTGCGTCACGCGGCGGTCGATGTGGTGCTTTTCCATTTTGAAATCGGGAATGCCATAACGCATGAGGCCGCCAACTTTGCGGTTCTTCTCGAAGAGATGAACAGTATGTCCGGCCCGCGCCAGTTGCTGGGCTGCCGCCAGGCCTGCCGGACCGCCCCCAACAACGGCAATTTTCTTTCCCGTCTTTTCCAGCGCAATTTCAGGCTTCAGCCAACCCTCCGCCCACGCGCGATCAACAATAGCGCATTCAATGGATTTGATGGTGACCGGATTGTCGTCAATGTTGAGCGTACACGATGTCTCGCAGGGAGCCGGACAGATGCGGCCTGTGAATTCCGGGAAGTTGTTGGTGGAATGCAGGTTGCGCGAAGCCTCTTCCCACCGGTTGTTGTAGACGAGGTCATTCCAGTCCGGGATCTGGTTGTTCACCGGGCAGCCATTGTGGCAATAGGGAATGCCGCAATCCATGCAGCGTGCCGCCTGGTTGCGCGTGCCTTCTTCTGAAAGCGGAATAATGAATTCATTGTAGTGGCGCACCCGGTCGGCGGCCGGGGCGTATTTCCGCTCCTGCCGGTCGATCTCAAGAAAGCCCGTGACCTTCCCCATTACGCGCTCCTCTTGACGCCGATGGTCATGCCATCGCTTGTTTCCTGGGCCTTTTCCAGTTCCGAAAGGGCCCGGGCATATTCAACCGGCATGATCTTCACGAATTTCGGCAGGTACTGCGCCCAATTGTCGATGATCGTCTTGGCCCGTGATGACTGTGTGTACTTGTAGTGGCGCGACAAAAGTTCCCAGATCCGTTCTCCGTCATGCTTGTCCATGGCGGCAGTGACGTCAACCAAGCCGTGATGCTCCAGATCGCCGCCATGATGGTGCAGGCGTTCAATCGTGGCGTCCTCGGAAGGAATGGGAGCCAGATCGACCATCGCAAGATTGCAGCGCTGGGCAAAGTCACCAACCTCATCGAGGACGTAAGCCACGCCGCCCGACATGCCGGCGGCAAAGTTCCGTCCCGTATCGCCGATGACCAGCACACAGCCGCCGGTCATGTATTCGCAGCCGTGATCGCCAACCCCTTCGACAACCGCAACGGCGCCTGAATTGCGCACCGCGAAGCGCTCGCCCGCCACACCGCGGAAATAGCATTCGCCGGTGATGGCCCCGTAAAGTACCGTATTGCCCACGATGATGGATTTTTCCGGAATGAAGCCGATCTTCTCCTGCGGCTTCACGATGAGCTTGCCGCCGGACAGGCCCTTGCCGACATAGTCATTGGCTTCACCCGTGAGTTCAAGCGTGACGCCATGCGCCGCCCAGGCCCCAAAGCTTTGCCCCGCAACACCATTGAGCTTCACCGTGATCGTATCTTCCGGCAATCCCGTGTGGCCATAGCGCTTGGCCACTTCACCGGAAAGCATGGCGCCCGCCGTGCGATCCGCGTTCCTGATCTTCGAGACGATTTCGACAGGCGTTCCTTTTTCCAGGGCAGGCATGGCCTGTTCGATGAGCTTGCGGTCCAGGATATGGTCGATGCCATGGTTCTGCGCCGAAACCTTCTTCGTCGCAACCGGCCCCTGCACATCGGCCTTGGCAAAGACTTTCGAGAAATCGAGGCCTTTTGCCTTCCAGTGGCTGATCGCTTCCTGCTGGTCCAGCCATTCCGTGGCCCCGATCAGTTCGCTGAAAGTCTTGATGCCCATGGAAGCCATGAGCTCGCGCAGCTCTTCGGCAACAAAGAAGAAATAATTGATTACATGTTCCGGCTGGCCCTTGAAGCGCTTGCGCAATTCCGGATCCTGCGTGGCAACGCCCACCGGGCAGGTGTTAAGATGGCACTTGCGCATCATGATGCAGCCCGCCGCAATGAGCGGCGCCGTGGCAAAGCCAATTTCATCAGCTCCGAGCAAAGCCGCAATCAGAACGTCGCGCCCCGTGCGAATGCCGCCATCGGCCTGAACCGCGATGCGGCCACGCAAATCATTGGCCACCAGCGTCTGCTGGGTTTCCGCCAAACCGATTTCCCACGGCGAACCCGCATGCTTGATGGAGGTGAGCGGTGACGCACCCGTGCCGCCCTCATAGCCGGAGATCGTTACATGGTCCGCATGCGCCTTTGAAACACCCGCGGCTACCGTTCCTACGCCCACTTCAGAGACGAGCTTCACCGAAACCAGTCCGGTTGGATTCACGTTCTTCAGATCGAAAATCAATTGGGCGAGATCTTCGATGGAATAGATATCATGGTGCGGCGGCGGTGAGATAAGCCCCACGCCGGGCGTTGAATGGCGCACCCGGGCGATAATGCTGTCCACCTTGTGGCCGGGTAACTGTCCGCCTTCGCCGGGCTTGGCGCCCTGCGCCATCTTGATCTGCATCATGTCGGAATTGACCAGATATTCCGTCGTCACGCCAAAACGGCCACTCGCCACCTGCTTGATGGCCGAGCGCATGGAATCGCCATTGGGCAGCGGCACAAAACGGTCCGCCTCTTCACCGCCTTCGCCGGTGTTGGATTTGCCGCCAATCCGGTTCATGGCGATGGCCAGTGTCGTATGCGCCTCGCGGCTGATCGAGCCGAAGGACATGGCTCCCGTCGAGAAGCGCTTGACGATTGTCTTGGCGGGTTCCACCTCGTCAATATCGATGGGCTTGCGGCCCCTGTCTTCCGCCGTCTTGATCCTGAACAACCCACGCATCGTCTTGAGCCGCTCGGACTGCTGGTTGATATGCTTGGCAAAGGCCCGGTACTTCTCAACCGAATTGCCGCGCACCGCATGCTGCAGGTTTGAAACCGTATCCGCCGTCCATACATGGGCTTCGCCCCGGATGCGCATGGCGTAATCGCCACCCACATCAAGCGAGGTCTTCAGAACCGGATTGATGCCGAAGGCATCCTCATGCCTGCGAAAAGCCTCCTCGGCAATTTCGGCAAGCCCAACCCCTTCAATTTGCGTGGCCGTGCCGGTGAAATACTTGTCGACGAATTCCGTTGAAAGGCCGATGGCATCGAAAATCTGCGCCCCGCAATAGGACTGGTAGGTCGAAATGCCCATCTTGGACATGACCTTCATGATGCCCTTGTCCACCGCCTTGATGTAGCGTTTCACCGCTTCGTAAGGGGTGACCTCTTCTTCGAGTTCGGAAACCATGCCTTCCAGCGTTTCAAACGCCAGATAGGGATTGATCGCTTCCGCCCCATAGCCCGCCAGCGTGCAGAACTGGTGCACCTCGCGGGGTTCACCCGATTCGACCACCAGGCCCACTGAGGTGCGAAGCCCCCTGCGGATGAGATAATGATGCGTGGCTGATGTTGCCAAAAGCGCCGGCAACGGCACCCGTTCACCCGACACGGCGCGGTCCGACAGGATAATGATGTTGTAGCCGTCCTTCACGGCGCGTTCGGCAAGCCGGCACACGCTGTCGAGTGCCGCTTCCATGTATTCAGGCCCGTTCGCCACATCATAGGTAATGTCGATGGTGGCCGTGCGGAACGGATTTTCGCTGACCTTGCCAATGGTGCGAATGCGCTCCAGGTCTTCATTGGTGAGAATGGGCTGCGAAACTTCCAGCCGCATATGCGTCGAAGTGCCTGCGAGGTCCAAAAGATTGGGCCGCGGGCCAATGAAGGAGACGAGCGACATCACCAGCTCTTCGCGGATGGGATCAATCGGCGGGTTGGTCACCTGCGCGAAGTTCTGCTTGAAATAGGTATCGAGCATCTTGGCCCGGTCCGAGAGAACCGAGATGGGCGCGTCATTGCCCATGGAACCCACCGCTTCCTGGCCCGTCTGCGCCATGGGGGCCATCAGGATCTTCAGGTCTTCCTGCGAATAGCCAAAGGCCTGCTGCCGGTCGAGCAGCGGCACCATGATCTTCGGCCGCTTGGTCTTGGCCTTGGGCAAATCCCGCAACACGACCTGGGTGCGCTTCAGCCATTCCTTGTAAGGATGCGCGGTGGAAAGCGTCTTCTTCAATTCTTCATCGGAAATGATGCGCTTCTGCTCAAGGTCGATAAGCAGCATCTTGCCGGGCTGCAGCCGCCACTTGTGGGTGACATGCTCTTCGGCAAATTGCAGGCAGCCCATCTCCGAAGCAAGCAGCACAAAACCATCATCGGTGGTGAGATAGCGCGCCGGCCGCAAGCCATTGCGGTCAAGCGTTGCGCCAATCAAGCGGCCATCGGTAAAGGTCATGGCGGCGGGGCCATCCCAAGGTTCCATCAGCGCCGCATGGTGTTCATAGAAGGCCCGGCGGTCCTCATCCATTAAGGGATTGCCGGCCCAGGCTTCCGGGATCAGCATCATCATGGCATGTGGCAGCGAATAGCCGCCCATGGTGAGAAATTCGAGCGCATTGTCAAAACACGCCGTGTCCGATTGCCCTTCATAGGAAATGGGCCAGAGCTTCGACAGGTCCTCGCCCAGCACGGTGGACTTCATGTTGGCCTGGCGTGCCGCCATCCCGTTGTAGTTGCCGCGCACCGTGTTGATCTCGCCATTGTGGCAGACAAAGCGGTAGGGATGCGACAGCGGCCAGCTTGGGAATGTGTTGGTGGAAAACCGCTGATGCACAAGGGCGAGTGCCGATTCAATGCGCGGGTCCGTCAGGTCCTTGTAATAGGCGCCCAGATCCTTGCCGAGCACGAGGCCCTTGTAAACAATGGTGCGGCTGGAAACCGAAACCGGATAATAGGTCCGGGCCTTTGCCCCCAGCACTTCCAGCACGCGATTGGAAACAACCTTGCGGCAGACGAAAAGCTTGCGCTCAAAATGCGCCTCATCGCGGATCGTGGGGCCGCGGCCGATAAACACCTGCCGGTGAAATGGCTCAGTGCCCTTCACCGAATAGCCAAGCACCGCGGAATCAACCGGCACATCGCGCCAGCCCAGAACCTTCAGGCCTTCCTCGCGCGAGGTTTCCCACCAGATGCGTTCGATGTCCTGCCGGTAAACCGTTTCGCGCGGCATGAAGAGATAGGCTACGCCGTAAGTGTGCGGCGCCGGCAGATCAAAGCCCAGGCGCTTGGCTTCCTCGGAAAAGAATCCGTGCGGAATTTGGATCATGATGCCGGCCCCGTCGCCGGCCTTCGGGTCAGCGCCAACGGCCCCGCGATGCTCAAGATTCTTCAGAATGCTCAGGCCGTCATCAATGGTGCGGTGGCTTTTGATGTTGTTGATGTTGGCAATGAGGCCAATGCCGCAGGCATCATGCTCGTTGCGGGGATGATACAGCCCATGGGGTGCGCGCATCCCCTCCGGCAGCATATGAAGTGACTGGCTCATGGCTATCGTCCTCTTCCAACATTCCCATTCAGTCCCGAAGGACCGTTATTCCTTTGTCTCTGGGTCTGATCTCTTGAGGGGGGCATTTTTAAGCCACCGGAGCCTCGCGTAAGGATCAAACTCTGAGAGCGTCTTTTCCGCCCGAGCCGACCCTTAAGTGCGTTTATTGGTCTCGGCGCAGGCCATGCAAACGGCATCGGCGGCTGTTTTTACCGTCGCTTTCAGATGTGTTGTGGTCGTATTCCGGTTCATCCGGGCTCACAAGTCCAAAATTGCCATTTATAAAGGACAGCCATACTGTCCTTTCTTCAAAATACACGATCTGAAGCTTTGCGCAAGGAAGGAATCGTTTGGAGGAAAAATACGCAATAAAATTACGCAGCAAAATGCCCGCCTATTTTTGGATAAGCGGGCGTTTTTACCGTTTTATTGCAGTTGCCCGACAGTATCGGCTTTGTAGCTAACCCGCCAGATCGTGCCATTGCCGTCTTCGGTGACGAGCAGCGAACCGTCCTTGGCCACTGCGATGCCAACGGGCCGGCCCCATACCTCGTTATCGGAAAGGACGAAGCCGGTCATGAAGTCCTTGTATTCGCCGGTGGGCTTGCCGTCCTTGAAAGGCAGCATGACCACCTTGTATCCGGTTCGTCCGCTGCGGTTCCAAGAACCATGTAAGGCGACGAAGGCATTGCCCCGGTATTCAGCCGGGAAGGCATCGTCGTTGTAGAAAGCAATGTTGAGCGGGGCGGAGTGCCCCTGGAACAGCACATCGGGAACGGTGACCTCCGAGGCCAGATCAGGCCTTTGCCCTTTACGCCGGGGCTCTTCATTGCCGCCGATGTAGTACCAGGGCCAACCATAGAACCCGCCTTCCTTCACCGAAGTGGCATAGTCGAACGGCACGTTATCGCCCAGACCGTCACGCTCATTCACGACGCACCACAACGCGCCGTTGTCTGGCTGGATGGTCATGCCTGAACAGTTTCGTAAACCCGTGGCATAAATCTTTTCGTTTTTGCCATCCGGATCATAGGAAATAACATCGGCACGGCGTTCTTCGGTATCCCACGTCGCTCCAAGCGGTTTTTCTTTCTTCCATGCTTCAAGACCGCCGTCTATCCACGGTTCAGGCGACATATCGAGCGCGATGTTTGATCCGGAACCCACCGCCAGAAAGAGCCTTGATCCATCAGCCGAGAAAGCGAGATCTCGGGTCCAATGATGGGTTTCCGGAATGTGATCAACAATCATCTCAGGCTCGGCCGAGGCCTTCATGTCACCGTTCTTGTACGGGAACCGGACGACGCTGTGGCTGTTGCCGACATAGACCCATACGGGATTGGGACCCGGCGGATAAAAAGCAATGCCATAGGGCTGGTGAAGCCCTTCGGCGAAAATTCCATCCTGTTCAACCTTGGCGGCACCGTCCTGCATGCGGTAAACGCGGATCTGGTTGGCCTTGCTGTCTGCCACAAAGATGTCGCCGTTGGGCGCCACACGAATGGTGCGCGGACTCTCAATTCCAGATGCCACAAGCTCCACTGAGAATCCTTGCGGCAATAACGGCTTGGCGCCTTCAGGCATTTTGATCGGTTCGGCAGAATTTTCCGCCGACTTGGATTCGTCGGGCGCCGGAAGATCATCAGGCAAGATTAGCCGCGTAACGCCGGGCTTGTCGTCCTCCCAGCTGCCAAAGGCAGCCTCGCCTTTTTTCAGAGAATCGGCCGCAAACACCCCTGTTGCAGCCAAAATTGCGATTGAACATACGATAGCGCTGACCGGTTTCATGGGCCATTCCTCCTTGATTGCTCATTCGGGAATTAATGCAGGAACGCAGGAGCTGTTCCGCACTCACGGCAACGTGAATGAATCCGAAGTAATGCAACGCGTCGCGCCGAACACCGTTTGGAACTTGGGGAATGTTTCAGCAAAGGAAATTCGCTATGACAAAGCATGTAAAAATTGAGCCGATTCCGCAGGGCATGCACACTGTTACGCCACAATTGACCTGCGCCGGCGCGGCAGATGCCATAGATTTCCACAAAAAGGCATTTGGGGCCGTGGAAACCGCACGGCTGCCTGATGTCAGTGGCAAGATCATGCACGCGTCCATTCGCATTGGTGATTCTGACGTGATGCTTGTCGATGAGGACCCTGAATGGGGCGCGTTAAGTCCCAAGACACTCAAGGGTTCACCCGTCACCATTCACCTCTACGTCGCCGACGTTGACGCATTCGTCGCCAAAGCCGAGAAGGCCGGTGCCAAGATTACGATGCCCGTGGCCGACATGTTCTGGGGTGACCGCTACGGCACCCTTGAAGACCCGTTCGGTCATCACTGGTCGGTAGCCACCCACATCAGGGACGTTGAACGGGACGAACTGTCAGAGGCGTTGCGGAACAAAAGCGCATTGGAATAGGAACCGAAAATCGCCCTCGACTAGCTCCCGGCGAGGCCTTAGACAAGGCCCCGCCCAAGGAGCTTTTCCCCATGAATTTTGCATCTGACAACCATTATGGCGTTCATCCCCGCATTCTCGAATCCTTGGTGGAGGCAAACACCGGTTCGGCTCCGGCCTATGGCGGCGATGACTGGACAAAAAAAGCCGAAGAACAGCTCTCCAAGATCTTTGAAAAGGAAGTGCGCTCCTTCCTGATGACGACCGGAACCGCCGCAAATGGGCTGGCCCTTTCAGCCCTTACGCCGCCCTACGGCGCGGTGATCTGTCATGGCGAAGCCCACATCAGCGTTGATGAATGCAATTCCCCGGAAATGTTTACCGGCGGGGCAAAAATACTGGGCCTCCATGGCCCGGCGGGAAAAATCACCCCGGCCATGGTCGAAAAAACCCTCAAGAGCTTCATTCGCGGCGAACATGACCCGAAACCCGCCGCCGTTTCGCTGACCAATTCCACCGAACTGGGCACCACATATTCTCCAGACGATGTGAAAGCGATCTCAAGCCTCATCAAGCCGCGCGGCATGAAACTGCATATGGATGGTGCGCGCTTTGCCAATGCCGTCGCCGGCCTGAACGTCAGCCCGGCGGAACTCACCTGGAAATCCGGTGTTGATGCCATGTCCTTCGGCGCCACCAAGAACGGCGCCATGATGCTCGAAGCGGTGGTTTTCTTTGATACGAAATTGGCCGATGATTTTATCTATCGCCGCATGCGCGGCGGCCAGCTCGTCTCGAAGGGCCGCTATTTGGGCGCGCAAATGCTGGCTTATCTCAAGGATGGTTTATGGCTGGAAAACGCCCGGCTGGCCAATGGCCTTGCTGCACAGCTTGCTGAAGGGCTCGGAAATTTCAAAAAAATCCGCATTCCGAATCCGGTGCAAGCCAATGAAGTGTTTGCCGTCATGCCGCGGGCCTTGAACGACAAGCTCCTCGCCTCAGGGGCGAAATTCTACGACTGGATGCCGGACAGCCTGGGCAAGGCCATTGCCGACGACGAGATTTTTGTCCGCTTCGTCCTGTCCTACGCCACGCCCGAAGCTGACGTCCGGAAATTCTTGGACCTGATCAAGAAACTCCACGCCTGATGGCGCAAATAAAAAAGGGGCGCCCGCAAGGAACGCCCCCATTCAGATTTAGGCCGCCTTTTTCGCCTCGAGCACTTTCTGCTCATTCGCGCTGCGAATGGCAATCGTGCGTGGTTTCAAGGCTTCCGGAATTTCGCGCTTCAGCGAAATATGGAGCAGGCCGTTGTTCAAATCAGCGCCGGTCACTTCGACGTGGTCGGCAAGCTGGAAACGGCGCTCAAAATTGCGCCCGGCAATGCCCTGGTGGAGATACTCGGTCTTTTCGGCGGACTTTTCAGCCTTTTTGCCGGTAACCGTAAGGGCATTGCCCTTTACCTCAAGGTTAATGTCGGCGGCGCCAAAGCCGGCAATGGCAATCGTGATGCGGTATTCGTCTTCGCCAACCCGCTCAATATTGTAGGGCGGATAGGCCGGAGCATCGAAACTTGCGGCATCATCAAGCATGCGGGCAAGATGGTCAAAACCGACGCTGGAACGATAAAGTGGAGTAAAATCAAACATTTACATTCTCCTAAAGCAATGCATTTGAGGCGGACCCACAATTGGCATCCGCTGCAGGAGAGGTAATTTTTGTTTCCCCGATTACAAGGGGGCAGGACCCAAAAAAATGAACTGAAAATGAATACGGGGTTCTGATTGCGTTCAAGTTCAGGGGTCTAGTTTCGGTGTCATGGATGGCCAAGGTGGTCGTCATAAGACAACGAAACTTAAACCCTGGAGAACCCAAATGATTACCAAGTCCCTCATTGCTGCAGCCGCTGTTGCTGTTTCCCTTACCGCTCTTGCCCCTGTTCAGCAGGCTCAGGCGAAAGTTAACGTAGACATCAACCTCGGCCTCGGCGGCGGTTTTTATCCTGGCTACGGTTACGGTGGTGGTTACGGTGGCGGCTACTATCCTGTAATTGACCCCTACTATGGCGGCGGCATCAGCTGCAACAAGGGCCGCAAGATCGTAAATTGGTCCGGATTTCACAATGCAAACGCCTTCGATTGCAGCGCCCCGGTTTACCAGTACATGGCCTGGAAAAACGGCCACAAGTACAGGGTTAAGGTCGGCATGAACGGCAACATCTTCGGCGTAAAGAAAATATTCTAATCCCGCATCCCGTCCCCGGAACGCCGATAGGCGTTCCGGCCTCCTTTGCCTTGTTTCTGCCACGAAGTTGAACGGCAGATGAACGGGGCTATGGGCATTTGTTCAGCAAGATTCTGCCACGATCTCATCCGATACATTGGGGAACCAATTGTGGCGGCAAGCTTTACATGAGAGAATGTGAGAAGGAGAGTTCCATGCTATCGCGTATCCTCAGTGCAGCAGCCTTCGCATTAATAGCCAGCACATTGCTGATGCCAACTGCCGCCGATGCGGGTTCCCGCTGGCGGTTCTTGAATCCCGGTTATTACTTCTACGATCCGCCGCCGCGTGATTTTTATGCGGATGATTATGACGACGAAGAATATTATGAGAACGACGAGCGGCCGCTTGCCTATTATGATCCCGACGATGACTTTTACGAGCCCCGGTATCAGGGCGAAGAGCCCGTCTACATAGCTCCGAAGAAGAAACAGAAAAAGACCGCCAAGGCTGTTCCCGCCGCCAAGCCCGCAGTCAAGAAATCCGTGGCTTCGACCGAAAAGAAAACTGTGACGTCATCTGTTGCTTCGGTCGAAAAAAAGGCTGTGACGCCGGTTGAGCCGGTTGAAAAGAAAACCGCCAGCGCGGCTTCCGGCATGTCCTGCGACAAGGCCGGAAAGATTGTTTCTGGTTACGGCTTTGCCAGCGTGAAGCCAACAACCTGCACCGGCCAGGTTTTCGCCTTCAATGCCACGCGCAGCGGCAAGGCCTATGTGATCAAGCTCAGTTCCGCCAGCGGCGAACTGACCGAGGTCAAGAAAGTTCAGTAGTCTTGTTCTTGCCCAGGTTGGGCCTCTGCTTTAGAGCAGGGGCTCATGGAATTGATTTCAACACCTGAGAATCCCGTGCCGCGCGGCGCCGACTGCACCCGTGTGGTGACCAGCGATGGCTATCATCTGCGCGCCATGTCAGTGCGCGTCAGCAATGCCAAGGGAACCGTGGTTGTTTTGGGTGGCCGCGCTGATTTCATGGAGCGCTACTTTGAAACCGCGCGCGACCTGATGGCGAAGGGCTACTGCGTGGCCTCGGTTGATTTGCGCGGGCAGGGCGGTTCCCAGCGGCTCACCGAAAAGCGCCTGCGCGGCCATGTCGGCAGCTTTGAGGAATATGACGAGGACATAAGGGCCTTCATGACCCAGGTTGTCCTTCCGGATTGCCCGCCGCCCTATTATGTGCTTGCCCATTCAACCGGCGGAAACATTATTCTGCGCCTCATCCGCACCCGCAACTGGTTCAAGAAATGCGTCCTCATTGCCCCGCTCATTGACCTGAATTATGGGGCCTGGCCGGTTCCGCTGGTGCGCCTGCTGACCGGGATTGCAATGACCCTGCGCTTGGGCTGGGTTTATTTGCCGGGCAAAAAGCAAGCGCCCCTGGGGCGAAAGGATTTTGTGGGCAACCCCCTGACGCAGGATCAAAGGCGCTGGAACCGCGACAGCGGCGTGCTGGAAAAAGCCCCGCAACTCGGCTCCGGCGGGCCAACCTACGGCTGGCTGTCAGCAGCCCTGAAGTCTATTGCTACCGTGCGCGGAATGAAGAGTGCCAAAGGCTTGAAGTGCCCGGTCCTGATCGTGGCCGCAGGGCTCGATAGTGTGGTGGACAATGATGCCATACGGCGGTTTTCCGAGCGCGTCGCGGGCGTCTCGATCATCACTATTCGTGAAGCCCTGCACGAGATTCTTCTGGAAAAGGACGAAATCCGCCAGCAGTTTCTGGCGGCCTTTGACGTGTTTGTGGCGGAAGAGGCGTAAAGCTCCTAATCGCGCCCATTTTTCGGGCATATCGGTGAATTGCCTTTGCCATTGAGCCATGCTAATGGCGGCCCAACTCCTGACAAATAGAGAAAGTTCCGGCGCCCCATGAATTTGCGCAACATCGCGATTATTGCCCACGTTGACCATGGCAAGACCACCATGATCGACCGCCTCCTGTCCCAATCCGGATCCTTCCGCGAGAATCAGAAGGTGGCCGAACGTGCCATGGATTCCAACGACCTGGAACGTGAGCGTGGCATTACCATTCTGGCCAAGGTCACCTCGCTGGTCTGGAAGGATGTACGCATCAATATCGTGGACACCCCCGGCCACGCCGATTTCGGCGGCGAGGTTGAACGCATTCTCAACATGGTGGATGGCGCCGTGCTGCTGGTGGATGCCGCCGAAGGCCCCATGCCGCAAACCAAATTCGTGCTGCAGAAAGCCTTGAAGATCGGCCTCAAGCCCATCGTTTGCATCAACAAGATTGACCGCCCGGATGAGCGCCACAATGAAGTGGTGAACGAAGTCTTTGATCTTTTCGCGGCTTTGGAAGCTAGCGAAGAGCAGCTCGATTTTCCGATCATCTACGGCTCGGCGAAGCATGGCTGGATGTCCAAAACACCCGCCCAGACCGAAGACACCATGGCGCCGCTGTTTGATCTCATCGTCTCGCACTTCAATCCGCCGGTGATTGAGGATGGCCCCTTCCGCATGCTGGTGACCACTATTGAAGCCAACCCGTTCCTTGGCCGGGTTCTCACGGGGCGCGTCCGCTCCGGTTCGGTGAAAGCCAATCAGCAGGTGCGGGCCCTTTCGCAGGATGGCAAAGTCGTTGAGCAAGGCCGCATTTCAAAGGTTCTGGCTTTCCGTGGTTTGGAGCGCGTGCCCGTCGACGAATGCTTTGCCGGCGACATTGTCGCCATCTCAGGCCTCACCACATCGACGGTGGCCGATACGATTTGCGAAGCATCCGTGAATGAACCCATTAAGGCCCAGCCGATTGATCCGCCGACGCTCACCATGACCTTCCGCATCAATGACGGCCCGCTTGCGGGCAAGGAAGGCGACAAGGTGCAGAGCCGCGTCATTCGCGAGCGCCTGCTGCGCGAGGCCGAAGGCAACGTGGCGTTGAAGGTCACCCCGTCCGAAAATGAAACTGATGCCTTTGAAGTGGCGGGCCGTGGCGAATTGCAATTGGGCATCCTTATTGAAACCATGCGCCGCGAAGGCTTTGAGCTCACCGTGGGCCGTCCCCGCGTGGTATTCCGCACCGATGAAAACGGCCAGCGGCTGGAACCTATTGAAGAAGTGATTGTCGACGTTGACGAGGCCTATTCCGGCATCGTGGTGCAGAAGCTGTCCGAGCGCCGCGCCGAAATGCGCGACATGCGGCCTTCGGGTGCCGGCCGCCAGCGCCTGGTGTTCCATGCGCCAACCCGCGGCCTCATCGGCTATCAGGGCGAACTCCTGTCGGACACGCGCGGCACTGCCATCATGAACCGCCTGTTTCATTCGTATGCTCCCTATGTCGGTGACATTCCGGGCAGGCATACGGGAGCCCTCCTCTCCAACGGCGATGGCGAGGCCGTGGCCTATGCCATTTTCAACCTGCAGGACCGGGGCCCCATGTTCATCGAGCACGGCACCAAAGTCTATGCCGGCATGATCATCGGCGAGCATACCCGTGGCAACGACCTTGAGCTCAACGTGATCAAGGGCAAGAAGCTCACCAACGTGCGCGCCTCCGGCAAGGATGAAGCGGTGGTGCTGACGCCGCCGATCAAGATGTCGCTGGAAAAGGCGCTGGCCTATGTGGGCGATGATGAACTGGTGGAAATCACGCCGAAGTCCATCCGCCTGCGCAAGACCTATCTCGATGCCAACGAGCGAAAGCGCATGAGCCGCGCCAAGGAAGCAGCCGACGTCGCCTGATTATTCCTCGCGGTAAGGCCCGCCCGGACAGGGGGCACCTGACATGATTTCGCTGGCCGCGACGGCGCGCCGGGAAACCACGTCCGGCACATCCTTTTCGCAGTTGAACGTGTGGGCCTTGCCATCGGCTTTGGCCTGCGCCAGCGAATTGGCATTTGGATACTTCGTGTCGATCAGCGCCATGCGGCAGGCGTCTTTCCCGTTGAGCTTCGTAACCGCCAGCCAGTTCTGCTTGGCATTTGCTTCGCCCGAACCATTGTCGGTGAACCAGCGGAGAATGGTGGCAATGGGCTTGCCGTTTTCCATGCGCCATTCAATCTTGGGGCCGGGCGAATTGAAAGCCCCGAAAGTCTGCGCCGAACTGCACTGGCTGCGCGCCTCCGGGCCGAAGGCTACATAGCCGCGCAAATCACCCTCAAGATAGAGGACGTCATATCCTTCAATGCCCTTGCATTCCCAGACGCCGCCTTCGCCGTTATCCTGGCCGTTATAGAGCTCAAGGGCTTTGCATGTCTTGAGGTCAAGGTCGGAATAGACGCTGGTTATTTCGTCCCCCAGAGCGGCAGTGGCGGAAAGGCATAAGACAATTAGCGCTGCGAATTTTCCCATGGCCCATAGTATGCTACGGGAAATCGCTCAAAGGAAAGCCCCATGCGTATCGATGCCATAGCCACCGGCCGGAACCCGCCCAAGGAAATCAACGTGATCGTCGAGGTGCCGGTGGGCGGCGAACCCATCAAGTATGAGATGGACAAGGAGGCCGGAACCCTTGTGGTCGACCGCTTTCTCTATACGTCCATGCGCTATCCCGGAAACTACGGCTTCATTCCGCACACCCTGTCGGGCGATGGCGACCCGGTTGACGTGCTGATCGCCAACCAGCGCGGCATTATTCCCGGCGCCGTCGTGGCCTGCCGCCCGGTGGGCGTTTTGAAAATGCAGGACGAGGCGGGCGGCGATGAAAAGATCATTGCCGTGCCGGTGCCACGGCTGACGCGGCGCTACGAGAATGTGTTCAACTACCTGGACCTGCCGGAAATCACCGTGCAGCAGATCGAGCATTTCTTCACTCATTACAAAGACCTGGAACCTAACAAATGGGTGAAGGTGCTGGGCTGGGGCAATGCCGGCGAGGCCGAGGAACTGATCCGCGAAGGAATGGAACGGGCGAAAGCTGGAAAGAAATAGTTCATCCAACGCTGTCATTCCGGCGAAAGCTCTCATAATTTCTGTCACCCCGACGCAAGTCGGGGCCCAGACTTTTCAGCCATCACGCATGTTCCAAGTCTGGGTCCCGGCGTTCGCCGGGATGACAGAAGCAGGGTAATTGTCGTAATTAATCCGTAGACGGATGAATTATGCTTCAGCTTGTGTCGGGCTTCATCGCCTCCCAGGCGAGCCAGTGGCAGTTGGCGAGAATTTCATCGATGGGGTGAATTTGTCTCTTGCGGTGGCCGGGAGGCGGACCCGGCCGGAGCGGCGACTTGAACTTCGGGCTTGGCATGTTCTCCCGCCTCATCCGCCAGCGGGCCATACGCCGGGCCTGGCGCGGCAGATCATCGAGCGCCAGCTTGAGGGCCTGGAGCCTGCGGCTGAGGCGTCCGGCATTGACAAGCCCGTCGGGCGGCGGCGGGGGAACGGCGGCGGGCCGGAGTATTGG
>DATLDM010000074.1:0-7933 GCA_035525875.1 Aestuariivirga sp.
TGAAGGCGTAATTTTTATTCCGACGGAATGACGGATTGGAATTCAGATTCACTTATCAATGAGCGTTGGGCACGGCTTCGCCGGGGGTGAAAACGGTCATGCCGTTTCCGGGATAGGTGAGTAGCGAAGGGTTGCGTGAGCGCAGCCTACGCAGAAGTGCCGGTCGTGTGGTCCGGCGGTTGACGCAAACTGCGCCCACGCTTTCGTGGCGATTTTCGCTAACATGGACACTCGGGCTTTGTACGTGGATGGCTCCACACCGTAATCCTTCTCCTAGGAACCGGGGTCGTAATGCTCCCGGCTGTCCCGTCCGAAGCTCCCCGGGATCAAAGGATACGTTTCCCTTCAACCGCAGGCGCCACATCCACCCCATCTATGATCACCGTCGCGACCGAGACCCCTTCCGGGATGGACAGGAACATAACTACCATCATAGGAATATACTTGTCAAGGGGTAAATTCCCATAACGAACTGATGACCCTTATCTGTGAGTTGCACGTCTGGGTCCCGTCTTGCGACGGGATGACAGAGAAAAATATGAACAGGACTTCCGCCACAATCTTGCCAATAGTCCAGAGCTAGAAATCCCCCAGAACGGGGATTTTTGGATGAATCGGCGGAACTTCATGATTGGCTTGGTGGCGATGGTGCCGGGCCCGGTCTTTGCGGCGGCCAAAAAGAAGGCCGTTCCCTATCGCGGGGCCGAAGTGGTTGAGTTCGCTACCCCGGAAAGGCGCGGCACGGTGATCGTCAACACCGAAGAAATGGCGCTCTATCACATCATCGGGCGGGAAACGGCGATCCGCTATGGTGTGGCTGTGGGCAAGGAAGGCTTTGACTGGGCGGGCATCGCCAAGGTGGGGCGGAAGGTTGAATGGCCGACATGGACGCCGCCTGCTTCGATGATCAGGAGGCGGCCGGACCTGGAAAAATGGCGCCATGGCATGCCCGGCGGGCGGGACAACCCGCTTGGCGCCCGGGCGATTTATTTGTTTGCCGGAGGCCGCGACACGCTGTTTCGCATTCACGGCACCAATGAACCGCAAAGCATCGGCACGGCGGCATCCTCCGGCTGCATCCGCATGCTGAATGAGGAAGTATCCGAGCTCTATGAGAGCGTGCAGATCGGGACGAAAGTCATTGTGATCTGAGCTCTTCGCCCCAATGCTCCATGGCATCGAGAATTGGCCCCAGCGAAAGGCCATGGGGGCTGAAGGCATATTCAACCCGTGGCGGCATTTCACCATAATCCGTGCGGACAATAATTTTGTCCTGCTCCAGCGCCCGGAGCTGAAGGGTAAGCACTGGGTGATGTGCGGCAGCAGGCGGCGCAATTCATTGAAGCGGCGCGGGCCTTGCTTCAGTTGAAGCAGGATCATGGGTTTCCACTTTCCGCCGATCACATCGATTGTTGCCGCAACCGGACACCAGGGTTCATGGATCACAACATCGCTCCCGTTTGGCATATCCCAACAGTATAAAAATTGTGCGTACTTTTGGCAATGAAGGCGCTGTGTTAGGGCTGGCCAAAGCAATTGAAACAGGCATTTATCATGGGTGGCCGCATGCAGAATATATTGATCGTGATTTCAGCGCTTGGCAGCGGGTTGATCGCCGGGGCATTTTTTGCGTTCTCTTCCTTTGTGATGGGGGCACTCGGAAAACTTCCGGCTAGCCAGGGCATTACCGCCATGCAGTCCATCAACGTGGTAGTGATCAATCCGATCTTTCTGGGCGTGCTGTTTGGCACGGCGGCGCTGGCGCTGTTTCTGGGATTGGGCGCGATACGGCATCTGGGTGATCCGCGCGCCATGTGGTTTGTGGCGGGCGCAGGCCTCTATGTGATCGGCACGGTTATGGTCACCATGGTTTTCAACGTGCCGCTTAACAACGCCTTGGCCGCTGTCGATCCAGCGAGCGCTGAGGGTGCTGCGGTTTGGGCGGATTATCTCCGGACCTGGACGAATTGGAACCATGTGCGCACGCTTGCGGCGCTGGCCGCTTCAGGGGCATTTATTTCGGCACTTTTCACTGCTTAACGGCAGCTGCGATACCAGCCCATGTCGACGTGCAGGTGATCGTGATGATCGGCGTTGTAGTCGGGGCTGAGGACCAGGTTGAAATAATCACAGGCACCGCCGCGCACCTCGCGCAGGAATTTCGCTTCTGACTGGCTGCCCCGCCACTGCTGCTTTAGAGTGATGAGTTTTCCGTTGCGCAGACGGAAGCCCGAAATGTCGAAGGCATTGGCGGTGGCATGTTCGCTTGTGGCGGACGAGCCGCGGATGTTGCGGCAGGAATAGGAACCGAAATGGAGGAGTTCGGCGACGGGCTCATTGAAATATTTGCGCGCCGCGGGCTGCACGACATTATACTCCCACATGAAGAGGCGGGCGGCGATGGCGCAGCGGGTTTCTTCCATCCGCAGAGTCGCTGTTGAAAGACCGCCTAGTTTTATCGTGTCTTCCTTGGTGCAAGAGGCCGAATCGATTTGTGCAGGCTCGATTGCCACTGCCTTTCCGGTGCGGGCGAAGGCGGCGCGGCAATTTTCGGCGCTGGAATAGCTTCAGCTTGAACGGGGTGAGCAGGTTTGGCGCGGCGTTGAGATCAGCCAGGACAAAGGGATCATATTCCCGGGGCCAATCAAAGTATCCAAGCCGGGAGAGGCCGTAGGCTGTCACGATAAGTATAAGGATGAGCGCCAGAAGAAAGCGCAGACGGCGGAAGAAAAGCGACATTTACGGTTTCTATAAGACTTTTTGCCCATTTGCCATGTTGCGGCGCACAAGCTAAAAGAAATACAGGATTTCGAGGCGATTGAATGGCAAACGACAAGTCTGCGGCGCGTCCCCTGTCGCCGCATCTGCAAATTTATCGGCCCATGCTCACCATGATGATGTCGATTATGCACCGCATTACGGGAGTGGGGCTTTATTTCGGGATCGTGCTGCTGGTGTGGTGGCTGATCGCTGCGTCAATTTCCGATGGCTATTTTGATTTTGTGCAGGGATTTTTCGGCCACTGGTTTGGCAGGCTGCTGTTGTTTGGCTTTACCTGGGCGCTGATCCACCATGCGCTGGGCGGGCTCCGGCATTTGTTGTGGGATACGGGGCGGGGCTTTGATCTCAATACGGTGGAATGGCTGGCGCGGGCCAATCTTGCGGGTTCGATTGTGCTTACGATTTTGCTTTGGATTGTCGGTTACGGGGTGATGGCATGACTCCCGATAAATCCGGCACGCGGCATTTCCGGCAGATGTGGGTAACGTCCATTGCCAGTGTGCCGCTGGTTTTGTTTTTGCTGTGGTTCATTATTTCGCATCTCGGTGCTTCGCGGGCGGACGTGGTGGCGAGCGTGCAGAATCCCTTCACTGCAATCCTGCTCATCCTGTCGTTTGCTGTCATTCTCTGGCACATGCGGCTTGGCATGGAGATGGTGCTTGAGGATTACGTGCATGATGAACGCATGCTTCGCGCCAGCCTGTTGGCCAATACACTGTTCACGGCGGCTATCGGCGTGGCGGCACTTTACGCGATTTTGAAAATGAGTTTTGGAAGCTGATGGCCGCGACGAAATCCTACCCCATAACGGACCACAGCTTTGATGTGGTCGTGGTCGGCGCCGGTGGGGCGGGCTTGCGCGCGACGCTTGGCGCATCACAGGCGGGATTGAAAACGGCCTGCATTTCCAAGGTTTTCCCGACGCGTTCGCATACGGTGGCGGCCCAAGGCGGCATTGCGGCTTCGCTTTCCAACATGGGTCCCGATGACTGGCGCTGGCACATGTATGACACGGTGAAGGGCGCCGACTGGCTGGGCGACCAGGACGCAATCGAATATCTCTGCCGCCAGGCGCCGACCGCGGTTTACGAGCTTGAGCATTTCGGCATGCCGTTTTCGCGCACCGAAGACGGAAGGATTTATCAGCGGCCTTTCGGCGGCATGATGCAGAATTTCGGCGAAGGTCCGCCGGCGCAGCGCACCTGTGCAGCGGCTGACCGTACGGGTCATGCCATGCTGCACACGCTTTACGGCCAGTCGCTGCGTTACGAGACGGAATTTTTCATCGAGTATTTTGCGCTTGATCTCATCATGGAAAATGGCGTGTGCCGGGGGGTTATGGCGCTGTCGATGGAAGACGGCACCATTCACCGCTTCCGGGCGCACAAGACCATTCTGGCGACGGGTGGCTTTGGCCGGGCCTATTTTACGGCGACTTCGGCGCATACCTGCACGGGCGACGGCAATGCCATGGTGCTGCGGGCCGGGCTGCCGCTGCAGGATATGGAATTCGTGCAGTTCCATCCCACCGGCATTTACGGGGCTGGCTGCCTGATTACCGAGGGGGCGCGGGGCGAGGGCGGCTATCTCACCAATTCGGCAGGCGAGCGTTTCATGGAGCGCTATGCGCCATCGGCCAAGGATTTGGCGTCGCGCGATGTGGTGTCGCGTTCGATGACGATGGAGATCCGCGAGGGCCGCGGGGTTGGGCCGCTGAAGGATCATATCCATTTGCATCTCGAACATCTGGACCCGGCCGTGCTGCACGAGCGGCTGCCGGGCATTTCGGAATCGGCGCGGATTTTCGCGGGCGTTGATTTGACACGCGAGCCCATTCCGATCCTGCCCACGGTGCATTACAACATGGGCGGCATCCCCACGAACTATCATGGCGAAGCGCTGGCGGGGGACGCGAAGAATCACGAGAAGACCGTTCCGGGATTGATGGCGGTGGGCGAGGCGGCCTGTGTGTCCGTACACGGAGCAAATCGCCTGGGTTCAAATTCGCTGATTGATCTTGTGGTGTTTGGCCGGGCGGCGGGCTTGAAGTGCATCGAGGACATCAAACCGAAAGCGCCGCACAAGGATCTGAAGAAGGATGCGGGCGAGGCGGCGATTGCACGTCTTGACCATTTCCGCAATGCGGCTGGCGGTTCACCCACGGCGGAATTGCGCCTGCGCATGCAGCGAACGATGCAGGAGGATGCGGCGGTGTTCCGCACCGGCGAAACGCTGAAGCAGGGGGTGAGCAGGATTGCCGATATCTGGAAGGCCACTGATGACATAAGGGTGACGGACCGTTCGCTGATCTGGAACAGCGATCTCATCGAGACGCTGGAATACGACAATCTCATCGTGCAGGCGGCGGTCACGGTTGAGGGCGCCCTGGCGCGTGAGGAAAGCCGCGGAGCGCACGCCCGCGAAGATTTTCCCAAGCGCGATGACAAGAAATGGATGAAGCACACGCTGAGCTGGACCGATGGCGCCAAACGCAAGGTGAAGCTCGCCTACCGCCCGGTGCATGATTTCACCATGTCGAAGGATATTGACTACATCAAGCCGAAGGCGAGGGTGTATTGATGATGGTTTATTGCGGAGCGACCCCCACCCCCAACCCCTCCCCGCAAGGGGGAGGGGGATTAAATACAAAACCTCTTCCCCTCCCCCTTGTGGGGAGGGGTTAGGGGTGGGGGTCGCTCAATGGCCAATCAACTCGCGCGTGAACTTCGCCGCAATGTTACCGATGCGGAGAAGAAATTGTGGCAACAACTGCGACTTCTCAAGGACGAGCGTCGTCACTTTCGCCGCCAGGTTCCGATTGGGACATATATCGTTGATTTTGCCTGTCACTATTGCAAGCTGGTGGTCGAACTGGATGGCGGGCAGCATAATGAGCCGCAGAAACTTTTCAATGATCAAAGGCGTACTGACGAACTGCAAAAATTCGGTTATCGCGTTATCAGATTTTGGAACGCGGACGTCTTTGAGAATCTTGAAGGTACGGTTGACATGATCAGGAACGCAGCACGACTCCCGACAACGTATGATTATCGAGGCGGTAAGGCCGGTGCGACCCCCACCCCTAACCCCTCCCCGCAAGGGGGAGGGGAATAGATGGTTGAGTTTGCACTTCCTCAGAATTCCAAGGTCCAGCCGGGAAAGAGCTGGCCCAAGCCTGTTGGCAAGAAGCTGCAGGAGTTCAGGATTTACCGGTGGAATCCGGATGACGGGAAAAATCCGCAGGTGGATAGTTACCATGTGGATATGGAGGCCTGCGGGCCGATGGTGCTGGACGCCATTATCAAGATCAAGAATGAGCAGGACCCGACGCTGACTTTTCGCCGCTCGTGCCGGGAAGGGATTTGCGGCTCCTGTGCGATGAACATTGACGGCACGAATACATTGGCGTGTTTGAAGGCCTGCGATGAGGTGAAGGGAGCGGTGCGGATTTATCCGCTGCCGCACCTGCCGGTGGTGAAAGACCTGGTGCCTGATCTGACGCAATTCTATGCCCAGCATCGCTCCATTGAACCGTGGCTCAAAACCACCACCCCGGAACCGGAGAAGGAATGGAAGCAGTCGCATAGTGACCGGGAGCTGCTTGACGGGTTGTATGAATGCATTCTCTGTGCCTGCTGCTCAACATCGTGTCCCTCCTATTGGTGGAACGGCGAGCGCTATCTCGGCCCCGCGGTTTTGCTGCAGGCCTATCGCTGGCTGATCGACTCGCGCGACGAAGCCAAGAAGGACCGGCTCGACAATCTTGAAGATCCGTTCACGCTCTATCGTTGCCATACCATCATGAATTGCGCCAAGGCCTGCCCCAAGGGACTGAACCCGGCAAAGGCCATTGCGGAGATCAAGAAACTGATGGTGGAGCGGCAGGCATAGCCCTTATGCTTATTGTTAGAATTGTGCTGCGGTGCAATAAGAGATATAGCCAGCCTCGAAATTCCAGCCCAGGAAAGCCAGCATGACCCCCACCTCCCTCGACAGTTTCAAATCGCGCAAGTTCCTCAAGGTGGGGTCCAAAAACTACGCCTATTTCAGCCTCAAGGCGGCGGAGAAGAACGGCCTCAAGGGCATTTCGAAACTTCCCTATTCGCTGAAGGTGCTGCTGGAAAACCTCCTGCGCCATGAAGATGGCCGCAGCGTCACCAAGGCCGACATCCAGGGCATTGCCGATTGGCTGAAGAATCGCGGTAAGGACGAAATGGAAATCGCGTTCCGCCCGGCACGGGTTTTGATGCAGGATTTCACCGGGGTTCCGGCCGTTGTCGATTTGGCCGCGATGCGCGATGCGATGAAGGGTCTGGGCAAGAATCCCACCAAGATCAATCCGCTGGCGCCGGTCGATCTCGTCATCGATCACTCGGTGATGGTGGATTACTTTGCCTCGACCGGGGCGTTCAAGAAAAACGTCGAGATGGAATATGGCCGGAACGGCGAGCGCTACACCTTCCTGAAATGGGGACAGGGAGCGTTCAATAATTTCCGCGTGGTGCCGCCGGGCACCGGCATCTGCCACCAGGTGAATTTGGAATACCTCGGAAAAACCGTGTGGACGCGCACCGACAAGGTGAAGGGCAAGGTGGTGACCACCGCCTATCCGGATACGCTGGTGGGAACCGACAGCCATACGACCATGATCAATGGCCTTGCCGTATTGGGCTGGGGGGTTGGCGGCATTGAAGCGGAAGCGGCCATGCTGGGGCAACCCATTTCCATGCTCATTCCGGAAGTGATCGGCTTCAAGCTTGACGGCCGGTTGCCGGAAGGCACCACGGCGACCGATCTGGTTCTGACGGTGACACAGATGCTGCGCAAGAAGGGCGTGGTCGGAAAGTTCGTTGAATTCTATGGGCCGGGGCTTGGCACCTTGGCGCTGGAAGACATGGCCACCATTGCCAACATGGCGCCGGAATATGGTGCTACCTGCGGCTTCTTCCCGGTGAATGCGGAAACCATTTCCTATCTCAAGGGCACGGCGCGGGCGCCTGCACAGGTGGCGCTGGTTGAAAAATATGCCAAGGCGCAGGACATGTACTGGACGCCTGCGTCAGAGGTTCCGGATTTCACCGATGTATTGTCGCTCGATCTCGCAACGGTTGTGCCTTCGATGGCCGGACCCAAACGGCCGCAGGACAAGGTG
>DATLDM010000086.1:0-55969 GCA_035525875.1 Aestuariivirga sp.
GCTTTCCATCCCTGATAAAGGTTTTGTCGCCGCTCATATGGATGTGCCGCGTCGACGGCTGGTGAAGCAGGCGCATGAGCCAGGCCTCATCGGATCTTTGGTTGGCGCAGCGGTCGAGGGGATTTCCGAGATAAGCGAGCACGGATGAATGGGGCACAATAAGTCCAGTTGTTTGGGAGGGTGTGAGAGATAAATACAAGAAAAAAACAGTTACTTAACTGAATATTTACCAAAAACGTTAACTTCTAGGGAAGGCAAGAATTCAGGCGCCGGAGATTCGTCTTTCGGGACACAAGGGGGAATCCAAGGTGACGTCAAAAGTGGAAGAGCGAATGAAACCGGGAATTCCCTGGAGTGTAAAGGGCATTGAGCCAGAAACCCGCGAAGCCGCAAAGGATGCGGCCCGCCGCTCAGGCATGACCCTTGGCGAATGGCTCAACTCCAAAATTCTCGATTCCGCCGATGAGCAGGAATCTGCTTCCGCCGTCCGCCATCACCGCGCCACCCCGGCCCGTGCCGAAACTTCAATCCGCCTTGAAGACATCGCCGAACAATTGGCCCGCATTGCCCGGCGCGAACAGAATACGGCCCCGGCAAGCTATGGCTCGGAGAACAGATACGAGGACGAAGAGAACCTTACCAAGATTCTGAACCGGGTTGAAAACAATGAACGCCAAACGGTAGAAGCCTTCACCGCGGTGAACGAGCGCCTCGCTGTATTGAGCAGGCAGGTGCTGCAGACGGCAAAGATGCCGACGATCAGCAAGCCGGAAGAGCCGGCCGCTTTCAAGTCCCTGGAAACCGCTATGCGCAACATCGTTGAGCATATCGAGATCAGCGAACGCCGTACCCGTGACAGCTTGAAAACCATGCAGGACCGCATGGCTGAAATGGCCCAGCGTGCAACTTCGTCAACCAGCGAACAGGTCCTGCAATCGGCGCCCGCCTTCACCAGCCTCGAATCCCGTTTGAATGAACTTTCCAGCCGCGTGGAGCGCAGCGAAAACAAATCTGATGCGGGCCTTTCCAACATCCTGCGCGAAGAACTTGCTCAACTCGCCGACAGAATCGAAACGGTGCGTGAGTCCGCCGAAGTCCTGGCTTCCAAAGCCCAGACTGCTGCGGTGCAAACCTCGCAGGCCGAACTCCGGGAAATCGAACAGCGCATCCTGAAACTTTTGAAAGAGGCGCAAACTGCCTTCTCCGGCCAGGGCGGAAACACCAGCGTGGAAATGCAAAGGCTGCGGGCTGAGATAGGCTTGCTCAACCAGCGCATCGATAGCACGCGGACCGATACCGCCTCGGAGCGCGACGTCCATGCCCTGCGCGTGGCTCTTGAACAGCTTTCAACCCGCGTGGCCCAGGGCCCGGATATGCGGCCCCTGGCCGACATGGACAAGCGCCTGATTGATATCACCCAGCGCCTGGAGCAAAGCCAGCAATCGGCCCGCAGCAATCCGCAGCTTGGCGATCTTGAGCGCCGCATGGCTGAACTTGATCACCGCCTGAATGAAGCGATGCAGGCGCAAGGCGATGGCCAGGCGCAGCTTGCCCTTGAGCAGAAAATTTCCGAAGTCGCCGACCGCGTCGGCCAGACCGAACACCAGCTCGGCCATCTCGAAACCATCGAGCGCGCCATCAACCAGTTGTTTGAAAGCGTTGAGCAGAGCCGCGATTGGGCCAAGGACGTGGCCGAGGATGCGGCCAACCGGATGGCTGACCGTCTGATGAATGAGCCGAACGCCGCACCTCTCATGCTGGGAAGTTCGCCGGAGTTGCAGGCCCTGGAACAAGGCCTGCAAGCCGTGCGTGAAAGCGCCATCGGTGCTGACAAGCGCAATCAGGAAACCCTGCAGGCCGTCCATGATACGCTTGAGCAAATCGTCACCAAGCTCGCCGAACTGGAAACCGCGGCTGTGGGCCAGCAGGTGGCTGCTGCCGCTGCCCATGGCAATCAATTTGCGGCAACTGCCCAGGCGCCTGCAGATAGCTGGAAGGATGAGTCCCATCAGGCCCAGCCGATGCCGGAATCCGCCGCGCCGGAACCTGATTTTGTTCTATCGCCATCTTCACCCGAGCCTGAAAGCCCGGCGCAAGAGTCTTCAGCAGCCAACCCTCTGATGGATTGGCTTTCGAATTCGACATTGCCGGGCGGTGAACCGCCATTGCCTGACGATGCGGAAGCCGCTCCCGACGATTTTATTACGGCCGCCCGCCGGGCCGCCCAGGCCTCGGCGCAAAAGAGCATTCTTGCCAGCCTTGCGCCAAGTGCCAAGTCGGCCCGCAAACTTAATTTGCCCTTCATGAAGGCGGCTCCGAAACCAACCCGGATCATTTCCACCGCTGAAAAATTGCCGCCGGAAATCAAGCCGGCGACAAACAAGAACAACAACAAGCGACGCACCCTCGTGCTGGCGGGCCTCGTCCTGCTGGCGGCCGTCACGGCCTTCACCTTCAACATGCTGAACAAGCCGCAGAAATCCACCTCGACCATGCCGCCAGCGCCAGTTCAAGGCACGGTGCAACCCGGCGCCCCGGCAAAGCTGAGCAAAGCTGTCGCCCCTGCCAGTGCGCCGAAGAGCCAGGTTTTGACGGAAAAGACGACGGATAAATTGCCGTCCGCCACCCACGATGGCCCCGCGTCCATAGATGAAATTCTGACCGGTTCTTTGCCAAATCAAAAAACTGACGCAACTCTCGCCTCAATTGTTGCCGAACCCGGCACGACAGAAGGTGAACGTGAAATGCCCCCTGCGGAATTAGGCTCGCAAGCGCTCCGCAGCGCCGCCGAAAGAGGTGACGCGTCCGCGCAGTTTATTGTCGCCACGCGCTATCTCGATGGCGAAGGTGTCACCCAGGATGTAACCCGCGCCGCCCATTGGTATCAGAAGGCTGCCCTTGCCGGCCTGGCCCCTGCCCAATACCGCTTGGCCACGCTGTTTGAGCGCGGCCGTGGCGTGCCCAAGGATACGGCAACGGCACTCGTCTGGTATGAGCGCGCCGCCGGGCGGGGTAATGTGAAGGCCATGCATAACGCCGCCGTCATTGCGGCGGGAACTGAAGCCGGAAAGCCGAACTATGATTTGGCCTATAAATGGTTTCTGGCGGCCAGCCAGAATGGCCTGAAGGACAGCCAGTTCAATTTGGCCGTGTTGTATGAGCGGGCTTTGGGCACAAAGGCCAATGTTGAGGAAGCCCTGTTCTGGTATCTGGTTGCCGCAACCCAGAATGATGCGGATGCCAGGAAACGCGCTGAGGTGCTCTCGCAAAACCTTTCGCCGTTAGTTGTTGAAGCTGTCCGTGCCAAAGCCAAGGCCTGGATTCCGCAGCAGGCGCCGGAAAACGCCAATGTGGTGACGATCCAGGATGCTGCCTGGCAGAGTCCCGCATCCCTTACACAGATCATGCCTGCCGAGCATTCCGTTGAAAAGCAGCAGGCTAAGGAAGAAGATCCCATCGGCGAGGCTCAGCAATTGTTGAACAAGTTGGGTTTTAACATCGGCGAACCCGATGGCCGGATGGGTGTGCGGACTACGAACGCCATTCGCCTGTTCCAGCTTCAGTATGGTTTGAAGGTGACCGGTGAAGTCACTGCCGATTTGATCAATCAGCTTCAGGCAAGAACAAGTTCAAGCCTGCTTTAACTGACGCGCTTGCCGGGAAATTTGTAGATGGCCCGCTGGCTGAGCATCCACACATGGAAATTCCTTTCCACGTAGAGTGCCCGGAACGGTGGCGCAGAAATGCTCAGTCCCCCGGTGAAACTGCCAAAGGCCGGCATGATGAGGCGGCGGCTGTCGGCAATGAAACACTTGCAGTGAATACGTTTGCCGCGCTGGCTCACCGCACTTCCGGGATGAAGGTGGCCGGCAATTTCAAAATCTTCTGCATCAAGTTGTTTTGGTTCATGCCGGAGCGTCACCCCGCCAAGCACCACCTGATCGGCAATACGCCCGCCTATGTCGGTTGGCGGATGCGGATCATGATTGCCCGTAATCCAGATTATTGCCGCATTTTCCGAAAGCGCCCGCAGCCGCGCCAGATCCGCGATGTCAATTCTTTCCCGCGCCCCGTCATCATGAAAACTGTCGCCGAGGAAAATCAGCTGCTCCGGCCGTGTCTGGGCAATGACCGCTTCCAGTTGCATCAGCGAGGCCCGCGTATCATAGGGCGGCAGATGCACCCCGCGCCGCGCCATGTTGGAAGCCTTCTCCAAATGCAGATCCGCGACAAGCAGGGTCTTGAAATCAGGCACGAAGAGCGCCCCTGAAAGGTCGGGGATGAAATCCAGCCCATTGAGGCTTATGCGATGCTCCTTAGACAAGCCCCATGGCCTCGTCGATGAGGGCGCCGGAAGCTTCGGAGAGAAGGGCATCATGGGCCTCGCCGTAAATTGATTCGCGCGCGATCTCAAGCAGCACCGGAACTGCAAGGGGCGAGACCGTATCAAGCGAACGGTGCAGGATTTGTCCCTTGATGCGTTTCAGCAGTTCACCCAGACGGTGAATATCAATGAGGCCGTCGGCGGCATCGTCCCACGCCGCCCTGAGAAGAATGTGGTCCGGTTGGTGCGAGCGCAGCACGTCATAGATCAAATCCGAATTAACGGTGACTTGCCTCCCGGTTTTTTCCTTCCCCGGCCAGCGCCGCTCAATCAGCCCCGCGATGATGGCGGCATTCCTGAAGGTGCGCTTCATCAGGTTTGATTCCGCCAGCCAGGCTTCCAGATCATCGCCAAGCATGTCTTCATCGAACAGTTTTTCCAGCGAAAGCCTGCCGGAGGAAATCATGAGCGAGAGATCGCGCACCGTCCAGATCGCCAGAGCATACTCCGATGCCGAAAACCCCAGCGGCTGCGCGCCCCAGCGCTCCAGCCGCCGCGTCAGCAGCATGCCTAGGGTTTGCTGCGCCAGTCGCCCGGCAAAGGGGTAACACACCAGGTAATGTTTCTCTGCCCGCGGAAAGGTTTCAACCAGCATCTGGTGGGCCCGCGGGATGACCGATTTCTCGTGCTGCATGGCAAGCCAGTCCTGCACCTGCAGCGGCAGGGTTTTCCACTGGGCCGGGCTGCTCAAAATCTCGCGAACGCGCTCGGCCAGATAGGTCGAAAGCGGAAATTTCCCGCCCTCGTAGGAGGGCACCATGGGATCACTGTCGAAGGTGCGGGTGGCAAGGGCGCCGAACTCATCGAGGCCTTCAAAGCGCAACACCTCTCCGGCAAAGCGGAACGTATCGCCAATCGAAAGCTGGCTGAGGAACCATTCCTCCAGTTCTCCAAGACTCCGCCCGCCCGTGACAAACCGCTTGCCGGCCCGCCGCCTGACGCTGGCGATCCGCACTTTCAGCATCGCCGCTTCAACAATGGTTCCCATGTTCAGGCGGTATTGCTGGGCAATCAGCGGATGGGTCAAACGCCACAACCCGTCTTCCCGGCGTTTCAGTTTGGCATATTTCTCATAGGCCCGGAGTGCGTAACCGCCTGTTGCCACATAATCCATCGCCGCGTCGAAATCCGCCCGCGTCAGGTTGCGGTAGGTCCAGGCCCGCGTCACCTCGGCGAAAAATTCGTGCCCATCAAAAGGCCCGGCACAGGCCCGCCCCAGAATGTGCTGGGCCAGCACATCAAGCTTGAGAACCGCCGGATACTCTGTGTCCTGGGCATTCTCCTTGGCCGCCTGCAGGGCCGCTTCGCATTCCAGCACCTCAAACCGGTTGGAGGGCACCAGAAGCGCCTCGCTGGGGCTGTCGAGCCGATGGTTGGAACGGCCAATACGCTGCAGCAACCGGCTGGAACCCTTCGGTGCCCCCACGTGAATGACAAGGTCCACATCGCCCCAGTCAATGCCGAGATCAAGCGTTGAGGTGCAGACAACGGCCTTCAGTTTTCCCGCCGCCATGGCCGCTTCCACCTTGCGCCTTTGCCCCACATCGAGGGAGCCATGGTGGAGGGCTATGGGAAGGTTCGCTTCATTCGCTTCCCAGAGCCATTGAAAAGTCATTTCGGCCTGGCTGCGGGTGTTGACGAAAATCAGCGTCATCTTGGCCCGGGTGATTTCCTCATAGACTTCCTCCATCGAGTAACGCGAGGAATGCCCCGACCACGGCACCCGCTCCGCCGATTTCAGAATGCGAATAAGGGGAGGAGCACCGGCACTTCCCATAATAAGTGGAACCGGCCGGTTTCCTTTTGGCGCAAGCCAGCTTTGCAAAGCCTCGGGATCAGCCACGGTGGCTGAAAGACCAATGCGGCGTGCCTCGGGTGCAAAACTCTGGACCCGCGAAAGAGCGAGCGACAGTAGCACCCCGCGCTTGGACGTCACCAGCGAATGCAACTCATCAAGTATGATGGATTTGAGATGGCGCAGCATATGTGCCGCACCGGGATCAGCAATCAGTAGCGAAACCTGTTCCGGCGTGGTGATCAGAATGTCAGGCGGATTTTCCCGCTGGCGCTTGCGCCGTGAATGTGGCGTGTCACCGGTCCGCGTCTCAATGGTAATGGGCAGCGCCATTTCCCGCACCGGCGCTTCAAGATTGCGCGCAATATCCACCGCCAGCGCCTTGAGCGGCGAGATGTAGAGCGTGTGGATGCCGTTGCGCTCATGGGCCTCCGACAGTTCCACCAGGCTCGGCAAAAATCCCGCCAGCGTCTTGCCGCCGCCGGTTGGCGAAATGAGCAAAGCGCTTTCGCCCTTCATCGCATGATCCAGAATCGCAAGCTGATGCGCCCGCGGAGTCCAGCCGCGCGTCGCAAACCAATCCTGAAATTTCTGTGGCAGCAAACTCATGGTCCTGAGCTTGACTCGGCGGGTGCTCTAAAGCAACACGGGGCTCATGAAATCCTCCATCTCCCTCATGCCGATCAGCCATCGCTCGGTGCTGACAATTGCCGTGCCGATCATGCTGTCGAACGTGACGGAACCCCTGATTGGCGTGGTCAATACCGCCGTCATCGGCCAATTGCCGGAGGCCTATTACATCGGCGCCATTTCCATCGGCTCGCTGATTTTTTCTTTCCTGTTCTGGGGTTTTGGATTTCTTCGGCTGTCCACTGGCGGCCTTTCCGCCCAAGCCGTGGGCGCCGGTGATAGCGCTGAGGTAACCGCCGTTCTATGGCGCGCCCTGGCGATTGCCGTGACGGTTGGCCTGTGCCTCATCCTCGCCAGCCCCATCATCGAAAAAGTCTCGTTCGACCTGATGGGCGGCTCGCCGGAAATGCGGGCCCAGGGCGAGATTTATTTCCGCTACCGCATTTTGTCGGCCCCCTTTGCGCTCACAAATTTCTGCATTCTCGGCTGGTTCATCGGCCAGGGCCGCGCCGCCATCGCTTTTCTCGTTCAAATCTTTCTCAATGTCGTTAACATGGCGCTGGGCGCCTGGTTTGTTCTCTCGCTCGGCATGACGGCCGATGGTGTCGGCCTCTCCGCCCTGATTGCCGAAATCACCGCGGCATTGCTCGGCGGCATTCTCATTTGGCGTTCCGTCCACCGGATGAAAGCAAGGGCCACCTGGGCGCAAATCTGGAACCGTGAAAAAATCTTGCGCACCCTGAGCGCCAATGGCGACATCATGATCCGCACCCTCTGCCTGGTTTTCGCCTTCACCTGGTTTACGGCGCGCGGGGCTCGCGCCGGCGATGTGACCATTGCCGCCAATTCCGTGCTCCTGCATTTCTTTGAAGTGGCGGCCTATCTCATCGATGGTTTCGCCTATGCCTCGGAAGCCCTGGTCGGCCAGTCCGTTGGCGCCAAGAACCGCGAGCGCTTCAATCGCGCCATCAGACTGACGACGCTCTGGGCCCTTGTTGTGGGAGCCATTTGCAGCGCCATCATCTGGTTCGCCGGGCCCTGGTTCATTGATCTCATGACGGTCAACGCCGAGGTGCGCGAAACCGCCCGGCATTTCCTGTTCTGGGCCGCGCTCACTCCGCTGCTCGGCACCATCTGCTTTCAGTTCGACGGCATTTTTACCGGGGCCATGGCCACCCGCGACATGCGCAACATGATGGTGCTGTCCCTGCTGATCTACCTTGCATCATGGTGGATTCTCGAACGCAATTTCGGCAATCATGGCCTGTGGGCGGCGCTCAGTGTTTTCTTTATCGCCCGCGGCGTGACTTATGCTATGCGGATGCCAGCGCTTGCGCGCGTCGCTTTTCCGAGTTGATACATTAAATAAAGAATGGGGATTAACATGCTGGATGAATTCAAAAATTTCGCCTTCAAGGGCAATGCCTTTGACCTCGCTGTCGGTGTGATCATTGGTGGCGCTTTTGGAAAAATCGTTGGTTCGATAGTTGATGATTTGATTATGCCCATTGTTGGCGCGCTGTTTGGTGGGCTTGATTTCAAAAATTATTTCTTTGGCCTCTCGTCAGCAGTGAATGCGCCAACACTTGAGGCGGCTAAGGCCCAGGGTGCAACTTTTGCCTATGGAAGTTTCACCACCGTTTTGATCCAGTTCTTGATCATCGCTTTCATCCTGTTTCAAATGGTAAAAATTTCGAACCGGTTGAAAAGAGCGGAAAAGCCAGCCCCGCCGCCGGCAGCTACGACCACCGAAGTCCTGCTTAAGGAAATCCGCGACGCGCTGGTTCCTGCCAAAAAGAAGTAAGCGTCTGAGGTATGTCTGATATGGGCCCGGGTGCTGGACATCCGGGCCGCTTTTTTGCTCTAAGGGCGCCCATGAACATTGCATCACACTTCGCCTCCATCACCCCGCCCGCCCAGGCCGAACCCGACAGCGGCATCGTCAAGGCCGCCATGTATGGCTTCGGCAGGCCCGGCGTCATTCCGCTTTGGGCCGGTGAAGGAAATCTTCCAACGCCGGAAGCCTTCTGCAAGCCCGCCGCCGAAAGCCTCATCAAGGGCGAAACCTTTTACACCTGGCAGCGCGGCATTCCGGAATTGCGCCAGGCGCTCGCCCGCTACCACACCCGCCACTTCGGCCGGGAATTCAGCTTTGAGAATTTCTTCGTCACCGGCGGCGGCATGCAGGCAATCCAGACCGCCATCCAGATGATTGCCGGAGAAGAAGATGAAGTGATCATCCCGTCCCCCGCCTGGCCCAACTACGCCGGTCCCTTGCGCCTGCAGGGCTCGCGCGCCGTCGAAGTGCCGATGGAATTCCGCAACGGGAAATGGTCGCTTGATTTTGACCGCCTCTTTGCCGCCATCACGCCGCGCACGAAGGCGCTTTGCCTTAACTCGCCGTCCAATCCCCTGGGCTGGACAGCCTCGCGCGAGGATCTCATTGCCATCCGCGATGTCTGCCGCAAGCACGGCATCTGGATATTCGGCGATGAAGTCTATTCGCGCTTCTATTACGGCGCCAAGAACGAGGCCCGCGCGCCGTCATTTCTCGATGTCTGCGACGTCGAAGAGCGCCTCCTGCTCGCCAATACATTTTCAAAGAACTGGGCCATGACCGGCTGGCGGGTCGGTTGGCTCCAGGCCCCGCGGGAACTCGGCCCGGTCATCGAACGGATTATCCAGTACAACACCAGTGGCACGGCGGCCTTCCTGCAGCGCGGCTGTGTTGCCGCCCTGGACGAGGGCGATGACTTTATCGCCCTGCAGGTGGCCCGGGCGCTGGCCAACCGCGATCTTGTGGTGAAATTCCTCCGTGAATTCCCGCAGATTCGCTTTGAGGTTCCAACCGGGGCGTTTTACCTGTTCTTCAAGATTGAAGGCATGACGGATTCCGCCGCAACCGCCCGCCGCCTTATCGATGAGGCGGGCGTCGGCTTCGCCCCCGGCTCCGCCTTTGGCGCCGATGGCGAGGGCTTCATGCGCATGTGTTACCTGCGCGATCCGGTCCAGTTGCAGGAGGCGATGAACCGGTTCGGACAGTGGCTAAAAACCAATCAGATTATCTAAGGTGCTGTTCTTTTAATTGCTGCAATGCATATATTTTTTGCTCAGCAGCATAGGCAAATGCTCAAGGCGATTTTTTGAGATAAAAATAATCAAATAAAATCAATAAATTAAAAGAATTTTGAGGTTCTCCGAAGAACTGGCCTGGCCTTTGCAAAGCATATCGCAATGCACACGTCTGGTTTGGATCCTCCCATTTTCATCTCAGAGTACTCGTGTCGCGGAGTGGCTTTCTTTTGAATCCACTTTCGTAAAGGGGTGGGCGGCGAAAGGTTGCTGCCGTTCACCCCTCTTTTTTCCCCGAAAGTTGTTTCTCCAAGTTCTGTTACGTGCGAACCAGCGCGATGACGCCGTCAATCACGAATTGCACCGCAAGCGCCGCAAGGATGATACCCAGCATGCGCGTGATAACGGCGCGCCCCGTAATCCCCATGATCTTCGAGATGCGCTCGGCCAGTAGGAAGCTCACATAGCAGGCCAGCATGACCACGGCCGTGACGCCGAAGAGGCCAATCAAATAATTAATCTGGCCTTCGGATTTCCCGGCAAGCAGGATCATTGCGGTAATGGCGCCGGGCCCGGCCATGAGCGGAATGGCCAGCGGAAACGCCGCGATGTTCTTCACATGATCAACACTCACCGCCGTATCCGCCGTGGCCTGCAGCCTTTGGCTGCGGCGGTCAAACACCATTTCCGCCGCCGCCGAGAGCAGCAGCAAGCCGCCTGCGATGCGGAAGGCCGAAAGCGAAATGCCCAGCAGCTCCAGCAGTTTTGCCCCGCCAAGCCCCGCCGCCACCAGGATGCAAAAGGCGATGGCGGAACCACGCAGTGCAACTTCGCGCCGGTCCTTCGGCGTCAGGTTGTTGGTCAACCCCAGGAATATGGCGCTGAGAAAAATGGGATCGGCGACGACAAGAAGGGTTGCCAGGGCCGAGGTGAGATAGTCAACCATCTGGGCAGGATAACATGGGGCAAGGCTCAGATGCCAGAGCGCTTGGCAAGCTGGATGACATTCTCCAGCCCCTGCAGAAAATGCGACCGGTCTTTCGGCGTGAACACCGGGTTGTTGCCGCGCACCTCGCCCGTCTCCCGCAATTGCGCCATCAGATCACGCATCGCCAGCGCCATGCCGATGCTGTCCTGGGTGAAGGGCTTTCCCACATGCGAAATGACCATTGCGCCCTCCTTGATCGCCTGAGAAGCGAGCGGAATGTCGGCAGTGACCACAATATCTCCGACTGCGCACTGCTCGGCAATCCAGTTGTCCGCCGCATCCGCCCCTTCGGCCACGACAACCCGTTTGACGTTATCGCCAAGTGGCAGCCGCATGTGGGAGTTTGAAACATAATGAATGATGAGGTTGTGCCGCGCCGCAACTTTCGCCGCCTCCTCCTTCACCGGACAGGCATCCGCATCAACAAAGATTTGCAATTTTCCTAGCTCACAGTGTTCGGCAGTTCCGACTCGCGCCGCGCGATGAAATCCTTCAAGCCGTCGGCAATGCCTTGCTCCATGGCGGGCTCTTCATAAGCCGCAAGCATGGCGGCTGCCTTGTCGCGCCCCCGCGCATCATGGTCCTTTGCCCCTTCGGCCGACCATTGCTCGAACGGATTGAAATCCATGACCGACGGCATGAAAAAGGCATCTTCGAAATGTTCAAGCGTGTGCTTGGTGCCGAGGAAATGCCCGGCCGGTCCCACTTCACGGATGGCCGCCATCGCCTCCTTGAAATCATCAAAGGAGGGGCCTTGCGCATATTTGTACCAGCCCTGAAGCTGCTCCGCATCGGTCACGAATTTTGAGAAGCCGCAGCACAGGCCCGCTTCAAGCCAGCCCGCCACATGCCAGATGTAATTGGCACCCGAAAGGATCGCCGCATGCATCAGCATGTTGGATTCATAGCCCGCCTGCGCGTCGTTGAGCTTCGAGCCCACATGAAATCCGGAAGTGCGCCACGGAAGATTATACTTCCGCGCCAGCGCTCCCATCACAAACATCATCTGGGCCGCTTCCGGCGTTCCGCCCATGGGGGCGCCGGTTTTCATATCCACCGTCACCATGAACTGGCCATAGATCTGTGGGCTTCCGGGGCGAATTAGCTGGGTGAAGGCAACGCCTGCCAGCGCTTCCGCATTCACCTGCGCCACAGCGCCAATGGAAGAGGCGGACGTCGAAGCGCCACACAGCGCAAAGGGAGCCAGGATCAGCGGCTGGTTGTGCCGCGCATAAACCTTCATGGCATCCAGCATCGTTGCATCCCACACCAGCGGCGAATTGCAATTGGTGATCGACACCACAACCGTGTTGTCCTTCACATAGTCATCGCCAAACACGATGCCCGCCATTTTCATCACGTCTTCGGCCCGCTCCTTTGACGTCACAATGCCCATGAAGGGCTTGTCGGAATGCTTGAGAGCCGAATGAATGATATGCAGATGCCGCTTGGGAACCGGAATTTCCATCGGCTCGCAGATGATCGAACTGGAGGAATGCAGCGCCGGCGACATATAGGCCAGCTTGTGCAAGTTGTTGAGATCGGCCAGCGAGCCATAGCGCCGCTCGCCGTCCAGCCCGCGCACGTAAGGCGCGCCATACATCGGCACAAACACCGTATTCTTGCCGCCCACCTTTACGGTGCGTTCCGGGTTCCGCGCATTCAAGGTGAATTCCGGCGGCACCAGTGCCACAAGGCTCATCAGCAGCGCTCGGTCGATCCGCACCCGCGTGCCCTGCACATCGGCGCCAGCAGCCTTCCACATGGAAATAGCTTCGTCATCACGAAACTCGCAGCCGATTTCTTCCAGAATCTTCATCGACTCGTCGTGAATGAGCTCCACCGCCTCGTCGGGCACCATCTGGTAGGTCGGAATGTTGCGCACCAGCGTTGGAAAGGAAGCCATGGGAACCGCCCGCAGGGCCCGCCGGCCTTCGCGCCCGCCGCTCCGCTTGCCCGTGGCCGTCACCTGCTTTGCCAGTTCCATCGTATTGATCATTATGCGCTCGCTCTCATCCGGCTATTGAGCACCAGGCAGGGCGGTGAATCAACACCATTCAAGCTACAACGAGATCGGAAAACGACGCCATGGCGAGGAGGGCGCCACGCTCACGGATAACCCGGCCCGCAACGCGGTGGCCGAGCTTTGCGGCTTCCACCGGTTCTTGGTTGGACATGCGGGCCGCCAGATAGCCAGCGTTGAAACTGTCGCCCGCGCCCGTCGTGTCGACAATGTCCTGAACCGCCTCTGGCGTCACGGAAAACAGATCCGTTCCTAGCCACACAACACAAGCATTGCCGCCGTCTTTGACAACCACTTCCTTAACGCCATATGCTGAAATGCGTTTGGCGCAATCCGCCGGAGTGGCATCGCCAAACAGGGTCTGTTCATCGCTGAAAGTCGGCAGCGCCAGGGTTGCGGCTTTGTAACCTTCAATCATTGCCGTCTTCATCGCCCGGTCGGAAGGCCACAGCCGGCGCCGCGCGTTTGAATCGAAAGCAATGGTGACACCGCGTGATTTCATCTCCTGCAACACCGACAAAAGAATCCGCCGGTGACCGGGCGAGAGAATTGCCAGTGTGATCCCGGAAAAATAAATGGCATCGGCATGAGAAAGGGAAGCCGCTAATGCCTCCCTGTTTTCAGCAAGTAATCGCGCCGCCGAAGCACTGCGCCAATAGGTGAAATTCCGCTCGGCCCCAGTCAGCGTGATCAGATACAACCCAACGGTCCGGTCAGAAATTTCTTTTATGAAGCGGGTACCAACCCCATTGGCTTTCAGAAAGGCCAGCATCTTTGACGACAAGGAATCAGAACCCACCGCGGTAGCGTAATCAACGGTCACGTCCCCAGCACGCGTCAAGGCCCCCATGTACCAGGCCGTATTGAGCGTATCGCCGGCAAAGCCCAAACGGTAGAGCCCATCATCCCTGGCCTGCAGTTCCGCCATGCATTCGCCGATGCTGATGAAAGTCTTGCTCATCGATACGTCCAATTATTCAGTTGTGCCCGCACACTACCCTCTATAGTTTGCGGGCCTGGCTTTTGCATAGGCCATTTTCTCAAAGTTCCGCGGGACGGCCATGGCCAGACGAATTCTCCAATTTGGGACCAGCCGGTTTCTCCAGGCCCACGTGGATTTTTTCGTCCATGAGGCGCGGCAGGAAGGCCAGGATATTGGCCCCATCACCATTGTGAAAACCACCGCAGGCGGCGCCCGCGACGGCCGCGTCGAAGCCCTGGGCGACGCGAAGGGTTTTCCGGTTCGCTTCCGGGGCCATGCGAATGGCCAAATCGTTGATGAAACGGTCATGGTGAAAAGCGTCGTTCGCGCGATTGATGCCAACAAGAATTGGCAGGGCCTCGTTGAGCTGTTTACCAACGAAACGGATATTGTCGTTTCGAATGTCGGTGAAGGCGGTTACGACATATCCGCTGAAGACCGGCTCCACCGCCCCGCTGCCGGCACTGTGCCCAAGAGCTATCCCGCCAAGCTTCTGGCGCTTCTCGTCCATCGTTTTCAGAATGGCGCGGAGCCCCTTTCGATTCTGCCTTGCGAACTCGTCAGTGACAATGGCGAAGTGCTGCGCAAGTTGTTGGTGGGTCTTTCCGATGCATGGAATGAAAGCCGGGAGTTCAAAGCCTGGCTGGCGGCTTCCGTCAGGATCTGTGATACCTTGGTTGACCGCATCGTTTCGGAGCCGATCGAACCCATCGGTGCCGTGGCTGAACCCTATGGCCTCTGGGCCATCAAGCGTCAGCCCGGCTTTGCGCCGCCGTTGCAGCATCCCAGCATTACCTACACCGATGATCTTGAGCCATTCCTGCGCCTCAAGCTGCACATTCTGAATCTTGGCCACACCTATCTGGCGCAGATTTGGCAGGCCGAGCAGCGCCGGCCCGACGAAACCGTGCGCGAGATGCTTGCTGACCCGGTCATAAAACAGTGCCTGAGCAGTCTTTACGATGACGAGGTCATTCCGGGATTTGCCGCCCGCGGCATGGGCGAGGCCGCCACCCGCTATGTGGCAACAACGCTTGAACGTTTCGAGAATCCCTTTCTCAATCACCGCGTCAGCGATATTGCGCAGAACCATGCCATCAAGCTCGAACGGCGGGTCGGCGACTTTATCGCCTGGGTGAGAACGGCAAATCCGTCCCTGCCTGTACCCCGGCTGGAGGCGCTCGGCCATTGTGCAGTGCAACCTTAGTCGTACAACTAAGGTTGACGCGCCCAATGCCCCCCGCCACAATGCCGACTCAGGGGAGAACTTTCAGCAAAACACTGCACCGGGGGGTGCAATGCTCAAGGTATTCTAGGGAAACAACGCCATCCGGGTCCCCTCGGATGTGCTTGGAGGGGCCAAATGGCTGATAATCAGAAATTGACCGAGGACGAGAAAGTCCTTCACGGAATGGGCTATGCCCAGGAACTAGCCCGCCGCATGGGCGGGTTTTCGAACTTTGCGATTTCATTTTCGATCATATGCATTCTGGCTGGCGGCATCACCGCTTTCCCGGTGGCAATGTCGTCCGGCGGCGGCTTCTCCGTCGCAATCGGCTGGATCGTCGGCGGCCTGTTCGCGCTCGTGGTAGCTGCTTCGGTGGGCCAGATCGCCTCGGCCTATCCAACCGCTGGCGGCCTCTATCATTGGGCCTCGATCCTCGGTGGCCGCGGCTGGGGCTGGATAACCGCCTGGATTAACATGGTGGGCCTCATCTTCGTTGTCGCCTCAGTGAACTTCGGCGTTTACCTCCTGCTCAAGGATCTTGTCCTTACCGGTGTTTTCGGCATGGATACGTCGGCCTGGGGCGCCTGGCATTCCAGCATTTTCGTCACTGTGTTTGCAGTGACGCAAGCCCTGTTCAATCATTTCGGCATCAAACTCACAACGGCGCTCACCGATTTTTCGGGTTATCTGATTTTTGTGGTTGCCATCTTGCTCACCCTGTCAATGCTGATTTGGGGCGCAAGTTTTGATCTCTCCCGGCTTTTCACCTTTGTGAACAACACGGGCGAACCCGGCGGCTTGGTTGTGCCGGAACCACGCACCGCCCTTGTCGCCTTCCTGATCGGCCTTCTCTATCCGATCTATACGATTACCGGCTTCGATGCTTCAGCCCACACCTCTGAAGAAACGAAGAATGCACGGACCGCCGTGCCAAGAGGCATGATACATTCCGTATTCTGGTCATTGCTGTTTGGCTTCTTCCTCGCCGCATCATTTATCTTGGCGATGCCGGATACTGCAGCGGGTGCAAAGGACGGCTTTAACTCCTTCTTCAACCTGTTCAACAATCTGCCAATGCCATTCTTCCTCAAGGCAATCCTGGCCATCGGCATCGTGGTCGCCAACTACATTTGCGCACTGGCGGGCATGACCTCGACATCGCGCATGATCTACGCCTTCGCCCGTGACGGCGGCCTACCGGCATCGAAACAACTGGCCACGATCCACCCGGTGCACCGCACCCCGGTCAACGCCATCTGGCTCACCGCCGCTCTCTCGGCGGGCGCTTGCTACTATGCGCCGTTTATGTTTGCGCTGGCGGCCGGTTGTGCGCTGTTCCTCTATGTCTCCTACGCCATACCGGTGGCGGCCGGCATAATTACCGAAGGCAAGAAGTGGACCGAGTTCGGGCCCTTCCGCCTCGGAGTCTGGTCAAAGCCCTTCGCCATCATCACCGTCCTGGGCGCTGCTATCCTCGCCTATGCCGGCACCCAGCCGCCGTTCAACCCGATCATCCTGCCGTTGTTCCCGGACCTCGTGTTCCCGCTGAACCAGTTGACCAATCCGCTGATCTTCCTTGCGGTGGCCTTGGCCCTCGGCTGGTTCCTGAGCGAGAACAAGCGCTTCAAGGGTCCTCCGATTGGCGCGGAAATCGCCAAGCGTCAGGCCATTATCGCGGCCCAGGAAAAGGCGCTCGCAGCCGCCGGAGCTGCCGAGTAACGGACACCTCAAAATCGAGAAGGGCGGCCCCGTGCCGCCCTTTTTCTTTGGGCGGCATCGTGATCGAAAAACAGGCAGCAGATGATTGTTGCCTTTCAGATTGACAGCCGGTCGATTTTGGGCCGACATTGCGCTTAATGGGCGCGACGGTTCAAGCAAAAAGCCCATAAACAGAGAGGAAATAATGAGTTTCATACGGACGTGGAAATCAGCCCTATTCGCCGCAGTAGCAGTTGCGGCCCCCATCCTGGCGCCATCATCGGCCGGTGCGGTTGAATCGAGCGACCCCATCAAGATCGTCTTGTTCGACTGGACCAGCGTCAACCTAAACGCCAAGATTCTTGGCGGCGTACTCGAAAAACTCGGATACACCGTCGAATACCCAACCGGCGATTATCTTTCGAGCCTGACCACCAGCCTCACCAACGGCGATATCACGCTTGGCCTTGAGTACTGGGACACGACGGCGGGTGAGGCCATGAAGGCCTCCGAAGCAACCGGCCAAACCGAGCGTCTCGGCACCTTGGGACCGAAGGCCAAGGAAGAGTGGTGGTATCCCCTTTATATGAAGGAAAAATGCCCCGGCCTGCCCAATTGGGAAGCCCTGAAGGACCCGAAATGCGCCGAAGCCTTCTCCACCGCGGAAACCGCCCCCAAGGGCCGCTATGTCGGTGGCCCGGTCACCTGGGAAGGCTTTGACGATGAACGTGTTGAAGCCCTCGGCCTGCCCTTTACCGTTATCCATGCGGGCACCGATGCGGCAATGTTTGCCGAACTCGACTCGGCTTATCAGCGCAAGGCCCCGGTCATGCTGTGGGTTTACTCGCCCCATTGGGCCCCGGCAAAATATGAAGGCGAATGGGTCGAATTTCCGGAGCATACGCCGGAATGCTACACCGACCCGAAATGGGGCTCAAACCCCGACAAGGCCTATGATTGCGGCAAGCCCCATGGCGACATCTGGAAATTCGGCTGGGCCGGCATGAAGGACAAGTGGCCCGTTGCCTACAAGGTGGCGAAGGCTTACCAGATCGACACCAACGAGTTGAATGCCATGTCAGGCCAGATTGATCTTGATGGCAAGACGATTGAGGAGGTTGCAGCCGCATGGGTTGCTGCCAACGAAGCGAAATGGAAAGCCTGGGCTCAATAAGCCGGTATCAGGGGCAATTCTCATGAAAACGAAAACACCGGACGCTGAATTTCAGCGTCCGGTCAAGCTATCGTGCAGCAACCTGTGGAAGGTTTTTGGCCCTAACGCCGCCAAATTCATGGCTGAGCGCAACGGCAAGGCAACAACCGCCGAATTGGACGGGGCCGCGCTGATCGGCGCGGTGCGGGGCGCAACGCTTGATGTGCGCGAAGGCGAAATCTTCATCGTCATGGGTCTCTCGGGATCGGGCAAATCAACGCTGGTGCGCTGCCTGTCGCGCCTCATCGAGCCGACCACCGGCGAACTGACCTTCGATGGCAAGGATTTGCTTAAGGCCAGCGAGTCCGAACTCATCAACATTCGGCGGCACAAGATGGGCATGGTGTTCCAGCACTTTGCCCTTCTGCCCCATCTCACGGTTCTGGAGAATGTGGCCTTTCCACTTTCGATCCAGGGCATCGGCAAGGCCGAACGCGAGGCCCGCGCTCACCAGATGATCGATCTCGTCAGCCTCAAGGGCCGCGAACATCATTTTCCGTCAGAACTTTCCGGCGGCCAACAGCAGCGCGTCGGCATTGCCCGCTCGCTCGCCGTGGAACCGGAGATCTGGTTTCTTGATGAGCCGTTCTCGGCGCTTGATCCGCTGATCCGCCGCGAGATGCAAACCGAATTGATCCGCCTGCAAAGCGTTCTCAAGAAAACCGTGGTCTTTATCACCCATGATTTTGACGAAGCCATCCGCCTGGCTGACCGCATTGCCATCATGAAGGATGGCGAGATCATTCAGATCGGAACTCCGGAAGATCTGGTCAACAATCCGGCGACCAGTTATGTGGCGGAATTCACCGCCGATGTGAACCGGGCCAAGGTGCTGTCGGCGCGCGCCCTCATGGAGCCGGCAACGGCGAAATCCGATGGGCTGGAAAAAGTTGCGGCAAAAGCCAAGATCGCAAGCTTTGCGGCGGCCATCGTTGATTCAGCCAAGCCCTTTGCCGTTTTTGGCGACACGGGCGAGGTGATTGGCGAAATTTCACCAAAGTCCGTCATCAACCTGCTTTCCGGAAAGGATCGGGGAGCAGGCGCATGAGCGACATCGCCCATTCAGCCCCTTCGATGCTCAATGGCCGCTGGCTTGGCCGTGTGGTTGTTGCGGCGGCATTTGCAGCAACCGCCATTCTCCTGATTGTGCCTGATGCCCTGTCGCCGCTGGCCAAATATCCAGATAGCCTGGTCATTCCGTTCAAGGATTGGGTTGGCGCCTTCATGGCCTGGCTCAAAACGAATTTCACCTGGGCCACCCGCTGGCTAGCGGCGCTCATTGAAGTGCCACTGCGCTTTGCCTTTAACCTGCTCGCCAAGGGATTCAAGTTTGGCACTGGCGAGGCTGCCTGGAACCTGCCGCGCCTGTCATGGCTCGGCGTAGTCTTTGTCATGGCCTGGCTGGGCTATATCTTCGGCGGTCGCCGCCTCGCGGCGCTCTGCGGCGTCGGCTTCCTCTCGCTCGTCCTCTTCGATGTGTGGAACAATTCCATGCTCACCCTGGCGCTCATCATTATTTGCGTGCCTTTCTGCATCGTCACCGGATTGGCCTTGGGCATCTGGGGGCATTTTTCACCGCGCGTAAACCGCTGGCTGATTTCGCCCGCCCTTGACCTCATGCAGACGATGCCGACCTTCGCCTATCTTATCCCCATGTTGCTGCTGTTTGGTGCAAGCCCCGTGTCCGCCCTCCTTGCCACAGCATTATTCGCCACCCCGCCCATGGTGCGGGCCACCGTGCTGGGCCTCAACAAGGTGCCCCAGGAGATCAAGGATTTCGCTGACATGGCTGGCTGCACGAAATCGCAGAAACTGTGGCGCGTGTTGCTGCCGTCGGCCAAACCCTCCCTGCTGATTGGCGTGAACCAGGTGATCATGCTGGCCCTCAACATGGTCATCATCTCATCGATGATTGGGGCAGGCGGCCTTGGCTATGATGTGCTGCTGGCGCTCCGGGCCCTCAAGATCGGTCAGGCCATGGAGGCGGGCCTGGCAATCGTCATCATCGCAGTCGTGCTCGACAGGCTCAGCCAGGCCATTGCGCTGAAGCGACCGGAGGCGGCGGACACCCGAAAATTCTGGACCCGGCACACAAATTTTATCCTCGCCATTGCCGTGCTCCTCGTCACCACGGGCCTCAGCCTGGTTTTCCCGGCGCTGCACACGCTGCCCGATTCCCTTACCTTCACCACGGCACCCTACTGGAAGGCGGGCGTCGACTGGATCACCATCAACTTCTTCGACGCCATTGAAGCAGGGCGGGTCTTTGTTCTGCTCAATTTCCTGAACCCGCTGCGGGCGGGTTTCGAAGCTCTGCCGTGGTTCGGTGTCCTGCTTGTGCTGACGGCCCTGGGCTGGCGCTTGGGCGGTTGGGGCCTGGCTTTGGTCATCGCTCTCCTCACCGCCTTCTGCGCCACGACCGGACTCTGGATCCCGGCCATGCAGACGCTCTATCTCTGCGGCGTTGCCGCTCTGGTGGCCTCAGCCCTCGGCATCCCCATCGGCCTCTGGTGTTCGCGCAGCGACAGGGTTTCAGCCATTGTCACGCCCATCATCGACACGCTGCAGACCATCCCCTCATTCTGTTTCATCATTCCCGTCGTCATGCTCTTCCGCGTCGGCGACGTGACGGCCCTGATCGCCACCGTCGCATTCTCCATCGTTCCGGCGGTGCGCTACACCAATCACGGCATCAGGCAGGTACCGCACGAATTGCTGGAAGCGGGCATCGTATCGGGCTGCACCAAGTGGCAACTCTTCCGCCGCGTCCAGCTTCCCGTCGCCATGCCGGAAATCATGCTGGGCATCAACCAGACGATCCTCCTCTCCCTTAGCATGATCATCATCTGCGCCATGGTGGGAACCCGCGACCTCGGCCAGGAAGTGTTCAAGGCTCTGTCCAAGGCCGATGCCGGGCGCGGCATTGTGGCGGGCCTCGTCATCGCCTTCATCGGCATCATCGCCGACCGCCTGATCACCGCCTGGGTCCAGCGGATGCGAGAGCGGCGGGGAATAACATGATCGTCCGCTTCTGAAAACAGAAACCGTGACCCGCAAGCCGCCCAATTCGTTTTGTGATAGTGAGAAGGAATGGAACAGCGATTCGACATTGCGGTAATCGGTGGTGGCGTAGTGGGGCTTGCGCTGCTCCGCCGTTTTGCCATCGCCGGATTGAAATGCGTTTTGCTGGAGCGCGGCAGCGATATCCTGTCCGGCGCCTCCAAGGGCAACAGTGCGCTTCTCCATACGGGCTTTGACGCGCCGCCGAAAAGCCTTGAGCTGCGCTGCATGAAATCCGGTTACGCCGAATATCTTCGCATCCGCCAAAAGCTCAATCTGCCGTTGATCGAAAGCACCGCCATTGTCGTGGCGTGGAATGAGGCCGAACTTGCCGCCTTGCCCGGCATTGTCGAGAAAGCCCACAAGAATGGCGTCACTGACGTGCGGGCCATTTCACAAACCGAATTGCGCCTGAAGGAACCGGAACTGGCAAAGCATGCCCTGGGCGGAATTTTTGTCCCCGGCGAACATATCATCGACGCCTGGTCCGCACCCCTGGCCTATGCCCACCAGGCCTTGGCCCATGGCGCGGCTATCCTGCGCAACGCCGAAGTCACCGGCGGAGAATTCGCCAGGGAAGAATGGACGCTGGCCAGCAAGCAGGGAAAGATCACGGCGTCCGTGGTGATCAACGCGGCCGGAAACTTTGGCGACCTGGTTGAAAAGATGGCGCGCCCGTCACCCTTCGCCATCAAGCCGCGCAAGGGCCAGTTCGTGGTGTTTGACAAGCCCGCTTATAAACTGCTGCGCGCCATTGTTCTTCCCGTTCCAACCGCGCGCACCAAGGGCGTCGTGCTTTTCCGCACCGCCTTTGGAAACCTGGCGGTTGGCCCCACTGCTGAAGATCAGGACGAACGCGAGATTGCAACTTGCGACCGCGACACCCTGGAAAAACTAAAATCTCGGGCCACCGAAATGATTCCGGCCCTTGCCGGCATTGATGTGAATGCCATCTATGCGGGCCTTCGCCCGGCCAGCGATCAGAAGGATTATCTCATTGAAGCCGTGAAGGACAGGAACTGGATTACCGTTGGCGGCATACGCTCAACTGGCCTCACCGCGGCGCTTGGCATCGCCGACTATGCGGGCCAGCTCTATGAAAAGAATTTTGCCAAGTTCCCGAAGAAGCCCCCCGAGCCGGTCTGGATGCCCGTTCCAAATCTCAGCGAAGGCCGTATCCGGCCCTTCATGATGGGGGGCGAAATTGTCTGCCATTGCGAGCATGTCACACGTGGCGAAATCGACGCAGCCCTTGAAGGGCCGCTGCCCGCCGGTGACATGGGCGGCCTGAAGCGCCGCACCCGCGCCATGATGGGCCGCTGCCAGGGCTTCTATTGTTCCGCCCATATCGCTGACATCACCAAGGGGCGCTTCGATGGAAAGCCATGATGTGATCATCGTGGGCGGCGGCCCCACTGGCTTGAGCGCCGCGCGCCGCCTGACCGATCTGGGCATTCGTGATGTCGTGGTCCTTGAGCGCGAGGCTGAGGCGGGCGGCATTCCCCGTCATTGCGGCCATCTGGGCTTTGGCTGGCAAAGCCATAGGCGCCTGTGGAGCGGGCCGCGCTTTGCCGCCGAACTCCGGAAATCCGCCAGCGGGCTTGATGTCCGAACCGCAACGACCGTGACTGAACTCGGCAAGGATGGTCAACTGCGCGTCCAGAGCGGCACCGGCATAAGCGAAATGAAGGCAAAGCACGTGCTGATCGCCACCGGCACCCGTGAAACGCCCCGTTCAGCCCGCTTGGTGGGTGGTGCCCGCCCGCAAGGCGTCACGAACACCGGAGCCCTGCAGCAGCATGTCTACCTCTATCATAACAAGCCCTTCGAGCGCCCGGTGATCATCGGCAGTGAACTTGTGTCCTTCTCGGCCCTCCTCACCTGCCGCCATCTCGGCATCAGGCCCGTTGCCATGCTGGAGGAAAACCCCCGCATTTCGGCGCAACGGCCCGGCGATCTCATTGCCAGGTTCGCCTTCGGCGTGCCCGTCCGCACCTCCACCAGGCTCATTTCCATTGAAGGCCGCAGGAATGTTGAGGCGGTTGAAATTGAACGCCGTGGCAGACGGGAACACATCAATTGCGATGGGGTGATCTTCACCGGACTCTTCAGGCCCGAAACCGCATTGATCCCAGCCGGCTTGCCGTCGGAAAAATTCTCAAGTGCCGGAAATGTTTCTGGCCCGCTGAAGACATCGGGAGAATGCTGGCTGCAAGGCGTGGCCGCCGCCGTGGATATCGCAAGGAGATTGGCATGAAGGTTCTGGCCATCGACCAAGGGACAACGGCCACGAAATCCTTCACCCTTGATGAGTCCGGCCGCTTTGAATCCGTCGCCGCCTTTGAGCACCAGCAGATCTATCCGAATGCCGGCTGGGTTGAGCACGACGCGGAAGAACTGCTGCATAATGTCAGCGCCTGCCTCGAGGCCGCAGGCCACGTTGATGCCATCGGCATGGACAACCAGGGCGAGACGGTCGTCGCCTGGGATGCAAGCACCGGCAAGCCCATCTACAACGCCATCGTCTGGCAGGACGACCGCACCCAGGACATAACGGAAAAACTGAAGGCTGAAGGAGCCGAGGAACTGACGCGGACCCGAGCTGGCCTGCCGCTCGACCCCTATTTCTCTGCCAGCAAGCTGCGTTGGTTCATTGACCACGTTGACGAAGCCCGCACTCTTCTCAAACAGGGCCGCCTGCGCCTGGGCACCAGCGACGCCTTCTTCCTTGATCGCCTGACCGGAACTTTCGCAACCGATGTGACCACCGCCTCGCGCACCAGTCTCATGTCGCTTGATACCTGCACCTGGGATCCCGACCTTTGCAAGCTCTTTGGCGTGCCCATCGAATGCCTGCCCGAAATCAGGTCGACGGCAGGCGATTTTGGCCTAGCCGCAAAAACTCCCGTGACCGCCAGCCTCGTCGATCAGCAGGCCGCGCTCTTCGGCCATGGTTGCCCGACGAAGATCACCTTCGGCACCGGCGCCTTTGCACTGACGATCACCGGAGACGTTCGCGTCGACGGCTCGAAATTCGGCATCCTCCCAACCCTTGCGTGGAGAATAAAAAATGAAGCGCCGCGCCGCGCCATTGAAGGCGGCGTTTACAACGCAGGCTCGGCCGTGAACTGGGCGCGGGGGCTTGGCCTCTTCAAGGAATTTTCCGACATCGCAAGTTTTGACATGCCTTCGGCACTGTCACGCAATCTTGTTTTTGTGCCCGCACTCTCAGGCCTCGCATGCCCCCATTGGGATCGCGGCGCTGCCGGACTATGGATCGGCATGGGTCTGGAAACGACAGCGAATGATTTGATTCAGGCGTTGCTCGAAGGCATTGCCCTGCGCGCTGCGGAAGTAATCGATGCCATGGCTGAACTCACGCCGCTTGGAAACATGATTTCAATTGATGGCGGGCTCACGAAGAATTCCTATTTCAACCGTTTTCTCGCCAATGCCCGGCAAAAGACTCTAATCGTTCAGGAATCCCCCGAACTCACCGGCCTCGGCACCGGCCGCATGGCGATGCGCGGCGCAGGCGTAACAGCATTGCCGCCACTCCCCGCACCCCGCGCCGAGATCACGCCCGATGCACCGCTGAGCCCGGAATTGAAGCAGCGTTTTTCCGAAGCAGTGAAGCGAGCGAAAAACTGGAAATAATTAAGCTGCGATCACGGCATCAGCAGCAGGCGCAAGCGCGCCACTCGCCATCACCAGGCCTTCAGCCCCATCAAGCGCACCCGGCGCGAGTTCAACGCCAAGGAAGCGGTTGCGGTCAACCGGGCCCGGCAGATGCAAATCCGCTACCAGATTTTGCGCGAAACCAAAACGGCTGTAATAGGGTTCATCGCCCACGAGCAACACGGAGGCGTGCCCCAGCACCTTCGCCATGTTGAGGGCATGGGTCATCAATTCCTTGCCGATGCCGCGCCGCTGATTGCGGCTATCCACCGCAAGCGGTCCCAGCAGGAGCGCTGGCCCGGCAGAACCGGCAATCACATTCCACATGCGCAGCGTGCCAATCACCCGCCCAGATTTGCTCAAGGCCGTGAATGCAAGACCTTCGGCAGGCAAGCGATCATCACGAAAGCGCTGCGAAGTCTTGCGTTGGCGCGTGCGCCCGAAGGCGCGGTCGAGCAGGGCCTCGCGGGCGGTAACGTCAGCCGAAATTTCAGCGCGAATGGTGACCATGACAGCCTCCAGCAAAGTGACAGGGGTGAACGGACTAGATGATGTAGGCCTGAAGCGGTGTGAAACCGTTGAAAGCCACCGACGCATAGGTCGTCGTGTAGGCCCCCGTGGCTTCAATCAGCACTTCATCGCCAACGCTCAAAGTGACCGGCAGGTCATAGGGCGTTTTTTCATAAAGCACGTCAGCCGAATCGCAGGTTGGCCCAGCTATCACGCAGGGCGCCTTGGCGTCACCGTCACGCAACGTGGTGATCGGATAGCGGATGGCTTCGTCCATGGTTTCAGCCAACCCGCCAAACTTGCCGATGTCGAGATAAACCCAGCGCTGGTTGTCATTGGCATGCTTCTTCGAAATCAGAACTACTTCGGTCTTGATCACGCCGGCATTGCCCACCATGCCGCGCCCCGGCTCGATGATGGTTTCAGGAATGGCATTGCCGAAATGCTTGGCAAGGCCCTCGTGAATGGCATTGGCATAGGTGGCCGTTCCCGGAACCGGCTTGAGATATTTGGTCGGGAAGCCGCCGCCCAGATTGACCATGGAGAGCGCAATGCCGTGGCCCGCAAGGCTGTCGAAAATGGATTTGGCTTCCGCCAGGGCCGAGTCCCAAGCGCCAAGGCGGGTCTGTTGCGAGCCCACGTGGAAGGAAATGCCATAGGCCTTGAGGCCCAGCGCATGGGCATGCAGCAACACTTCGGTCGCCATTTCGGGGTCGCAGCCGAACTTGCGGCTCAGCGGCCATTCGGCCCCGGCGCCATCGGTGAGGATGCGGCAGAATACCCGCGCCGCCGGTGCGGCGCGTCCCACTTTTTCGACCTCTTCAACGCAATCGACCGCGAACATGGAAATGCCAAGCTGATGGGCCCGGGCAATGTCACGCTCTTTCTTGATGGTATTGCCAAAGGAAATCCGCTCCGGCGTGGCGCCGGCGGCCAGCGCCATCTCGATTTCGGCAACGCTTGCCGTATCGAAGCAGGAGCCAAGGCCCGCCAGAAGCTTCAGCACTTCCGGGGCCGGGTTTGCCTTTACGGCATAAAAAATACGCGTGTCCGGCATGGCCCGCGTAAAGGCTTTGTAATTGTCAGCGATGACCTCAAGGTCAACCACGAGGCAGGGGCCTTCTGGTCGTCGGTCGCGGAGGAAGTCCAAAATGCGGGCAGTTGCGGCCATGTGCGTATCTCCCAAAAAAGTTGAGACATCAGAGCGCTTTGCAAACCCACGCGATGGAGAAGTGAGTTGACTAACCGCTTACTGACTTTTCGCCTTGGCTTGATTGGGATACCCAATCGCACTGCGGGCAATGATAGTGGTGCCTCTCAGTAACATCAGCCTTTGGAGGGCCAACCGAGACCAAAAAGCCCGCACCGTCGTTGCTTTGGGGAAATCCTTAAGGCACGTGCGACTCTGGGCAAAACGCATATGATGGATTCTTGTGTTGCAATCAAGAAAAAATTTGGGCTGAAGCAAAGTTTTTTCTTAACAGCCGTTAATCTTTCGGCTCGGCGAAAGTCCGCCAGCCCGCGAGCAGGCGCGTGACCGTGGTGATCAGGCAAAGCGCTGCATAAAAATAGGCCAGCGCCGCGAAGTGCTGCGGCCAAAGGCACATGGCCACGAAGCAGGCAATCGTCTCTGTCCCCTCCGTGAGGCCGCCGAGATAGTAGAAGGATTTGGTAGGATAATCCGTGCTCTTTAGGCCGCGCTTCTCGGCGATAATGGCATAGGCCAGAAAGCTTGAAGCCGTGCCGACGAAGGCGGCAAGCAGCGTTGCGGCGGCCAGCGCATTGGCCTCCGGATGTGCGATGCCAAAAGCCAAAGGGATGAGCCCGTAGAAAACAAAGTCCAGGCCGATGTCGAGAAAGGCCCCGCGGTCCGTCGCCACTCCTGCCCGCGCCACGGCGCCGTCAAGGCCGTCAAGGGCCCGGCTGGCGAGCAAGGGCAGGATGGCGAAGGCGTAAAATCCAAGCGCGATCCACAGCGCCGCGAAAAGACCAAGCCCGAAGCCCGTGAAGGTCACCTGATCGGCGGAATAGCCCCGGTTCTTGATCGCAAGCGCGGCCCGGTCAATGGCGGGCTTGGCCAGCTTCAACGCGTAGCGGTCAAGCAAGGAGCAGTTCCCCCTTGTTGTTGATGCGGAAGATCCGCCCGCCCGCTGGGGCATCCTCGCGGTCGTGGGTGACCAGCAGGGTGGGAATGTTGCGCTCGCGCAAATGAGCGAAGACATAGTTGCGGATGGTGTGCCGGAGCTCCGCGTCAAGTTTGGAGAAAGGCTCATCCAGCAGCATGGCGTGGGGCTTTGCCATGAGGGCGCGGAAAAGTGCCACGCGGGCCTTCTGGCCGTTGGACAGCGTGTCGGGCATGCGGTTCTCAAGCCCGTCAAGTTGGGCGCTTGCCAACGCTTCAGCCACCAGGTGTTGCCGTTTCTTCAGGCTACCCCGGCCAACCCCGAACAAAAGATTTTCGCCAACCGTGAGATGCGGGAACAGCAGGTCGTCCTGGAACAGGCGGCCCACCTGCCGCCGTTCCGCCGGCACATAGATCAGGTCAACGCCATCCAGCGTTGCGTGCCCGTTGCCATACATGGGGTGTGTCAGATCACCGGCGATATAGGCGAGCAGCGAGGATTTTCCGCTGCCGCTGGGACCCATCAAAGTGACGATTTCACCGGCCTCGATGGTAATCGTGAAGCTCTTGACGAGCAGCACGTCGCCGATGGTGAGGCTGATGTTTTCAAGCAGCAGGGTCATAAGGATTTCCGGCCAAAGCGTGCCGCCAAGAGAAAGGCGAGCGCCGGAACGACTGCCAGCATAAGCGCGAAAACTGCCATCAGCGGGCGGCTGCCACCGCTTGCCAGCGTCACCGCTTCAATAGGCAACGTTGTCAGGCGCCCCGAGGCGATGAGTTGGGTGGGAACATATTGCGCAATGCTGACACCAATGCCGACAGCCGCGGCGGCAGCCAGGGCCGGCTTCATCATGCCCAGTTTCACCACGGACCAGAAACGGTAATTATCCGCATTGAGGCCAAGCGATACGGAGCGATAACGCGGATCAAAGGCCCGGTAAGGCCCTTTCAGCACAATGAAGACATAGGCGAAAACCGGGGTGAGGTGGGCAAGGAAGACCCCAAGCCAGGTGCCATTCAGACCCAAACGCAGGAAGGCGAGATATTGCCCGTCAGCAATGAGGAGAGACGGAAGTGCTATTGCCATAATGGCGAAAACCAGCAGGGCCGCATCCAGCTTTTCCGGCACTGTCTCCAGCCAAAAAACCGCAAGGCCCAAAGCGGCAAGCGTCGAAGCAAAGGCCAGTGACAGGCTGTTCAGGAACGGCGCTGGCGACAAGACGAACTGCTGCCAGGCGGTCCAGCGAATTTCCGTCGGGAAGAGATTTGGGTAAGGCCACAGGGTGCCGATGGACATGACACACAAGACCACAAAAACCATGGCGTAAACCGCGCAGAAGAAAAGCAGCAGCATGCCTGAGGTAATCTTTGGCGTCCGCCGGCGCGAAGGGCCACGGGTAAAAAATTTCCAGATGGTGGGAACGGCAATTTTCTTCAATACCATCCACACCAGCGCGAGCCCGACAAGTGCTGTTGTCAGGAACAGGGCTCCAGCGGTTCCGCGCGCGTTGATGGCGGGATCGGCATTGTTGAGGTCAGCCCAGATGATGACGGAAAGCGGCGGCGGCTGGGTGGGGCCGATGGCCAGCGCCACATCGACAACCGATGCGCCATAGAACCAGACGATAAGCAACGGCCATTTCAGGCGCGGCAGGATTTGTGGAATGAAAACGCGGAGCCAGACCGATGCGCCGCCATGCCCCAGGCTTTGCGAAACGCGAAAATGGCCTTTCAGCATCTGTGAAATGTCAGGCCGCGCCAGCAACGCGCTGATGAGCCAGATCAGGAATGGCACTTCCTTCAGGACCAGAACCGCGACCAGTGAAAGGCCATAAGGATCCTGGGTCGTCACCCATTGCGGCGGCACGGCCCAGCCAGCAAGCGAGCCCATGACCCGGGCAATGAAACCGCTCGGCGTGACCAGGAAGCCAAGCCCGATGGCAAAGGCCAGATGGGGCAGGGACAGGAAGCCGCCCATGAGGCTGGAGCAGTCCGCCCATAATTTGCCGCCGTAAAGGCCTGCCACTATCCAGAAGGCCAGCAGTGCTGAAATGATGAGGCTCAATGTGCCTGTGCCAATTGAAAGGACCAGCGCCGGCCAGAGTTGCGGGTGTTCAAACAGCGCAAGCCACGCGGCTCCGTCGAGCCCCCCATATAACACGGCAAGCAGGCCCGCCAAAAGCGGGCTCAGCCACAAGACGCCAAGCGGCAGGAAACCGGCAAAGCTATTCAGAATTTTTTTCATGTGCCGTAGGATTCAAGCCATGCGGTTTCAAGAAGGGGCACCCAACTGCCGTGCGGTTCGGGAAGCGCCGGGGCTGGTTCAGTCACACTTCCGGGAACCACACTGGTTGCGAAAAACTTTGCCTCGTCGGCGGAAAGCTTGGCTGCGGCAAGCACCGTCGGATCGCCCCAGATTTTGAGATCGGCCTTGCGGCCCTGCGCCTCCGGCAATAGCAGGAAGTTTGCCACAACCTGGGCTCCCGCCATTGCCTTTGAATTGATCGGAATAGCCACGAAATGCGTGTTGCCAATTGTGCCGGCCCGGTGCTGCCAAGCCACCGTGCTCTGCGGCAATTCCCTCGAGGCCGCAAGATTGGCAGGCTCGTTAGGATTGAAAGTCAACGCCATGAGAAGCTCGCCATCCGCCAGCATCTGCTTGAGCTGCGCCTGGCTCTGCGGAAATTGCTGGCCCTCGCGCCAGAGATGCGGGTGCAAGCTGTCGAGCAGGTCAAACAGGGGTGCAACGGCACGATGAAATTCAACTTTATCCGCAGGCAAGGGCAGAAAGCTTTGGTCCGTGATTGACTCATAGAGCGCCTGCTTCACAAAAGTAGTGCCGTGAAAATCCGGCGGCGCCGGATAGGTCACGCGGCCCGGATTGGCCTTCGCGAAAGCCACAAGCTCATCCATGCTTTTGGGCGGAGCGGAAATTTTTGCGCCGTCACCGAAAAAGGTGAGCTGCGCCATGCCCCACGGGCTTTCCAAACCATCGGTTGCTTCTGCAAAATCAACAAGCGTCGTGGGCTTGCCCTCGGTGTCCACATACTTGAAATTTGGCAGCTCATTGGCGAAGGGGCCGAACAAAAGCTTCTCGGCTTTCATGGCGCGGAAATTTTCGCCATTGATCCAGACTAAATCCGCCGAGCCTTCCACCTTGCCGGCCTTCACCTCGTCGCGTACCCGCCGGACCACTTCCGCCGTGTCGGCAATTTTCACATGCTCAAGGGTTACGCCATAACGGACCTTAACCTGTTCCGCTGCCCACGCAATATAGGCATTGATCGGTTCGGAACCCGCCCAGGCATTGAAGTAAACCGTCTGGCCTTTTGCTTGCGCTTCAAGTGCCGCCCAATCCGCGGCAAAGCCCGCTTTCGGGAAAAGCGGAAGCAAAGCCGCAGCCCCTGCAGCCTTAACCAAATCACGCCTGGATAACTTCATTACGGCTCCTGTGTCGCCGCTCTCTCATAGGGAGTTCCAGGATGAAAAGAAATATATCCCGCCGTCTTATGATCAGAAATTTGTGATCGGCCGGTTTGCCATCACACTTGTTAACCGAACTGCTACTCCAACCATTCGGTAATGAATTTGCCGCTTTCGTGGATATCAATCGTTTCGAGGGGCTCCGGTCCTGCATTCGAAAACTTGTGCGCGGTGTTGGATGGAACCACTAAAATCTGTCCGGTCGAAGCTTCGACTTGCGTGCTGCCAATCGTGAAAATGCCCGTGCCCAGGCGAACAACAAAGATTTCAGCGTAAGGGTGTCTGTGGAGCCGAGGGCCACCGCCAACGGTGTCCAGCCGATTAGCTATGACGCAAATCCCGGCGCCGCGTGACCCGCCCTGCCATTCCCCCTGGAAACGGCCAGCGTTGTCGAGCCATTCCGAGGCTTGGGTCACTGCTGCTTTCAGCTGAGGTTCACTGCGCATTTGGAATCTCCTCAATGTATTGGGTGTGTCTCAGATCCTAACTTGCCGCCGTGCGAATAGCGCCTATGGCTATTTCATTGCCCAAACCTGCGCCGCTTCGCTCCGCTCGAGAATGTAAAAATTGTCGCTGTCAACCCTTTGCCACTCGCCGGCGGTGCCATCCGGCCAGACGACGCGAATTTCCGCCTGAGCCATGTCGCCCAGCCCAAAATGCCACCAGCCATTTTGCCCGCTGGCGCAGCCGCCGCCCACGAAGATTTCACGGCGCATTACAGTCGAGCCGCGCTTCACTTCAACCCAGGCGCCAATCGCGTCGCGGTTTGCACCGGGCTGCTGCAGCTTGACCTCGATCCAATGGCCCGCATTGCTGCTGGTGTTGCGCCAGACCTTCGCCCTTTCCCAACGGTTGACGACCACCAGATCCAGCAGGCCGTCCATGTTGAAGTCCGCCAAGGCGGCGCCACGCGATATGGCCATGTTGGTTACACCTGCGGCCTCGCCCGATTCGATGAACTTGCCGTCGGCACCCTGCAGCAACAGGTTGTTGGGATCCTTCGCGGCGAAGTCCGGCATTTTCGCCACGTTGCCCTTGGCGATGAACAAATCAACGAGGCCGTCATTGTTCACGTCTTCAAATTGCGTGTGCCAGGCCGTGCTGGGCCGCTGGTCGCCGCCCGTGTAGGGGCGATGCGCGGTGACTCCCTTTGCATAGGCCACATCCTTGAAGGTGGCTTCCGGCGGCTCGCCGTCCTTCGGCACAGTAGCCAGGGTTTGCAGTTTGTTGTCGGCCATGCTGGTCAGGAAATATTCCTGGTAGCCGTCGGAATCGAGGTCATAGCCGGCGATGCCCATGCCCCAGATGCGCAAGGGTTTCCACCCTTCCTTCTCGGTGTAGAGCGCTGGTTCCTTGTCCGCGTCAACATGCCAAAGCTGTTCCTGGCCGCCTTCGTAATATTCGCGGTCGTTGGAAATGCGCAAGGAAGGCGTGCCCGACTTGTTCCAGTCGGTGAACAGCATCGACAGCGCGCAATAGCTGGGCTTGAGCGCCAGGGGCGTTGCAAACTTGTTCTGAATCACGTCGGGCCGATGCAGCCAGTTGTCGGTGCAGGAGCCCCAGGGAGAGGTCTCCTCCAGGCGGTTGATGTAATTGCCAATGGCCAGCGTCGGCCACGCAGCGCCTTTCTCCCAGGTGGCGGCAAAGGCCGTTGACCAGGCGTCCCCGCCATCAAATCCCCAAGCCTCATTGGCCCGTTCGAATTGGCAGCCACCCAGCCCGCGCATCACGACATTTTCACCGACGCGCAGCAACACCAGATCGGTATTGCCATCACTGTCGACGTCCATCGGGTAAGCCCCCGCCACCTTGTCCAGTTCGAGTCCGCTGGTTTGCGCCTCGAAATGCAAAGCGCCGCCCTTCGTGCTGGTATTGCGGTAGAACTTGGCGGGCAATGTGCCGCCAGCCAGCAGCATGTCGGCAAAGCCATCCGCGTTGCAGTCGAAGGTGGCAACCCCGCCGCCCACCATGTATTCCCATTCGCCGGCATAGACACTGTCAATCCCGGCGCTGGCCGTTTCCTCGACAAAACTTGGAACAGCAACGGTATTTTCAGCGACAACAGATTGCACCAGGCCCGCAACGCCCAAGGCGGTCAAGGCAAGACGTAAAGACATCACACGCATAATCTATCTCCTTGTGCGCAAGGCATTTGTGAAGCCGCCAATGCAGCGCCCCTGTTCCAGTCCCCGTTCAATCGCGGCGCGGAAATGAATGCCGCCATATAGTCTGGAAATACCGGCCTCCTCCGCCGCAGCCCAGAAACTCGGGAAGGAACGCGGTTTTATGCCATCACGTTCATGCGTGGCATCCTTGAAAGCGAAATTTTCACCGAACATTTGGGTCAGCACCGCTGCGGCGGCACCCGATTGCGTGCTGTGGCCGCTGGGATATTCGGGAAATGGCGGCGTGTTGAGCAGGGATTCCCATTTCGGATCCAAGGTGCGGCGGATATAGGTCACGGGCCGCAAAAGGTCGTACTGAAACTTGACGTTCCAGCAGCCGATGAATGAATCAGCTTCCGCTATTCCAAGGCGCGCCAACACATCAACGCTTTTGTCCAGCGCAACGTTATCGCGTTCAAAAATTTGCAGGGCAATTGAAATCCAATGCCCGGGCGGGGTAGGCGACAGCATCGGGTCATCCGACCAGAACCGTGCAATGGCGCGTTCTTCCGGACTTATGTTCTTCCTTGTCCCAAACACTTCAAGCGCCTCCTTGTAGAACCCGGAAGCCTTGTCTTCGCTGTAGGCGGGCGGAGGGGGCAAATCACACGTCGCGCCATTAGGCATGGCGAACGTGCGGTTCTTGCCCCAGTTCGGCAGAAGCGGTTTTTGCTGCTGTGCCACTAGGCTGGTCGGCACCCAATTGGCCGCACCCTTGGTCAATTCATATTGCAAGGGGAAGCCCATGTTTTCAATGACCGCTCCGCCATCATCTTGCGACCAGGCCAGAATATGTTTTGCGATCGCGCGGCCATAGTCTTCACTGCGCACCGCCACATCGTCAGGCAATCCCGCCGTAGCCTCCGTGCGCAATTTTGCTTCAAGTGCGGCAAGGGCCCGCTGCCCGGTAGGCCCCGTGTTCTCAAAAAAGTTCTGGGCGGCAAAGGCCATGGCGGCCTGAAGCACCACGGCTTCGTCATAAATCTTGCCCGCTTCCCTTTGCGGCACAGGCGTCAACCCATTCAATTGCCCTGCCAGCGATTGCATCTCGGACGAGCCGCTCGCCACTGCTTCAAATGCGGTCACGCCGAGATACGCAAAGGAACGGCTAGCCACGGGTGGCGAGTACGTTGGGGTATGGCGCACCAACTCCAGAACCAGTTGGTTCCACGTACGCAACACCTTATCAGATCGATTGGCGTCTGCCCACGACGGTGGTGTACCCAGCGCAGCGAACCACATCAAAGTGAGCACAGCAGAAAACAATAATTTTCTCATGCGATTTTCCTCCCGGCAAATTCCGGCATTGCGCCTCTCTGACCCGTTGCAAACACGCGGTCAAGATGGCGCAGGGTTTCCACCAAGGTTCCGGTTGTGATCATGTCCTTGCCATAGGGCACGACTTCGAATTCAACATACTTCCGCAAATCATGCACCAGCCCGCGCCGCAGCGCTTCCCAGATGCAATCCTTCATCAGGTCGTAGACGCGTGTGCCGGGGCCTGCCAGAACAACGCGTTGCGGATTGATCAGCGCAATCAGCCGGGCAATGCCGAACCCCAGCACCTCTCCGGCCCGGTTAAAGGCATTGATGGCAACCGTATCGCCGGACTCCGCTGCAAGCTCCAGTTCCCGCATATCCTCGTCGCGCACCGCCGCATGCACATCGAAGTCATGGCCCTGTCGGTCATTGGCCATGCGCATGATGCCGTAGTCGGCACTGAAGGCTTCGAGGCAGCCTTGCCGCCCGCAGCGGCATAATGGGCCATCGGGAAGATGGTTCATGTGGCCGAATTCAGCCGCACGGCCATTGGCCCCGTCATAGACAACGCCATTTAGGATAAGGCCCAGGCCAACGCCGTGGCCCAGGAAAACCACCGCGGTATTCCCGCTGTATTTTTTACGGTCCGTGGCGATCAGGGATTCGGCGATCATGTTGGCATTGTTGCCGATGCTGCAGGGAATGCCCAGAATGCGCTCCAGCGGCTTTACCACGGGAATGTCGCGGGCCCGGAAGGCCGGGCTCCAGGGAATCTCCCCGGTAATCGTGTCGGCAACGCCCTGCACCGCTATCCCGATGCGCGTGATCGAATTCAACGCAATCCCAAGCCGCTTTGCATTGGCCTTGATCTCAAGGGCCACGCGCGGGCCAAATTCCTCTTTTGGAATGTCGTAGGTGTCCATCCGCAGCTTGGCAGGCTCATGTGTGACCCCGCTGAAATCCGCAAAGACAAGCTCGACGCTGTCAACCGAGATTGAAACGGCCAATACATTTGTGGCCTTGGGATTGAGCGCCAATCGCGTTTGCGGCCGCCCGCGTTTGTTATGTCCTGAAACAGCATCATCCTCGCCGATGGAATACACCAGTCCTTCGTCAATGAGTTGCGCGCTGATGGAGGTAATGGAGGCGGGCGACAGCCCCGTTCTGTGGCCCAGGGTAATTCGTGCAAGCGGGCCATGCTGGCGCAGGGTTTCGAGAAACAACCCTCGATTCTGCCGCCTTACAAGATCGCTGTTCGCTTTCTTGAGCATCGTGCTCCCACTGTTTTCTCCAGCATTTGCTACTGAATTGTCATACTTATTTTCTAAGCTTGACTCACAATGCGACTTGATGCAACATTTTTTTGGACGCTAAAATAAATCAATAATCGTCCATCGACCAGCGTTTGCGAGTTCCAGGACAACTGGAAAATAATGGGAGCGTCCCGCGGATGGCCTGGTGATGAGGAGGACTTAAGGAATGAAGCGCAATATCTTTACATTGATGGCCGGAGCCCTGTTGCTCGGCATGTCTTCCATGTCAGCCGTGGCTGCTGGAAAAACCATCGCAGTATCCTGGAAAACCTACCAGGAAGAACGCTGGAAAACTGACGAAGCCGCGATCAGGGCCGTCGTCGAAGCCGCCGGGGACAAATTGGTCACGACTGATGCCCAACTCTCCGCCCAGAAGCAGGCCGCCGATATCGAAAGCCTGATTTCTCAGAAAGTCGATGTCATCATGGTCGTCGCCTATGACGCCGACGCCATCCTGCCGTCCTTCAAGGCCGCATCGGATGCCGGCGTGAAAATGCTGTCCTATGACGTGCTCGTGGAAGATCCGAACGCGCTCTATGTGACTTTTGATAATGTCGGCGTCGGCCGCCTGATGGCCAAGACCATGCTCGAGAAGGGCAAGGCGGAAGGCAACTTCGCCTTTATCAAGGGCGACAAGGGCGACCCGAATGCCACCTTCCTGTTCCAGGGCCAGATGGAAGTTCTTAAGGAAAACATCGACTCCGGCAAGATAAAGAATGTCTGTGAAACCTTCACCGACGGCTGGAAGCCGGACAACGCCCAGAAGAATATGGAGCAGTGTCTGACCTCGACCGGCAACAAGGTAGATGCAGTCATGTCCGAAAACGATGGCATGGCCTCAGGCGTTGTGGCCGCTCTCGATGCACAAGGTCTCGCCGGCACGGTTCCGGTAACCGGTCAGGACGGTGACAAGGCCGCCTTGAATCGCGTAGCACTTGGCACGCAGCTCGTGTCGGTCTGGAAAGATTCGCGCGCTCTGGGCAAGGTGGCCGCTGAAGCCGCCGTTGCCATCGCCGAAGGCAAGGATCCGGCCACGATTGAAGGTGTGGGCAAGTTCTCGGGCGGTGCAAAGGGTGTTGAAGTCAACGCCATCCTGCTCGCTCCGAATCCGATCACCAAGGACAACCTGAACGACGTCATCGACGCCGGCTGGATTACTAAGGAAGAAGCCTGTGCAGGCGTGAAGGCCGGCACGGTTGCAGCCTGCAACTGACCTCTTGTCAGACGATATGAACTGACACATCATGGCCGCGTCACCCGAAATGGTGGCGCGGCTCTTTCATGGGCAGCAGAGACGCAAGGGTGGATCAGGCCGCATGTGGCATGAGCGTCAAACGCTGATGGCAGCCGGAAGATTGCGCATAAAGCGCAACGACAAGGGCCGTAAGAAATGTCGATTGGGAGGCGATAGGCATGTCTATACAAACCAGCAGCAACAGTCCGGCCATGAGCGAGGAAGGTGCCTTTACGCGCTTTCTGAGGGCCACTGAAATCGACACGCGCATGCTTGGCATGATCGCGGCGTTGATTTTGATCTGGGTGGGTTTCGATATCTACAGCGGCATGCTTCGCCAGGGTGATGGACTTTTCGGCGGCTCGTTCCTGACGCCACGAAATCTCTGGATCCTGATGGTGCAAACCTCAACCATCGCGGTGATGACCACCGGCATGGTGCTGGTTATCGTCATGCGCCAAATTGATCTTTCGGTCGGCTCCATGCTCAGCATCGTTGCCGTCGCAACCGGCGTGCTGCAGGTTTATAATCTGGGACCGATGCTTGGTTTGGGCCATCCCGCCATTTGGATCATTGCCGTTGTCTTCGCCATAGTGCTGGGTGCGGCGATTGGCTGTTTTAACGGCGTCCTCATTGCTTACGGCCAGATTCCATCCTTCATTGTCACGCTCGGCGGCCTCATCGCCTTTAGCGGCGCGGCGTTCCTCATTGCCAGCGGCGTCACGATTGCTCCCATGGACAAAACCTTCAAGATCATCGGGGGCAATGGGCCTTCCGCCTCCATTGGGCCGTTTTGGAGTTGGGTGCTGGGTGCGACAGTCTGCATCGTCATCGTGCTGGCTATTATCAATGGCCGAAGGCAGCGCATACGTTTCAAATTTCCGCTGCGGCCGATCTGGGCCGAGTGTTTCCTCGCCTTTATGGGAAGCGCGCTGGTCTTGGGGGCAACCGCCTTGGTCAATGCCTATCTGTGGCCGCCCAAGGTGGCCGAGCAATATTCCCTCGCCAACAATATCTTCATTCCGCCCGGTACGGAGGACAACGGCGGTTTGGCCATCTGCATGGCAGGCGACAAGGTTGTCCGCTGCATCGATGGCCTGAGTTATCAAACCGGTTATCCAATTCCGGTTCTGATTGCCCTGGCAATCGGCGTGGTCATGACATTTATTTCGACACGCACGCGTTTTGGCCGCTACATTTTTGCGACCGGCGGCAATCCGGAAGCCGCTGAGCTTGCCGGTATCAACACGAAGCGCCTCATGGTGTTGGTCTTCACGCTGATGGGTGCACTGGTGGGTGTTTCGGCCGTCATAGCATCAGCCCGTCTCGATGCGGCCACCACGGCTTTGGGCACCCTCAGCGAACTCTATGTGATTGCCGCGGCCGTCATTGGCGGCACATCGCTGGCGGGCGGCATCGGTACGATTTATGGCGCGATCCTTGGAGCGCTGCTGATGCAATCGTTGCAATCCGGCATGGCTCTCTTGAACTTCGATTCCGCCTACACCAATATCGTCGTTGGCATTGTGCTCGTTTTGGCGGTCTTTGTTGATCAAGTTTACCGCCGCCGCGTAAAGTGAGGAAGAAAGTCATGGCAAAGAAAACCAAGACGCCGGTAAAAGCAACGTCCACCACCCGCGGCACGCCCCTTGTCGAGATGAATGACATCTCCATCGCCTTCGGCGGCATCAAGGCTGTCGATCATGCCGATCTTACGCTTTATCCCGCCGAAGTGGTGGGCGTCCTCGGCCACAATGGGGCGGGAAAGTCCACGCTCATCAAGATCCTGTCAGGCGCCTACAAGCGCGATCAGGGGCAGATCAGCATCAATGGTGATGAAGTGACGATCAACAATCCGCGCGATGCCAAGGCCCTTGGCATTGAGACGATCTACCAGACACTGGCGCTCGCCGACAATGTGGATGCAGCCGCAAATCTTTATCTCGGCCGCGAACTCCGCACCGCTTTTGGCACGCTCGATGATGTTGCCATGGAATCGGAAGCCCGCAAAGTGATGGGGCGCCTCAATCCCAATTTCCGCCGCTTCAAGGAGCCGGTGAGCAAGCTGTCCGGCGGCCAGCGGCAATCGGTTGCCATTGCACGCGCCATCCACTTCAATGCCCGCATCCTGATCATGGATGAGCCGACGGCGGCCCTTGGCCCCCAGGAAACCGCGCAAGTCGGCGAGCTCATCAAGCAATTGAAGGCCGAAGGCATAGGCATTTTCCTGATCAGTCATGATTTGCACGACGTGTTTGACTTGGCCGACCGGCTGGTGGTGATGAAGAACGGCCGTGTGGTTGGTACCGCTAATGTCAAGGATGTGACCAAGGACGAAGTGCTGGGCATGATCATTGCAGGCAAGTGCCCCAAGGGCGCTGTTCCAGGCCCCGGCGCCCTGCGCGATGTGGCGGCCTAAGCCAGCATGGTGTGCTGCAGCAGGATTATGGTTTTTGCATCCACGATCTCACCGGATGCGATCATTCCATAGGCCGTGGCCAGTGGGAGTTCGATGACCTCGATATCCTCCCCTTCCGTTGCAACGCCGCCGCCATTCGTGATCCTGTCGTCCGGTGAATAGGTGCCGATGAACAGGCTCACCCGTTCGGTCAAGGCTCCGGGACTCATGAACACATTGCCGACCTCACGCAAATCATGCACGCGAACGCCAAGCCCTCCTCTGCTTCCCGCGTGGCACAGGTTCTTGCATCATCGCCATCAAGCAGGCCGGCACAGACTTCAATCATGGCGTCTGTATATCCTGCCACATGCGCGGCAATGCGCATTTGCTTGACCAGCAGAACGGTTTTTCGCGTGGGATCAAGCGCCAGGACCGCCGCAGCATGGCCGTGGTCATTGACCTCGCGGACAAGGACCTCGGACCGGCCATCCCGGCGTGTGTATTTCAACGTCACCTTGCTCAGGGTGGACCAGAATTTTGCGATGACCTCCTGCGTCAGGATCTCAACCTTGTAGGATTTAGCCATTCTTGCCGCGTCCCGTATGTTGTATGGCAGCCCTGACGGCCTTGGATGTCGTGAGATCGGGAAGCGCCTCAACCGCAACCGACAGCCGTCTGCGCCAGTTCGGCCGCTCCTTATCGGTGCCCGGCACATTGAGAGGCTCTGTCTCTTCTGAAAGATCATCCGCCTGCACCAGCATGATCGCGCAGGGCGTCTTGGCAACGAAGGCATGCGCATCGGCGAGAAGATCACCGCTGTTGACGCCCGCTTCGGTAATGGCGCTTTCCAGTTTTGCAATGTCGACTTGATTTGCACTTTCACGCCATCCCTTGAAGGGTGCCAAGTCATGCGAGGAAAGGCACACAGCAGCACCCTGCGGATAGCTCTCAGGCGGCTGAAAGCGCGCCTCATCCTGCTCGAACCATAATACCCGGTAGGACAGGATGTTGGCCTGCGAAAGGCACTCACGCAACCCATCAGGAACAGTGCCCAAATCCTCGCCAATCACCAGGCATTTTGCCCTGATGCTTTCGGCTGCCGTAATGGCTAGAAGCCTTTCAAGCGGCATCGTGACATAGGCGCCATCAGCACCCGAAGCACCACGTGGCACCCAGAACTGGCGGGAAAGACCCAGGATATGATCAATGCGCAAAACCTTTGCATGCCGCATGTTGGCCCGCAGTATCTCCGCGAAAGGCTCATATTCCGCCCTTGCTAGGGCAAGCGGATTGAAGGGCGGCAGGTTCCACACCTGGCCATCCCGCGCAAACGGGTCCGGCGGTGCCCCCATTGAAACAGTAGTAGCGAACAACTCCGGCCGCGCCCAAACCTCGCCGCCTTCATAGGCGCAGCCCAAAGCCAGATCGCGGTAAATGCCGAGCTCCAGTCCAGCTTTCTCCGCACGTTTTGCAGCAGTGGCGAGTTGCCCATCGGCAATCCATTGCAGCCATTGAGCATACTTGTAACGCTTGGAATCTGTCCGCGCTTCAAACCGGGCGTGATCCTGCAATGCAGTCCCGCCATCGGCGATAAAGATTTCAAAGTTCTTGCTCGTCCCAAATTTTTCAAAAAGGGAAAACAGCATGTCATCCTTGATGCGCCAGACAGCCTCATAATCCACATGGCTTGCCTCGCGCAGGCGCGACAGCTCACCTTCATATTTCTTTTGCTTTGCCGAAGGGCCGAACCTTTTTTGCACCTCATTGAGGTCAATATAGATGGGATCTATGAAGCGGCGATCAGATGGCTGGTAGGGGCTCACGCGGCGGCGGTCATCCGTAAACATGTGGTGCAGGGGATTGATCCCAGCAAGCGAACCGCCAAGCCTCGCTGAGGTCTGACAAAACCGAGCAAGTGTTTCCAGATCACCAATACCGCTATCACCTTCATGGCGAAGCGCATAGAGATGGGAAGTCAGGCCATAGAGGCGTTTGCCCTGCTTCAGGAATTCCGGTTGATAGCAGCGCCCCGCTGTCACCGCGATATTCCTGTTCTGCCCTGCCGCAAGCTCGTTCAGCGAGTCGCGCACCTCTCCTTGCGTTGCGATCGGCAGCGCCATGGCCGCAAGCAGAGCCCGCTTTGTATCAATCCCAACGCTGTGATGGGCTCCGCTCACCTCCCACCATTCACTTTGGATGCCCGCCGCCGCCGCGAGATCATGGATCAGGCCATCGTCGGGAGCAGAAGATTTTTTTCTCACATCAGCAACTTCGAGCAGCATGGCAACGGACCGCGCCTCGCAAGTCAACTTGTCCTGTCCCCAATGGAATCCCGGCTGCGCCGCGGGCAAAGCTATGTCCACGCTTTGCTGCTTCCGGTTGAACCAGACAAGCAGCCGTTCCTCTGCCTCCGCGCAACTCAGGATCAGGCCAAAAACATCAGACGAAGGACCCGTCCAATCCAGAATGCCGCCCTGTTCCAAAAGCCATTGAATGTCTGGATAGTGCTGGCCCGCTGAAGCCTGGCCAGTCAGGAACCGGTCGGCGAAATAGGCCGCGTGATCGCCCCGGAACTTCGCCAGCCCCGCGACATGCTGAATGAGGTTTTGGTCCGCGTTGGCCCAATCCAGCCAGGTCGTTTCATTGTCCTGCGCATAGGCATTGTTGTTGCCGCACTGGCTGCGGCCAAATTCGTCGCCGGCCGTCAGCATGACCGTGCCGCGCGACAAAAAAAGACTTGCCAGTAGGGCTTTAACATCCCGGTCCGGATCCTCCGAAATCCAACTAGGCTCCCGCGAATTTCCGTCGCGGTTGTCTTCGCCGTTGGCAAAATTATTCTTGTGGTCGTGGCTGACGAAATCACGAAGCGTGAAGCCATCATGCGCCGCCACGTAATTTATGCTGCTGGAAGGCCTGCGGTCTGGCCGACCAAAAATATCCGATGAACCCGCAAGCCGCGTGGCGAAATTGGCGGATGCTCCCGCATCGCCCCGCCAGAAATGCCGGACATCATCGCGGTAGCGGTCATTCCATTCGTGCCAGGTGCTGGGAAAGTTTCCGAGCTGGTAACCGTTAGGCCCCACATCCCAGGGCTCGGCGATATGAATAAACATGCCTAGCAACGGGTCCTGCTGAATGGCCCGAAGCAAGGGCGCGTTGGCGTCATAGCCGTTGACCCCACGCCCCAACACGGTTGCCAGATCGTAGCGGAATCCATCAATCCCGACTGTCGTCACCCAGTGGCGCATGGACGCCAGAATAAGTTCCATCACTGGCGCGCTATTGGTATCAAGTGTGTTGCCGCAGCCCGTGTCATTCATCAGCACGCCGTGCGCATGCCGGTAGTAAAGCGCGTTATCAAGGCCGCGCAACGAAACGGTTGGCCCGCCCAGATCACTTTCGCCCGTGTGGTTGAACACCACATCAAGGACAACACGAAGCCCTGCGTCATGCAGCGCCGCAATGGTTTCGCGTATCTCCCTCACTCCGCCCGGCGCAAGCCTCGGGTCCGGTGCGAAGAAGCTGATAGGGTTATAGCCCCAGGCATTCGAAAGGCCCTGCCGCGCAAGGTGCCGCTCGTCGGCCCAGGCCATCAGCGGCATAAGCTCAACCGTATCAATACCAAGCCGTAGAAAATGTTCAATGCAGGCGGGGTGAGCGAGAGCTGCGACCGTGCCTGCAATATTCTCGGGAATCAGTGGATGACGTTTGGTGAAGGCCTTGACCGCCACTTCATAAATGAAGCGCGGCGCCCTGTAAGGCAAACGCCGGGCGGGCGGCAGCGTCGCTGCGACGATGCACTTCGGCGCAATGGGTGAGGTCTCCGTGCCCTTGACGGCAAAATCCCCATGCCAGGTGAAGCTCCGGTCAATCGCCGTTGCATAAGGATCGATCAACAGCTTGGAAACATCAAAGAGATTGGTGGCGTCATAGGGCCCTTCCGCCCGCAGCCCGTAACGCTGGCCAACCCTTACGCCAGGTATGAGTCCACAATACACACCACCCTGGTGGGCAGCCAATTCAAAACGTGTTTCCGTGCCGCCCTCAAACAGGCAGAAAAATATCCGCGTAGCATGCCGTGAAACAACCGCAACATTGACCCCGCCTTCAACGGGGGTGACGCCAAGGGGAAACGGCGATCCGGAATTTGAGTGCGGCATGCTAGGTGATCACAGTCGGTTCCGTGCGGCCCGTGCGCTCCGCAATTCCGGCAAGCCCGCGCGCAAAACCGATGAGGTCGGAAAGTGCGGCTTGCGTTTCAAGGCCGAGGATTTTGGCCTCATACTTTTCGATATAGACACGAAGTGTTGCTCCTGCCGTGCCGGTGCCCGAAAGCCGGTAGATCACCCGCGAGCCGTCATCAAAGACAATGCGGATGCCCTGGTTGGCCGTGTCTGAATTTTCGACAATGTCATGGTAGGAAAAATCATCGGCCGTTGCCACCGCCAGCGCGCCGGCCTTTTCACCCTTTAGTTTTGGCAACTTGTCGCGCAGGAATTTCATCAGCTTGTTGGCCGCATCCGCATCCACTTCCTCATAGTCGTGCCGCGAATAGTAGTTGCGGCCATAACTCGCCCAATGCTCCTTCACGATATCCGCAGCGCTTTGCCGGCGATTCGCGAGAATGTTGAGCCACAGCAGGACAGCCCAGAGGCCATCCTTCTCGCGCACATGGTTCGAGCCCGTGCCGGCGCTTTCCTCGCCGCACATGGTGATCATCCCGGCATCGAGCAGATTGCCGAAAAATTTCCAGCCCGTCGGCGTTTCAAAACACTCGATGCCAAGCTTCGCCGCAACCCGGTCCACCGCGCAACTGGTGGGCATGGAGCGGGCAACCCCGGCAAGGCCCTTGGCATAGCCCGGGGCCAGATGGGCATTGGCCGCGAGCAGCGCCAAGGAGTCGGAAGGTGTCACGAATTGGTTTTTACCGATAATAAGGTTGCGGTCGCCATCGCCATCCGAAGCTGCCCCGAAATCGGGCCCATCCTTTGACATCATCAAATCATAAAGCGCTTTCGCATGAACCAGATTGGGATCCGGATGGTGGCCGCCGAAATCCGGCAGCGGCGTGCCGTTCACAACCGAGCCCTTCGGCGCCCCAAGCGCATCCTCCAGAATGGCATGGCCATAGGGTCCGGTAATGGCATGCATGGCATCGAACTGAATGCGGAAGCCTGACTTGAACAGCGCCCTTATGGCATCGAAATCAAACAGGGTCTCCATAAGCTTCTGGTAATCGGCAACTGGATCGATGACTTCAACCGTCATGCCCTCGATTTTGCTGACACCCAGTTTATCGAGATTGCAGTCAGCCGCGTCTGAAATTTTGTAGTTAGTGATTTTTTTCGTATTGGCAAAGAACTGGTCAGTCATCTTCTCTGGGGCAGGGCCGCCATTGCCGGCATTGTATTTGATGCCGAAATCGCCATCCGGCCCGCCGGGGTTGTGGCTGGCCGAAAGAATGATGCCGCCAAATGCCCCGAACTTGCGGATGAGATGCGAAGCGGCAGGCGTTGAAAGAAGGCCGCCCCTCGCCGTCAACACCCGGCCAAAGCCATTGGCCGCCGCCATGCGAATGGCGGTCTGGATGACGTCGCGATTGTGGAACCTTCCATCTCCACCAATAACTAAGGTTTTCCCTGTAAACCCTTGCAGCCCATCGAAAATGGCTTGAATGAAATTCTCCGCATAGCGAGGCTGCTGGAACACCGTCACCTTTTTGCGCAGGCCCGATGTGCCGGGCTTTTGCCCTTCGAATGGCGTGGTGGGAATGGTTTTTATCATCTCAGGCGCCTTTCAAAAGCGCGCGGTAGAGTTCGGCATAGCGCGCCGCACTGCGCGTCCACGAAACATCGGACTTCATCCCCGCCTGCTGCAACGATGCCCAAGCGGTCTTGTCGGCATAGAGCCCGCTCGCGCGCTCTAGTGCGTGTTCCAGGGCATCTTGCGTCACGGGAGAAAATTGAATCCCCGTAGCGGCATTGGCAGATAAAGCCGCGTCATTGGCGTCAACCACCGTATCCGCCAGTCCGCCGACTCGCGCCACGACGGGCACGCAGCCATAACGCAGTCCATAGAGCTGCGTAAGGCCGCAGGGCTCGAAGCGCGAAGGAATGAGAATGGCGTCGGAACCCGCCTGCAGCAGGTGCGAAAGCGGTTCGTCATAAATGGTGGCGATGCCAATGCGCCCGGGATAGCTGATCATGGCCGCCTTGAGCGAGCCTTCAAGTGCCGCATCACCTGAACCCAAAATGGCAAGCCTGCCGCCAAGTTCCAGAAGCCTCGGCAACGCACTGGCTACCAAGTCCATGCCCTTCTGCAGCGTAAGCCGGCTGACAATGCAATAGAGCAGCCCGTCGCCGCTCTCCAAGCCGAAGCGTTTTTCAATCGTCCGCTTGTTTGCCGCACGCTTTGGCAACTCCTTTGCCGTATAGGTCTGTACGATGTTCGCGTCGTTGCCGGGATTCCAGATATCCGTATCAATCCCATTGACGATGCCATGTACCACATGGCTCCGCGCCCGCAGCAGGCCATCAAGCCCCATGCCGTCTTCAACCGTTTGGATTTCCCGCGCGTAGGTGGGGCTTACCGTGGTAATGGCATCGGAACATTGCAGCCCAGCTTTCAGATAGCCAACCCCGCCAAAATATTCCACCCCGTCGATGCCGAAGGCAACGGCGGGAAGGCCAAGCGTGCCAAAGATGGAAGCCGGGTAATGCCCTTGAAAGGCCAGATTATGAACCGTCATGATGGTTTTGGGCCCGCCGCCATAGCGCACATAGGCCGGAACAAGCCCGGCCTGCCAGTCGTGGCAGTGAATGATATCGGGCACAAAATCCGCCACCAACCCCCGCCCGATTTCCGCGGCAATCCCGGCTAGCGCCGCAAAGCGCTTTGAATTATCGGGCCAGTCCTTGCCGTCGGGGCCGAGATAGGGATTGCCGGGCCGGTCATAGAGATGCGGTGCGTCAAGCACAAAAAGATCAAGACCTTGCGCCTTGCCCCACAGCAGCCGCGCCGCGCCGCCAAAGAGACTGTCCAAGGTATAGACGATCTCATAATTTTCCAGCGCCTTCAGGACTGCCGGATAGCCCGGCATCAGCGTAATGACTTTCACGTCCTGCTTGGCCAGTGCCGCCGGAAGGGCCCCTGCAACATCCGCCAGTCCGCCGGTTTTGACCAGCGGGAACACTTCCGATGCGACGCTGAGGATTTTCATGCCGGCAGTTTTGCAATCATCGGCTTGGTGATCAGGCAAACGCCATTTTCCGTGCGCCGGAATCGCTTGCCGTCGGCTGCCGGGTCCTCGCCCACAATCAGGCCGTCGGGAATGACAACTCCGCGATCAATCACCACCTTCTTCAGCTTGGCATTCCGCCCGATCTCCACGTACGGCATCACCACCGCATCTTCGACGTGGCTATAGGAATTCACCCGGACGCCGGTGAACAGAAGCGAGCGCCTGAGCGACGCGCCTGACACAATGCACCCGCCAGATACCAGAGACGATACGGCCATGCCGCGCCTGCCATCCTCGTCGTGCACAAATTTTGCCGGCGGCGTTACCTCGCCATAAGTCCAGATTGGCCAGTTGTTGTCGTAAAGGTCCAAAGCGGGAAGGATATCGCAAAGATCAAGATTGGCTTCCCAATAGGCATCAACCGTTCCCACGTCACGCCAATAGGCCGAAGCCTCCTTGGTCGAGCGCACGCAGGATTGCGTGAAGCGGTGTGCCACGGCTTTCCCGTTCTTCACGATATGGGGAATGATGTCCTTGCCGAAATCATGGGATGAGTTTTTGTTGGCCGCGTCTTCCTTTAACAGATCAAGCAGGAATTCCGTGTTGAAAACATAAATGCCCATGGAGGCCAGCGCATTGTCCGGATCGCCCGGAATTCCCGGTGGATCCTTGGGCTTTTCGACAAAGGCGATAATCTTGTCCTTGTCGTCAACCTGCATCACGCCAAAGCCGGTTGCCTCCATGCGCGGCACCTCGAGGCAGCCCACCGTCACGTTGGCGCCCTGGTCCACATGCTGTTGCAGCATCTGTTCGTAATCCATTTTGTAAATGTGATCACCCGCCAGAACCACCATGTATTGCGGGCCGTAGCTTTGAATGATGTCGGCGTTCTGGTGCACCGCATCGGCGGTCCCGTTATACCACTGATCTTCCGATACGCGCTGGCTGGCGGGCAGAATATCGAAACTCTCGTTACGTTCTGGCCGCAGGAAATTCCAGCCCCGCTGCAAGTGCCGGATAAGGCTGTGGGCCTTGTATTGCGTGGCCACGCCAAAGCGCCGGATGCCTGAGTTCAGGGCGTTGGACAGGGCAAAATCAATGATGCGGGATTTACCCCCGAAGAACACCGCAGGCTTGGCCCGCCGGTCAGTAAGCTCCATCAATCGGCTGCCGCGGCCCCCCGCCAGAACATAAGCCATGGCGTCACGGGCGAGTGGTGCGGTCCTGCGGGGTTCTGCCAATTTTTCCTCCCAATGGTTTTTATTATGTCGCCGAAAATTCCAAAATCAAGGTCGCCATTGGCGGTAAGGTTAGTATCGCCCCGGCCGGCTGCCCCGCGGTTTCCTTGGCGAGGGCCACAACACTGCCGCCGTTCCCCAGTCCCGTGCCGCCATAGGCCAGGGCATCGGAATTGATCTTTTCAATCCAGCGCCCGGCCCGCGGCATGGGCACGCCATAGCCAACACGCGGAACCGGCGTCAGGTTTGAAATGGAAACAACAGGGGGCGCCTCGCCCGCCCAGCGCACCCAGGCAAACACCGAGTTCGTATAGTCATCGGCGATCAGCCATTGGAAGCCTTCACCCTCGCAGTCGCGCCCGTGCATGGCCGGGCTCGATTTATAAAGCGCATTGAGATCGGTGATCAGGGTTTGGACGCCCTTGTGCGGCTCGAAGCCCAGCAAATGCCAGTCAAGGCTCCTCGCCTCGCTCCACTCGTCCCAAGGCGCAAACTCCTGGCCCATGAACAGAAGCTTCTTGCCGGGGTAAGCCCACATGAAAGCGTAGTAGGCGCGAAGCCCGGCAAACTTGGCCCAGGTATCGCCGCCCATCTTGCTCAAGAGCGATCCCTTGCCATGCACCACTTCGTCATGCGACAGCGGCAGCACGAAGTTTTCCGTGAAGGCATAGAGCAATCCGAATGTCAGGTCATTGTGGTGGTGGCGGCGGTGAATGGGATCACGCGACATGTATTGCAACGTGTCGTGCATGAAGCCCATGTTCCACTTGAACCCGAAACCCAGGCCGCCGCTATAGGCGGGCTGCGACACGCCGGGAAACGCCGTTGATTCTTCCGCTATCGTGATGATGCCGGGATGCGTGCCATAGCACACCTCATTCATCCGCTTCAGGAAAGCGATGGCTTCAAGGTTCTCGTTGCCGCCATGCTCATTGGGAATCCACTCGCCGCTTTTGCGCGAGTAGTCGAGATAAAGCATCGAAGCCACCGCATCGACGCGAAGCCCGTCGATATGATACTTCTCTAGCCAGAACAGGGCATTGTTGATCAGGAAGCTCTGCACCTCGGTGCGGCCGAAATTATAAATGGCCGTATTCCAGTCCGGATGAAACCCCTTGCGCGGATCCGCATGCTCATAAAGTGCGGTGCCGTCAAAAAGTGCCAGGCCAAACTCATCCGTCGGAAAATGCGCCGGAACCCAATCAATGATAATTCCGATGCCGGCCGCGTGGGCCGCATCCACAAAACGCGCAAACCCTTCCGGGTCGCCAAAGCGTGAAGTCGGCGCATAAAGGCCCGTGGGCTGATAACCCCATGATGGATCATAGGGATGTTCGGAAATGGGCAACAACTCGATATGGGTGAACCCCAAATCGCGCACATAATTCACAAGATCACTTGCCAACTCATCGTAGCTCAAAAAAGCATTGCCATCTTTCTTGCGCCACGATCCCAGATGCACTTCGTAGATGGACATGGGTGAACGCCGCGCATCGCGTGCGGCCCGCGCCTTGAGATAGTCATCATCGGTCCATTGAAAATGGTTGACGCTTGCAACAAGGGAAGCCGTGTGCGGCCGCAGCTCCGCTGCAAAGGCGTAGGGGTCAGCCTTGAGGGGCAGGCGCACACCATCGGCACCAATGATCTCAAACTTGTACTTTACATCTTCATCAAGGCCGGGAAGGAATATCTCCCAAACTCCCGTTCCCATGCGCTTGCGCATCACATGCCGGCGGCCATCCCAGTCGTTGAAATCGCCAATCACCGAGACGCGCTGCGCATTAGGGGCCCACACCGCAAAATGCACCCCCGTGGCACCCTCATGGGAAATGACATGGGCCCCCATCTTGTCGTAGAGCCGCAAATGCGTGCCTTGCGCCACGTAGTAATCATCAAGCGGTCCCAGCACTGGCCCAAAGGAATAGGGATCAATCACATGCCAGTTGCCCCCGGCATTGGCGGCCTCAAAGCGCAAGGGCTGGCGGTCCTTCAGCTTGACCGCACCTTCAAAGAAACCGGCGTCATGGGTTCTTGTGAGGTCGCCGATCTTCTCCCCAGCCAAAGTATGGGCGGCCAGCGTGTCAGCCCCGCTGACAAAGGCCCGGGCCACAAAGCCCCGTCCGATTTTGTGCAGGCCAAGAACGGCGAAGGGGTCATGGTGTTGACCAACGACTAGAGCGTCAACTTCAGCCTTGCTTAAAACACCTGCGGCCATCGGGTACTCACTGTCGTTCCACGCACTATGGGATGGCGATTGAAAAGGGGCAATGGCCAATCACGCGACCGGAATGGTCCATATATCCCGGGCATAATCGCGGATTGTCCGGTCGGCTGAGAACCAGCCAAGCCGGGCCGTATTATGCACCGCCTTTTTGGTCCAGGCCCGCGAACTGTCGCGCCATACCGCATCCGCCTTGCCAAGGGCTTCCGAATAGGCGGCAAAATCGGCGGTAACCATGAAATAGTCTTGGTCCAGAAGGCCGGCCACCAGCCCATGATAGCGGTTGGGTTCCGAAGGCGAAAATATCCCGGTACGGATCGATTCAATGACCTGTTTCAAATGCGGCGAATGATCGACGATGTCACGCGGCACATGGCCCGCCTTGCGTGCCTGTGCCACCTCGGCCGCCGTCAATCCAAAGATGAAGACATTGTCGCGGCCCGCGTGCTCGGAAATTTCCACATTGGCCCCGTCAAGCGTGCCGACGGTCAGCGCCCCATTGATCGCCAGTTTCATGTTGCCCGTTCCGGAAGCCTCCATCCCCGCCGTTGAAATCTGCTCGGAAATGTCGGCAGCGGGGACAATGGTCTCCGCCAGGGTCACGTTGTAATTCGGGATGAAGACGACCTTCAGCAATCCGCGCACCGCAGGATCGGCGTTGATCACCGTGCCCACATCATTAATGAGCCTGATGATCATTTTGGCTTCCCAGTAACTTGCCGCCGCCTTGCCGGCAAAAATCTTCACCCGCGGAACCGTGACCCGCCCCGGGTGCGCCCGGATGGAATTGTAAAGCGCGATGGTTTCAAGGATGGCCAGCAATTGCCGCTTGTATTCATGGATGCGCTTGATCTGAACATCAAACAGCGCCGAAGGATCGGTCGGAATGCCGGTACGCTGCAAAATGAGTTGCGAAAGCTTCTGCTTGTTTGCCCGCTTGATGGCGGAATAGCTTTCCAGAAAGCCCGTGTCTTCGGCAAAGCGGTCGAGAGTTATGAGCTCTTCGGCATTGTCGAGAAACTTGGGGCCGATGGCCTCTCGTACCAGTTCGGTGAGGCCCGGATTAATCTGTTGCAGCCAGCGCCGGGGCGTGATGCCATTTGTCTTGTTGTTGATGCGGCCGGGATAAAGCGTGTTCAAGTCCTTGAACACGGTTTCCTTCATCAGGCTGGAATGCAGCGCCGATACGCCATTGATGCTGTGGGTGCCGGCAAAGGCCAGTTGCCCCATGCGCAGCCGCCGGCCATTGTTTTCGTCAATGAGTGAAACGGCCCCCAGGAAACCAAAATCGACCATTCCTTTTTTATGGGCGTCGGCAATGATTTCCGCGTTGATGGCGTAAACAATCTGCATGTGGCGCGGCAGCAACCGCTCGATCAAATGCACCGGCCAGCTTTCAAGTGCCTCCGGCAGCAGCGTGTGGTTGGTGTAGGCCGTGGTGGCGCGGGTAATCTCCCAGGCCTTTTCCCAGGCGATATGGTGCTCGTCAATCAGCAGCCGCATGAGTTCGGCAATGGCGATGGCCGGATGCGTGTCATTCAACTGGATGGCGGCCTTTTCGGCAAGGTTCAGCAGGCTGCCATATTGGCTGACATGGCGCCGGAGAAGATCCTGCAGCGAGGCCGAGGTGAAGAAATATTCCTGGCGCAGGCGCAGCTCCTGGCCAGCGGGCGTTGCGTCCGATGGATAGAGAACCCGCGTAATGCTTTCAGCCTGTGTCGTATCGACTTGCGCGCCGATATGGTCACCCTGGTTAAACTGGTCGAGCTTGATGGGATCCACCGGCCGCGCATTCCACAGGCGCAGTGTGTTGACGCGTTTTCCCTTCCAGCCGCAGATCGGCGTATCGAAAGCAACGGCGAGAATTTTTTCCGAAGGCTTCCACTTGTAATGCGCCACGCCATTAAGCTGGGCTGAAGCTTCAACCGTACCGCCGAAGCCGATTTCATATTCGCGTTCGCGCCGCTCAAATTCCCACGGGTTGCCATGAACCAGCCAATCCTCCGGCAATTCAATCTGCACACCGTCGATGATTTTCTGGCGGAACAAGCCATGGCGGTAGCGGATGCCATAGCCGAAGGCGGGAATGCCAAGGCTCGCCATGCTTTCCATGAAGCAGGCCGCAAGACGCCCCAAGCCGCCATTGCCAAGCGCTGCATCCGGTTCCAACGCCTCGACCAGATCGGCCTCGACGCCGAGGTGTTCCAAGGCGGCCTGAAGCGTGTCGAACAATCCGAGATTGGAGGCCGCATCTCGGAGCAGCCGCCCGATGAGGAATTCCATCGACAGGTAGTAAACCCGCTTGTTTTGATTTTGATAAGTTTCGCGGATGGAGGCCATCCACTGCTCAATCACCCGGTCGCGCACCACCAGGATGGCGGCCTTCAGCCAGTCATGGCCGCGCGCCGAAGTGGCGTCCTTGCCCACCGAAAAAGCCAGCTTCTCAATGATTTCGAGGCTCAGTCCTTCAACGGTTGCCGCCTGCAATTTTGGCAATTGCAGGCTAGAGCCCGTGGATATGTCTAGTTTGATGGCTTGCACGCGTCCCCCTATTTGGGCAATTGATCACAATTTGAGCAAATGTACAACTTCCTTATGTTGCAACGCAACATAGCTTAATAATTTAAAGCATGGAAGGCAGAACCCGGTCAGGGGGATTATGGCCATCCACCCAGGTCTTGATGTTGATGATCACCTTTTCGCCCATGTCGATGCGCCCTTCCAGGGTGGCGGACCCCATGTGGGGCAGTAGCACAGCCTTGCTGGATTTGAGCAGCCGCGGATTGACGGCGGGTTCATGTTCAAACACGTCAAGTCCCACGCCGCCCAGTTCATTTGCCTCAAGCATGCGGGCCAGCGCGTTCTCATCGATTACTTCGCCGCGCGCCGTATTGACGATAATGGCATCTTTTTTCATCAGCTTCAGCCGCCGTGCCGAGAGCAGGTGATAGGTCGCCGGCGTATGCGGGCAGTTGACCGAGATGATGTCCATTCGCGCCAGCATCTGGTCCAGGCTGTCCCAATAGGTGGCTTCCAGCTCTCCTTCAACTTTCGCCTGAACCGGCTTGCGGTTGTGATAATGGATTTGCAGGCCGAAGGCCTTGGCGCGCCGCGCCAGCGCCGTGCCAATGCGCCCCATGCCGATAATGCCGATGCGCTTGCCCCACAGGCGGCTGCCGAGCATCCAGGTGGGCGACCAGCCCTGCCAGGTATTGTCGGTGCCAATGACCTTGGAGCCCTCGATCAGGCGGCGTGATACCGCCATGATCAGCGCCATGGTCATGTCGGCCGTGTCTTCGGTAAGAACCCCCGGCGTATTGGTCACCGTAATGCCCCGCGCCACCGCCGTTTCCACGTCGATGTTGTCAACGCCCGTGCCGAAATTGGCGATGAGCTTCAATTGCTCGCCTGCTTGCATGAGAATGGCCTTGTCGATGCGGTCCGTCACCGTCGGCACCAGCGCATCGGCCGTCTTGACCGCCTCGATCAGCTCGGCCTTGCCCATGGGCTGATCGGTTGCATTGAGCTTGGTCTGAAAAAGCTCCATCATCCTCGTTTCAACCACTTGCGGCAGCTTCCGCGTCACGACAACGACCGGCTTGTGCTTACTCATCGGAAGGCGCTCCAGTGTTGGAAAATTGACATAAAATTAACCCAGGATGGCCAATCGTGTTAAGGGTCAAATGTTGCAGTTTCATGGGTATGATGTAGACTCATCAGGCCTGCCGCCACAATAGGGGAACGCCGCAAAACATGGCGAAGAGTAGTTCGGGAAAAAGGCGGATTGGATCCGCCTTGTTGGGCCTCGCCTGCATCGCCGTTGCGGGGGGCGTAGCTTGGTCGCTTTTTGGACCCAAGTTTGATTCGCAGGCCAAGGCGGCATCCGATGCAACCATAACCGCTTCAATATCGCCGCAAAACAATACCATTGGCCCCTCGGGCCTTCCCGTGCCGCGCTTTGTGTCGCTCAAAGCGGAAAAGGTCAATGTCCGCCGCGGGCCTTCAAGTGATCATCCCGTGGCCTGGGTTTTCCAGCGCAAGGGCCTGCCGGTGGAGATCGTCGCCGAATTTGAAAACTGGCGCCGCATTCGTGACAGCGAAGGTGAAGAGGGCTGGATATTGCAAAGCATGCTGGCCGGAAAACGTACCGCCGTTGTCGCCCCTTGGCGCGGCCCGCAACTGACCCAGCTTCATTCCGCCCCCAACAAGGCAAGCTCGGTTTATGCCCAGCTAGCAGCAGGGGCCATGGGTGAAGTTTCAAACTGCAGCGGCAAGTGGTGTGAAATTTCGGCAGGTGGCTATGACGGCTTTGTCGAGCAGGACATGCTCTGGGGCGTCTATCCCGGTGAAACGGTCAACTAGTTTCCGCGTTTCTTCAGCCGCACAATAACGTCGATTCGGTCAATTTCCGTGCCTTCGGGGGCCGAGGGCAGGCCTTTGATTTCAAGGTTCTCGGTGCCGATGTCAAACAGCCGGCCTTCCTTTTCATGATAGAAATGAAAATGATTGGAGGTGTTGGTGTCAAAAAAACTGCGGTCGCCTTCGATCGCCACTTCGCGCAAGAGCCCCGCCGCAGTGAATTGATTGAGCGTGTTGTAGACCGTGGCAACCGAGACCAGAACCTTGGCGGCACAGGCTTCCCGGTGCAGATCTTCCGCCGAAACATGCCGGTCGCCGTTGCCAAACAAGATTTTTGCCAAGGCCAAGCGCTGCCGCGTAGGCCTCAGTCCTGCGGCACGCAATTTCTCGGCAATCATGCCAGGTGTGTTCATTGTCAACTTCGCTGCGTACATTACGAATTCAGTATAGTCTTTTAGGGGTGGTTTGTGCAATATCATCCGTAATTGTATGATTACGAGGCTTTTAGCCGATTTAGACGCAGAAGATGGGGCCGGAATGACTGAGCGGAAATCGAGTTTTCTCTACGATGAGCTATTGGCCTGCGGGCGGGCCGAAATGTTTGGCCCTGGCAATGCCCAGCTTCCGCTGCCGCCCATGCTGATGTTTGACCGCATCACCCATGTCTCCGAAGGTGGCGGTGCTCATGGCAAGGGGCGCATTGTTGCCGAATTTGATATCAAGCCGGACCTCTGGTTTTTCGCCTGCCACTTCCAGGGCGATCCCGTCATGCCGGGCTGCCTTGGCCTTGATGCGCTCTGGCAATTGACCGGATTCTTTCTGGGCTGGCTGGGCGAGCCCGGCCGGGGCCGCGCCTTGGGCGTAGGCGAAGTCAAGCTCACCAACATGATAACACCTGCAATAAAGAAGGTGACCTATGAGGTTGACATAAAACGCCTTATACTGCGCAAGCTCAAGCTGGCTGTCGCTGACGGCTTGTTGAAAGCCGATGGCGAGACTATTTACACAGCAACCGATTTGAAAGTCGGCTTGTTTCAACCGGCATAACCATAGGAGACCCCCGCAATGCGGCGTGTCGTCGTCACCGGAATAGGTATCGTATCGAGCATTGGGAACAACTCCCAGGAAGTTTTAGCCTCCCTCAGGGAAGCAAAATCCGGCATCGTGAAGGCCGATGATTATGTGCGCCTAGGGTTCCGCTGCCAGGTGCATGGCGCGCCCAATTGCGATCTTGACCAGATTGACCGGAAGGCCAGGCGCTTCATGGGTGATGGTGCGGCGTGGAATTATATTTCCATGCAGCAGGCCATTGCCGATTCAGGCCTCGAAGAAAAAGACGTAAAAAATGACCGCACCGGTTTGATCATGGGATCCGGAGGTCCCTCGACAAAAACGCTGGTTGCTGCAGCCGACATCACGCGCGAAAAGGGACCCAAGCGCGTCGGGCCATTCGCCGTGCCAGCCGTCATGTCCAGCACCAATTCCGCAACTCTTGCAACGCCCTTTGGCATACGCGGCATAAATTATTCCATCTCCTCGGCCTGCTCCACCTCGGCCCATTGCATCGGCAACGCCGCCGAAATGATCCAATGGGGCAAGCAGGATCTGATGTTCGCCGGCGGCTCCGAAGAGCTGCACTGGACGATGTCGAACCTGTTCGACGCCATGGGCG
>DATLDM010000093.1:0-22381 GCA_035525875.1 Aestuariivirga sp.
CGCCGTTGCTTTCTACGGGCAGTTCATGGGGCGTTTGCTCAAGCGGAAGTTCATCGAGCTTGAGAAAGCGCATAACGAGCTTGCCTCTTCGCATGAACAGGCCCTCACTTTTTCGCATGAAATCCAGACCGTCAATAGCGAGATGGGCACGCTCAACCGGCAGCTCACGGACAACATCACCAAGCTGCGCGAAGCCCAGGATGAAGCTCTGCGCAAGGGCAAGATGGCGCAGCTCGGCAATTTGACGGCGACGGTCGCCCATGAACTTCGCAATCCCCTCAGTACGGTTCGAACCTCGACTTATCTTCTGGCGCGCAAGATCAAGGACAAGGGACTTGGCGTTGAGCCGCAATTGCAACGCATCAACAATGGCGTCATCCGCTGCGACAACATCATTACCCAACTGCTGGATTTTTCCCGAACCAAGGCAATCAAGGCCGAGCCTACGGTTCTCGATGTCTGGCTTGAAAAGCTGGTCCAGATCGAAGCACAAAAACTGCCGGAACTGGTTTCGATCGAATGTTATTTCGGCCTTGGCGAGAAACTTGTTGACCTCGAACCTGGGCGATTTGAACGTGCCGTCATCAACCTGCTTTCCAATGCCTCGGAAGCCCTGGTTGGCAGAGGCGATGATCCCAAGACGCGATTTACGGAAACGCCAATCATTACCGTCAGGACACGGCTGACTGGGCGCGGCGCAGAGATCAGCGTGGCGGACAATGGACCGGGTGTTTCGGCAGACAACCTGTCAAAAATCCGCGAACCGCTATTCACAACCAAAAACTTCGGCACCGGACTCGGTATTTCCGCGGTGGAACAGATACTGGAACAGCATGGCGGTGGCCTTGACATTGATTCAGTTGAGGGCAAGGGCGCCACGTTTACGCTGTGGCTGCCCATTCATGAGAACAGCGGAGAGCAAGCGGCATGAAACGGTCATTGCGCATACTGGTAGTTGACGATGACGCCGACAACGCGAATTCCCTCGGCGAGCTGTTTGAAATGGAGGGCCATCGGCCACTTGTGGTCTATGATGGCGAAGCCGCCATTGCGGCCTATCTCAAGGAAGACTTCGATATCGCTTTCATGGATGTGATGATGCCGGGGAAGAACGGCGTCGAAAGCTTCCTGGAAATCAAGAAGCTGAAGCCGTTGGCCAAGGTCTACATGATGACTGGCTACAGCGTGGAGCAGCTCCTTCAGCAGGCCATTGCCGGGGGCGCCATGGGCGTATTCTCCAAACCGGTCAATCTCTACCAGGTTCTGGATTCGATTTCAGGGCTCGGAACGTCAGGGATTGTCCTGGTGGCCGAGGATGATCCTGATTTTGGCCCGACTTTGGCCCAACTTATCAACCGCAACGGCTACCGCTGTGAGCTAGTTCGGAATGGCCGCGATGCAATATCGCGCGTCGTGGCAGGCGGTGTGGATGTTCTCGTGCTCGACCTGCGGATGCCGCTGATCAATGGCATTGAGGTCTACAATACACTGAAGAAGCAGGGGCGCAGCGTTCCAACAATCATCATCACGGGAAACGCCTCGGAGCATAGCAAGGAACTTGCGCTTTTTGACGACGTGGTCCTTACCGGCATCCTGAATAAGCCATTTGATCCTTTAGATTTGCTCGCCCGCCTTGAAAAGCTGGCTGCCTGATTTCTATTATTTGCTCCGGGGAGAGCAACTGCCATGTCCATATTCGGAAAAACACCGGCCTCCCGCATCACCGATATTGATGCGCTACTGCAAATTCTGGATCTCCTGCCGACATCGATATTTGTCAAGGACGAAAAGCTCAACTTTGTGTTTTCCAATGAGGCCCACTGCAAGATCATCGGGTCGGAGGCAGAGAAACTTCTGGGACTTTCCGATGCCGATTTCTATCCGCAGGATCAGGCGAAAAGATTCATGGAGGCCGACCGGTCGGTCCTGAATTCTCCGGAGCCCAAGGAATTTATGGAACTTGCGACCAGCACCGACGGATCAACCGTATATTCGCTCACGCGAAAGGCCCGCGTCGTCACCACCGATGGCGCCACCTATCTGGTTGGCACCAACACCAATGTAACCGGGATGAAAAGTTACGAGACCGAGCTTGAAGCCAAGGAAGCCCGGTACCGGGCCCTTGCTGAAACTGTTCCGGTTGGCATTTGGCATCTCCATGAGGATGGCAACACAGTCTACGTAAATCCGTTCCTGCTTGCCCTTCTTGGCATGACTGAAACCGAATTTACGGCAACGGATCCGAAGGAAATGCTGTCTTTCGACCTGGCGAAGGGCATTTCGGACATGATTGGCACAGCCTCACGGTTTGAGACTGATCTCATGTCGCGAGGAAAAGTTGTTGCCAGGGCAATGGTTGTGTCATCGGGATGGCTGGATAATGTCGGAGTGTCGGGACGTTCGGTGATGATTACATTTGTCGATGTAACAAAAATCAGCGATCTGCAAACGGTGAATGACCAGGTCACACGGCTGAATGCGGAACTCTCCGACAGTATCAAAAAGCTGAAAGCCACCCAGGAAGAGATGGTGAAGGCCGGACGCATGGCCCAGCTTGGCCAGCTCACCGCTACCGTTGCCCACGAACTGCGCAATCCCCTGGCGGCGGTCAGGACATCCGCCTTTGTGCTTGACCGCAAGATCAAGGGCAAGGGCATGGGAGTGGAACAGCAGTTGCAGCGGATCGACAAAGGAGTTGTGCGCTGTGACAACATCATCTCGCAGCTTCTGGATTTTGCCCGCACCCGGCCGGTCCAGCGCAAGCTTCTCGATCTTGATGACTGGCTTGCCAAAATCATCGAAGAAGAAGCAGCCAAGCTGCCGGTGGTTGTGACTGTCGAGTGCACCTTGGGCCTGGACGGGCTGGTGGCAGCCATCGATGCGGAACGGATGAGTCGCTGCCTGATCAACATGATCAGCAATGCCTCGGAAGCGTTGGTGGGCAAAGGTGATGACGTGTCAGGGGCATCGGGTTTTGTTCCAAAAATTACCATCAATTCAGGCCGGACAGATCGCGGCATTGAAATCAGCGTTGCTGACAATGGCCCAGGGATATCGGCCGAAATTCTCTCGAGGATCAGGGAACCGCTGTTTACGACCAAGAGCTTTGGCACTGGTCTTGGCTTGCCGGCAGTTGAGAAAATTCTCGAGCAGCATGGCGGGGGGCTGGAAATCGCATCTAAACCAGGCGAAGGCGCCTGCTTTACAGCATGGTTCCCAATCATTGAAACACTAGAGGAGGCGGCCTGACATGGCGCGGACACTTTCCATTCTTGTACTCGACGACAATACCGAAAATGCGGACTCTTTGGCTGAGCTCCTGTCCCTGGACGACCACAAGGTACAGGTTGCCTACAGCGGCCAGGAGGCCATTGACGCCTATCGCACCACGCCCTTTGACCTCGGCTTCTTTGACGTAATGATGCCGGGCAAGAACGGCGTGGACAGCTTCCTGGAAATTCGCCAGGAGCGGCCCGACGCCAAGGTCTATTTCATGACGGGCTACAGCGCCGATGACCTGCTTAAGAAAGCTATGGCGGGCGGCGCCCTCGGGTTTTTCGGCAAACCCATGGACTTGCCGCGCGTGTTGGATGTGTGCCTGCAGGCAGTTTAGTCAATCAGGCCGCAGCCTTTTGCAAGTTCTTGTCAATGGCATCGAGGAAACCCTCGGTGGAGAGCCAGGTTTGCTCCGGCCCCACAAGAACTGCGAGATCCTTCGTCATGCTGCCTTCTTCGATGGTTGCAACAGTTACCGCCTCCAATGTGCCGGCGAATTTCGCCAGCGCCGCGTTGCTGTCAAGCTTGGCGCGGTGCTTGAGGCCTCCGGTCCAGGCGAAGATCGATGCGGCGGAATTGGTTGACGTCTGCTTGCCCTGTTGATGCAGGCGGAAGTGGCGCGTCACCGTACCGTGGGCCGCCTCAGCTTCCACGGTCTTGCCATCCGGTGTCAACAGCACGGAGGTCATGAGGCCAAGTGAACCATAGCCCTGGGCCACGAGATCCGACTGGACATCGCCGTCATAGTTCTTGCAGGCCCAGATATATCCGCCGGTCCATTTCATGGCCGAGGCCACCATGTCGTCAATCAGCCGGTGTTCGTAGGTGAGGCCGCGCTTTTCATAATCGGCCTTGAATTCGGCATCAAAAATCTCCTGGAAAATATCCTTGAAGCGACCGTCATAGGCCTTGAGAATGGTATTCTTGGTTGAAAGATAAACCGGATAATTGCGGTTCAAGCCATAGTTCAGACTGGCGCGGGCAAATTCCTTGATCGAATCATCCAGGTTGTACATGGCCATGGCAACGCCTTCGCCCGGTGACTTGAACACTTCCTTTTCGATGACCTTGCCATCATCACCCACGAACTTGATCGTGAGTGTGCCCTTGCCGGGAAAAGTGAAATCCGTGGCGCGGTACTGGTCGCCAAAGGCATGGCGGCCGATGATAATGGGCTTGGTCCAGCCGGGCACGAGACGGGGAACGTTCTTGCAGATGATGGGTTCACGGAAAATGACCCCGCCTAAGATATTGCGGATGGTGCCATTGGGCGATTTCCACATCTGCTTGAGGTTGAATTCCTTTACCCGGCCTTCATCGGGAGTGATGGTGGCGCATTTCACGCCGACGCCGTGTTTCTTGATCGCATTGGCCGCGTCAATCGTCACCTGGTCATTGGTGGCGTCGCGGTTTTCCACGGAGAGATCGTAATAGTCCAAGTCAACATCAAGATAGGGGTGAATCAGCTTTTTCTTGATCAGGTCCCAGATGATGCGGGTCATCTCGTCGCCATCGAGTTCAACCACAGGATTAGCGACTTTTATCTTGCTCATTTGGGAAACCTCATCATTTCGGGCTGGAATCGGCGTTGCTATAGCAGGCGCAAGATGAGGGGGCAAACTGGAAGAAAAGGGGGCCGACTGGCCCCCTTTGGTGCGTGCCTTATGCCGCCTCGCGGCAAGCGAGGGCGATTTGCGCAATATGCCGGTGATCCGTGCCGCAGCAACCGCCAAGCACATTGATGTGGCTGAAGCGGTCGCGGATGGCCCGGTATTGCTGACCAAGTTCCACTGGATTTCCGTCATCAAGTTCGGTTGCCTTGTCAAGTTCGGCATGACTGCATCTTGAGGCATTGGCGCGAATGCCGCGAATGCGTTTGGTCCAGTCCGCTTTAGCCAGCGTAGTGTCGAAGTGGGTCGGGTGGGCACAATTGACCATGTAATAGGCTGGCGCGCCTCCGGTCTTGCGGTCGACGGTTTCAATCGCCTCGCGGAGCAGTTCGCCGGAAGGCAGGCGGCCATCGGTTTCCACGGTAAACGAAATGGCCACCGGCATCGCCGCGGCGCTGGCCGCACGGGTCAGGCCAACTGCCTCATTGATATTCGTCATCGTGATGGCAGTTACCATGTCGGCTGCCGTTTTCGAGAAGATCTGGGCCTGGAAGCCGTGATAGTCCTCGGCTTCGGCTTCGCTCATGATGAGACCGGGATCGTAGCCGTCACCGCGCGGACCAATGCAGCCGCTGATCGGCATGGGGCTTTGGGCCGTCTCGAATTCTTTGCGGAGCGTTTCGAGGAAGGCAATGGACTGGCGATTGATGTCAGCAAGCGCCGACGGCGTGTAACCAAGCTTTGGGCCCCAGTCGGCGCTGGCCCGCCAGGTGGGTGATTCCAGAATGAATCCCAAGCCATTGGCGCGGGCGATTGCAGCATGGCGGCTGTAATACTCATGCAGTACCTTGGTCCCTTTTTCGGACTTCAGGAGATCGAACACCGCAAAGTAAGGCAGGTCGATGCCGTCATGATAGATAATAGTTGTTTCAGTGCCTGCATCGGTCAGGAACAGGCGGTTGCCTAGCTGCGGCAGGTTCTGCCGGTATTTTGACATAATCGTCTCCATTGTTGCAACTTGCGGAGCGCGGAGCGCTTCGAGTGGCCACAACATGATTGAACTCGCCCGTGAAATCTACAAACCCTATGGTATAGGCTTCTCAAAGATCCTAAACAGCTATATAGATCAAGCTGTTAGGAAACTTCGAGCGGTTCGTTCGCGTGCAGGCGGCGGACTATGCCATACTTCAACTGCACTTTCGGTACAGTGATATGATATCAATGGTTTTGAATCGAAGCGGCAGCAAACGCGAGCGCATATTGGAAGTGGCGGAAGAGGCCGTTCTCGCCAAGGGATTTTCCGCCACATCCATAGAAGAAATCATTACCGCGGTGGGCATCACAAAGAGTGGTTTCTTTTACCACTTTCCTGACAAGAGTGACCTCGCCAAAGCGCTCCTGCAACGCTTCATCGAACACGACCTCGGCTTGCTTGACGAGCTCTTTCGGCGTGCCGATGAACTGCACGAGGATCCGCTGCACGGATTTCTGGTTGGCCTGAAAATGTTTGCCGAGATGATGGGCGACCTTCCGAAAACTCATCCCGGCTGCATCGTTGCGGCGATCTGCTATCAGGAGCAGCTGTTCAACCGCGATGTGGTGGACTTGAATGCGACAGCACTTCTCGCTTGGCGCAAACGATTCCGCGTACGCTTCGAACTGATTGAGCAACGCTATCCGCCAAAAATTCCGGTGGATCTTGATGCACTTGCCGACATGATGTCGAGTCTTGTAGATGGCGGCATTATCCTGTCACGTGTCCTTAAGGACAAGGAACTCTTGCCAAAGCAGGTGATGCTCTATCGCGATTTTGTCCGCGCAATATTTTTGGGAACGGGCGAGGAGCGCGCGTAAAGCCCGCTTTGACTTACTCATGATGTTGTGGCACCCGTCTCCCCATGAGTGCCTTCGATCCTCCGGTATTGGCATCGTCCAATGCCCTCCATCACAGACCTTACGTGTTTTATCTGGCGGCCTTGGGTTCGGCCGGATTTGCCGTGCAGATCATGTCGGTGGCGGTGGGCTGGCAGGTTTATGACCTAACCCGCAATCCGCTTGACCTTGGCTTTGTGGGCCTGGCGCAGTTTCTGCCGGCCTTGTTATTGGTGTTGGTCACAGGGCTTATTGCCGACAAGTTCAATCGCCGGCTGATCATAGCCCTGTGCCTGTCTGTTGAAATTATCTGTGCATTTGGCTTGCTGATTTTCACGCTTTCGGCCTTCCAGCACGTGTGGCCGATTTTTGTGATCCTGGTGGGCTTCGGCACGGCGAGGGCCTTTATGAATCCGGCGGCTGATGCGTTGGCACCCAACCTTCTGCCCAAAACGGCATTGGCGCACGGCATTTCACTCAATTCCATGACTTGGCAGATCACCACCATCACGGGGCCAGTGGCGGGTGGTTTGCTTTACGGGATTTCAGGCGAGTTCGCGTATGGTGTTTCGGTATGCCTGATGGTTCTGGCAATTTGTTGCGTGGCTCTCATTGGCCGCGTGCCGCAGTTGAACCATGCACAGGAAACAAGCCTTGCCACGTTGTTGGCGGGATTCAAATTCATCAAGTCCGAGAAGATTGTACTTGGTGCAATCTCGCTTGATCTATTTGCGGTGTTGCTCGGCGGGGCGGTGGCGCTGCTGCCCATCTATGCCCGTGACATTCTTGAAGTCGGCCCCTGGGGGCTTGGCCTGTTGCGGGCCGGACCTGGCATTGGGGCTATCCTCATGGCCATCTGGCTTTCCAAATATCCGATCAAGGATCATGCCGGGGTGATCCTGTTTCTGTTCGTGGCCGGGTTTGGCTTCTGCACCATTGTATTCGGCCTTTCAAAGTCAGTTCCGTTATCCATTGTTGCCCTTGCCTTGATGGGAGCCTGTGACATGGTCAGCGTCTATGTGCGCGAGACCCTGATGCAATTGTGGACGCCGGATGCGGTGCGGGGCCGGGTGAACGCGGTCAACCGGGTGTTCATCGGGGCTTCCAATGAACTGGGTGAATTCCGCGCCGGGGTGGTGGCGGCCTGGATTGGGGCGGTGGCGGCGGTGGCCATCGGCGGAGCAGGCACCATGGCGGTGGCCTTTCTCTGGTCGCGCTGGTTCCCGGAACTCCGCACGGCCCGGACGCTGAGCGGGAAAAGCTAGCGTCAGGCATTCAACTTCGCTATTTCCCGTGGGAACATGGCTGGCACCGATAAAACGCAGAATCAGGTTTTGGGACCGGCACCCCTGGTGGTGCTGGCGCACCCGCAGCTTGGCGAGAATATCGGCACGGCGGCGCGGGCGATGGCGAATTTTGGCCTGCATGAACTCAGGCTTGTGGCGCCGCGCGACGGTTGGCCCAACGAAAAAGCGGTAACGGCTTCCTCCGGCGCCCACTGGATTGTGGAGGGGGCGAAGGTCTTCGAGGATTTGCCCGCGGCCCTTATCGACATGAACTATGTCTACGCCACCACGGCGCGGCCCCGCGACATGATCAAGGAAGTGATCACGCCAGAGCAGGCAGGCCATGACATGCGCGCTCGTGTGGCCCGTGGCGAAAAAGTTGCTATTCTCTTCGGGCGTGAGCGCTGGGGGCTGAGCAATGAAGAGGTTTCGCTGTCCGATGTGATCGTGACGGCGCCAGTGAACCCGGCCTTTGCCTCGATCAACATCGCCCAGGCGGTTTTGCTCATGGGTTATGAATGGTTCAAGGAGCATGCGGTGAGCCTCGGGCAGCAAACACCTGAGCTGGCAGCGCTTGATGGCCCTGGCCTGCAAACGCCCGATACGCGCCTTGCAACCAAGGAGGAGCTTTACGGCTTCTTTGATCATCTCGAGCGCGAACTGGATGATGCCGGGTTTTTCAAAACCGAAAAGAAAAGACCAACCATGCGGCTGAATCTGCGCAACATGTTTGTGCGGGCGGAACTGACCGAGCAGGAAATCCGCTCTTTGCGTGGTATGGTTTCGTCGCTTACGCGCACACATTTGCGGAGCAAGGAACCAAAGGGATGACGCATCCTCGCATTCTTCTGTTTGATTCCGGCATGGGCGGATTGACAGTTGCATCCTGCATTCGGGAGCAACTGCCCGAGGCCCATTTAATCTATTCGGCTGATAATGCCGCATTTCCCTATGGCGCCTGGAAAGAAGAAGCGCTGGTGAACCGCATTGTCCACGTCATTGGGGCGCTAATTGAAAGAACCAAGCCTGATCTTGTGGTGGTTGCCTGTAATACAGCCTCAACGCTAGCCATGGTGGCCCTGCGCGAACGCTTTGCCGTTCCCTTTGTGGGCACGGTTCCAGCAATAAAGCCGGCGGCGGCGCAAACCAAGTCCAACATCATCGGCGTTCTGGCTACGCCAGGCACGGTGAGCCGCGAATATACCCACACGCTCATTCATACCTATGCCTTCCATTGCAAGGTGATCCTGCATGGGGCCAAGCGCCTGGCTGAAATCGCCGAGCAGAAACTCAAGGGCCATGCCCCCGATCTGGATGAACTGCGCGATGAGATCGCCCCGGTGTTTCGCAAGCGGGACGGCAAGCAAACCGATGTAGTAGTGCTGGCCTGCACGCACTACCCGCTGGTGATTGACGAGATGAAGCTGGTGGCGCCCTGGGAGGTTAACTACCTCGACCCGGCTCCTGCCATTGCGCGGCGGGTGAGTGACGTTGTGGCGGACCTCAAACTGGCAGGGCCGCAATCGGGCGTTCCCGAGCCGGATACAGTGCTTTTGACCTCGGCCCGGGGCAGCGCCTCGGAATCCCTGGCCGCCTATGGCGCCATGGGTTTCCCAAGGCATGAATTCGTGGATTTGCCGGTTTGACAGGCAGTGCCCGCTAAGCTAGAAGCCCTCCCACTGACGGGGCCAGAAGCCCCGTTTTGCTTGCCCGTGAACCCTTAAAGGTTCTGTCGGCCGGGAGACCGGAAGAGGAGGGTGGGTTCCAACTTAAATGGTTATGGAGAACCGTAAATGACAAAGCGTCAGTCCGCTAAACATAAAATCGATCGCCGCATGGGCGAAAACATATGGGGCCGTCCGAAGAGCCCGGTGAACAAGCGTGAATATGGCCCCGGCCAGCACGGCCAGCGCCGCAAGGGCAAGATGTCGGACTTCGGCATCCAGCTCAAGGCCAAGCAAAAACTCAAGGGCTATTATGCCAATATTTCCGAGCGCCAGTTCTCGAAGGTTTACGAAGAGGCTTCGCGCATGAAGGGCGACACCTCGGAAAACCTGATCGGCCTTCTGGAGCGCCGCCTCGACGCCATCGTCTACCGCGCCAAGTTCGTGCCCACCATGTTTGCCGCGCGCCAGTTCGTGAGCCACGGCCACGTAAAGGTGAATGGCCGCCGCGTGACCATCGCGTCTATGCGCATCAAGGCCGGTGACGCCCTTGAGCTCACCGCAAAGTCCAAGGAACTTCCGATCGTGCTTGAGGCCGTGCAGTTGGCCGAGCGCGATGTTCCGGATTATGTGGAAGTCGATCACAAGGCAATGACGGCGAAGCTGGTGCGTGTGCCCGCTCTTGCCGACGTTCCTTATCCGGTCCAGATGGAACCGCACTTCGTGGTAGAATATTATTCACGCTAACAGTTTGGCGTTTGTTGCGTTTGAAACGGCGGGGATTTCTCCGCCGTTTTTATTTGAGCATTGACGCTATATAGGTGGCGAAGTCGAAGTTGGGCCGTTCCAGATGGGAGAGGTGGCCGGGCTTGGCCATGTCGGAGCAGAGGCCGCGATAGACCCGTTCAGTGCAGCCCTTGTCCTCGACGTTGACGTCATCGAGCAGGGCCTTGAGCTGCTTGAAATGGCCCTGTGCAGCCGGATCAGTGGCAAATTCCGGCGAGAGGCCGCCTCCAAAAATAACCCGCACCTGTCCGGCGCCGTGGGGATGCAGCGAGAGATACCAGAAATATCCCGGCGTCAGGGTGATGAGCAAGCTGGGGTAGATGGCCAAAAGGAAGGTTGTCCGGCGGCGGTCGCCTTCCATGCGCGTGTTGGTGGGGTGGGCGAGGGCGATCTTCAGCGTGTCGTCTTTCAGGATGGTGTGATAGTTGAAGGTAGGCAGGCCCGGCGGGCAGATCATTTCATCGAGTTTTGACAGGCCACCGATGGTTTTGGCATGGCAGACGGGGAGGTGATAACTCTCCATGAAATTCTCGGCCAGGACTTTCCAGTTGGTGTTCCAGATGAACTGCTCGTTGAAATTCTCGATATAGGTTTCCATCCGGTAATCGGCGATGAGGCCTTCCACGTCGGCGAGTTTTTCGCTGGGTGATTGGGCATCCGGGTTCAGCGTTATCATCACCCAGCCCAGCCATTCCTCGCAGCGGATTTGCGGCAGGCGGTAATCCTCCTTGCAGAAGCCCTCATTGTGCTTCATCGCCGGCGCGGCGCGTAGCGCTCCATCGGTGTTGTAGCTCCAGCCGTGATAGGGGCAGACGATGCCTTTGACGTTGCCTGTGCCTTTGAGAAGAATGGACATGCGGTGCAGGCAGACATTGGATTGGGCGCGCAGCGTGCCTTCACGGTCGCGGATCACCATGATCGGCTGGCCCGCGAGCTCAAGGGTGACATAATCGCCTGGGTTGGCAAGGGCCGTAGCGCGGCCGACGCAGAACCATTCCTTGCTGAAAATCTGCTCCACCTCCTGGGCGGCAAATTCCTCCGAGGTGTAAACGGCTTTCGGCATGGCGTGCGCCTGGTTGAAAGGCACGGCGACATTGGCCTTCAACTGGGCGGCCGCATCAAGGGAGCGAATTTGGATGTTCATAATGCAAATCTCCTCAGACGGAAATTGCTAACGGCAAAATCCATCTAAAACAAGGGACGAGCAGCAGGCGGGTTCATGGTCCCATGAAATCAAGTGCTGTTTTGCGGGCGGTATCTCAATAGAACGGGGCCAAACTGGGCAATGGCAACGCCAAGAAGGATAATTGCGCCTGCGATCAATGTTGTGCCGGTAATTATTTCGCCGAGCAACAGGGTTCCCGCCGTAATCGCAAAAATCGGGATCAGGTAGAGCGAGGCGCCAACGGCAGTGGGGCGCAGCAGGCCAACCGCATAGTTCCACGTGCCAAGGGTCAGAAGGGTGCCGACAATGGTGAGGTAGACAAGCGCGAGGACTGAATTTTGATCAAGGCCGATCGTGGTTGCCCAGGTGCTGGGCGATATGAAAAGCAGCGCCGGCAGCGTGGCAATCGCCAGCGACAGCAGCGAAAGTTTTACCGAGCCATAGGATTGGATGAGGCTTTTGCTGTAGATCACATATACAGCCCAAAACGCGCCGCTCATGAATATCAGCAGGCCCCCGATGATCATGTGGGACTGGCTGAGGCCTCCCTGCGCGTCGCCGCTGAAAAGATAGAGCGAGCCGGCGAAGGATACGATGAGACCGATGACGGTTGGCACCGTGACGCGCTCGGCGCCAATTACGCTGGCGAGCAGGGCGATGAGCAGCGGCTGGGTTGAAATCACAATGCCGCCCACAGCGGAGGTAACGTAGGCAAAGCCGAATACGGATCCGGCGAAATAGCCGAACATCCCGATCAATGAAATCAGCAACAGGCGCGGAATGTCTTGCCGGGCAACGGAAAATCCGCCGACGAAGGGCAGCAAGACGAGGCAGCAGATGCCGGTGGCGACCGAGCGTATAACCAGCGCATCGGCTGCACCTGCCGCGAGCGAGAAGGAACGGATGAATGCCGGCGCCACGCCCCAGACGAGTACCGTGAAGCCGAGCGCCACAAGCGGGAGGTAATTGTTAAGCGGTTTCACGCGCCAGAACTTTTTTCACGGCGGGGCGTTCGGCCATGCGGTTGCGGTGATCCAGCACTTTTGGAAAGCGCTTGGGATCCACGCTGTCGGCTTCGAGCCATTTGGCGAGGGTGAAGAGATAGGGATCGGCAATGGTGTAGTCTGCGCCCATCACCCAAGGGCCTTTGAAATACTCGCGCTCGATGAGATCAAAGCAATCGCCGACGTTTTGCGGGACCTTCTTTTTCATGGTTTCCCTGGCCGGCTCATCATCGCTCCAGCGGTAGCCGCGCATACGGTGGGCGTGGGCCACATGCACGGTCGAGCAGAGGTAGCTGTTGAAGGACTGGATCTGCCCCAGGCGGAACGGGTCGTTCAATGGCGCGAGATTGGCCTTGGGAAAGCTTTGCGCGATGTAGACCAAAATGGCGGGCGTTTCGGTGAGGATGCCCTGATCGGTTACAAGGGCGGGAACCCGGCTTTTGGGATTGATTTTCAGGTATTCCGGCTTGCGCTGGTCATTTTCGGCAAAGTTGAGGCGTTTGGCCTCAAAGGCAGCGCCTGAATCTTCCAGCGCGATATGGGAGGCAAGGGCGCAAGTGCCGGGAGCATAAAAGAAGGTAAGCATTAGGGCAGGATGCTTGAGGAATCCGTGATCGTCAATTCGTCAAAATGCTGGGCTGATATGTTTAAACCCTGTCATCCCGGCGGACGCCGGGACCCAGGCTTTCACCAGAGGAGTTACTCCAAGTCTGGGTCCCGACTTTCGTCGGGATGACAGAAAGGGATTGTTTAGGCTACCGCCTTTTCAGCCATCAACTGCTTCAATTCACCGGACTGGAACATTTCCATCATGATGTCGCTGCCGCCGACAAATTCGCCCTTGACGTAGAGCTGCGGCACGGTGGGCCAGTTGGTGTATTCCTTGATGCCCTGGCGGACCTCATCGGAATCCAGCACATTGATGCCCTTGAAGGGCACACCCATGTGATTGAGAATCTGCGTGGCTTTGCCGGAGAAGCCGCACATGGGCATGTCAGGCGTGCCTTTCATGAAGAGCACCACATCGTTGGTCTTCACTTCATTGTCGATCCATTTTGCAATGTCAGTCATAACTTTTTCTCTCTTTAAGATAGGCGTGTTTTTCTTCTTCAAGTTGTTCCTGGGACTTGGGCAGCTTGGTCATATGAAGATGACCGCCGCCATATTTAGAACCCCGAAACATATTCTCTATCACGTTGTGCGAAAGGTCAGGTTGCCATTCGTATTTTCCTGCATTTATACGGTCCTGCCTTACGAGCATAACAATACAACCGACTATAACCAGCCCGCAGCCACCTAATAGCGTCAATATCGACAGCATTTGTTATTGATCCGGTAGCGTACCCGTTGTTAGCGCCAAGGCGTGCAACTCGCCGCCCATGCGGCCTTTGAGGCTTGCGTATACCATTTGATGCTGCTGGACGCGAGACTTGCCCTTGAAGGCCGCTGACATCACCGTGGCAGCATAGTGATTGCCGTCGCCGGCGAGATCGCGGATCTCGATGCTGGCGTCGGGCAGGGCTTCCTTGATGAAGCGTTCAATTTCAGCGGCGGCCATGGCCATCGGTCAAATTCCTTAGAGCTCGCCCGACATATAGGCCGGGAACCAGCCTTCGTGGGCGCTTTTCAACTCAGCCAGAGATATAGTCGCTTGGCCCTGCACATTCAATGTAGCATCGCCGGTTACGGTTCCTATGCGGATAGAGTCGATGCCTTTGACATGGGCCTGGGTGATGATTTTGGCGGCTTCGGCGGGCTTACAGGTGAGGACATAACGGGCCTGGTCCTCGCCGAAGAGGGCTTCGTGGTTCATGGCGTCCAAGTTGGCCCCAAGGCCTGAAGCGAGGGCCATTTCGATGACTGTAGCGGCCAAGCCGCCGTCGGAAATGTCATGCACACCAGTGACTTGGCCATGATTGATGAGGCTTCGCACGAAGTCGCCGTGGAGCTTTTCCCTGGCCAGATCGACGAGCGGGGGAGCGCCTTCCTCGCGGCCCAGGACCTCCCGGAGGTAAATGGATTGGCCGAGGTGGGAGCCGTGGCCGCCGAGCAACAGGATGGCTTCGCCGTCGGCCTTAAAAGCAAGGGTGGTCATCTTGCTGAGGTCGGTGAGGAGGCCCACCCCGCCGATGGCGGGAGTGGGCAGGATCGCCTGGCCGTTGGTTTCGTTGTAGAGCGAGACGTTGCCAGACACGACGGGGTAATCCAAGGCGCGGCAGACGGCGTCGATGCCTTTGATGGCGAAGACGAGCTGGCCCATGATCTCCGGCTTTTCGGGATTGCCGAAATTCAGGTTGTCGGTGATGGCGATAGGTTCGGCACCAACGCAAGTGAGGTTGCGCCAGGTTTCGGCCACGGCCTGCTTGCCGCCTTCGAAGGGATCGGCCTCGACATAGCGGGGCGTCACGTCAGTTGTCAGTGCAATGGCCTTGTTGGGGCCAACGCGCACCACGCCTGCATCGCCGCCGGGAATTTGCGCGGAGTTGGAACCAATCAAATGATCATACTGTTCCCAGACCCAGCGCCTTGAACTCATATCGGGCGAGCCGATGATTTTGAGAATCGCGGCCTTCAGATCATTGGGTGCGGGCACATCCTTCAAAACGGCGAGCTTCTTGGGTTCGGTCCATGGCCGGTCATATTCCGGGGCCTCATCGCCCATCTGCTTGATGGGCAGATCGGCTTTCACTTCGCCTTCGTGCTTGATGATGAAGCGCAGCGTGTCGGTTGTCTTGCCGACGATGGCGAAATCCAGGCCCCATTTGTGGAAAATGGCTTCGGCCTGTTTTTCCAATTCGGGGCGGAGCACCATGAGCATGCGCTCCTGGCTTTCCGAGAGCATCATTTCATAGGCCGTCATGTGGTCTTCGCGGCAGGGCACCATGTCGAGATTGAGTTCGATGCCGAGATCACCCTTGGCGCCCATTTCAACGGCTGACGAGGTCAGGCCCGCGGCACCCATGTCCTGAATGGCGATGACGGCGCCGGAGGCCATCAGTTCCAGGCAGGCTTCGAGCAGGCATTTTTCGGTGAAGGGGTCGCCCACCTGCACGGTGGGGCGTTTTTCGTCGGCGTTGTCATCAAATTCGGCCGACGCCATGGTGGCACCATGGATGCCGTCGCGGCCCGTCTTGGCGCCGAGATAGACCACGGGGAGGCCAACGCCCTTGGCCTTGGAATAGAAAATCTTGTCGGCATCGGCGAGGCCAACGGCCATGGCATTGACCAGAATATTGCCGTTGTAGCGGGGGTGGAAATTCACCTCGCCGCCGACGGTTGGCACGCCGAAGGAATTGCCATAGCCTCCGATGCCGGCCACAACGCCGGATACGAGGTGGCGGGTCTTGGGGTGTTCGGGAGCGCCGAAGCGCAAGGCATTGAGGCAGGCGATGGGGCGGGCCCCCATGGTGAACACATCGCGCAGGATGCCGCCCACGCCGGTGGCCGCACCCTGGTAGGGTTCGATATAGGAGGGGTGGTTATGGCTTTCCATTTTGAAAACCACGGCCTGGCCATCGCCGATATCCACGACACCCGCGTTTTCGCCTGGGCCCTGGATAACCCGGGGGCCTTTGGTGGGGAGCGTCTTCAGCCATTTTTTGGAGGACTTGTAGGAGCAATGCTCGTTCCACATGGCCGAGCAGATGCCCAGTTCCGTCATCGTGGGTTCGCGGCCCAAGAGTTTCAGGAAGCGCGCATATTCCTCAGGCTTGAGGCCATGCTGCTTGACGATGTCGGGGGTGATCTTGGGGGGAGGGGCTTTTATCATGTTGCGGGCGGTTTAGCCGCCCGCAAAGGGATTCACAACGGCATTTGGACGATAATCCCCGGTTACGCCGCGGCCTGGCCTTCAAAAACGCGGTGGCCGAACTTGTCCGTAACCTTGGCCTGCCCGAAGGCCTCAGCGGCATCCATGCGGACCAGCCGGTCCATGCGTACACGCAGCGCCATGTTGGCTTCCTTGAGGGCCAATTCCTGCTCAAAAGTTGGCTGCTTTTTTCCGAAGAGTGATTTGAACATGCGGACCCCGCTTATATTTCGTTAAGGCTGCTCATTCACCCATAGAGCGGCAATTGACAGTGTTAATCCAGGGTTAATTCCGAGGCTGGTGAATCAAAAGCTCCACAAATCATTGGCAATTTAGTCTATTCCTGCGGATCACGCGGCGTTCACCCGGCAGAAGCAGGATGAGTTCACCGGCACATCGGCCCGCGCCGCTGCCAAATCGAGGCGCTGCTTGATGAAGGTGGCCTCGGCGTGTTTTCCCAAACGCATGAGGCATTCGTGGAAGCCGTGGAGGCTCCAGATATTATCGGGGTGCTGGCAGGCGCGGGCAAGCGTGCCGTCAAGCCCCAGGTCGGTGCGGTAAATGGCTTCCGCCTCTTCAACCCGGTTTTGCTCGAGCAGCAAAGCCCCGAGAGCATGGCGGGTGGGCTGCATGAAGCCCCAAGGCTCGTCGTAACGCATGGTGTCGTAGAGTTCGACTGACTTGTGGAGGTGAGCAAAGGCCTTTTCGTAATTGAATTTCCGGTATTCGATTTCGCCCCTCATCATTTCGGCGGCAACGGCGAGAACATCGAGGCTTGTGTTGTTGAACAGGCAGCGGGATTCCGGCACGCGGGCCAGCGCTTCTTCAAACAGGCGGGCTTCCTTCTCCGCCGCTGGCACATTGAAGCTCGCGGCATAAGCCACCGCCTTGGCATAGTGCAGCATGGCCGCGGTCACGCAATAGAGTTTCCGGTCGGCGGGGAGGGGCGCTGCGATGATTTCCTGCCACTTTCCAAAGCGGATGTAGACGTGGAGCTTTATGGAGACAAAGGCTTCCAGCCAGTCGGCCATGGGCGGCGACTCCACGCGCAACAGATCTTCGGAAATGGTGGCGGCCATTTCCTCTGCTGCTTCGAGAGCCGGCCCATACTGGCCAAGGAACATGGCGCCATAGGTCTTGAAATGATAATTGTGGCAGCGGTAGAGGGAATAGAAATTGATGGCGCCTTCGCGGGCCAGATATTTCTGGTCGGCCACGGTAGCGATCTCGTTGCGATCGATCACGTCCTTGTAGTTGCCACAGAGGACATCGATGTGGGTTGGCATGTGAATAAGATGGCCCGCATCGGGGACGAGGCTGACGAGCGCATCTCCGGCCCGCAGGGCACGTTCCGGAGTGGGCGACATTTCCATGAGGTGAAGATACATGTGGAGAATGCCCGGATGTTTCATGCCGCTTGGCGAGGCCATGGCGCGTTCCAAGACCGCAATGGCTTCTGCCGTATCGGCCCCTTCGGCGGGTTTTCCGATCTTGATGTCCCAGAGCTGCCATGGAGTTCGGTTCATGATCGCCTCGGCGAAGAGGGCCGCCACATCCAGATCATCCTTGTGGGCGCGGTAGACCTCGCGCATGGCGGCAGCGTAATCATCGTTCCAGATGGGTGTGACATTGCCCGGTTCGTTCAATGGATAGCGCTTGGCCAGAGGTTTGATCAAAGCCTGTTCAACCGGGCTCGCATGCTTGAGAAGTTCCAACGCCTGCTTCATCGCGGTATGTGCAAGATTGAGGGAGCTTTTCAGGTCAACGGGATCAAAGGCCACCCACTGCTTGTTGTAATTAGGTCCCGCCGCATAGGCGATGCCCCATTGGGCCATGGCGCAGTTGGGGTCATGTTTGGCGGCCTTCTTAAAGCAGCGCACGGCTTCGTCATGGTTATAGCCGTAACACCAGATGAGGCCGCGATCGAACCAGAGTTGGGCTTCCTTGGAAGTAGTGGTGATTGGGCGTGTGTAGGGGCCGAGATCATAATAGTCCAACATGAGTTCCTCCGCGCGAAAGGAACTTATCACGAGGAATTTCAGGCAGCCAGCAGGCTCTCGAATAGAGGACGGCAATCGGTTTTGCCGTGGAGCGGCTCGATCATGTTTTCCGGATGGGGCATCATGCCGATGACGTTGCCCGCCTTGTTGACGATGCCGGCGATGTCGTTCATGGCGCCGTTGGGATTGGTGCCTTGGGTGTAGCGGAAGACGACGCGGCCTTCGCCTTCCAAGGCCTTCAAGGTTTCTTCATCGCAGATATAGTTGCCTTCGCCGTGGGCCACGGGGCACGAGACGACGGCGTCTTTCTTCATGCGATTGGTGAAGAAGGTGGAATTGTTTTCAACGGCCAGTTTCACCTCGCGGCAGACGAAGTGCAGATGGGCATTGCGCACCAGCGCGCCGGGCAGAAGGCCAGCTTCGGCGACGATCTGGAAGCCGTTGCAGACGCCGAGAACCTTGAGTCCTTTTGCTGCTTTGGCGCGGATGTCGGTCATGATGGGTGAGCGCGCGGCGATGGCGCCGCAGCGGAGATAATCGCCATAGGAAAAACCGCCAGGGATTACAACGAGATCAACTTTGGGCAGCTCCGGATCGGCGTGCCAGACGGATAAAGGTTTGTTGCCAGTTGTTGCCTCAAGAGCGCGCATCATATCGGTTTCACGATTAATGCCGGGGAAAACGACAACAGCAGATTTCATGCGAGCTCTATATCGTAATTCTCGATAACGGTATTGGCGATCAACTTCTCGCACATGGCTTTGACAGTGGTCATGGCCTTGGATTTGTCGGTTTCGGCGACGTCGATTTCGAAATATTTACCCTGACGCACATGTTCGACGCCAGCAAAGCCGAGGTGGCTCAAAGCTCCTTCGATGGCTTTTCCCTGCGGGTCGAGAACGCCTTTTTTCAGGGTGACTTTTATTTTGGCTTTCATCAGTTATCGCTTTTCACGAGTTTGGGCCTGGCGCGTTCCGGTTTTTCGTTTTCGGTGATGATGCCCAAACGTTTGGCCACTTCCTGATAGGCCTCGACCAGGCCGCCCATGTCGCGGCGGAAACGGTCCTTGTCCATCTTGTCGTTGGTCTTGGTGTCCCAGAGCCGGCACGAATCGGGACTGATCTCATCGGCCAGCACAATGCGCATCATATCATTTTCATAAAGCCTGCCGAACTCGATTTTGAAATCAATGAGCTTTATGCCGATTCCCAGGAAGAGCCCGGTGAGGAAATCATTGATGCGGATCGACATGTGCATGATGTCGTCAATTTCCTGGGGGGCGGCCCAGCCGAAGGCGGTGATATGCTCTTCCGACACCATGGGATCGCCCAGCGCGTCATTCTTGTAGCAGAACTCGATGATGGAGCGGGGAAGGGCGGTGCCTTCCTCGAGGCCGAGGCGGGTTGCCAGTGAGCCTGCTGCGACATTGCGCACCACGACTTCGAGGGGAATAATTTCCACCTCGCGCACGAGCTGCTCGCGCACATTGAGCGAACGCAAGAAGTGGGTAGGAATGCCGAGGTCATTGAGCCTGGTGAAGATGTACTCGGAAATACGCTGGTTGAGCACACCCTTGCCTTCGATCACGGCCTTTTTCTGGGCGTTGAAGGCGGTTGCATCATCCTTGAAATGCACGATCACCGTGCCGGGCTCGGGACCCTCGTAGAGAATCTTGGCTTTGCCTTCGTAAATGCGGGTTCTTCTGCTGGTCATATGCAATATCCTCATCAAAACCCTTATCCACCCTTTTAGCACAAAACCAGCGGGCGGTACGTATAGTTCACATGTTTCGACAATATGGCGACGAGTTGCGCCAATTGCACGGGCTTCTACTTGAACTTATTGCATTGCACAACGGTTTTGAATGGTTGATTTGGGCCATGCGACTAGCTATCTCAAGGGGATACGCGGACGTGGAGACCAAAATGAATATGGATAAACGCCAAAAGGGCTTCGAATCGAAATTCGCCCATGATGAAGAGATGCTGTTCAAGGCTAACGCCCGGCGGGCCAAGCTTTTGGGCCGGTGGGCGGCTGAAAAATTGGGCCTATCGGGAGCCGAAGCCGACGCCTATGCCAAATCCATGGTTGTGGCCGATTTTGAAGAAGCGGGCACCGAGGATTTGTTCCGCAAGGTCAGGAAAGACTTCGACGCAAAGAAAGTCGAGCAGTCGGACCACCAAATTCGCCGCCAGATGGACGAACTTCTGGCAGTTGCTGTCGAACAGATAAAGGCGGGGTAATAATTGGCTACGCAGAGTTTTGACCTGAAGGCACGGCTCGCCAACAGGAACGAGCCGTTTCTGTTTTCGTGGATGACGATGCCGAGCTCGCATCTGGCCGGGCAATTGGCACGGCTGCCGATTGAAGGCGTCTGCCTTGACCTGCAGCATGGCATGATCGGCTTTTCCGATGCGGTGGACATGATTGCCGCCATCAGTAATGCCGGAAGGCCGGCCATTGTGCGCGTGTTGTGGAATGAGCCGGGACTTATCGGCCAGTCGCTTGATGCGGGTGCGGCCGCCGTCATTGTTCCCATGGTGAACAGCAAGGCACAGGCCGAGGCGGTTGTGAAGGCGGCAAAGTACCCGCCGTTGGGCGGGCGGAGCTGGGGCGGCTACACGGCATTCCAGACCTATGGCATGTCTCCTGCCGACTATCTCAAGAAGGCCAATACCATCACCCAGGTGTTCGCCATGATCGAAACCCAAGCGGCTCTTGACGCGGTGGAAGAGATTGCAGCGGTGCCGGGCCTTGATGGGCTTTTCGTGGGACCGAGCGATTTGTCCATTGCCCTTTCCAAGGGGGCCGGCATCGACAAGACAGCCAAGCACACGCTGGAGGCGATGAAGCGCGTTGCCGCTGCCGCCCAGAAAAACAATCTGGTCGCGGGAGCCTTTGCGGGCACCGCCGATATTATCAAGACCTATGCGGCGATGGGCTACACATTCATGGCGGGAGCTGTTGACGTAGACCTCCTGCAGGCAGGCGCCGAAAACCTCATGAAGGCGGTAAAGGGCGTTTGACGTCCGCCGCCTTTCTTGTGACAATGGGGCCATGATGGACAAGCGCGCTTCGCTCATTCCGGGCTATGAAAAGATCCTCGACAAGCTCGTGGATATCGCGCTTGCGGCCGGCCCCATCGGCAGCCAGACGGACAAATATTTCACCAATACGTCGCGCATTGTTGCGGCCCATGGTGATACGGATGTGACCTTTGCCGTGTTCATGCGCCGTCGCGTGGTGGCGGCTCTTGAACCCACCATCCGCATGGTGCAGCGCTTGGTGCCAACGGCGCGGGTGAAGCGGTTTTACGAAGAGGGCGATATTGTTCCCTCCGAAAGCAAGATGCTTGAAATCACCGGCTCCATGGCCAAGCTTTCGGAAGTTGAAACGCTGGTGCTGCAGAAGATCGGCTTTCCCTGCGTCTCCGCCAACAACGCCTACGAAATGTGCCGAGCCGTTCCCTATGCGGCCTTCATGGACATGCATGCGCGCCACGGCAGCGGGGCTGAGATGAACATCCTGGCGTCCTATGGTGCGGCGGTGGGCAGTGCGGCGGCCAAACATGCCGACAGCAATGTGAAGGGATTTGTGGGCTCATCACAGGATTTGACGGCGCCCTTGTTTGGCGCGGCTTCCGGCATGGGCACCATGCCCCACGCGCTGGTGGGCTATACGCAGGGTGATGTGCTCAAGGCCATGCAGCTTTTTGCCGAAACCATTCCGGAAGCGAAAACGCTGATCGCACTCGTTGATTACACGGGCGAGGAAGTCACCGATTCCCTGCGCTGCGCCCGCTGGTTTTATGAAGAGGCAAAACTGCAGGACAAGGACAAGGTCTTTGGGGTGCGGCTTGACACGCATGGCGGGCGGTTTGCCGAAGGGCTCGACTATGAAAAATCCGTCG
>DATLDM010000027.1:0-44213 GCA_035525875.1 Aestuariivirga sp.
GAAACGGAACCCCCATCAATCTGCAGATCGTTGCAGGTACCATTGAGGAATCGGACGGGTTTGGCGGAACCACCAGACGGGGCCTTTTGGGAATATTCCCACCGAAGGTCACCTCTGCATCGCCACCGCGGCGCCTTTCAATACCTGACGCTATTTCTCAGGGCACTGGTGAAACGTGGCGCATCGTCTCCGTTACCTTCAAGTACATCGGCAGGCTGGTGCGCGGACAGGAAAGTTCAAAGCAAATAGGCGGCCCCGTTTCCATTGCCAAAATGGCAGGTGATGCGGCGTCCTCGGGTGTCATGCGATTCGCCATTTTTATCGCATTCCTGTCCACCAGCGTCGGGCTTATTAACCTATTTCCAATCCCGATGTTGGATGGTGGCCATCTGGTTTATTACGCCATCGAAACGGTGTCGGGAAAACCGCTCGGAAAACAGGCCCAGGAATGGGGCTTTAGGGTAGGTTTATCGCTTGTCGCGATGCTGATGGCGTTCGGCTTTTGGAATGATCTGACCAGGGTGTTTACAATGATGGTCGGGGGCTAATATTGTAGGCTATCTTTCATTTGCAAAGCAGTTGAAAGACGTTAAAACACGCGGCGGGCGCAAGTGATTTGTGGGACGGCTAAATTTGGGGAAGATTGGTCTTTTGATGCGTATTAAGCTTTTCTCTCTGGCACTGTTGGGTCTCATTCTGTCCTTCGTCATGCCGGTGGCTTCGCCATCGGGCTGGACAGCCCCAGCCTATGCCGAAACCATTGCCCAGATTAGAATTGAAGGTAATCAGCGGGTTGAGGAAGAAACCGTCCTTTCCTACCTGCAGTTTTCACGGGGCGAGGAATTCGATCCGGAAAAGATCGACGAGTCGATAAAAGTACTGTTTCAGACCGGGCTGTTTTCCGATGTCCAGATGTTCCAGCGCGGCAATACGTTGGTTATCAAGCTGGAAGAAAACCCGCTCATAAATCAGGTCAATTTCGAGGGCAACAAGGAGATTGCTGACGACGCTTTGGCCAAGGAAGTTGAAGTCCGCGAACGCATGATCTTCACCAAGGCGCGGGTGCGAAGCGATACCCAGCGGGTCTTGGCGCTTTATCAGAAGTCCGGCTACTACAACGTTCGCGTCGCCCCCAAACTCATTCGGTTGCCCGAGAATCGCATCAACCTGGTGTTTGAAGTCACCGAAGGTTCGGAAACAACGATCAAGACGATTAGCTTCGAGGGCAATGAGGCCTTTAGTGACGGCGGCTTGCGCGATGTCATCGGCACCGCTGAGCATAGCTGGTGGAATTTCTTCCAGAGGAACGACACCTATGATCCTGACCGCCTGGAATATGACAAGGAGCTGTTGCGCCGTCATTACCTGAGGCACGGCTATGCGGATTTCAATATCATTTCCGCCGAAGCACAGCTTTCGCCCGATGGCGACTACTTTGAAATTGCCTTCGTCGTTGAGGAGGGCCCGCGCTACAAGATTGCCGATGTCGCCGTGAATATCGGCAACACCAATCTGGATCCTGAGAAGCTGAAAGATGTGATCAAGACCGGCGTCGGCGATGATTACAATGCGACCAAGGTGGACAAAACCGTGGAGAACCTGGCGATTGAAGCCAGCAGGCAGGGCTTTGTCTTTGCCAAGGTGGAACCCAAGGTTGACCGTAATGCGGGGCAGGGGTCGCTCAATATCAGCTACAACATCGAGGAAGGCCGTCGCGCCTACGTCGAGCAGATCATTATTGAAGGCAATACCCGCACCCTGGATGAGGTTATCCGCCGCGAGCTGCTGATTTATGAAGGCGATGCGTTCAACCGCACCCTTATTGAACGCGCCCGCCGCCGCCTTACGGCCCTCGATTTCTTTGACAAAATTGAATTCCAGGAGGAAGAGGGCTCTGCTCCTGACAAGATCAACCTGATCGTCGTCGTTCAGGAAAAATCAACCGGCAAGATCAGTTTCTCGGTGGGTTACTCCTCAACCGAACAGATCATCGGATCCGTTGAATTGAGCGAGCGCAACTTTATGGGCCGGGGCCAGTTCGTCAAACTGAACACCACCCTGAGCTTCAAACGGCAACAGGTCGATTTCGGCTTCACCGAGCCCTATTTCATGGGCATGCCGATTTCGGCCGGTGTTGATCTCTTTGCCACGAAAACAGATAGCAAGAGGACTTCATCCTATCGCAGCACCAACATCGGCGGCGCTTTGCGCACCGGATTCAAGCTCGATGAATATTCTTCCCTCGGTTTCAAATATACGCTGGCTTATCGCGATGTAGACGGCATTGACTATGACCACGCCTCTCCTGCGATCATTGCCCAGGAGGGCGCAAGCATAAAATCCTCGGTTGGCGCGACCTATACGTGGGATGATCTCGACAACCCGAACCGCCCGACATTGGGCTTCAGGGGCCAGTTGGAATCGGAAATCGCCGGCCTTGGCGGTGATGCCTATTTTGGCCGCGTCGAAGCCCATGGCTGGTACTTCTTCCCGCTCTATGAGGAATCCATTGTCCTGAAGCTTGAAGGCAACGCAGGCCATATCGAAGGATTCAATGGCCGCGACGTTCCCCTGCAGGATCGATTCCTCAAGGGAGCCGACAGCTTCCGTGGTTTTGCCCAGTCGGGTGTTGGGCCCAGGCAAACTGGCAATGACGGCGATACCGATGCAATCGGCGCCCAAAGCTACGCCATCGCCACGGCCGAGTTGACCTTCCCTGTAGGCTTGCCTGAGCAATGGGGTATCGAAGGGGCGGCCTTCACCGATTTTGGTACAGTTTTTGGCACACCTGAAGAGTCAGTAGCGAAAGGCGATGGAACTTGTGTTGGCGGCAGTAGCTTGGACGATTGCACCGTCTTCGACACCATGGCCTTCCGCGCCTCCGTCGGTGCCGGCCTCATCTGGCAGTCGCCCTTCGGACCGCTCCGCTTCGAAGTGGCTTATCCGGTCATGAAGGCCAAGTATGATGAAACCGAGTGGTTCCGTTTCTCCATAGGAACGCGCTTCTAGACCTTTGGAATTGCGGTGCTAAAGTCAGTCGGACGGCTCCAAAGGCCGTCCGAATCTTTATGGGGGATGGCAGCATGGCTGAAGACATACCGGCAAAAACCTTGATGAGCGCCGACATCGCCCGCATCATGAAGTTGCTGCCGCACCGCTATCCCTTCCTTCTCATCGACAAGATGGTTGATATGGATGGCGAGGAGTCGGGCACGGCGATCAAGAACGTCACCATCAACGAGCCCTTCTTCCAGGGCCATTTTCCGGGCAAACCCGTGATGCCGGGGGTGTTGCTGGTTGAAGCCATGGCCCAGGCCGCCGGCGCCCTGGTGCTGAACCATCTGGGCGATGCCCACGCCGGCAAACTGGTGTTCTTCATGTCAATCGACAAAGCCCGCTTCCGGAAGCCGGTGCTGCCCGGCGACGTCGTCCACTTCCACGTCAAACTTACCAACAAGCGCGCGCCGGTGTGGAAATACTGGGCCGAAGCCCATGTCGACGGCAAGAAAGTCGCCGAAGCCGAGATCGGCGCGATGCTGATGAACGAGCGCTAAGCGCGGGGATTACTTCGCGCGCTTGCTGATCGACACGTAGTCCCGCTTTTGCGAGCCGTTGTAAAGCTGGCGCGGCCGCCCAATGCGCTGGCTCGGATCCTCGATCATTTCCTTCCACTGGGAAATCCAGCCGACGGTGCGGGCGAGCGCAAAGAGCACGGTGAACATCGAGGTCGGAAAGCCGAGGGCCCGCAAGGTGATGCCGGAATAGAAATCCACATTGGGATAAAGCTTGCGCTCTACAAAATACTTGTCGTTCAAGGCAACCCGCTCCAGTTCGCGCGCCACGTCAAGGAGGGGATCATCCTTGATGCCCAGTTCCGAGAGAACTTCATGGGCGGTTTGCTGCATGATTTTGGCGCGCGGGTCATAGTTCTTGTAAACCCGGTGGCCGAAACCCATAAGCCTGGTATGCGAGTTCTTGTCCTTCACTTTTTCAATGAAGGCCGGAATTTTATCCACCGTGCCGATTTCGCCCAGCATTTTAAGAGCCGCCTCGTTGGCGCCGCCGTGGGCTGGGCCCCACAGGCAGGCAATGCCCGCCGCGATGCAGGCGAAGGGGTTTGCGCCCGAGGAGCCGGCGAGCCGTACCGTTGAGGTCGAGGCATTCTGCTCATGATCGGCATGCAGGATGAAAATGCGGTCCATGGCCCGCGCCAGAATGGGGTTCACCTTGTATTCCTCGCACGGCACCGCAAAGCACATGTGCAGGAAATTGGCCGCGTAGGACAGGTCATTGCGGGGATAAACAAAGGGTTGCCCGATATGATACTTGAAGGCCATGGCAGCGATCGTTGGCAGCTTGGCAATCATCCGGTGCGAGGCGATTTCGCGCTGCCGCGGATCGTCGATGTCGGTTGAATCATGGTAGAAAGCCGACATGGCGCCGACAACCCCAACCATCACCGCCATCGGGTGCGCATCGCGCCTGAAGCCCTGGTAAAACCGGGCCATCTGCTCATGGATCATCGTATGATGGGTAATGGCATGCTCGAATGAGCGGCGCTGGGCCTGGTTCGGCAACTCACCGTAATAGAGCAGGTAGCAGGTTTCGATGAAGTCGCCGTTCTCGGCGAGCTGGTCAATGGGATAGCCCCGGTGCAGCAGGATGCCTTCATCGCCATCAATGTAAGTGATCTTGGATTCACAGGCCGCCGTGGAAGTATAACCAGGATCGAAGGTGAAAACTTTTCCCTCCGCATAGAGCTTGCTGATGTCGATGACATCGGGGCCCAAGGCTCCCTTGATCACCGGCAATTCATAGGTTTTCCCCTTGAATGTAAGTTTTGCCGAAGGTTCTGCGTCAGACATCAAGGACCTCTCTAGTTGTATTATTGAGCTTATTGCAGCGCAGCATAAAGGTCAATTCAACAGATCGTTGATCCGCGCCATGGCTTCCTCGCGCCCCAGAACTTCCAGCACATCAAAGATGGGTGGCGAGGTGGAGGTCCCCGTAAGTGCGGCGCGTAGGGGTTGTGCAAGCTTGCCCAGTTTTATCCCGTTTTTCTCCGCATGGGCTTTGACAGTGGCCTCAAGCACGGTTGCCGTCCATTCACTGCTCGCCTCCAGAACCGGCACCAGGCCCTGCAAGGCAGCCTTGCCGTCATCGGCGATAATCTGCTTGGCTTTCTCATCCATAACGAGGGGCCGCGCCGCAAACAAAAATGCCGCGCCGGTTTTGAGCTCCACCAAGGTCTTGGCCCGCTCCTTGAGGCCGGTCATGGCCTTGCGCAATTGGCCGCGCTTGGCATCGTCAAGCCGGGCCAGCATGTCATTGCCACCCTCCGCATACGGAAGAAAAGCAACGAACTCATCCACCAGCGAAGCATCGTCCAGATGGCGGATGTAGTGGCCGTTGAGATTCTCAAGCTTGGCAAAATCAAACCGCGCCGGCGACTTCCCGATATTGCCAAGATCAAACCATTCAACCAGTTGTGCTGTGGAGAATATCTCCTCGTCGCCATGGCTCCAGCCCAGCCGCGCCAGGTAATTGCGCAAGGCCGCAGGCAGGTAACCCATGGCGCGGTAGGCCTCAACCCCCAACGCCCCGTGGCGCTTGGAAAGCTTGGCGCCATCCGGCCCATGAATGAGCGGTACATGGGTCATGTTCGGCACGGCCCAGCCCATGGCAAGATAGATCTGTGTTTGCCGCGCCGCATTGGTGAGATGGTCAACCCCGCGGATGATATGGGTGACCCCCATGTCATGGTCATCAACCACCACGGAAAGATTATAGGTGGGGTTGCCGTCGGAACGCAGGATGATCAGATCATCCAAGTCACGGTTGGCAAACACCACGCGGCCCTGGGCATTGTCAGTGATGACGGTTTCGCCCTCCTGAGGTGACTTGAACCGGATGACGGGCTTTACGCCAACTGGAGCGTCCTTCGGGTCGCGGTCCCGCCAGGTCCCGTCATAACGGATTGGGCGTTTCTCGGCCTCCGCACTGGCGCGCATCGCCTCCAGCTCCTGCGGACTGCAATAGCAATGATAGGCATGGCCCTTGGCCAAGAGCTGCTCCGCCACTTCGCGGTGGCGCGCCACGCGGGCGTGCTGCGAAACCGCCTCGCCATCCCACGTCAAACCCAGCCATGTCATGCCCGAGATGATGGCGTCGATGGCCGCATCGGTTGAGCGCTCGCGGTCCGTGTCCTCGATGCGCAGCAGCATCTTGCCGCTCACGTGCTTGGCATAGGCCCAGTTGAACAGGGCCGTGCGGGCTCCGCCGATATGCAGGTAGCCGGTGGGCGAGGGGGCAAAGCGGGTAACGACGGGCGATGGCATGAACACCGTTTTCCTTGTAGGCTGGTGGCGGGGATGGTGCCCGAAGGCTTGGACGAAGGCAAATAGCACAGGCTTTTGGGGCGCGTAAGAGGGCGCAAAGGTGGCGGGCAGGCTGCAGGAACTGTGGGAAGCGCAGCTCGGGGCCACAGTTCTCTGGGCCCCGGTGGCGCTCACCTTCGGCATCTGGACCTATTTTGCCTTGCCGCAGGAACCCGCACTGCCGGTCACCAGTTTCTTTATGCTCGCGGCCATCCTGCTGTTCTGGAAAGCCCGCGGCCGCATGGGAATGCTCCTTCTGGCAATCCTGCTCAGCGGATTCGTGCTGGCGAAAACCCGTGCTGAACTCATTGCAACGCCGTTGCTGAAAGCAACGACCGGTGAAATTGTCGTGAGCGGAGTTGTGCATGATGTGGAGCGCGCTTCCGAACGGCGCGCCACCATCATTCTCCAGCCCGATAAAATCGAAGGCATGACCACGGCGCAGTTGCCGCGGCGCTTACGCCTTTCGAATTCGCTCAAAAATGGCGAACCGGCAATTGGCGCGCGGATCGCCTTCAAGGCCAGGCTTGCTCCCATCGCTTCGCCAACCATGCCCGGCGGCTTCGACTACGGGAGGCAGCAATATTTTGAAGGCATCGGCGGCACCGGCCGCATCACCTCGAAAATAGATTTGCTTGGCAGCACCTCATCGCCCTCTCTGTGGCTCTCGGGCACATTGCACAATTTGCGTCAGGACATTGGAAGCCGCATTCGCCAGCATTTGCAGGGAACCATTGCTGCCTTTGCCGAAGCCATGATTACCGGCGAAAGGGCGTCGATCCCCAAGGACGTCAACAAGAGCCTGCAAATTTCAGGGCTTGCTCATATACTTTCAATTTCCGGATTGCACATGTCATTGGCCGCAGGCGGCGTATTCTGGATCGTCCGGGCCTTTCTGGCGCTGTTCCCCACAATCGCCCAGCAATGGCCGATCAAGAAATGGGCCGCAGCGGCGGCTCTGGCCTTTGGTTTTGCCTATATGCTGCTGGCCGGGTCAGGCGCCGCAACCCAGCGCTCTTACATCATGCTCGCCGTCGTCTTCCTGGCCATCATCGTGGATAGGCCCGCCATCTCGCTCCGCAACTTGGCACTGGCGGCCTTGCTCATTCTCATCCTGCAACCGGAGTCAGCCGTTCAGGCAAGCTTCCAGATGTCCTTCATGGCGGTCATGGGCCTTGCGGCATTTTTTGAATATTGGAACCGGCCCAGGCCGGAGCAGGAATACCGGATCGAAAGCCGGAAGATTTACTATGCGCGTAAGCTCTACATGATCGCGCTGGCCTCAATACTCACCACACTGATCGCCGGCAGCTTCTCCTCCATTCCCGCCGCCTATCACTTCGGCAGGCTGGCGCCCTACGGCGTTCTGGCCAATGGCTTGGCCATCCCGGTGATCAGCCTCGCCGTGATGCCTTTTGCCGTGCTGAGTGTCGTGCTGATGCCCTTGGGTCTTGAAGGCTGGCCGCTCGCAGTGCTGGGCAAAGGATTGGAGATGGTGCTCAGTATCTCCGACCATGTGGCGGCTTTGCCCGGCGCCCAGCGTGTCATTCCCCAGGTGCCACTCGCAAGTGCCATTGTCCTGGCCCTTGGCGCCTCAATTCTGTGCCTGGCCAGCCGCCAGGCCAAATATGCGGGCGGCGCCCTTTTGATCGTTGGATTTGGGCTGGCGCAGTTCAACCGTTTCCCCGACCTCCTGATTGAACGCACCGCCGCCAATACGGCGTTCCGCAATGGAACCGGCGAACTGGTATTTGCCAACCAGCATAGGGGCCGCTTTGCCGCCGAAAAATGGTTGCAAGCCAATGGCGAGGAGATCCCCTTCAAGCAGGCGGCTGCCCGGACCGGATGGGCATGCGAGGGCCGTTCCTGCCGCAGTGAAATCAAAGGCAAGGTGATCGGCTACTTTCTGGATGGGGAAGGGGTGCAACCCGCCTGTACGGGCCTCGACATCATTATCGCCGCCTATCCCTTGCGCGGGGCCTGCAAATCCGTGCCGATGCGAATCGACCGCTTTGATGTCTGGCGCATGGGATCCCACGCCATCGTCATAGAGGGCAGCGCTACAGCCATCACCACCGCCCGTGGCTTGAGCGGAAGTAGGCCTTGGGTGGTGGTGCCCGAACCGCGCAAGAAAGTAATTCTGGCCCATTGACGCGGCGCTTCGACACATTCATTTTTGTTTCCGCCCAGTCCAATCCGTGAGGCATGAGTTCAGTATTGAAAAAAGCGGGCATCGCGGACCTCCGCCAGGAAATCGACGTGGTCGATGAAAAGCTCATCAAGCTTCTGGCCGAGCGCCAGCGCCTGGTTGAGGCGATCATTGCCGTGAAACATGCAGAAGGCATTCCGGCCCGTGTTCCCGCCCGTATCGATTATGTCGTTGACCGCGCCCGGGTTCTGGCCCGCGCCCACCATCTTGATCCCGCCCTGGCGGAATCGATATGGACCGAAATGGTGGAGTGGTTCGTTGCCCACGAGGAGCGCACATTGGATATGAAGAAGTAGTTATCCGCAAATCGCTTTCAAATCTTTCCACTGCGCGTCAGACAGCGGAGGCCTCAGCGCAACGCCGTCAGGCAATGGTTCGATCTGGGCAATGCGTTCCGTCGTAACCGGATGGGTGGAAAACACCGTTCCCAAATTCGAAAGTATCCTACCGGAGAACCTGCCTTCTTCCTCTAGAATTTTCTCAAGGAAATGTTTCAGCGCCATCGGATCAAGGCGCGCCGCAGTGAGCATCGCAACCGCATAGGCGTCCGCCTCGCGCTCTGCGTCGCGGCTGGATTTCAGAATGGCGGCAAGCCCCGCTAGTGAGCCGGCATCGTTTCCCCCCGATGTTCCTGTCGCCACGCTGATCAGCACCTGCATGCCGGCAATGCGGATCATTTGCGCCTCCGGATGGTGATGCGACACATGGCCAATCTCGTGGGCCAGAACCCCGGCCACTTCGCCCGGATCGGAAGCTTCTCGCAAGAGCCCGCGCGTCAGAACGACATGCCCGCCGGGCAGGGCAAAGGCATTCATGATGGGAATGTCATAGACGCGCACGCGAAGCGGCGGAATGTCCGGATTACCCTGCGCAAGAGTTGTCAGCATCGCCGCGATGGCCTTGGCGCCGCTGGGAGTCTGGCAAATTTTTGCGTTTCCAACGAGCGAGGCCTCCATCTGCTCGCCCACCCGCTTGCTCCATGCATCAGGCAGCAGCACCGCCAGTCTCTGCGGCGCAAAATTGAGTGTGAGATAGATCAGGCCAGCCATGATGCTGAGCCCGCCGCCAATCCACAGGAACAGGCGCAAGGCCCGCTTGCGATTGGATCCTTCTTTGAGATGTGGAGCCTGGATCAAAATGTATTCAATAAATCCTTGGTCGCTAATGATGAGCCGCATCCCTGGCCGCCTCCGATGGGCAAGTCTTAGAGGCTGGCCGGGGCGCGGCGGATCAATGGCCGTAAGTCCCGGTAGACCCCACCTCTGGGCGGGAACGTCTTCGCCTGAAAAGACAAGGCCCGACGGTTCAAGTCGAGCAACAACCTTGTTATCCCTGGCCGTTTCCCCATCAAAATAAACGGCCTCGATCTCCATCAGGCGGCACCGGGGCCGAACGCATGGGCGAGTCTCGCCAATTTGGGGCGAGATACGCATTCAGGGCGAATATGTTCCCCTGCATTTTTTAGAGAATCTGCCATAGTTGCTAATCTGCCACGCCATGCTCTAATCGGAAACAGCCATTTTAGGCCTTTAAATCACGGTTAACACGCGTTTGTTGCCGAAATGCCACAGGCCCCTGAATTGTGCAGCTGCCGCATTTTTGCGCCACAATGAACCTTTCATCCGCCCAAATTGCCCCTTACCGTCACAATTCACAGGGCTGAGACCTGTGGAATCAGAGCTTAAGGGGCTTCTGGGAAATATTGGGCGGGGTTGCTCTTGATCACCAGGAAAATGGTGGTCGGGAAGTAAGGCCGCCGTTTGTTTGAGAAGGAAGGACTGAAAGCTGTGCCGTCGTTATCAAGAATAAAACAAAAACGCTGACACAGGACATCATTATGGACGCTACCGTCATTTCAAAATCCAGGCTCCCGAGCCGCCATGTAACCGTTGGGCCCCAGCGCGCCCCGCATCGGTCTTACCTCTATGCCATGGGCCTGAATGAGCAGCAGATTAACCAGCCCCTCGTTGGCGTCGCCAGTTGCTGGAATGAGGCAGCGCCGTGCAACATTTCCCTGATGCGCCAGGCCCAGTCGGTCAAGCGCGGCGTCGCCGCCGCCAGCGGCACCCCCCGCGAATTCTGCACCATCACCGTCACCGATGGCATCGCCATGGGCCACCAGGGCATGAAAGCCTCGCTGGTCTCGCGCGAATGCATCGCCGACTCGGTTGAACTCACCATGCGCGGCCATTGCTACGACGCGCTCGTGGGCCTTGCCGGCTGCGACAAGTCCTTGCCCGGCATGATGATGGCCATGGTCCGCCTCAATGTGCCGTCCGTGTTCATCTACGGCGGCTCAATCCTCCCCGGCACCTTCAAGGGTCGGCCCGTCACCGTGCAGGACGTGTTTGAAGCCGTGGGCAAGCACAGTGTCGGCGCTATGTCCGATGCCGACCTCCATACGCTGGAACAGGTCGCATGCCCGTCAGCGGGCTCCTGTGGGGCCCAGTTCACCGCCAACACCATGGCAACCGTGGCCGAGGCCATCGGCCTTGCCCTGCCTTACTCCTGCGGCGCGCCGGCCCCTTACGAAATCCGCGATACCTTCTGCTTCACCTCCGGCGAAAAGGTGATGGAATTGATCGCCCGCAATATTCGCCCGCGTGACATCGTCACCTTGAAGGCCCTGGAAAACGCCGCAACCGTTGTGGCCGCTTCCGGCGGCTCCACCAACGCAGCTTTGCACTTGCCGGCCATCGCCCACGAATGCGGCATCAAGTTCGATCTCTTCGACGTTGCCGAGATATTCAAGAAGACGCCCTACATCGCCGATCTCAAGCCCGGCGGCAAATACGTGGCCAAGGACATGTTCGAGGCCGGCGGCATTCCGCTGCTGATGAAAACCCTGCTTGACCATGGCTTCCTTCATGGCGATTGCCTGACGGTGACCGGACGCACCATTGCCGAGAACATGGCCTCGGTAAAATGGAACCCCGACCAGGACGTGGTCTATCCCGCCAACAAGCCCATCACCAAAACCGGCGGCGTTGTCGGCTTGCGCGGAAATCTCGCTCCCGAAGGCGCCATCGTGAAGGTGGCGGGCATGAAGCACCTGACCTTCACCGGTCCCGCCCGCTGCTTTGATTCCGAAGAGCGTTGCTTCGAAGCCGTCACCCACAAGAAATACAAGGAAGGCGAGGTTCTCGTCATCCGTTACGAAGGCCCGCGCGGCGGACCCGGCATGCGCGAAATGCTGTCAACAACCGCTGCGCTTTACGGCCAGGGCATGGGCGAGAAAATGGCGCTCATCACCGATGGCCGTTTCTCCGGCGCCACCCGCGGCTTCTGCGTCGGCCATGTTGGCCCCGAAGCGCAATTGGGTGGGCCGATCGCGCTGATCAAGGATGGCGACATGATCACCCTTGATGCCATTGAGGGCACGCTTACATGCGACGTGAGCGATGCCGAATTCGCCACCCGCAAGAAGAGCTGGAAGCCCAAGGACCACGGCTATGGGTCTGGCGCTTTATGGAAATATGCCCAACAGGTAGGCCCCGCTGTTTCAGGTGCCGTAACCCATCCCGGAGGAAGTGCTGAAGGTGTTTGCTACGCCGACATTTAGCGCGCTTGTGAAGGCAGCTTCACGCTCCGTCAGGAGTGCGGCATTCGCACTTCTGGCCGTGCTCCTGCTTGGCTTGTCGCCGGTGGCCCGCGCTCAAGAAGTCGAAGCCGGGTTCTTCTCCTACATGCCCGCGGCCCCTACGATCAATCTGCCCGATCTCAACCTCCCGTTCTGGACCGACGACCTGAAGAAGGCCAAGAAGGCCTACAAAAAGGGAAACTACGATACTGCAATCAAGTTTTTCCGAAGAGCTTCGGAGGAAGGCAACATCGTTGCCGACTGGTTCCTCGGCCATATCTACAGCACCGGCCGCGGCGTTCCGCGCGATGATGCCACGGCCTTCTCCTACTATTCGCGGGTGGCCGATACCTATGATCCCGACGAACGTGACCAGAACCGGCTGCGCATCATGGTGGACGCGCAATTGCGCGTGGCCGATTACTACCGCGTCGGCATTGCCGATGCCGGCATCAAGGCCAACTATAAGGTGGCCGCCCGAAGCTATTTGAGGATAGCTTCCACCTACGGTCATCCCGGCGCGCAATATTCGCTGGGCTTGATGAATATCGGAGGCCAGGGCGTAAAGAAGAATCCGCAGCAGGGATTGAAATGGCTGATCACCGCCGCCAGAAAGCGCCATCCCCTGTCGGAAGCTTATCTCGGCGATCTCTACTGGGATGGCAAGCTTGTGCAGAAGGACCGGACGCGGGGCCTGATGTGGTACATCCTCGCCACCCAGTCCACCACGCCATCGGAATACCCGTCGATTTATGACCGCTACAACGAGCTCAATTCGCATGCCACGGAAGAAGAAAGGCTCGAGGCGGAAGCCCGCGCCCGGGTGTTTGCCGATGAGTATCCGGTGGACCGCAACGCCATCCCGGAATAACGCCTAACCTGGAGCGCCCGGACGGCTTCCCACAAAGACGCCCGTGCCCGCCATGACGGCAATGATGAGCAAGGTGAGCCACATCGGCAGGTTGCCATAAACCCAAAGCCAGCTTCCCATGAGAGTCATGATGGCAATGGCCAGAATTTTGGCCTTGGTCGAAATCACCCCATGATCCTGCCAGTCCCGCACTGGCGGGCCGCAAACCCGGTGATTGCGGATTCTTTCAGCAAGTTCCGGTGATGACTTGCCGAAGGCCCAGACGGCCACAAGCAGCATGGGCGTGGTCGGCAGGATGGGCAGAATGATGCCGGCAACCGCCATGCCAAGGCTCAGCCAGCCGATGCCGAGGTAAATTAACCGCCGAACGTCCAATTTTCGTCTAACCCTTGCAATTCCAAGGCCGTTCATGCGATTTACAACGGACAATGGCAAGTTCAAACGGCAAAAAACCCCCGGTATCACCAGCACAGCGCGTTCCTTTCCTGGGACGGCTCAGGGCCTATTTTTTCACCGGCCTCGCCATCACCGCCCCCATCGCCATCACCATCTGGGCCACCCTCTGGTTCGTCAACATATTCGACGCCTGGCTGAAGCCCTATATTCCAGCCTATTACAACCCCGACACCTATTTGCCCTTCAGGGTTCCGGGCTTTGGCCTGATCTTTGCTCTCATCACCATCACCATTGTCGGTGCCCTTGCCGCCAATTTGGTTGGCCGCACCCTGATTGGCCTGTGGGACAACGTGCTCAACCGCACCCCCGTGGTGCGCTCCATCTACAAGGGTTCGAAACAGATTTTCGAAACCCTGTTCCTGCAAAAGGGTACTTCGTTCCAGAAGGCTTGTTTAGTCGAATGGCCGCGCCACGGAATTTGGACCTTGGCCTTCATCTCGCGCGAGATTGATGGCGCGATGATAGGCCTTGAGAAGGGCCGGCAAATGTATGCCGCCTATGTGTCAACGACACCCAACCCCACCGGCGGCTACGTCTTCTTTTGCGATGTCGCTGATGTTGTGGTTCTCGACACAACTGTTGAGGATGCCCTGAAGCTTGTCATCTCCATGGGCCTGGTGTTTCCCGATGGGCCGCTTGCCCCTGAAACCGAAATGGAGCTGGCCAGCAAGCCGGCCCGCAAAAAGCTCACCCGGCGGAAAGCAACTTGACCGCTTCATCACGCTCGAAGAGATAGAGCAGGGTGCGCAGCGCCTCGCCGCGAGCCGATTTCAGCTCCGCATCGCGCGCTAAAATCAGCGCCGCATCATCGCGCGCCGCCGCCAGCAAGTCGCCATGCGCCGAAAGATCGGCAATGCGGAAGAGGGGAAGCCCCGCCTGCTGCGTTCCCAGCATTTCACCGGCCCCACGCAAACGCAGATCTTCCTCTGCAATCCGGAAACCATCCTCTGTTTCGCGCATGATGGTGAGCCGCGCTTTGGCCGTCTCACCAAGAGGCTCCTGATACAACAGCAGGCAGGTTGACTTCGCAGCACCCCGGCCCACCCGCCCGCGCAACTGGTGAAGCTGCGCAAGCCCAAAGCGCTCGGCGTTCTCAATCACCATGATCGAGGCTTCCGGCACATCAACGCCTACTTCAATCACCGTAGTGGAAACCAGAATATCCAGAGCCCCGGATTTGAAATCCGCCATGACCGAATCTTTGGCTGGTCCCTTAAGCCGCCCGTGAATCAATCCGACCCGCCCCGGAAATTTCTGCTCAAGATGTTTGAAGCGGTCCTCCGCCGCCGCTAGATCGACGAGCTCGCTTTCCTCCACCAGCGGGCAAACCCAATAGGCCCGCTGGCCGTTTCTGATGCTGCGGCCCAACCCCGCCACCACTTCATCCATGCGCTCCAGCGGCAGCACGCGTGTATCAATCGGAAGACGCCCGGCAGGCTTTTCCGTGAGCTTGGACACATCCATGTCACCATAGACAGTGAGCGCCAGCGTGCGGGGAATAGGCGTGGCGGTCATGACGAGAAGTTCCGTGGCACTTCCCGCCTTCGCCTGCAGGGCAAGCCGCTGATGCACCCCGAAGCGGTGCTGCTCATCGATCACCACCAGGCCAAGATTCTTGAATTCAACCTCTTCCTGAAACAGCGCATGGGTGCCGATCAGAATATCAATCTTGCCCGCTGCGAGGCGCTCCAGAATATCTTCCCGCAGCTTGCCCTTTTCACGGCCCGTGAGAACCGCAATGGAAATCCCGGCAGCCGAACAAAGCGGCGTGAGAGACGCAAGATGCTGCCGCGCCAGGATTTCCGTGGGAACCATGAAGGTGCCCTGCGCCCCGCATTCAACCGCGGTCGCAAGCGCAAGCAACGCCACGATGGTTTTCCCCGATCCCACATCACCCTGCAGCAGGCGCAGCATCCGCGCCGGCGAAGTCATGTCGGCCTGGATTTCCGCATTGGCAAAGGTCTGTCCGCTGGTCAGCTTGTAGGGCAGGGCACCAATGATTTTGGCCTGCCGCGCACCATCGCCCACAAAGCTTCTGCCCGCCGCCCGCTTCATGTGGCCGCGCACGAGGCTTAGCGCCAACTGGTTTGCAAGAAGCTCATCATAGGCCAGCCTTAAACGTGTTGGCGAAGTGATCGACGGCGCTTCGCTGACCTGCGGACTGTGCAACGATTTTAACGCCGCTGAAAAATCCGCCCAGCCGTGTTTTTTCTTCCAGGCCGCATCCTGCCACTCCGCCAGTTCAGGCAACCGCTCCAGCGCCGAACGGATCGCCCGTCCCAGAATCTTTGGCGAGAGCCCCGCCGTGAGCGGATAAACCGGCTCAATCAGCGGCATGCGGCTGAAGTCTTCTTCCGTCAGGATATGATCCGGATGGGCAATCTGGGGCTCCTCGCCATACCAGCTGATCTCGCCCGAAATAAACCGCGTTTCGCCCTCCGGCAGGCTGCGCTGCAAATGCTCAGAAAAGGCATGAAAAAACACCAGGGTCAGCGATCCTGTTTCATCGGAAACCTCCACCCGGTAGGGCAGCCGCTTGTTGAAAGGCGGCGGCGGCGTGTGGCGTCCCACCTTCACCTCAATAGTGACAATGCCCTCCTTGGGCAGGTCTGCGATCTTCGGGCGAAAGCGCCGGTCGACAACGCCGCTGGGCAAATGAAACAGCAGATCGACAATGCGGGTGGGTGCCGAAGCGTCGCCCCGCAGGAATTGCGCCAGAACCTTGTCAAGCTTCTGGCCAATGCCCTTGATGCCCGAGGCGCTTGCAAAGAGGGGGTTGAGAACAGAAGGACGCATGGCGCCATTTTGTTGGGTAAGGTGTTGCAGCGCAAGTGCAGAAGCGGCTAATCAGGCAGCAATGACATACCCAGCTGAGCCCATTGAATTGCGCCGGAAACGTCTTCTATGGCGCAGCAGCCACCGTGGCATCCGGGAAATGGACCTGCTGATGGGGGGCTTCGCCAAAGCCCGGCTGCCCACCATGACCGAAAGCGAACTGAGTGCCTTTGAAGACATCATTGAACTGCCCGATCAGGAACTTCTCTCCTGGGTTACCGGCGAGGCCCCCGTGCCTGCAACCCTCAGCAATGTGCTGCTGCCCGAACTCCTCAAGTTTCGCCCATGATTGATCTTTCAAAGCTCACGCCGCGCCTGAAGCTTTCCAGCCGTATCCCGCTCTCGGGAGTGCCCCAGGGCCTTGACGCAATGCTCTTGCCGCAGCTTGCCAGGCACATGGCCGACGTGCCGCTGCTCCACATCTGTGTGGATGACCAGCGCCTCTCCACCCTTGCGGAGCAGATCGCCTATTTCGCGCCCGACCTCGAAGTCCTGCGTTTCCCCGCCTGGGATTGCCTGCCCTATGACCGCGTCTCGCCCTCCGCCGATACCTTGGCGAGAAGGCTTTCAACCCTCACCCAATTGAACCAGCCAACCGGAAAGCCTCGTCTGGTTCTCGCAACGGTGAATGCCGCCCTCCAGCGCGTCGTGCCCCGTGAGACCATTGCCAAATCCTCATTCTCGGCAGCCCCGGGTAACCGCGTGAAGAGCGATACGCTGCAGGCCTTCCTCGGCGGTAATGGCTTCTCGCGCGTCGGCACCGTGGTTGACCCCGGCGATTTCGCCGTGCGCGGCGGCATCATCGATATCTTCCCGCCTGGATCGGAAAATCCAGTCAGGCTCGATTTCTTCGGCGATACGCTGGAATCGATCCGCGAATTTGATGCCCAGACCCAGCGCTCCAATGTAACCCTGCGAAACCTGACGCTGAACCTCGCCAATGAAGTTTTGCTGTCGCCGGAGGCCATCGGCCGTTTCCGCACCAGCTATGCCGCAGCCTTTGGCGGCCTCGACCTAAATGACCCGCTCTATGAATCGGTGACCAATGGCCGGCGCTATCAGGGCATGGAGCATTGGCTGCCCTTGTTCCATGACCATCTCGAAACCCTGCTGGATTATTTGCCAGGCTCGCCCATTTCCCTCGACCACTCCGCCGATGAATCCATGCTCGCCCGCCACGAGCAGGTCGCCGAGTTTTATGACGCAAGGCGCGAGGCCCGCGAAAAGGGTTCTTTCGGCGCGGCCCCCTATAAGCCGTTAAGCAGCGAAAGACTCTACATCAGCGAAGCGGAATGGAAACAGCTTATCGCCGACCGCACGAGCCTTGCACTCTCCGCCTTCGAAAGCCCGGACTCCGCCAGCATTTCATTTGGCGGCAGGCGCGGCCGCAGCTTCGCCGCCGAGCGCACCCAAACCGGTTCAAGCATCTATGACGCCGTAAAAATTCATACCGAAGACCTGCGCAAATCCGGCAAGCGCGTGCTGATCGCCAGTTGGACCGAAGGCTCCCAGGAGCGCCTGCACACCATCCTGAAGGACCATGAGCTGGCCCCGCTGGCCAGCGCCACAACCTGGGCCGACGCCGGCACCCGCGATAAGTCCATCGTCAGCCTTGTCGTCCTCGGCCTTGAGGAAGGCTTCGAAACCAGTGACCTCGCCGTCATCGCCGAACAGGATATCCTCGGTGACCGCCTGATCCGCAAGGCCCGCAAGAACCGCAAGGCCGCTGACTTCCTCTCGGAGCTGTCTTCGCTTTCAGCGGGTGATCTTGTCGTCCATGTCGATCATGGCATTGGCCGCTTCGAAGGCCTGAAGACCATTGAAGTGCAGGGCGCCCCCCATGATTGCCTGCTGCTGATCTATGCCGGCAATGACCGGCTTTTCCTGCCCGTTGAAAATATCGAACTGCTCACCCGCTACGGCGCTGAAGACAATGGTACGCAGCTCGATAGGCTCGGCGGCGGCGCCTGGCAGGCCAAGAAGGCTCGCCTCAAGGAACGCATCCGCGAAATCGCCGAGGACCTGATCAAGACGGCGGCGGCCCGCGAACTCAAGGCCGGCGATATCCTGCCCCCGCCCGATGGCGCCTTCGATGAGTTCTGCGCCCGCTTCCCCTACGAAGAAACCGAAGACCAGTTGACAGCCATTGAAGCCGTTTTGAACGACCTGCAGAAGGGCCGCCCCATGGACCGGCTCATATGCGGCGACGTGGGCTTTGGCAAAACCGAGGTGGCACTGCGCACCGCCTTCATCGCCGCCATGAATGGCAAGCAGGTGGCCGTCGTGGTGCCGACAACGCTTCTGGCCCGCCAGCACTACGCCACCTTCACCGAACGCTTCAAAGGCCTGCCGCTGCGCCTGGCCCAGGCCTCACGGCTTGTTGGCCGCAAGCAAATTGACGCGGTGAAAGCGGGACTGGAGGCGGGCGACATTGATATCGTCATCGGCACCCACGCGCTGCTCACCGGCAACATCAAGTTCCGTGATCTCGGCCTGCTCATCATTGATGAGGAGCAGCACTTCGGCGTGAAGCACAAGGAGCGCCTCAAGGAACTGCGAGCCAATGTCCATGTGTTGACGCTCACTGCCACACCCATTCCCCGCACCCTGCAATTGGCGCTCTCTGGCGTGCGTGAACTTTCGCTGATCACCACGCCGCCCCTGGACCGCCTCGCGGTGCGTACCTATATCTCGCCCTTCGATCCCGTGATCATCCGCGAATCCCTGCTGCGCGAACATTTCCGCGGCGGTCAGAGTTTCTATGTCGTCCCGCGCATCACCGATCTCACCGAAATGGGTGAGTTCCTACGCGAGAATATCCCGGAGATAAAATTCCGCACCGCCCATGGCCGCATGGCGCCTACCGAACTGGAAGACATCATGTCCGGCTTCTATGACCGGAAATTCGATGTGCTGCTCTCCACCACAATCGTGGAATCAGGGCTCGACATTCCCACCGCCAACACCCTGATCGTTCACCGCGCCGACATGTTCGGCCTGGCCCAGCTCTATCAGTTGCGTGGCCGCGTCGGCCGCTCTAAGCATCGCGCCTATTCGCTCTTCACCACCCCGCCAAACCGCGTGCTGACCGAAACTGCCGATCGCCGCTTGAAAGTCCTGCAATCCCTCGATTCCCTCGGCGCGGGCTTCACACTTGCCAGCCATGATCTCGATATCCGTGGCTCCGGAAATCTTCTCGGCGAAGAGCAATCCGGCAATATCAAGGAAGTGGGCTACGAACTCTATCAAACCATGCTGGAAGAAGCCGTCATCAAGATGCGCTCCGGCGGCGAAATGGAAGAAACGGAAGGCACCTGGTCGCCGCAAATCAATGTCGGAACCTCGGTGCTCATCCCGGAAAAATTTGTCTCCGACCTGCAGGTGCGTCTCGGCCTCTACCGCAGGCTTGCCGATCTTCAGGAGCAATCCGATCTCGAAGCCTTTGGCGCCGAACTGCATGACCGTTTCGGCCGCCCGCCGGAAGAGGTGCAGCATCTCATCGAGGTGGTCTCCATCAAGCTCCTTTGCCGCGCCGCCAATGTGTCCAACGTTGATGCCGGGCCAAAGGGCGTGGTGCTGGGCTTCCGCAAGGACACTTTCCCCAATCCCGCCGCGCTTGTGCAGTGGATCGCCGGGCAGGGGACTCTCGCAAAGCTCCGGCCCGACATGAAACTGGTCATCCTGCGCACCTGGAAAACCCCGGAAGAGCGCCTGAAGGGCACCCGCCAGATCATGCAGAATCTGGTGAAGCTGGCCGCCTGATCATCTATACTCTCCAGCAGAGGTGTTGAATGTTTTTTGATTTCGATGCGCTGACTCTCGCCCGGATGCAATTTGCATTCACCATGTCGTTCCACATTATCTTCCCCGCCTTTTCCATCGGGCTTGCAAGCTATCTCGCTGTTCTGGAAGGTCTGTGGCTGTGGAAGAAGGAAAAAGTCTACCATGACCTCTTCAATTTTTGGAAAAAGATCTTCGCTGTAGCGTTCGGCATGGGCGTTGTCTCCGGCATCGTCATGGCCTACCAGTTCGGCACCAACTGGAGCGTGTTTTCCGACAAGGCCGGAGCCGTGATCGGCCCCTTGATGGGCTACGAGGTCCTCTCAGCCTTCTTCCTCGAAGCAGGTTTTCTCGGCGTGATGCTCTTTGGCGAAAAACGCGTCGGCGCCGGCCTGCATTTCTTCGCAACCCTCATGGTGGCCGTCGGCACGCTGATATCGGCCACCTGGATTCTGTCGGCGAATAGCTGGATGCAAACGCCGGCAGGCTTCTCGATTAACGCCGCGGGGCAATTCGTGCCGGAAGATTGGTGGGCCGTGATCTTCAATCCGTCGTTCCCCTACCGCTTCGTGCATATGGTGCTTGCCGCCTATTTGACCACCGCCTTTGTTGTAGGCGGAATCGGCGCTTGGCATTTGCTGAAAGACACCACCTCGCGCGGCGCCCGCGTGATGTTCTCCATGGCCATGTGGATGGCAGCTCTCGTGGCGCCCATCCAGATTTTTGCCGGTGACCAGCACGGCCTCAACACGCTTGAATATCAGCCTGCCAAGATCGCCGCCATGGAAGGACACTATGAAACTCAGACCGGCGCGCCGCTCATCCTCTTTGGCGTGCCTGACGATGAAGCAGAAGTCACCCGCTACCAGCTAGCCATTCCGAAATGGGGATCGCTGCTCTTGACTCACCGTGCGGATGGCGAAGTCAAAGGCCTCAAGGCCTTCCCCAAGGACCAGCGCCCGCCCGCCGAAATCGTTTTCTGGTCCTTCCGTGTGATGGTGGGCATTGGCTTTGCCATGCTGGGAATCGGCCTGTGGAGCTTGCTGCGCCGTCTGCAAAAGGGAAAGCTTTATGAGGACCGCTGGCTGCATAGGGTAGCGTTGCTTATGACGCCATCAGGCTTCGTGGCCGTGCTCGCGGGCTGGATAACCACCGAAGTGGGCCGCCAGCCCTATACAGTCTACGGCCTCCTCACCACGGCCCAGTCGGCGTCCCCCATTGCCGCCCCCGCCGTTGCCACATCACTGGTGGCCTTCATCATCGTCTATTTCTTCGTCTTCGGGGCAGGGGTGTTTTACATCCTCCGTCTCTGCTCAAAATCACCCGACAGGGTTGATCCGGAAATGCATGGCCCGAGCCACGCCGCGGGCATCAATCCCGGCCCCGCCCTCAAGGCAGGCGAATAGGAGAGCATGATGGCAATCGATCTTCCCTTCATCTGGGCCGGCCTCATCGCCTTCGCGGTTCTAGCTTACGTGGCCCTCGATGGTTTCGATCTCGGCGTCGGCATGTTGTTTCCCCTTGCCAAAAACAGTCATGACCGCGACGTGATGATGAATTCCGTCGCCCCCGTCTGGGATGGCAATGAAACCTGGCTGGTGCTGGGCGGCATCGGCCTGATGGCGGTGTTCCCGCTGGCCTTTGCCACCGTGCTGCCAGCCCTCTATGCGCCGCTTATCGCCATGCTGATTGGCCTTGTCCTGCGCGGCGTGGCCTTTGAATTCCGCTGGCGCACCAAGCGCGGCCAGTTCCTCTGGGACTGGGCCTTCAGTGGCGGCTCCCTGATTGCCACCTTCGCTCAAGGCATGGCTCTTGGCGCGCTGGTGCAGGGCATTCCTGTGGTCAACCGCGCCTACGCCGGCGGCTGGTGGGATTGGGTCTCGCCCTTCACCGTGCTCACGGGCATTGCCTTGGTCATGGGCTATGCCCTGTTGGGGGCCACCTGGCTGGTTATGAAAACCGAAGGCGAGCTGCAGGAAACATCACGCCAGCAGGCCTGGGCCACAGGTGCCGCCACCATTGCCCTCATCGGCGCCGTAAGCCTCTGGACCCCGTTCCTGGAGCCCATCTACTTCGCCCGCTGGTTTGCCTGGCCCGCCATGCTCTTCAGCGCCATCGTGCCCCTGCTGGTTCTAGTCTGCATTTATGGCCTTTACACGGGGCTGCGCGACAAGCGCGATTACCGCCCCTTCTTCTCGTCCCTCGGGCTCTTCATCCTGTGCTTCGTCGGCCTGGGCATCAGCTTCTATCCCTATATCGTTCCGCCCTCGCTTTCGATCTGGGATGCCGCCGCCCCCGATAAGAGCCTCGGCTTCCTGCTCGTCGGTGCATTGATCTTGATGCCGCTGATCCTCGCCTACACCGCCTATTCCTACTGGGTCTTCCGCGGCAAGGTCGATCCGCACGAGGGCTATCACTGATGGGCCGCAGGCTCTTATGGTTTGCCGGCCTCTGGCTGGCCGGCGTGCTTGTCGTGTCAAGTGTCGGCTACGCCATCAAACTTGTCATCGGCTGATCAGGTCGCGGAAGAAGGCCGAAAGATCTCCGGCAACGGCTGCCGGTTGCTCAACCGGGGCAAAGTGCCCGCCCTGCGGAAAAACCGTCCAGCGCCTGACATTGTAGAGGCGCTCCAGATATGCGCGCGGCGGCTCGCCCTCGGGGACTGTCTCGTTCGCAAAGATGCCAAATGCCGTGGGCGTAGCGACATAGGCGGGATCGACCGGATACCGGCGATTGTCCCAATAATCGCGCATCGACGACGTGATCGTTTGCGTGGCCCAATAGAGGGTAAGCGTGGCGCAGAGGAAATCGTCCGGCGGCGTCACATCGCTCCACGAACGCCACTTCTCGCCCAGATAGGCGGCGAGCCCTGCGGGCGAGTCGTTGAGCCCATAGCCGATGGTCTGTGGCTTGGTCGATTGTATTGCGCTGTATCCCCGCTCCACCGCCGCCCAGCCGTGGTTCACCGCAAGATATGATCGCTCCTCATCCGACAGCGCCGCGTCCTCCACCATGGGGGTGAGTTCCGGGGTGGTGAGATGGATGCCGATCACCGCTTCAGGATGGTCCAGGGCGAGAAAGGTTGAGACCCCGGCGCCGAAGTCACCACCGCCCGCCCCATAGCGCGAATATCCAAGCCCGGTCATCAGCCGGTGCCAGCGTTCGGCCACGTATCGGTAATTGATGCCTGTTTCGGGTGGACGCGGCGAGAAGCCATATCCGGGCAGGGAAGGCACTACCACATCAAACTCCTCCAGCATCGGAAGCATGTCGATATAGTCAAGAAAACTGCTGGGCCAGCCGTGTGTGAGGATCAGAGGCACGCCCCGGCCGGATGCCGCGCGCTGGCGCACGAAATGGATGCCTTCCCAGGTGAAGTGCTGCAGCACGTTAAGCTTCCGCTCCCAGGCCCGCCAATCGAACGTATCAGCCCAGTAGGATACGAGATGCCGCAACCAGTCCTGCTCGGTGCCCTGTTCCCAGCCGATGCCGGGAAGTTGATCGGGCCATCTTGTCTGGCGCAGCCTTGCCCGCAGATCGTCGAGCATCTCGTCCGTCAGGTGAATCTGAAACAATTGCATCGGCTAGGCCGCAAGCTTGCCGATGGCATCGGCCAGAACCTCCGCCGGCTGCGCCCCCATCAGGCCCTGCTTTTGCGCGAAGATGAAACAGGGAACCCCCGTCACGCCCATGCGGTAGGCTTGCTCCACTTCCGCAGTCACCGCATCAACATCCGCACCATTTTCAAGCTTCGCTGAAACTTCGGATGAGTCCATCCCGGCCTCACCCGCAATCTTCACCAATACAGCACGGTCACCGATATCCAGCCCCAGGCTGAAATAAGCCATGAACAAACGCTCGCTTACATCATGCTGCTTGCCGCCCACATGGCTCCAGCGGATAAGCCGGTGCGCGTCCATTGTATTGGGCGTGCGCGTGATCCGTTCGAAGGAATAGGGAACGCCGTCCTCCTTGCCCGCCGCCAGGATGGGATCATGGATGGTCTTGAGCCGTTCCGCCCCGAACTTGTTTTCCAGATATGTCTTGCGGCTTATGCCTTCTGCAGGGATCGTGGGATCAAGAAAAAACGGCCGCCAGTTTACCTCAACCTTGATGCCTTCAAGCAGGTTGATGGCCTTGTCAAGCCGCCGCTTGCCGAGGAAACACCACGGGCAAATGACGTCTGAAATAACGTCAACCGAAATTGCCTTCATGGATTGCGCCACAGCGTCGTGGCTTCAAAGCCGGGCAGGGGCTGTTTCTCTGGCCTGCCAATGCTGTTCCACCGGGCCACCCATTGCCCGCCCGCATCATAGAAGGGAATGATATAAAAGCCGGAAACAAGCAGCCGGTCCAGGGCGCGCACCGCCGCGGTGAATTCTTCATCACCCTTGGCGGTGAGCAGGGCGGCTATGGCCGCGTCCACCGCCGGGTCGGCAACGCCGGGATAGTTGCGCGTGCCCTCGATGGTTCTGCCTTCCGAGCCGAAATAGAATTTCTGCTCATTGCCGGGCGACAGGGAGTTGAACCATGTGGCCGGGATCATGTCGTAGTCGTACGTCTTCTGCAGGCTGGAGAATTGTGCCGAATCCACAATGCGAACCTCGGCCTTGATGCCGATTTGCTGCAGCGTACGCTGATAGTGCAGGGCGATCTTTTCCTGGTCCTTGGTCTGGATGGAAATCGTAAAAGCGAAGGGTTCCCCCGCCGCATCGACCAGGCCCGCATCGCCGATCTTCCATCCTGCCTCACTCAGAAGGGCAACCGCTTTTCGGAGGGTCTTGCGGTCACGGCCCGAACCATCGCTTACCGGCAGGGCATAGCTGCCATCTTGGAAGTCGGTGCGAAGTCCTGCCGCGGCAGCGCCGAGAACAGCCCTCTCGGCTTCGTCAATGGCTTTGCCTTCGGAGGAAAGTTCCGACCCTGAATAATAGCCATAGGTACGCTGATAGGCATTTGAAAACAAATTGGCATTGGCCCATTCGAAGTCGAAGGCCATCATCAGCGCCTCGCGCACCCGCGCATCCTCAAATATCTTGCGCCGGGTGTTGAAGGCAAAGCCGCTGGCCGGGGCCGGCGAACGTTGCTCGATTTTTTCGAGTATGACTTTGCCGTCCTTTGCCGCCGGAAAATCATAGCCCGTGGCCCAGCGCGTCGGGTCGCCCTCGGTGCGGATGTCTGCCTCGCCCTTCTTGAAAGCCTCGAAGGCCGCATTGGCATCCCGGTAATAGTCGTAGCGCACCGTTTCGAAGTTCCACAGGCCTTTGCCAAGCGCCAGGCCCTTGCCCCAATAGTCTGGATTCTTTTTGTAGGTGATGCTTTCCCCCGCTCTCACCTCGCTGATCACATAGGGGCCGGAACCAATCATCGGATCGAGAGAGCTTTCGTCAAAGGCTTTGCCTTCCCACGCGTGCTTAGGAATAACCGGCATCACGCCAACGATCAAAGGCAATTCCCGGTCGCCAACTTCCTGGTGAAAGATAACCGTATGATCATCCGGTGTTTCAATCCTGGTGATCTTCGAATAGGAATTCTTGAAATTCGGCCGCCCCTTGTCGCGCAGGATTTCCACCGAGAACACCACATCCGCCGCGGTTACCGGCTTGCCATCCGAGAATTTGGCCTCGGGCCTTATCTTGAAGGCAAAGGTCTGGCGGTCATCGCTGACGTCAATGGATTCCGCCAGCAGGCCATAGAGCGAAAAGGGCTCATCCCAGTTGCGCCCCATCAGGCTTTCAAACACATAGGTGCGAACCCCCATCACCGGCGTGCCCTTCACAATAAACGGCGAAAGGCTGTCGAAGGAGCCGGTAATGGCCTGCCGCAACGAACCGCCCTGCGGCGCATCCGGGTTCACATAAGGCAGGTTCTTGAAATCCGCCGCCAGGGCCGGCTCGCCATGCGCGGCAATGCCGTGTTTTGGCGTTGCATAGGCAGCGGCGGCAAGCATGCTGCCGACAACAAGAAAAGTGAGCGTCCGAACTAAATTCATGGCGTCATTCTGTTACCGCACAATAATGTTCGAAAATTGCCAGGGGTCGCGTCGGTCCAGTTTCTCTTCAAACAGCTCGCCGCGGCCCTGCAGCGGCGTCCAGTCCGTGTAAACGCCACGCAAAGTCCCGAGATAAGGTGTTTGAATCTCAAGGCAACGGCGGAAATCCATTTCCTCCGTCTCGACGATTCCGGCCTTGGGATTTTCGATGGCCCATACAAGCCCTGCGAGCACCGCCGAGGTCACCTGCATGCCAGTTGCATTCTGATAGGGAGCAAGCTTCCGGGCCTCTTCAATGGAAAGCTGCGAGCCATACCAATAGGCATTTTTCTTGTGGCCATAGAGGAACACGCCGAGTTCATCGCCGCCATCCACGATCTCCTTCTCTTCAAGGATATGCGAAGCCGATTGCCGCCTGCCGCCCGCCCCGAACATTTCAAGCACCGACAGCACCGCATCATTGGAAGGATGGTAGGCGTAATGGCAGGTCGGCCGGTAAGTAACGCGCTTTCCCTCCCGCACCGTGAAATAATCGGATATGGAAATGGCCTCATTATGGGTAACGAGCAAGCCGAAATGCGCTCCAGCGGTGGGAACCCAGCTCCGCACCCGCGTATCAGCTCCGGCGCGCGTGAGATAGATCGCAGCGCCTGTGCCCTTCTTGTGCTTCTTGCCATCGTAGGGCAGTTTTTTCTCATGGGTGCCCCAGCCCAGCTCGGCGGGCTGCAGGCCTTCGGAAACAAATCCGTCCACGGACCACGTGTTGATGAAGACATCAAGCGGTTTGGGATTCTTGGAACGCTGCGTGTCGCGCTCGGCAATGTGAAGGCCCTTTACGCCCAACCGTTTCATGAGCTTCGCCCAGGCTTCGCGGGTGGCGGGTTCCTTGATAGCGACCTTCATGTCGCGGGCCAGATCCAGAAGGGCTTGCTTCACCAGCCATGACACCATGCCGGGATTCGCCCCGCAGCAGGAAACGGCCGTCGGGCCGGCGCCGAGCTTGCGCTTCACCTCCAGCAGGTCTTCGCGCACCTTGTAGTTCGTGCGGTCGGCGTTATCGAGCTTGGTGTTGTAATAGAATCCGGGCCACGGCTCGTTTACCGTATCGATGCACAGGGAATTGGTCTCGCGCGCCAGCTTGATGATGTCGATGGAGCCCACATCCACCGTGAGGTTGACGATCAGCGCCTGTCCGGGACCGGCAGTCAGCAGCGGTGTCAGGATGGATTTGTAGTTTTGCTTGGTGATGGACTGCTTGACGAAGGCAATGCCTTCCTTTTCGATCAAATGGCTCCACGTCGCCGAAGGGTCTATAATCGTGATCTTTGCCTTGTCGCAGGCGATATGGCGCAGGATCAGCGGCAGGCTTCCCCGGCCGATGGAACCAAAACCGATCATCACGATGGGGCCATTCCAGGTCGCGTGCACGGGCCATTTATTCATTCATCAAAACTCCTGTCGCCATTGTCAAAACGTAGGATTTTTAACGCAGGGAGGCAGCCAATGATACAGAATTTTTTGCCGCGTGCTGAAGCGGAAGTTAAGGCGTGTCCTGGGATTTTTCGTGCTTCCAGACTTCCCATTTCAACTTTGACCACTTGTAGGCGTCGATGACCGACATTCCGTAGATGAAAATCCCGCCGATATGGCGTCCGAAGAAACTGGCGGTCTCCGGCATGACATGGCTGCTGGCCCAGCCCAGGATGATGGTGAAGAACAGGAACATGAGCCCGCGCGGTGCCCGGCCTTGCAGCACATGGCCCGATCCGGGCAGCACAATGGCGGCAAGAAGCACATGGCGGGGATTGCGCGGTGCCGGTGTCATGCGTTCTTCTTTTCCCATGCGAGAACATCTTTGCGAATTGCGATTAGCCTGTCCAGAATGTCCCGCGCGAGTTGACCCTCGATCTGGACCTGTCCAAATTCGGCTTGCCGCAAAACCCCGTAGCGCACCCGCTCCGCTTCCGCCAACAGCCATACGATGCGCAAGCCATTCTGGGTAATGAGCAGCTCCTTGGCCCGTGGCCCGAAGAAGGGTTCAAGATGCGGCTCAAGTAGCGAAGCGCGAAGCACACCTTCGGCATTGTCGGTGCGGATGACCGCTTGTTCGGGGAATCCTTCCTGGCGGTCAAGAGTATGGGGCAGATGATCGAAATTCGAGAATGTCGTGGGCCCCGCAGGGCGCATCATCAAGTCAAAATGGGCTATCACCGGCAGCTTGTCCTGCAGCGTCACCATAAGCCAAAGGGCGGGCAGCCGCCGTGTCGCAAGGGTATCAACGAGGGGGTAAATTTGAACCGGAAAACCACGGTAAGTTCCAGACAGCCGGGGGAATTCATCAGCCCCTCTCTGTTCAAAAACCGGCTTTTCAACAACCTCAAGGACATCGGCGAAAAGGAATTCGGTCGCTGCCGCTTTTTGCCTTTGCTTGCGGCGGAAAACATAAACCAGCCGCGCCCCAAGCACCGCAAGCGCAACCAGTCCAAGCACCATACCCCACATGCAACGCCCCTCAATGAAAATGGCCCGCAACCTGGCGGGCCATTCCCTGGATTGATAGTCTCAGTATCCCACAGGCTTCGGCCACGGCATGGTGAACTGCTCGCCGCGCCTGACATACTGGTACCGGTAGAAATGGAACCACAGCGACATCAGGATGTAAAACACCACCATGGCCGTGAGCTGCGCGCCATATCCGAGGAAGATGGCGAAGAACGTCACAACGCACAGGATGAACAGCACCACCGCCGGGATCGGATGGAACGGATGGGTGAATCCCCGGCGGATCGTGCCCAGCGGCCACTTGTTGCGGAACATGACGATGTTCACACTCATGAACGTGTATTGCAGAACGCCCGAAAGGATCGAGAAGGTGATTGCCTGGCCAAGGTTTGCGATGAACGCGAAGGCCAGGGCAATTGGCACCAGGAACACGATGGACCGGTAAGGTGTCCGGTATTTCGGATGCACGGCGGAAAACCACGTCGGCAGGTAGCGGTCGCGGCCCAGCGAGAACCACGAACGCGCCGCATCGTTGATGCAGCCATTGGCCGAGGCCAGGCCCGCCAGGATGGTGGCAGTGAACATCATATATTCCAGCGTCTTGCTGCCGGTCATCCGGCCCGCGTCAAGCAGCGGGAAGTAGGTGTAGCCCAGATACTGCCAGGGCAGCAGCGAGGCGCAGATATACCACGTCAGGCTGGCGCCGATCAGCAGCGTAATCATGCCCGCCATCGTGCCGTAAGGCAGCGAGCGGGATGGCGAACGCACTTCCTCGGCAGCCTGCGTGGTGCCCTCAATGCCCAGATAGTACCACACGCCCCAGTGGAAGGCGGCAACCACGCCGATCCAGCCATAGGGCAGGGCGTTCTCGGGCGTTACCATATCGCCCAGCTTCAGCACCGCGCCCTGGCTCCACGGCTGAACCGAAAAGAACAGGACGATGATCGCCAGATAAGCAAGTGCCGTGATGACGAAGTTGACGTTGAGCGTCACCAGCACGCCGCGGTAGTTCAGGGTCGCCAGAACAACGATCACCGTCGCAATGACGCCCCGGTAGTGCCAGTCGCCAAAGCCTTCCCCGGCATATGACTTGATCGTGTCAGCAATGAGAATGGCATTGGACACCTCGAGCATGGTGTAGGCAAAAACCAGGTAAAGCGCCACGTTGAAGGCCATCAGCGGCCCCACGATGTGCTTTGCCTGCGCATATTGGCCGCCGGCGGCGGCAACCGTCGAGGTCACCTCCGAGTCGATCATGGCCACTGAGGTATAGAGAAGGCCGATCATCCAGCAGATGATGAGCGCGGCAAGCGAGCCGCCCTTGTCGGCTGCGAAGTTCCAGCCGGTGTATTCGCCCACAAGCACGATGCCAACGCCCAGGGCCCACACATGGGCGGGGCCGAGAACGCGTGAGAGGGAAACTCTTTGGGGGGCCGAACCGGCGGTTGTTGCGTTTGCCATGTCAGCTCCTCAAACCCTGTGCTTTTCTTGAACTGCTTCAATCTCGCCTTCGCGCGACGAAGTCAGTGTTGCTTCGGAATAGGACGTATCGGTCTTGTACCAGTCATAAAGCATCCACAGCGCAAACGCCGCAGACACTGCCCAGCCGATATTCGCGAGAGTCATCCACATGTTTGCCGCTCCTATTTCTTGCCGTTGAACTTTTCGTCGATCACTTCCTTGTACTCCTGGTCGGAGGCCCGGAAGAGGAAGACGAAATAGCCGACGATGACGACTATCATGATGATGAGCTGCACCCAGTTGATTGAGTAGTCGAATTTGTTCTGGATGATGTCATGGGCGGCAGCGGCATCGGCGAAGCCCAGTTTTACCCACTGCTCAACCTGCGCCGGAGTCTGGCCGAGCGCTTCCCAGGTAGGATTATCGATTTTCTCAATGGCGCGCGAAATGCCTGCCCAGCCGGCCTGCAGCGGTAGCCACAGCGCCAGGAAAATGGCCGCCACCACGAAAATGATGTCGACCCACTGCATAGCCTTGGATTGTTCGGGGGGTGTGTATTTTGCCATGATCGCCTCGCTCAGTTTGTGTTTTTGCGGGATTCATCAAGATGCTTGATGTCGAGGCCGTAGATGAACGCCTTGTCCTCTTCATAATGCTTCAGCATGGCCGCAATGGATGCCGTGTTGAAAATGAGCACCGCCGCCGCGGCGATAACCACCACGGTCTTGATCCCCGCGTCAGGAATAAAGGGCCAGGTCATGAACAGGACGAAGAGTATGGTGATCCAAAGAAACACGATAAAAAGCCATGCCCCGCGCTTGTCGCCCTGGTACATGGCCTCAATCCGCTGATTGAGGTCAGGCATTGATATTCCCTCCAGCGTGTAGCGCTTGTTTTCCCCGCACCCTGCGCTACCGCCCCTTGTTAGACTCATTTGCTACGGGGCAACTTTGTTGTCTGGCAGGAAACATGGGCTGCGGCCCCTTGTCAAGGAACTGTTGAAGTTTTGGGCACTATTCTGCAAAACCGTGTGCAGCTGCGAGATCGCGCTACATGAACGCAAAATGAATTGCCCGCTCAGGTTTCATACAGGCAGCCCCCTTTAGAACGGCATCAAGTTCAAAGGATTGCATGATGACCCGCCCAAACAACAACAAAATCCGTTCTCTCCCGCCCATTGCCGCCCTGGTTATTGCCCTGGCCATTGGATTGGTAAGAACGGAAAAAACCTGGGCGGAGGCGTTTAACAGCCTGGATTGGCAGCCAACCCACGTATCCATGGCCCATGACCATCCGGAAGCGTTTGATCCCCGCCGCGTGCCGCCCTCCGGCGGCATGGCCAGCCGCCTGCTGGCCGGGATTATTGTAACCCATGCCCGCGCCGAGCTCACCAGCCTGTTCAACTGATATTTAGGGCCGGGCTCCGATTGCGGGGGCCAATCCGTCGATGACCCGCTTCAGCGCCTGGGGAACATTGATGATGGGCGGCAGCCTCTGGCTGATCACCAGCATCGAAAACCCGTGCACCGCTGACCACACCTGCATGGCTTTTGCCTCATTGTTGTCCGGTCCGGCCGCCGCCGATACCGCATTGGCCAGTTGTTCCCAAGCCGCAACTTTGGCGGCTTGCAGGCGTTCCGATGACTGGGGAGCGCCAACCCCGAACATCAACTGGTAAACCGCCGGCCGTTCCCGCGCAAAAGCCACATAGCTCTGCCCCATGGCCTTGAGTTTTTCCACGGGCGAGGGCGCACGCGCCGCATCCTTGTCCAGCGCCTTTACAAAATCCTCAAAGCCGGTGGCAGCAATTTCCGCCAGCAGATCGCTCACGCTGGCGAAATGATGTTGCGGGGCCGCATGAGAAACCCCGGCCTTTCTGGCACAGGCCCGCAGTGTTAGCGCTTCAATGCCATCCTTTTCCAGTATGGTCCGCCCGGCCTTGATCAGCGCCTCGCGCAAGTCGCCGTGGTGATAAGTCTTCGCCGTTTTCTTCGCCATGTAAACTTTCTACACTCTTAACTTGACACTGTCAAAATACGTTGCTATCCACATCTTGTCAATGTCAAGTTAAGGAAATCGAAATGACCGCTTCCAGTCTCTTTTCGGCATTTAACATGCTGGCCATAGCCGGTTGGATCATCCTGGCTCTGGGCGTAATCTTGAAGCGCGATTGGCTCCGTGATGTGGTGGCGGGAATATATATTCCCATTGCAATATCAGCAGCTTACGCCATCCTGATTGTATTCTTTTTCGCTGGCGCCGAGGGCGGTTTCGATACCCTCGAGAATGTCCAGAAACTCTTCACCTCGCCCTGGGCCGCCCTTGCCGGCTGGATCCACTACCTTGCCTTCGATCTTTTCATGGGCGCGCGCATTGCCCGAGGGCTTGCGGAGCAGGGGCTGCCGCGCTGGCCGCTGATCCTCATCCTGCCACTCACCTTCCTCTTTGGCCCCATTGGCTATCTCGCCTTTGAAATTATCAAAGCCACCAACCTCCGCCTGAGGGCGTCATAATGACCTTTGCGTCCCCGCTTCTCACCCGCACCGCCATTGCCTTCGCGTTTCTTTTTCTCGCGGTCTATACGCTCACATTTTTCGATGCGCGCCTGCTCTATGGCGTCAGCCTCTGGGAAAAACCCTCCAAGTTTTTTCTCTCGCTCGCCATTCACATGGCCACGCTCGCCTGGGGCATGTCACTCTTGCCCGCCGGGCAGCAACGCAGTACGGGCGTCCGTATCGCCTCGATTGCCTTCATTGCAGCCGCCATTTTTGAAATGGCCTGGTTGAACTTCCAGGCAAGCCGCGGTGAGGCCTCCCATTTCAACGAGTCCACGCCTTCAACGCAACCATGTATAACCTGGCGGGGCTGGGCGCCTTGACCCTGACAGTCACGACGGGCTACCTCGGCTGGCGCATCGCAAGATCGGGACACACCCCTTTACACTTCGCGGCAGGCTGGGGCTTCATCGTCTCGGCATTGACCACCACACTTGTCGCATTTTATCTCGCGCAAAGCGGTGGCCATTGGATTGGCGGCGACCAGACCGATGCCACGGGGCTGCCCTTCTTCCATTGGTCAACCACCGGCGGCGATCTCCGCGTGGCGCATTTTGCCGCCCTCCACATCATGCAAGGAGTGCCTCTGATTGCCTGGTTCTGGCCCAACAAGCGGATTGTGGGAGCATCGCTTGCCGCTGGCGTGGCAGTCGTTGCGAGCCTTTCCGCCCAGGCGCTTTTGGGTGTGCCCCTGTTCCGCATTTGAGGTTTACCGCCTGCTCCGCCATATTGGGGGAAACGATTCGGGAACAATGTGAATGGCCAAGGCCAAGAATTCAGACGATCTCTTCGGCGGTTTGCCAGCCGCCACCAAGCCAGCCGGAAAAACCTCAGCAAAATCAAGGGGTGAGGAGCAATACACCGCTGCTGACATCGAGGTGCTGGAGGGGCTCGAGCCCGTCCGCCGCAGGCCCGGCATGTATATCGGCGGCACCGATGAAAAGGCCCTGCACCATCTCTTTTCCGAAGTCATGGACAACGCCATGGACGAGGCCGTCGCCGGCCACGCCACCTGGATCGACGTAAACTATGACGCCGAGGGCTATCTCGCCGTGACCGATAATGGCCGCGGCATTCCCATCGATCCGCACCCCAAATTCAAGAACAAGTCGGCGCTGGAAGTGATCATGACCACGCTCCACGCCGGCGGCAAGTTCGATTCGAAGGTCTATGAAACCTCGGGCGGCCTCCATGGTGTCGGCGTCTCCGTGGTGAACGCCCTGTCGGAGCATTGCATCGTCGAAGTGGCCCGTGGCCAGCAGCTTTACCGGCAGGAATATTCGCGCGGCATTGCCACCGGCAAAATGCAGTCCCTCGGCAAGATCAACGGCAGGCGGGGCACCATGGTGCGCTTCAAGCCCGATGCGCAGATTTTCGGCAAGGGCAACACGGAATTTTCCGCCGCCCGGCTCTATCGCATGTCGCGCTCCAAATCCTATCTCTTCGGTGGCGTGGAAATCCGCTGGAGCTGCGATGCCTCGCATATCAAGGACAAGGAAACCCCGGAAAAGGCCGTGCTGCATTTCCCCGGCGGCCTCAAGGATTTTCTCGAGGAGCGCCTTGAAGGCAAAACCCGCGTCGTCGATGAAATCTTTTCGGGCAAGGTGGAAAAGGAAGGCGGCCACGGCAACGTCGAATGGGCCATCGCCTGGTTCGGCGGCGATGACGGCTTCTCGTCCTCCTATTGCAACACCATCCCGACGGCAGATGGCGGCACCCATGAGCAGGGCTTCCGCACCGCGCTCACCCGCTCGCTGAAGAACTACGCCGAACTCAGCAACAACAAGCGCGCCAATGCCGTCACCGCCGATGACGTGATGACCTCGTCCGGCTCGCTGCTCTCCGTCTTCATCAGGGAGCCGGAATTCCAGGGCCAGACCAAGGACAGGCTCGCCTCCGTCGAGGCGCTGCGCATCGTGGAAAACGCCGTGCGCGACCATTTCGATCATTGGCTCACCGGCCATCCGGCCCAGGCCGACAGGCTGCTGGATTGGATCATCGAACGCGCCGATGAGCGCATCAGGCGCCGCGCCGAAAAGGAAGTGGGCCGAAAGACGGCGATCAGGAAGCTCAGGCTTCCCGGCAAACTGGCCGATTGCTCCGCCACCCAGGCGCAAGGCTCCGAACTCTTCATCGTCGAAGGCGATAGTGCAGGGGGCTCCGCCAAGCAGGGCCGCAACCGCGTCAATCAGGCCATCCTGCCCTTGCGCGGCAAAATCCTCAACGTCGCCAGCGCCACCAAGGACAAGCTCGCCGGCAACCAGCAGATCTCGGACTTGATCCAGGCCCTCGGCGCCGGCACCGGCCTGTCCTACCGCGAAGAGGACCTGCGCTACGACAAAGTCATCATCATGACCGACGCCGACGTGGACGGCGCCCACATCGCCTCGCTGCTCATCACCTTTTTCTACCGCCAGATGCCGTTGCTCATCGACCAGGGCCATCTCTACCTCGCTGTCCCGCCCTTATATCGGCTGACGCAGGGCGGCAAGACCACCTATGCCAGGAATGATCAGCACAAGGACGAATTGCTCAAGACGGTGTTCGGAGGCAGGGGCAAGGTCGAAGTCGGGAGATTCAAAGGCCTCGGCGAAATGCTCGCGTCCCAGCTCAAGGAAACCACCATGGACCCCGCCAAGCGCCTGCTGCTTCAGGTCACCCTGTCAGACGCCGAGCGCACCTCAACCGCCAAAATCGTCGAACAGCTCATGGGCAACAAGCCGGAGGAACGCTTCAACTTCATCTCGGAACGTGCCGAGTTCGTGAGCGAAGAGGGGCTGGATATTTGAAAAACTCAATCGATGGCTATTCTGCAGATGGTACAAATTCCGGATAGACTCTTTCTAAAACACCAATTGCATCCTGCTCGGTAATCGCAAAATTTAGTTTTTCGCGCACAAACTCTAATCTATCAAGGCTGTCTTGAAGAATCTGCCCCCAAGTCTTAACCCAAATCTTGCCTCGCCCATTCTTGAAAACATGAGTACAACCCGGCTCTCTATCACCTGAGTTGGCTCTTTCTTCAAGATCTGGGGCTAGTTCAACACCGACCAGCCAAAAACTCCATCTCACGGCGGTTTTCTCAAATCGAGGATTTCTCATAACGGAGTTGGCATACTCCTCAAGTTGATTGAGATCTTTCAGTCCCAAAACCTTGCTTGCTCTTTTCAACTCAATAATAAGATGATCGTCATCGTTAGCGAATTCCGCTGACCGAAGTATAAGGTCAGTCGAGTCAATTGGTCGGCCAGCAATGCTGAGATTGATGCCTTTATATTGGTTCAAATAGGGCGCAAAGACTCGAGATAAATCGTCATGCGCATTTGCTAACCGAAGTCGATGAGCTGCTTCATCGACATTATGAATTGTAACAGTCGTACCCGTTGAACTAGAGCTTAGTTCCTGTAAATCACCGATAGTAAACTTCCCGGGGTTTTGGGTACTGCCCGAAATCGAATACCTGAAGGTAGAATTGTTTGAAGAATATGCTGTTTCCCAAACAACATTTGCTCCCAAAGAGAACGCCCTGAATCGTCCTTGTCCATTTTTACCGTGAAGAATTCTTTTTTGATTTCGCGTTTTATGAGATTGTGCTTTCCACGAACCACCTAAGTGAGAAAAATCGTGCCCTAATGGATTAGGAACAATTCCAGTTCCATTGTCTGAAATCGATATTTGATCAATACCATCCAGCCCATTGATTTTGATTTCGACATCTACCTTATCCGCATCCGCATCCATCGAATTCCAGATAAGTTCTGCAATGGCTCGCTCAGGCCCGGTCTTGCACATCCTAAGCCAGAAATCGGGTTCAGGTTTTGCTTCAATAACTTCTGACACTTATCGAACTCCCAATTCGATTGGCATGTGGCTTATATTGGCCTGGCTGCGCCACATCACTCTAATCTCGTTGCCAGGACTCGCAACGTTCGATAAATGTTCCATCATGCATATTCCCAAATTATTAGAGTTGCAAGTCGGGGTTCTATTGAAAACGGTCTTAGTTCAGTTCATCGAGCGACATTTGTGGGGACCACGCAAAATTCAGCCATTTCTGACACTTTTGCCTCACCCCCTCCCAATTTTGCCATGAGAGCCTATATAATCCCCGCCATGGCGCAAAAAGATTCACATAAGGATGGCGGCGGCCAGGTTGGGGTCATCACCCGCACCGAGCCCAAGACCAAGAAGCCCAGCCTCTACAAGGTGCTGCTGCTGAATGACGACTACACCCCCATGGAATTCGTCGTCCATGTGCTGCAGCAGTTTTTTTCCAAGTCGGCCGAGGAAGCCACCCGCATCATGCTCCATGTCCACCAGAAGGGCGTGGGCGTCTGCGGCGTCTATACCTTTGAGATTGCCGAGACCAAGGTCACCCAGGTGATGGATTTCGCCAAGAAGCACCAGCAGCCCCTGCAATGCACCATGGAAAAAGAATAGGGGCGCCTGGAGCGCCCCTGCCTCTGCGTTAACTGGCTTGGTTAGAAACGGCCGTTCAACACATCGTTGCGGGTAAGGCCGATGTCTGTCAGCATGCGCTCGTCGAGGCCGAGCAGCAGCGTGCGGGCGGCGTTACGTTCCCGGACCCGGCGCATGCCGGAAAGGGCATCCCGAAGGAACGAGAGGGCGGAAGCATCGGTACGGGCAGTAAGAATAGTCGCGGTCATGATAATAATGGTCCTGTTTTTTGGGTTCGGGTTAGCGGTTTAGAAATCGCCGTGCAGCACATCGAGGCGGGTAAGCCACATGTCGCGCAGCGTGCGGTCATCCAGGCTCAGCAAATGCTTGCGCTGGGCGGCGCGCAGGCGGCTCCGGCGAATGCCCTTGATGGCGTCCTGGGCGAATGAGAAGGCCGATACTCTGGCCTGGCTGAAATGGGTGATGCTGATCATGATTCTGTTTCCTCGCTTGGTATTTGTGTTTCGATGACGCGGTTAATAGGCAATTCACCCTGAAACTTGCCTGAACCGGCCGTTCAGATTCCGTTCATCTGCCGGAAAATGCCTCATTAAATCTATTTTTTGGCGACCACTCCCCAAGTTCGCAAAAATGCCTATATAATGAAGTCCAAATCAGTCAGTTCGTGTGGGGCGGACCTGCAGGAACCAGAAGGAGCAAGCCGTGCCGACTTTTTCACGAAGCCTCGAAAAAGCCCTCCACCGTGCATTGGCTTTTGCCAATGAGCGCCACCATGAGTTTGCCACGCTGGAGCACCTGCTTTTGTCCCTGATCGAGGACAAGGATGCGGTCGCCGTCATGCGCGCCTGCAACGTGAATGTCGACGAGCTGCGCAACAGCCTGGTGAACTATGTCGATACGGAGCTTGCCAACCTGATTTCCGATGACGTGCTCGAATCAAAGCCCACCGCCGGCTTCCAGCGGGTCATCCAGCGCGCGGTCATCCATGTGCAGTCCTCCGGCCGCGAGGAGGTAACCGGCGCCAATGTGCTGGTGGCCATCTTTGCCGAGCGCGAGAGCCATGCCGCCTTCTTCCTGCAGGAGCAGGACATGACCCGCTATGACGCGGTGAATTACATTTCCCATGGCATTGCCAAGCGGGCCGGGATGAATGAAGCCCGTCCCGTGCGCGGCGTTGACCAGGACCAGCAGTCCGGCACCGGTGGCGGCGATGGCGAGGGCGCCGATGGCGGCGCCAAGAAAAAGGGCGATGCCGATGCGCTCGAAGCCTATTGCATCGACCTCAACAAGAAAGCCGCCGAGGGCAAGATCGATCCGCTCATTGGCCGCGAAAACGAAGTCAACCGCACCATTCAGATCCTCTGCCGGAGGCAGAAGAACAACCCGCTCTTCGTGGGCGATCCCGGTGTGGGCAAAACGGCTATCGCCGAAGGCCTCGCCCGCAAGATCATCAATGGCGAAGTGCCTGACGTTCTGAAGAATTGCACCATCTACATGCTGGATATGGGCGTGCTGCTCGCCGGCACCCGCTACCGCGGCGATTTTGAAGAGCGCCTCAAGGCCGTGATCAAGGAAATCGAAGCCCGTCCCGGCGCCATCATGTTCATCGATGAAATCCATACGGTGATCGGCGCCGGCGCCACCTCGGGCGGCGCCATGGATGCCTCCAACCTGCTGAAGCCCGCGCTTGCAGGCGGCAATCTCCGCTGCATGGGCTCCACCACCTACAAGGAATACCGCCAGCACTTCGAGAAGGACCGGGCCCTGGTCCGCCGTTTCCAGAAGATCGACGTGAATGAGCCATCGCTGCCCGATGCCATCGCCATCCTCAAGGGCCTCAAGCCCTATTATGAGGAATTCCACAAGGTCACCTACACCAACGAGGCCATCGAAAGCGCCGTACAGCTTTCCTCGCGCTACATGAGCGACCGCAAACTGCCGGACAAGGCCATCGACGTGATTGACGAGACGGGGGCCTCCCTCATGCTTGTCGCCGAATCCAAGCGCAAGAAGGTGATCGACGTGGCCGATATCGAAGCCACCATCGCCACCATGGCGCGCATTCCGGCCAAAACCGTCTCCAAGGACGATGCCACGGTTCTGAAAAACCTCAGCACCGAGCTGAAACGCCTGGTCTTCGGCCAGGACAAGGCCATCGAGGCCCTGACCTCGGCCATCAAGCTGGCGCGCGCCGGCCTCCGCGAGCCGGAAAAGCCCATCGGCTCCTATCTCTTCTCCGGCCCCACCGGTGTGGGCAAAACCGAAGTGGCCAAGCGCCTGGCGGAAGTCCTGGGCGTCCACATGCTGCGCTTTGACATGTCGGAATACATGGAGCGCCATTCCGTCTCGCGTCTTATCGGCGCCCCTCCGGGCTATGTCGGCTTCGACCAGGGCGGCCTCTTGACCGATGGCATTGACCAGCATCCGCACTGCGTGCTGCTGCTCGATGAAATCGAAAAGGCCCATCCGGATCTCTTCAACATCTTGCTGCAGGTCATGGACCACGGCAAGCTCACCGACCACAACGGCAAGTCAGTCGATTTCCGCAACGTGATTCTGGTGATGACCACCAATGCCGGGGCCCAGGACATGGCCCGCGCCGCCATCGGCTTCGGCAGTTCCGTGCGTGAAGGTGACGACAACGAGGCCATCACCCGCATGTTCACGCCGGAATTCCGCAACCGCCTGGATGCCACGATCGCCTTCAGCCACCTGCCGCCCGATATCGTGCGCAAGGTGGTGGAGAAATTCATCCTCCAGCTCGAAGCGCAATTGTCCGAACGCCAGATCAACATCGAGCTCTCAACCGAAGCCGCCGATTGGCTGGCCAAGAAGGGCTACGACCAGCAGATGGGCGCAAGGCCGCTGGCAAGAGTCATTCAGGAGCACATCAAGAAGCCGCTGGCGGAAGAAGTGCTCTTCGGCAAGCTCACCAAGGGCGGCACCGTGCGCATCCTCCTGAAGGGCGATGAACTGGCGTTCCAGTATCTGGGCAGGGACGAGGAAAAATCCCTCCCCAAGCCACCGGAGCGCAAGTCACTCCCCCGCAACAAGGCAAAGGCTGAAACGAAAGCAAAGCCCGCGGCAAAGAAGAAACCCGTCAAGGCGAAGTAACTCTTCCCTGCAAATCGTGGACATTCTCCCCAAGACTGGACAAACTGCTGTCAGTCTTGGGGATTAATCATTGTCACGCGCCCGAATTTTTATTCTGACTTCGCTTGCCATGCTGGCCTTTGCCGGCAATTCGCTGTTGTGCCGGGTGGCGCTCAAAAACACCGGCATTGACGCCGCCAGCTTCACCTCGATTCGGTTGATTTCGGCCGCCATCACGCTCTGGCTGGTGGTGCGCCTGACCAGCAATACCAGTTCCGGCAAAGGCAATTGGCCATCGGCAATTGCGCTGTTTGCCTACGCCGCCGGATTTTCCTTTGCCTATATCAATCTCACCGCGGCAACCGGCGCGTTGCTGCTTTTCGGCGCGGTTCAGACAACCATGATCGGCTATGGAATTTGGCGCGGCGAACGGCTGCTGAACCTGCAATTGCTCGGCCTGGTTTTGGCATTGGGCGGCTTGGTTGGCCTGACCCTTCCGGGGCTCTCGGCGCCACCACTAGCAAGTTCCTTGCTGATGATAGGCGCCGGAGCAGCATGGGGCGTTTACTCCCTGCGCGGGAAGGGCGCTGGCGATCCCACTCTCGTTACGGCGGGAAACTTCCTCCGCACCGTTCCGATTACAATTGCCCTGAGCCTTCTGATGATTACGCATATCGCATGGGATAGCGCGGGAATTTGGTATGCAATCGTGTCGGGAGCACTCACATCAGGAATAGGCTACGCAATCTGGTACAAGGCACTGCCAGCCTTGAAAGCCACCCAGGCGGCAACCGTGCAGCTCAGCGTTCCGGTCATTGCCGCCATCGGTGGAATTATCCTTCTAGGTGAGCCGTTGACCCTGCGCCTCGTGTTAGCATCAATAGCAATCATTTCAGGCATCGCCCTGGTTATCCTTGAGCGGAAGAAATCCAGTGGCGTGCAGCAGTCGTCATAGCGCTTTGCGAATCATCTCCGCCTGCTTCGCCAGCAGCCCTTGATCCGCCATCTTGCCCGCATGGGGGCGGATGGCCTGCCCCTCATTCAGCGGCATGATGTGAAAATGCAGATGGAAAACCGTCTGTCCCGCCGCAGGCTCGTTGTACTGCCGGATTTGCACGCCATCGGCCTTGAAGGCAGCCTTGGCGGCTCGCGCCACCTTCTGCACGGTTGCCATAAGCGGCGTGAGCGTCGAAAGCTCGGCGTCTAGCAGATTGCGTGACCCCACCTTCGGAATGACCAGGCAGTGCCCATCTACATGAGGCATCACATCCATGAACGCCAGCGTATGCTCATCCTCATATATTTTGTGGCTGGGAATTTCGCCGCGCAGGATCTTAGAAAAAATGTTGTTGGGGTCATAGGTCATTCCTCAAACTCCGTCGGCTGTTTCACATTTTTAGCCCCTCCCCCTTGTGGGGAGGGGTTGGGGTGGGGGTCTGGTGGTAGCGCCGGAGCGACCCCCACCCGGTTCGCTGCGCTCACCACCCTCCCCACAAGGGGGAGGGTCAAAACTAGTCATCTGTTTCATGCCGAAACGGCGAATGCTCTGCAAGGAGCGCCTGGTCCTGGTCGATGGCCATACGTTCCTGCTCAAGATATTCCCCTACAGCACGGGCCAAGCCCGGATGCGCAAAGTGATGCAGGCTGTAGGTCTTCACCGGCAAATAACCCCGCGCCAACTTATGCTGTCCCTGCGCCCCCGCTTCAACCCGCGCCAGCTTGTGCTGAATGGCAAAATCGATGGCCTGATAATAGCAGGTTTCGAAATGCAGGAAATCATGGTGTTCGCTCGCCCCCCAATTGCGCCCATAGAGCGCCTCGGAGCCGATGAAATTCAAAGCCCCCGCAATGATCCGCCCCTCGCGCCGTGCCAGAATAAGGAGCACATGCGGCCCCATGCTTTTGCTGATCAGGCTGAAAAACTTCCGCGTCAGGTAAGGCGAACCCCACTTGCGCGATCCGGTTTCCATGTAGAAATCAAAAAACGCATCCCAATGGCTTTCGCGCAAATCCTTGTCCGTCACCCAGTCAAAGCTGATTCCCGCTTCATTCACCGCCTTCCGTTCCTTGCGGATATTTTTCCGCTTGGCTGAGGAGAGGCTGGCAAGGAAATCATCAAAGGATGTGTAGTCGTGATTATTCCAATGGAACTGAATGTCCTGCCGCTGCAGCCAATGGGCCTTGTCCGCTGTCAGCCAATCCGCTTCCGGCAGAAAAGTGATGTGGGACGATGAAGCCTTCACTTCCTTGCAAACTGAAACCAAACCCTTTGCCAAAAGCGCCCGCGTTTCAGCGCTCGCCGAAAACAGGCGCGGCCCGGTCACCGGCGTGAAGGGAACCGATGATTGCAGTTTCGGATAATAGCGCCCGCCCGCCCGGTGGTAGGCTTCCGCCCAGCCATGGTCGAAAACATACTCCCCCTGGCTGTGGGACTTTACAAAGCACGGCGCGATGCCCGCAATCTCGCCCTTCGCCGATTCATAAACCAGGTGTTCGGCCTTCCAGCCCGTCCGGCCCGTGGCCGAGCCGCTGTCCTCCAGTGCCTTGAAAAATTCATGCGACACGAAGGGATTGAAGCCGGAAGGGTTTGCGCAGGCGTTCCACTGGTCCGCCGGAATGTCCAAAACGCTTTCAACCGTGCGAAGCTTCAAGGCGTATAGCCCTCAAAGGTAACCTGATCACAATAGCGCAGCGCCCGCGAAGCCTCTTCCCTTGAACGCAGCGTCCAGGTGATCACCGGATGCCCGGCGTGGCGGATTTCCGTGACCGGCTCAAAGGGAAGCTCGCGCCAGTTATAGGACACAAAATGCGGCTGCGTTTCCGCAAGATGGCCAAAGGTCCGCATCGCATAGCGCTTCGCCAGAGGCAGGGCGTCGTAATAGGGGTCCGTGGTCCGGTCCGCCACAATGCCCCGCACCGTCCGGGGCGAAAGCGCACGCAGGCACGCAATCACATCAGGATCAAACGACATCAGGCAATGGGGGCCGTCATAGCTTTTGAGAACCTGCAAAGCGCGCTTGGCCAACGCGTCATTGCCGTCCCACAGGGACTTGAGTTCAATGACAAGGGTGGCGCGCCCATCAACCTGTTCCAGCAATTCCGCCAGGGTCTGCATGCGGTCCGGTGTTGCATTCAGTTTTACCTTCTGGAGTGCCTGTGTGGTCAAAGCCTTCACCGGGCCTTTCGTCTCGGTCAGTCGGTCCAGATCGTCATCATGAAAAACAATCGCCTCGCCGTCAGCGGTCAATTGCACATCGCATTCAATGGCATAGTCGCCCTTGATGGCCGCTTCAAACGCGCCAGACGTGTTCTCGATGATTCCTTTGCTCTTGGTATGCAGTCCGCGATGCGCAATGGGCCGCGCCACCAGCCAGTCAAATGCACGCAACTGCGGCGTAAAACGCATGCCTATTCAATTTCCACAATGGCTTCCACTTCGACCGAAAGACCGAACGGAAGCGAAGGTGCGCCCACCGCTGACCGTGCATGCCGGCCCTTGTCGCCGAACACTTCAACCATCAGGTCCGATGCGCCATTGATGACCTTCGGGTGATCGCCGAAAGTGGGCGTACAGTTAACCAGGCCCAACAGTTTCACAATGCGCTTCACCCGGTCAAGATCGCCGCCGCAGGCATCGCGCAAATGGGCAATGATGTTGATCGCGGTCAACCTGGCCGAAGCAACGGCATCTTCAATCGGAAGTGTATCGCCCACCTTGCCGGTGTATTCGATCTTGCCGTCCCTTACGGCGCCTTGGCCGGAGATATAGACAAGATTGCCCGTCTTGACCCATGGCACATAGTTGGCAATTGGTTTTGCAGGTGTGGGGAGCACAATGCCGAGCTCCGCAAGTCGCTTGTCGATCAATCCCATCTCATGCTCCTGTTAACAGATCGCGCGGGCGTTCGCCCTTGAAAAACGCTTCCAAATTATCGACTGCCCGCATGCCCATGGCAATGCGCGTATTTTTTGTAGCACTCCCGAGATGCGGCAGCATGAACACATTGCCCAGTTCCCGGTAGCCGGGATTGATGTTGGGCTCGCCCTTGAATACATCGAGCCCCGCCGCCGCCAGCTTGCCGG
>DATLDM010000010.1:0-4439 GCA_035525875.1 Aestuariivirga sp.
GGTCAGGTCGAGGCCCTGCTGGGCGCCCTGAAGAATCAGCACCTCCTCCGCCGTACAGGTGATGCCGTCGAGCCCCATCCGCTGGGCAATCTGTTCCCGGAGTTTCGGGATACCGTTTGAAACCGTATACTGCAGGGATACCTGGCCATTGCGGGCAATCGTCTCTTCATAAACCGCGTTCAATTGCTCCAGCGGGAAAATGGTTGCATCCGGATAACCGCCGCCGAATGAAATGATGCTGGGATCGGCCCCCAAACGAAGCAGCTCGCGGATTGCCGAAGGCTGGACGTTTTCCATCCGCCTTGCAAATTGTACGTTCATGGTGGGGAATTCCTGTTGATCTCGATGAGATAAGGGTAATTTGACCGTCCCCGCTGGCGCCGTCAACTGGGCAACTTCTCTCATATTCAGTGCAAGGAACTGATGACTCAGGGGGATTGAAATTTCTCCTGAACCGTCTACGTTCAGTTTTTGGCCAGCGGACACAGAAGCCGTGGGGCCAGTTCGGGAGGTGTGTTGATGGCGTTGCTGCAGGTTAACGCTGTTTCAAAAAGCTTTGGCGCGATTCATGCGTTGACGGATGTCAGCTTTTCGCTCGAAGCCGGTGAAGTCGTGGGCTTCATGGGCGACAATGGCGCGGGCAAATCCACCATGGTCAAGCTCATCGCCGGAAATTTTCCGCCCACCGATGGCGAGGTCGTGGTCGACGGCCAGGTCTGCCATTTTCACAAGCCCATAGAAGCGCGCGCCAAGGGGATTGAGGTCGTCTACCAGGACCTGGCGCTCGCCGACAACCTGACGGCCACGGAGAATGTTTTTCTCGGCCGTGAAATCAACAAGGGTGTCTGGCCCTTCAGGATTCTCGATAAGGAAGCCATGATCAAGCGCGCCGCAGCACTCTTCAGCGAGCTTAAGTCGGAAACGCGGCCGCGCGATCTCGTAAAGAAAATGTCGGGCGGACAGCGCCAGGCCGTAGCCATCGCCCGCACCAGGCTTTCCAATGCCAAGCTGGTGCTGATGGATGAGCCCACCGCGGCAATCTCGGTGCGCCAGGTGGCCGAGGTTCTTGAATTGATCCGCCGCCTCAAGTCCCAGGGCGTTGCCATCATGCTGATCAGCCACCGCATGCCCGATGTTTTTGCCGTGTGTGACCGCATCATGGTGCTCAGGCGGGGCTCATTGGTTGCCGACAAGGCAACCGCCAAAACAAGCCCCGAAGAAATAACCGGGCTGATTACGGGAGCGATCCGTGCCGCCTAAAGCCACAGCGCCAGCCCCCGCACAAAATCACGCCATGCTTTCCGACGTTTCGGAGATCAAGGAGCTGACACCGCTGCAGCGAGTCTTCACTAGCCAGGCCTTCTGGGTGACGGTGGCGCTTCTTGTTCTCTATGCCGGCATGGCCATGTACGAGGTGAGCTTTGGCACCGTCGACAACTTTGCCAACATGACCCGTAACTTCGCCCCCTTCGGCATCATGGCCCTGGGCATGACGGTGGTTATCATCACCGGCGGCATTGACCTGTCAATCGGCTCGATCATGGGCGCTGTCGCCATCGTCACCGGGCTTTTTCTCAGTTCGGAATATCCCTGGTATGTCGCCTTCTTCATGGGCCTCGCAGCCGGGCTGGCCTGTGGCGCCATCAACGGTTTCTTCGTGGCCTATGTGGGCCTCTCGTCCTTCGTCGTGACGCTTGGCATGATGTCGGTTGCACGGTCATTCGCCGTGGTCCTCTCCGGCAATCAGATGCTCTACAAATTTGGCCCCGATGCACCCATCGTCAAAGCCATCGGCCAGGCGAAATGGCCGCGGCAGACTCCCGGGGATTCAATTCCCGATTGGATTCCACAATTTTCGTCACATTTCTGGACCATGGTCGTGCTTGCATTCGTTGTTGGCTATGTTTTCATTTTCAAGGCGTGGGGCCGCCACCTTTTTGCCATCGGCGGCAATGAAGAGGCAGCCCGCCTCACTGGTGTTCCCGTGAATCTTGTGAAATTCCAGGCCTATCTGTTCTCCGCCTTCACGGCCTCGATCGCCTCGCTGCTCATTCTTGGCTACAGCGGCTCAGCCATCAACGCCATGGGACAAACCTACGAGCTGCGGGTGATCGCGGCCACGGTTATTGGCGGCGCAAACCTGATGGGAGGCGCTGGAACGGCGTTTGGCGCCATCGTCGGCTCCGCCTTTCTGGAAGTCATTCGCAATGCCCTGCTGATGGCAGGCATAGATTCAAATTGGCAAGGAGCCTTTGTTGGCGCCTTCATTATTCTCGCGGTTCTTCTTGGCAAGCAGACCGGTGGCAAGTCTTTCGTCGCCGCGATGTTTGAAAGAATTGTTCCGAAACGAAACCGCTAGAAAACCGCCGGCTGGAAATAAATCCGGAGGCGTTAAGTAAACGAAAGTGGAGGATCTGAGATGAAGAAATTTTTGCTGACCGCAGCAGTTGCCTTTGGGGCGCTCACCGTGGCCGCAGTCGGGGCCCAGGCGAAGTTCACCTTCGCGCTGGTTCCCAAGAACATGAACAACCCGTTCTTCGACCAGGCCCGCGATGGCTGCAAGAAGGCCGAGGCTGAATCAAACGGCGCCTTCGAATGCATGTATATCGGACCGGGCGAACACGGCGGTGGCGATGAACAGGTCCAGATCGTGCAGGATCTCGTGGCCAAGAAAGTCGATGGCATTGCCGTAGCCGTGGCCAACGCCGCTGCCATGACGGTGGCCCTTCAGGCCGCCAAGGATGCGGGCATTCCGGTTCTGACCTGGGATTCCGACATGCTGCCGGAAAACAAGGACCTGCGCCTGGCCTATATCGGCACCCACAACTATGAGATTGGCACCAATCTCGCCTCGCTGGCCATGAAGATCAAGCCAAAAGGCGGCACGGTTTGCATCCAGTCGGGCGGCGCTGCGGCGGCCAACCATAACGAACGCATGCAGGGCATCCGCGACGTGCTCTCGGGCACAAAATCGGCCGCCTCGCCTGGCGACCGCCTGACCGGCCAGAACGGCTGGACCGAAATCGAGGGTTGCCCGCTTTACACCAACGATGACTTCCCGCTCTCAGTGCAACAGTTTGAGGACATCATGGCCAAGAACCCCAAGCTGGATGCCTTCATCCCGACCGGCGGCTTCCCGCAGTTTGTTCCCGATGCAAACCGCGCGGCTGTCGAGAAGTACAAGGGCATGATCGCCGACAAGTCGCTGGCCCTCGTGGTCGCCGACACGCTGCCGGTTCAAATCGACCAGATGAAGGAAGGCTATTCCTTGGGTCAGGTGGGCCAGCGTCCATTTGAAATGGGCTATATGACCATGAAGGCTTTTGCCGACATGAAGGATGGCAAGGCAGCGCCTGCTGATCCGTCCTACACCGGCCTTGATGTCTGCACGCCCGAAACGGCTGACACCTGCATCGCGAAGTAAAATTTTAACAGGTTATTGAAAAGGCGGGGAGCTCCCCCGCCTTTTTATTGGAGGAAGTCATGACGAAAATGTTCTCACTGGAAAATCGCGTTGCCTTGGTGACCGGCGCCTCGCGCGGGCTGGGATTGGCAATGGCCAAGGCCCTGAAGGAAAATGGCGCGCATGTTATTGTCAACGCCCGCGATGCGGCGGCTCTTTCCACCGCCGCAAAATCCATCGGGGCGCAACCCCTGGCTTTCGATGTGTCGGATGCTGCTGCCGCGCGCAAGGCGCTGGAGGGCATTGTCCAGGAACACGGCCATCTCGACATGCTGGTCAACAATGCCGGCATTCAGCACCGCCGGCCCCTGGTGGAATGGGAGGATGATGATTTCGACCGTGTCATCAGTGTCAATCTCACCTCCTGCTTTCGCCTGGCGCGCGATGCCGCCCGCCTCATGCTGCCCCGGAAATTCGGGCGCATTATCAATACGGGATCGGTGGCCGCGATTCTTGGCCGCCCCACCATTCATGCCTACGTGGCAGCCAAGGCCGGGCTGCACGGACTGACCCGATCCATGGCGGCGGAACTGGGCCGCCACGGCATTACCATCAACGCGCTTGCCCCCGGCTATTTTGCAACCGAACTCAACACCGCTCTGCTGAATGACAAGGCTTTCACCACCTGGGTTGAAGCACGGACACCCGCCGGGCGATGGGCGAAGCCGGAAGAACTTGGAGGAGCCGTGGTATTTCTCGCCTCCGACGCCGCGTCCTACGTCAACGGCCATGTGCTGGCGGTCGATGGCGGCCTTTCCGTGTCGCTGTGACGGGACAGAATCCATGAACAATTCGCCGCTTCGCGCCGGTGTCATTGGCTGTGGCTTCTTTGCCGAGAACCATCTCGCGGCCTGGGCCGAAATCGAGGGCGTCACTCTGGCCGCCGTCTGCGATCTTGATATCGCAAAGGCCCGCTCGGCCGCCGGGCGCCATGGCGCGAAATCGGTTTATTCGAACGCGGCCGACTTGCTGGAGT
>DATLDM010000013.1:0-7820 GCA_035525875.1 Aestuariivirga sp.
GAGGGACTGAAAGCTATTCCGGTGCGGCTTACCTCTCAAGGGGCCAAAGCCGGAGCTGCCTTCCGTGGCCATTACTGGCAACGCTGATTTATGGAAGGCAGGCAAAATGACAAAACTGGGCGTAATGCTGTGCGGCCATGGCAGCCGGGATACCGATGCGGTCACCGAATTTGCCGTGCTCTCCGAGCATCTCAAGAAACGCCTGCCGCAATATCCGGTGGAATACGGCTATCTCGAATTTGCCACGCCCATCATTCGCAACGGCCTTGATGTGCTGAAATCCAAGGGCGTGCAGCGGGTGCTCGCGGTGCCGGGCATGCTTTTCGCGGCGGGCCACGCCAAGAACGACATTCCCTCCGTGCTCAACACCTATGCCGCCAGCAACGGCCTGAAAATCGATTACGGCAAGGAACTGGGCATTGACCCCAAGATGATGCGCGCCGCCGGCGACCGCATTCAGGAAGCCCTCGATGCCAACCCATCGCACGTGCCGCTGCATGAAACCCTGCTCGTGGTCGTGGGCCGCGGCGCGTCCGACCCGGACGCAAATTCCAATGTCTCGAAAGTCACCCGCATTCTCTGGGAGGGCTTCGGCTTCGGTTGGGCAGAAACAGCCTACTCGGGCGTGACTTTCCCGCTGGTGGACCCGGGCCTCGAACACGCCGCACGCTTGGGCTACAAGCGCATCATCGTATTCCCCTATTTCCTCTTCACCGGAATTCTCGTCCAGCGCATTTATGACGCGACGGACGATGTGGCCAAACGCCACCCCGGTATCGAATTCATCAAGGCCCCCTATCTCAATGACCATCCTGCGGTGATCGACACCTTTGTCGAGCGCGTGCAGCAGATCCTCACCGGCGACATCGCCATGAATTGCCAGATGTGCAAATACCGCAGCGCCGTGCTGGGCTTTGAGGCCGATGTGGGCGCCGTGCAGGAAAGCCACCACCATCATGTGGAAGGTATCAACGCCAAGGGTCCGTTTGAGATTGTGAACCGCGCGCATGATCATGGTCATGAACACGGCCACGACCATTCCCATGACGATGGCCACACCCATGCGCCCTACCCCCATGCCAAGCACCCGCTTGGCCCCCTCAGCATGAGGAAGAAATGATGGACTACCTCCGCGACCCATCGGCCATCTATGAAAAATCCTTCGCCATCATTCGCGGCGAAGCTGATCTTTCCGGCTTGCCCACAAGTGCGGAAGCCATCGCTATTCGCATGATCCATGCCTGCGGCATGACCGATATTGTGGGCGACCTGCAGATCTCCGAAGATTTTGTCGCGGTTGCCACAAAGGTCATGACGAAACCAATTCTCACCGATGCCGAAATGCTGCGCCACGGGATTATCGACAAGACGCTTCAGCTCATCTGCACCCTGAACGATCCCCGCGCCCGCGAAATTGGCATTGCCAAACAAACCACCCGTTCCGCTGCTTCGGTGGAATTGTGGGCACCTCATCTGGAAGGCGCCCTCGTGGTGATCGGCAACGCCCCCACCGCCCTCTTTGCCCTGCTCGAAATGATTGATGCCGGAGGTCCAAGGCCCGCCGCGATCGCGGCCTTCCCAGTCGGTTTTGTTGGCGCCGCTGAATCAAAAGACGAGCTTGTAAAAAATCCCCGCGGCATTCCCTACGCCACGCTCCTCGGCCGCCGCGGCGGCTCCGCCATGGCGGCAGCCTGCGTCAACGGCCTGTCGAAAGGCCTCACATGACAAAATGGCTCACCATCATCGGCATGGGCGAAGATGGCTATGAAGGCCTCTCCGCCAGCGCCAAGCTCGCATTGCAAAGCACCGATGTAATTGTGGGTTCTGAGCGTCTCCTCGGATTTCTCCCGGCCTTGAAAGCCGAGCGCCTGGAATGGCCGCAACCCTTCTCCGCCGTTGTCGAGCAAATGAAACCCCTGCGCGGCCGCAACACGGTGATCCTTGCCACCGGCGATCCCATGAATTACGGCGTAGCGCGAAAGCTGCTTGAGTTCACTCCGTTTGCGGAAATGACCGTCATCCCCCATCTCTCGGCCTTCTCCCATGCCGCCGCACGCATCGGCTGGTCGATCCCCGATTGCGACACGCTCACCTTGCACGGACGCGATGCCGCCAACATCGAAGCCTTCATCCAGCCCGGCGCAAAACTGATTGTCCTCACCGCCGATGCCAGCACCATTCCCGAAGTGGCGCGGCGGTTGGTGGTGCGCGGCTTTGAGAAAAGCCCGATCACCGTTTTGGAAAACATGGGCGGCGCACGCGAAGCACAAACCAGTTTCCTTGCCAACACCGTGCCGAAACAGAAATTTTCCGATCTCAACACTCTGGCGGTGGAATGTTTGGCCGGGGCAAATGCAAAAATCTGGTCGCGCCTTGCAGGCCTTCCCGATGAAGCCTTTATCCATGATGGCCAACTCACCAAACGCGAAGTCCGCGCCGCCACCCTTGCCGCCCTGGCGCCTGCTCCCGATCAACTGCTCTGGGACATTGGTGCAGGCTGCGGTTCCGTAGCCATCGAATGGATGCGGTCCACCCGGGGTTGCGAAGCCTTGGCCTTCGAGCATCACGAGGACCGTCTGAAAATGATTGCAACGAACGCCGATCAACTGGGAACACCGCGCCTGAAAATCATTGCAGGCGAGGTGTCCGATACCTTACAGGGCAAGCCCCGCCCCGATGCGGTGTTCATCGGTGGCGGCGTCGGCATTCCCGGAGTTTTCGAAACCGCCTGGGAGAATTTGAAATCCGGCGGCCGAATGGTGGCCAATGTCGTCACCATCGAAGGCGAAATGCATCTCTACGACCTGCAGGAAAAGCACGGCGGGGATCTGGTGCGCCTCGAAATTTCGCAACTCACACCCATAGGCCCCTACCGCGCATTGAAGCCGCGCATGGCGGTAACCCAATGGAGAACCCGCAAGCCATGAAAACCGGCATCCTCTATGGCCTCGGCGTTGGCCCCGGCGACCCCGAACTGATGACGGTGAAAGCCTGGCGCATTATTTCCACGGCCCCCGTTGTCGCCTATCTCACCGCCAATGGAACTGAAAGCACGGCACGGGACATCGCCAAGCCCTTCCTGCCCGATGACGTGATCGAACTCAAAATCGACATGCCCATGCGCACCGAGCGCGAACCGGCCCAGGAAGCCTATGACAAGGGCGCTGCCGCCATCACCGAGCATTTGAAGGCGGGCCGCGATGTGGCCATGCTCTGCGAGGGCGATCCCTTCTTCTACGGCAGCTTCATGTATATCTTTGCGAGGCTTGCCGACCGCTTTGAAACCATCGTGGTGCCCGGCGTCTCCTCCATCACCGCGGCGGCGGCCCGCATCGGGCATCCCCTTTCGGCCCGCAATGATGTGCTGAAAGTCCTGCCCGCCACGCTGGAGGCGGACCGCCTGCGCGAAGAGCTGCTCACCGCCCAGTCCACTGCCATCATCAAGGTGGGCCGTCACTTCGGTAAAATCAAAAACATCCTCTCGGCGCTTGACCTGATCTCAAAAGCCACCGTCATCGAGAACGCCACGCGGCCCAACGAACGCATCCGCAAGGTCGAAGACGTGGAAAGCGACAGCCTGCCCTACTTCACCACCATTCTGGTCTATACGGGGGGCGAGTCATGGTAAAGCCCGTCATCTTCATTCTCGGCATCTCGGCCCTGCCGCTCGCCCAAAAGCTCAAGGCCGAACTGAACGGTGAAATCCACACGCCCGATCGCGTAAGCGGCGGTGATGTCTCCTACGCCAAGGCAACAACCCATCTCCCCCAACTCTTCCAGCAGAGCCAAACCATTATCGGCCTCTGCGCCAGCGGCATCCTCATCCGCGCCATTGCACCAAATCTCAATGATAAGCGCATTGAGCCACCAGTGATCGCCGTCGCTGAAGATGGATCGTCAGTCGTGCCCCTCCTCGGCGGCCATCACGGCGCCAATGCACTTGCGGCGCAAATCGCAAAGATCACCGGCGGCCATGCCGCCATCACGACCGCCAGCGAAGTGCGCTTTGGATTTGCATTGGATGACGTCTTGCCCGGCTACACCTTGGCAAATCCCACCGATGTAAAATCATTCACGGCGGCACTGCTGGCAGGTGAGGCCCTCTCCCTCGTCCGTCATCCCGGCGAAAGCCGGGACCCAGAACTACCGTTCCTTTGTAATGACGTTAAGCAACTTAACCTGGTCGACTGGGTCCCGGCTTTCGCCGGGATGACAGTTGAGATGAGTGAAAGATTATTGCAGGGCAACGAGCGCAAACTTGTTTATCACCCGCACACGCTCACAATTGGCGTTGGCTGCGAACGCGGGACTTCCCCTCAGGAAGTTTCAGGCCTCGTCGAAAGCACTTTGAAAGCCAACAACCTTTCCATTCAGTCCGTGGCAGGCTTTGCCTCCATTGACTTGAAAGAGGATGAACCGGCCATTGATGCGCTGTGCAATGTGCGGTTCTTTTCCGCCGAAGAACTGAATGCATTCACTCCAAAACTGAAAACACCATCAGACTACGTGATGGCGGAAGTGGGCACGCCGGGCGTGGCGGAAGCCGCAGCCTTGGCCGCCGCTGGCCCCGATGCCGAATTGATTGTCGCCAAAACAAAAAGCAGGCACGCGACCTGCGCCATCGCGCGCAGCGCTGCTCCCATTCTTGAGTTGCGCGGCAAGACCCGTGGGGTTCTGAGTGTTGTAGGCATTGGCCCCGGCAGCGCACTTACCTGCAGCCCCGCCGCGACCCAAGCGCTTCGAATTGCAACCGACTGGGTGGGCTACGGCCTCTATCTCGATCTTGTTGCTGATATAAAACAGGACCAGATTGAACACCGCTTCCCGCTTGGCGGCGAGGAAGACCGCGTCCGCCATGCCATTGAGCTTGCCAAGCAGGGCAAACAGGTGGCCCTCGTCTGTTCCGGCGATTCCGGCATCTATGCCATGGCGGCCCTCGTCTATGAGGTCATCGATCTCGAACCCAACCGCATCAGCGTCGACGTCATTCCCGGCATTTCCGCCTTCCAGGCCGCCGCCGCCAAGGCCGGCGCCATGATCGGCCATGACTTCTGCTGCATTTCGCTCTCCGATTTGCTCACCCCTTGGGAAGCTATCGAGAAGCGTGTGAAAGCAGCAGCGGAGAGCGACTTTGTCATTTCCTTCTATAACCCGCGCTCAATGAAGCGCCGCGACCAATTGGAACGCGCCATTGTCATTCTGAAAACCCACCGCCCGCCCGATACGCCGGTGATCATCGCCAGCAATCTGGGCCGTGCCGAGGAAAACGTGCGCATCGTAAAATTCGCCGATTTCAACCCCGACGATGTCGACATGCTCACCCTGGTGATGGTGGGCTCATCCCAATCCAAATCCTTTGCCCGCGGCGATGGCAAAACCTACGCCTACACGCCCCGCGGCTATGCCAGGAAACGAGAAACCATATGACCGTCCATTTCATCGGCGCCGGCCCCGGCGCCGCCGACCTCATCACGCTCCGTGGCCTCAGGCTCATCCAGTCCTGCCCCGTCTGCCTCTATGCCGGTTCGCTGGTGCCGGAAGAGATTGTGAAGGCAGCCCCCGAAGGCGCGCGCGTCGTTGATACAGCCCCCCTTCATCTCGACGAGATCATCGCCGAAATCCAGGCCGCCCATGCCAAAGGCCACAACGTGGCTCGCGTCCATTCCGGCGATCCCTCGATCTATGGCGCGATAGCCGAGCAGATGCGGCGGTTGGACAGGCTCGGCATTGACTACGACGTCACCCCCGGCGTGCCCGCCTTCGCCGCCGCCGCCGCCGTTCTGAAAACCGAGTTCACCCTGCCCGAAATCGCCCAGACCGTGATCCTGACGCGCACCACCATGCAGGCCTCCGCCATGCCGCCCGGCGAAGAGTTGGAGGAGTTGGGCCGCAGCAAGGCTACCCTTGCCATCCACCTGTCGATCCGCAATCTTGGCTATGTCGAACGCGCTCTCACGCCGCATTACGGCGCCGACTGTCCCGCCATCGTTGTCTACCGCGTCACCTGGCCCGACCAGAAAATCATCAAGGGCACCCTCTCCACCATTGCCAAACTGGTGAAGGCGGCCAAGCTCACCCGCACGGCGCTCATTCTCGTGGGCCACGTTTTGGATGCCCATGAATTCCGCGACAGTGCCCTGTATGACGCTGGCCACGAGCACGTCTTGCGCAACCGCAAAACCGTGAAGGCCTAAGCCCGCTCAATCCGGCAGGTATAGCAGTTGTTCACCGATGAGCGGACATGCACATAGGCCACGTCTTCGCGCTTCAGAATGTTCGCCGCTTCCGCATCAAGCGCGGCTGAGGGCACGATCTTGCCCGTGCCGTAAACAATCCGGTCGTCGCTGGAATAGCCCTTGATCAAATGCGCCGCGCGCCTGGCCAACATTGCCGGCGTTTCATGCGCATCTGCAGCCCGCGCGCAGGTCTTGGCATGGAGGAAGATCGGCCCGGTCTCCGCATAGGGCTGAACAGCCGGAAATGGCCGGTAGGCCAGGATAAGATAGCCCTCGCCCGCTGCCACATCATTGAGGCAAAGGCGGCAGGGAACCCCGTCGCCATCAGACACGCGGCGTTCCGGCGGCAGGCCGTAGGCATCAGGAGCACCCGCCTGGAACCTGCGGGCTTCTTCGGTGGGCATTGCGAGATATGTAATCATGCCTCGAATATGGCAGCGCCCTGAGGCGCGAGCCACCCGAAAACGGATCGTTCCCTCAAATCAGCAGCGCCCCCTCATGCTTCAGCAGCCATTCCTTGCGCTGCAGCCCGCCGCCATAACCCGTGAGCGAGCCATCGGCCCCGATCACCCGGTGGCAGGGCACCACGATGGAAATGGGATTGCGCCCATTGGCCAAGCCCACCGCCCGCATGAGATTGGCGTCACCGAGCCGCTTGGCCAGCGTGCCATAGGAAATAGTCACACCGCAGGGAATGCGCTTGAGCTCGTCCCATACCTTGCGCTGGAATTCCGTGCCGCCGCCATCGGTGGGAATGCCCTCGATGGCCTTGAAGTCGCCGGCGAAATAAGCACGGATGCGGTCCGAGAATCCGTTTGGGTTGTCCGCCGGGAAAAGCTCCGAGCTGCCGTAGCGCAGCCGCAAATCCCGCGCCACGCGCTCCGGATGATCGTCGAACTCCAACCCGATCATCGCCCCGTCCCGCGCCAGCAGCAGCATGGTGCCCAGCGGTGTTTCGATATGGTCGGAAAGGACGGAGATCATAAATATAAATTGACACCCAAGAAGATGACCGCGTCAAGCGCGGTCATGCTGAAAGGTGTGCATGAATGACGGCCTTACCCTAGCCGCTTCAACGCTTCCGCCGTCTTCGTTTTCTGCACGTCAAGCTCGGCCTTGCGTTCGCGCGTTTCGGCCAGCACATCTTCCGGCGCCTTGGCGACGAAGCCGGGGTTTCCCAGCCGGCCAGCAATCGCGGCTGATTCCTTCTCGATCTTCTCAAGCTCCTTCTTCAGCCGCGCCGTTTCCGTGGCGAAGTCGATGACGCCTTCCAGCGGCAGGGCCACCGTCGCCTCGCCCAGCACGATCTGCGCCGAAGCCTTTGGCACACGGTCTTCGAATGAGATGGAAGACAGCCGCGCCAGCCGGATGATTTCATTCTCCCAGGTGGCGGCAATGCGGCGTGAGTCCCTGCCCGCGCCCACCAGCACGCAGGGGATTTTCAGGCCGCCGGAAATATTCATCTCGGCGCGCACCGAGCGGATCTCGGAGATGATGTTGATAACCCATTCGATTTCCGCATCCGCCTTGGCATCGCCCAGACCCTTGTAGCTCGGCCAGTTCGCTTCGATCAGCCAGTGCTCA
>DATLDM010000020.1:0-13925 GCA_035525875.1 Aestuariivirga sp.
AGATGCGTTGCATGAAAGGCTAACCCAGCGTTTCATTGACCGCCGGACCAGTGTATTGATGCGCCGCCTGGCACAAAAGGAAGAGTTAATGTCGAGTGTTGAAGAAGACGGCGCCATTCATGTTGAAGGCGAGTATGTGGGTCGCATCAAGGGTTTCAATTTCATTCCTGATGGCGCAAGCGAAAGCCAGGAACAGCGCACCCTGAAGGCCGCCGCCGTTCATGCGGTGAGCGCCGAAATTACGGCCCGTGCAAACGCCGCTGCAACCTCGGCCGATCCCGACCTGAAACTCACCCGCGATGGCAACATTATCTGGAATCACGAGCCCATTGGTTTTGTCGAAGCGGGCGAAACCCTGCTGAAGCCCGTGGCCCGCGTGCTTGCCAGCGATCTTCTCTACGGACAGGCTCGCGAGGACGTGCAGCTCAGGCTGCAGAAATTTATCGACCGCCATGTTGCAACGCTGCTAGAACCCCTGCTCAAGCTGCAGGAAAACGAAACCCTGCAGGGCATCGCCCGCGGCATTGCTTTTCGCATCGTTGAAACGCTTGGCGTGCTGCCCAGGGAAACCGTGCTTGAAGATATAAAATCCCTGTCCCAGGAGGACCGCGCCGTGCTTCGTGCCCAAGGCGTGCGCTTTGGCGCTTTCCATATCTTTACGCCCTTGCTCTTGAAGCCCGCCGCGACCGAACTCCGCCTTCTGCTCTGGGCCCTGCAATTGAAAAAAGCCGGCACATTGGATTTGGCAAACCTTCCCATGCCTCCAGGCCAGGGCCTCACCTCGGCGATCTTTGACCGGTCAACGCCGCGCGGGTTTTATGGTGTCTGCGGCTACCGCATTTGCGGAACCCGTGTGGTGCGCATCGACATGCTCGAGCGCCTGGCTGATCTCGTGCGCGAACGGGTCTTCTGGCGCCCCCGTTTTCCCGATGAGGTGCGCCCTTCCGGGTCCGTTGAAGGCGGTGGCTTTGCCATCGTGGCTGACATGATGTCGCTCGTCGGCTGCTCCGGCGAAGAGTTTGAAGGCATCCTGCGCAGCCTTGGCTTCCGTATGCAAAAAAAGAAAATCAAACGCCCCGCAGCGCAGCCACCCGCAATGGAAGCCGCAGCCCCTCCAGCAGAAACTGAAACAGCATCCGAACCGGTCGCATTGCCCGCAGAGCCCGAACCTGTGGCAATGGTCCCTGAATCTGAACCGGTTGAACCAGTCGCGGAAGCTGAATCCCTGCCAGCAACGGAAGAGCTCGCGCCACCTCCGCCTGAGCCCATCTTGGAAGAGGTTGAAATCGAGGTTTGGTGGCCCAAGGATACCGGCCCCTTCCGCCACCGCCCGGAGGCCAAACCCCAGCACCGGCCCCAGCCAAAGCCCGTGGATCAGAAAGAGCGGCCGCAAAGGCCGAACCGCAAGTCCCATGCAAAGGAACGCACTGAACGCCGCGAGGAACCCAAGCGCCGGCCCGAAAAGCCCATGGACCCCAATTCGCCCTTTGCCATTCTGGAAACCCTCAAGGCTCAAATGATGGGTAAGAAAAACTGACGCAACGCCTGGACAAGTGGCTCTGGTTTGCCCGTGTCGTGAAGCAGCGCCCCATGGCCGCTGAACTGGTTGAAACGGGCCACGTGCGCCTGAACCGGGCACAGGTCACCAAGCCCGGCCATGTCCTGCGCCCCGATGATGTGCTGACCATAGCCGTGGGCGGCCATGTCCGCGTCCTGCGAGTGAAGGATCTGGGCACCAGGCGCGGCCCCTTTAGCCAAGCATGCCAGCTATACGAAGACCTGACCTCTGCCCCTTCACGCGACGAAAAAGACCGTGCATAAGGCAAAAAACCTTGCTAAGTATCGTTCGTTATAAAGAACAACTGGACCGTCATGACCTACATCGTCAATGATAACTGCATTAAATGCAAATATATGGACTGCGTTGAAGTCTGCCCCGTGGATTGCTTCTACGAGGGCGAAAACATGCTGGTCATTCACCCCGATGAATGCATCGATTGTGGCGTCTGCGAGCCGGAATGCCCGGTTGACGCGATAAAGCCCGACACTGAGCCAGGCCTCGAAAAATGGCTCAAGATCAACGCGGAATACGCGCCGAAATGGCCAAATATATCAATCAAGCGTGACGCTCCGGCCGACGCCAAGGAATTTGAGGGCGTGGCAGGAAAATTCGAGACCTACTTCTCGGAAAACCCCGGCGAAGGCGATTGATTTCATTAACCATCCTGTGAATAACGCAGGGCTCCGATGCCGAGATAGACCGTACACGGATATATCGCGCTTTAATTTTGCGTAAAATCGTGCTATAGTCGCTTTTAATGTAAACAATACCCCTGCAAGTAATGGAACCCGAGCCCCACAAGCTCGGTTATTTTTTCGCCCATGTATGGCGGCGAATCCGGGGTCCAGGCGAAAGCGAAGGACAAAAAAATGAAAAAAACCGTCAAAAAGGCCGCTTTGGCAAAGAAGGCAGCGCACACCAAAAAGTCGGTTGCAAAGGAAAAAGTTGCAACCAAGAAGGCCGTTGCCGCGAAAGCCAAGTCCAAAGCTGTAAAAACCAAGCCCAAGGCGAAGGTGGCTCACGTTGCAAAGCCCGTGGCAAAGCCCGTCGCCAAGAAAACCATTCTGACCAAGGTCACCGGCCATCTGAAACATGCCAAGCCCGTCCACGCGGCTCCTGCGCCTGTTGCAAAGCCCGTCGCCGTGGCGGCAAAGCCCGTGGCCGCTCCCGTGGCCGTTGCGGCCAAACCCGCCGTTCCTGCGACTCCCGCAGCGCCCAAGAAGCTCGCCTTCAAGATCGGCGAACTCGTGGTCTATCCCGCCCATGGCGTTGGCAAGATTACCGCCATCGAGGAGCAGGAAATCGCCGGCTCGAGACTCGAACTCTACATCGTTGATTTCGAGCGCGAGAAGCTGCGCCTCAAGGTTCCAACCAACCGCGCGGAGCAAAAGGGCATGCGCCGCCTGGCCGATCGTGGCCTGATTGAGCACGCCATGAAGGTTATCCGTGGCCGGGCCCGCATCAAGCGCACCATGTGGTCAAGGCGCGCCCAGGAATATGATGCGAAGATCAATTCCGGCGATCTCATTGCCGTGGCCGAAGTCGTGCGCGATCTCTATCGCTCCGACCGCCAGCCTGAACAGTCCTATTCGGAACGCCAGCTGTTCGAACAGGCCCTGCTCCGCATGGCCCGCGAACTTGCCGCAGTCCGGAAGGTTGATGATGACCAGTCGGTAAAGGAACTCTCCGAATTCCTCGCCAAGAACGCCAAGCGCGCCCAGGCCGCCGGCGAAAAGGCAGAGGAAGATGCAGCTGCCGAAGAAGCCGCATAAGCATTTTTCCAAGACCTCGAGGAACAGGCCCGGATCAAAAATCCGGGTCTTTTCTTTTGGGGGCGTTACAAACTATAAGAACGCCTGTGAGGTCCCGTAGCTCAGTTGGATAGAGCATCAGTTTCCTAAACTGAGGGCCACTGGTTCGAATCCAGTCGGGGCCGCCAATCTTTCAGATAGTAAGGTAAAATCTAATATTTGGATAGGTTGCCTTCGCAACCAATGAGCAACCATCGTGAATAAGTTTCCGGGCGATAAAACAAAGCCTATTGCTGGAAGTGAGATGCTAATGATTGTTTCCAGCTGATGCCTTCTGCTTACGCGCAACAACTTCCCGCATGCGCTCAATGACGGCCGGCATGCGTTGCTCAGGATCATGGGTTTTCCATTGCTCCAGCGACAGCTGTTGCCTTTCTTTGTAGAATTCTTGATCGGCAAGCAATTTGGTGAGTGCCTCAATCCATGGCCTTGCCGCAGCTTCTTCTGGAATAAGCTTTGGATCATCCATGAGGTTTTGGTCCACACCGAGCATTATGGGGGCATTTCCAAGGGTTTCCGGAAGCCCGCCACGATTTGTTGAAATGACAGGAATTCCGAGCGAAAGCGCCTCGATTGCCGCTCTACCGCCGCTTTCATGCCAAAGCGACGGCATTAACAGAATTCTTGTCATTCCAAAGACCCGACCCATGTCCTGTTGAAGCCCAACCCGAACTATATTGGAAAGATCTGAAAAGCGTGTGCCCAAGCGTTCGTCGGCCTGCGAAAGGCTGGATCGGCTTTCCACAACCATGAATTTCAAATCCGGCAGCGCCTTCTCGGCTAATTCCGCGATCCGATAAAAGAGCGTTACCCCTTTCTCGGGAGCGGGATTTACGAAAGTGGCATAGACCTTCGGCGCACCTGTTGTTGGCACTCTTGGCTTGATGATGAATTTTCCGATTGCATAGGCGCCAAATTGGAATCTCTCTTCGTAAAGGGCCCGCGTTGCCTCAGTATCCGTGAAAACCTGGTCGACATCCTTAAAAACATCCTCTTCCTTGTAGCCGGGATGGGCCAAGTAGAAGAATGTGGCGATACCCCGGTCCCGCGCCTCGCGGAGCAGGCTCCGTTCTAAAAGGCCGTTCCCATAGGTCAGGAACACATCCGGTTTTTTGAGATCCAGATAGGTGAGAGCGTGCCGGAAAATCTTGAGCTCATCACGCGCAGGCACGAAGGTTCGGTTGGAAATGAGGGTCGGAAAAATAAGGTGCTGCACACCGCCGATGTCCTGCCGCCAAATGTTGAGTTCGCCCTTTTCGGATTGGACCGGCATTGCCCCGTTCGCCTGGATATTTTCAATCGGGTTTTCAAATAGAGGCTTATCGTAGATGGAGCCTGTCAGTGTTTGGCACTCATGGCCCGACCGGAATAAATAGGAAAGGAAAGTTGCAACACTTCTGGCTGCGCCGCTGCTCGGGTCAATCAGGCAATTTGCCGAGGCAAAAAAGATCTTCACGGGCAGCCTCCTTTAACCAGCATGCGAAGCCACCACTTTTATGCCGTCTCTATGCCGCATGCTTGCACCCCAATGAAACGCGATTGGCTGCTGTTCCGCTGCGTCAAACTGTATCTTATCTAATAGAGCTGCAATGGCGATTGGAATTTCCAGCATCGCAAACTTCGAACCTCCGCACATCCGGGGGCCGGCAGAGAATGGAAGCAAATGCTTACGCAACTCACCGATCGGATCACCGTGGGGAAATCTACCAATATCCATTTTCTCAGGCATTGACCAAAAATTGCGGTCATGATGCAATCCAATGATCGAAAGCAGGACCTTTTGTCCAGGCCGAATTCTGGTTCCGCCGACATGAGCCTCGCCAACCGCCACACGTGATAGGATGGGCACTGCCGGAAATAGGCGAAATGTCTCATTGATCAGCGCCATCATGGTTTTGGAATTCAACGAAGAGTTGGACAGCTCCTTGCCGTCCGTGATTTCTCGCCGCTCGCGGCGCAATTGAAGCTGCAGTTGAGGTTTACTGGCCAGCAACATCACCATCCAGCAGAGGGTGGACGACGTTGTGTCGAACCCCGCAAACAAGAGGGCACAGAATTCGCCAAAGAGATCTGAGTCCGATGAAAGCGCCGAATAAAACGCGTCCAAGCGCGGATTTCGGCCGCGAGTTGCTTTCCTCCCTTCGGCCATCAACGCGGAGATGGTGGACTTGATCTCTGCAAGGGCGCTTTCGACCCTCACCCATTCTTCACTGCCAGGCTGCAGCGAGAGGTCATAATTCATGCTGGCCTTGCCACAGTAGGACAGTATGGTTCTGATCTTGTCAAAGAAATCCGAAGGTATGTCCGAGATGTCAACCCCAAGCACCTTCTTCATGACCAAAGACGCAGCGGCGTGATCTATGAACCGGTCAATGGTGACAACGGGATTGTTGCCGGCGGTTTCCAAAATCCCGGAGGCTGCCCTGGCATATTGAATTTCAGTTTCCCGGATGAGATCGGCGCTTTCAACACTGGCAATGAGTGGCTGGCCGATCTGGTGCAACTTGCGCCAAGTGTCACCATCCGCCGTCAGGCGGCTGGAACCAAAAAAGGTGGTAAACGCCGCAAAATGCTTGTGAAAATTGTCCGGATTCTCCCGCAGAATGGTCTGGGCGGAGTGGCGATCCTGACAAACCAACAATTTTTCGCGGCCGAGATTGAGCACCACCTGCTGTCCGGGTAGTTCCTGGGCGAGGCGATAAAATAAGGCACAGACGTCGGTCCGCAACAGTTGGGCAACTAGGCCCACGCGGGCATCAAGTTCTTTCATAATGCGAAAACGCCAAGTTCCGCCCGGAACGGAGAGGCTGCCTTAATCCCTTTGTTTTGGATTGCGCGCTTATCTCGGGTGTCAAAACTCCGCAATGAGCCGGACAAAGGGTCCATGCGATAAGAAATCAGAACGCGTCGTTTCTACCGACGGAAAAACCCCGGTCTTGTCACTAAAACGATCCACCATCTCGCCACGATATCCAAGTGTCAGAACGGCGCTATCGGTTAAGTGGAAGTCCGCACCAAACGCTGCTTCAAGATTAAAAACCATTTCGGTGGTGTGGTCGGTATCTGAAAATATAGGGAAGCTACTGCCTCCCGAACTCACGATAGCTTCATTTCTTTGTTTGAGATCTCCAATAATGACCGCAGCAGCCAACATGCCGGAAAAACCTAGCACGCTGTCGTCGCTGAGCTTGCCCGAAAAATCCACACCTACTCTTGGCCCTAGGCCGAGAAATTCGGAATCAGTTGAGCTGTCAAAAGAGAAACCGCTACTACCCAGAAAGCCATTGGGTAATTCGCCGAACTTGTCCCCGGAATCCTTGCTGTTCAGAACTCTTAGACCGCCAAAAACCCTGAGATCAAACCGGTCAGAAGGGCGAACATTATAACCAAGCTCCACATCTGCCGTAAGGTAACTCAAATCGGAATTTTGCCCTAAATTTCCCGAACCCGATCCCCCCAATCCTGAACCGCTAAAAGTCAGAGAGCTGTGGTTTTTCATAATGTTGGAATAGGCAACGCCAATGCGCCAGTCCAGGTCATCATCAAATTTCTTGCCGAATTTTGCCGCACCGCGATAACCAAACTCAGTGTCAAAATCATTACTGTCGGTGATATTGAATCCTATGTCACTGAGTATCTCCCCAGCCTCTCCAACTTTATCCATGGCCGGATCGGCAAAGATTACCCCGCCTTCCAGGCTTAGGAACCACTCAGGTTCGGTTCCCACAATAGGATCGGCGGCTAAGCCAGCTGTAGAGCCAATGGAAGCGGCGGCGCCCGCCGTAACGGCAGCAATTGCGGTATTGGAAATAGACTTTTTCATGCGAATCCCTACGCAAAAGCGAAATCACACGGCAGGCTAGAAACCGCTCCCTCGCAAGTCAAGGCACCGCCGGGGCAGGAGGCTTGAAACTGACTTCCCCAAACCAATTATTTGATAACTGTGGCATATTGGAAACAGGATGGGCCACCATATCAGTCAGCCCCAGTAGGCAAATCGATGCATTTGCTCGTGGTGGGTGTTGGCGATGGCCGCTATCTGCTGGGTTGTCAGCAGCCTTTTGCCCCGAATAGCCGCGCCTGACCGCAACAATTCGAGGGGGCTCAAATGGTTCGGAACCTGTCCGCCCAGTTTTTTGTAGGCTTGCAGAATGGCATTAATGGAGTTGTCGGAGGCCCGCGTAATTTGCTCCGCCGTGGCATTTATGGAGAGAAACTGGATTGCCTTGGAAAACTGCAACTCGGGGTCGTCCAGCATATCCTCGAACCGGATCGTTAAAATCCGCCCGCGAACCGTGGAGGTCCAGCTTTCGACGTTTTCCGACCAGGAGCCAACGACCTGATAGGTTCGTTTCGAGGATTTTCCCAGAACCCTCCCCGTTTCCGCCATAAGACCAATCGTCTTGTCTAAGGATCGCCCTTTTGCAGCGCCATATGAGGGGGCTATGTCCAGTGGATTGCGAACCAGGTAGATGGCTGCCGCCGTGGCTTCCGGGGTGATTGTCAAATGCCCAAAATGCCGGACTGCTGCACTATGGGTGCGAAGAAACAGGAAGTCACTTGCGCGGTTAGCCAATTCGCGATGAACCGTTGGCCTCATTCCGGCTAATTCTTGCATCGGAACTTCATCCAACGGTCTGCTGAAAAACGGTTGATATAACTTAGCGGAATTTTCGGCAGGAATGATTAAATCGCGTTCTAGCCTGCTGCAGGGTTCCCGCGAACCGGCAATGAGGTTTGCCAGAAACATGCTAAACCAATAGGCGCCGGATTCAGGATACGATGCCAGCCACACAATTTTACCCACAGCTGGCTTGCCTCACGTCGATTCGACAACAGTGGACTTGAGCGCCATGTTCGCCACTGAAGACTTCCGGGTTGACTTGCCTTCCCTCTCATATTCGCGTTTGAAATAGACTTTTTTGCCTGGATTTAGTGTCCTGGCGCCGCGAATAAGGCGCGAGAGTATGGACCGGTCCCGCGAAGCTACAACAGTCAATGCTGCAGCATCACTGTTTCCCTCTGCAACAGGGGTTAGCTTCCCGAGATCATTTTGCCAGAGATCGCCGATTTCCTTCGTAGTGATGAGCCATCCTATGTAACCGACAAGGGTTTGCCCCTCCATGGCAACCAGATGATGTCCCTTCTGCAGCTGCTGTCGGATGATTGAAGAAAAATGACCGACCTCAAACCGCGTGAAGGGATCTGTCCTGGATAAATAGTCGAAAACGATGCCGAATGCTTCATATGAACCATGAAGTTGTAGGATGACCGGCCGCCCCGAATTCGCAGCCTGGTGCGAAGAAATAAGGCTTAGTTCAACTTCCTTCATATTCCATCATTACTCTAATCTATTGAATTCACGTGCTTTTGCAGTATTTATTCGGCCTCTAAGGTGGGAGATATGTTTTAGGGTATTGGAATCCATGCGACCCGTCAAACGGGTGCAGCGCTAAACTGCCTGTAGTTCTGCAGGCAGCGCGATGTCATAATCGAATTTGTTGCCCACCCAATCCAGCATTCCCCCAAGTCTGGGTCGTATGCTCCTCAGGTAGTCAATGTTTTCATTGTCGCTTTTCCACCTTCCCACCGACCGGCGATCGATTGGTCTGAGTCCATGCATTGCCGCCGTAGCTTCTGGAGGCGGGTGAAATGTATTCAGGAATTGATTGGCATCAACATTTCTTGCCAAGCCAAAAAAATCTGCGATCTGTCCTTGGACACGAAGGGGATCTTCTACCAGGTCTTCGTAGCGCACAATTTTTGTCGCCGGGCGCTTCGTATCGACCAGAAACTGAAGCGCCATGATTTCTCCCAGCCATCTCGCGGGACTTATGTGATATTTGCGTCCGGTTGTTTTATTGAAACTGGTTAAGACATCGAAGGGATGCCGCATAATGTAGAGTATCGAAATGCGGGGAGGGATTCGTTCCACTGATTCAAATGAACGCATGCTTCTTTTCATGACCTGGATAGGCTTGGAACTTGTCATAAGCCCAAATAACTCTACCGGCACTTCAGCTGGGATTATTGCAACGTCCCGAAATGTACTCATGATGCCGGTAAGCAACCAGGTCCCGGACCTTCCGCAACCCATAATAAAAATTCTTTGTTTCTGGCCTGTCGCATCCATCGCGCGAAGGCGCGCCTCTAACTCCCCATTATTTGCAAGCTTCCTGCATTCAAGGGCGATAAGTCTTCTAACCCCAAGCGAATGGGTCTTTTCATCTTCATAGGGCATTGCAATCGTTTTTAAAGAGAATTGCCCATGATGCAAAGAGCTCTCTTCATATGACAGGATGATCCGGCTATTGTTGAAACCAGTATAGCGGCAGTGACTGGACCTTGTGTTTCGTAAACTGAAGGCCACTGGTTCGAATCCAGTCGGGGCCGCCATTTTACCGATTTTTGAACAGGCGATGAAGGCTAGTATCCGTTTGAAGGGCCGTCATTCTCTTCAATATGGATATGATCAGGCGGCAGATCATTGGTGTAGCGTTCAATCATGGCGGTATAGGCCGCCTCAATGTTTTTGGTGAACCGCCGGGAATCAAAGAGCCGGCTAGTACGTCTGTTTGCCTTTAGCTTATCCCTGATTTCTTCCAGCTTGTGCGGCTGGGTCGCCAGCTCTGTCGCGAGAGCTTCATATTCCCCTGGCGTATGTGTGATGAGATCGGAAAGGCCAATGGAAGCCAATATGCTGGCACAAACCCTCCCGGCAAATGCTTTGCCCAAACAAGTCAGGACGGGCAAACCAGCCCATAACGCGTCACTTGCCGTAGTTCCGGCATTGTACGGCAATGTGTCCAAAAACAGGTCCGCGCATCTGAATCTTGCGATATACTCGTCACGCGGCAATTTCTCTGCAAAAACCAGGCGGCCGGGCTCAACGCCCCGGACTTGCGCTTCTCTCCTCAAATTTTCTTCCACCTTCTTGTTACCCAAGTAAAGAAGTAAAACGCTATTCCCGGTGGACTTTAAAATCCTCATCCAGCTGCTGAACACTTCAGGTGAAATTTTGTAGTTGTTGTTAAAACAGCAAAAAACAAAGGCGTCCCCGGCTATGCCCAATTCCTCTTTTGAGAAAACCCTTTCGCTGATTGGCCTCTTCGAGTCATTCACCTGATAGCATGGCAGCCGCACGATCTTCTCCGAGTAGTTGACCTCAGAATCCTTTGGCACAATCACCTGATCCGAGATGAGGTAATCCATTGCCGCCGTTCCCATCGTCCCCAAATATCCGATGTAGCTGACCTGTATGGGAGCTGCCCGAAAACCAAAAATTTGCGGCCGGCAGTGTTTGGTATAACCGGTCAAATCAACCGCAATGTCAATTTTCAGCTTTCTCGAAAGGTTTGCTGTCTCTTCATTGCTTTTATCAGTCACATCTACAAAGCTGTCAAAGGCATTCCTTAATCTTCGCCTCATCTCGTCGTCGGATTTTTGTTCGTAAAATGAGAAAGCTGTTATCTCGAACCTCTCCCTGTCGTGAAGCTCAAAGATATCTGCTGTTAAAAAAGACACTGGGTGTTCGCGAAAGTCCGCGGAAAAATAGCCTATGCGTATCCTGTCGTTCGGCAAAGCCGGAATGGGAGAAAATTCACTGGGGGAGATGCCCAAGGATTCTGCGTAGATTTCCGCCGACTTGCGTTGAAGTGCCGGGGAGTCGAAAAGTGCCGCTGATGTGAATGGAACGCAAACCCTTTGTCCGGCTTCTATCTGTTGGGAGAGCCTCTCTCTTTCACTGTCAACAATGGTCCAATCGCAAAGCGACATTTCGGCGAAGAGCCGCCGCCCAATCAGAAAATCGATGCCAGGCTTTAATTCCAGGGCCTTGTTGTAGCTGTCGACCGCTTCATCTAAACGATTCAACTCACTCAGCACATTGGCCCGGTTTCTATAACTTTCAGCATCGTCGGGCTTTAACTCTATGGCCTTGTCATAGCTCGCAACGGCTTCATCCAGCCACTTCAGTTTCTTGAGCGCATTGCCGCGATTTCCGTAAGCTTCAGCATGGTCAGGCTTCAGCCTGATAACCGCGTCATAGCTCGCAACGGCCTCTTCTAGCCGCCCGAGGTCTCTGAGAGTATGGCCCCGATTATTATGGGCGTCCACAAATCTGGGGTTAAATGCAATTGCTTTTTCATAGCTCGCAAGGGCTTCATCAGGCCGCTCCAGCTCCTTGAGGGTTTTGCCCAGATTATTATGTGCTTCCGCAAATTTTGGCTTTAATACAATTGCTTTTTCAAAGTTGCCGAGAGCTTCCTCAAGCTGCAATAATCTGAGTTGCACATTACCCAAGCCGAGATAGCAATCGGCGTCATCCGGCCGCAGGGATAGTGATGTATTGTAGCTTTGAACCGCCTTTTCATTTTCTCCTATTTCTTCGTAGCATCTCCCGAGATTGTAATGTGCCGCGGCAAAGCTGGGGTCAATTTCTACGGCTCTGGTTATGAGCGCTATTGCTTCCTGATAGTCGCCCTTTTGAAACTTGACCAAGCCCAGCAGATGAGTGGCTTCTTCATGATCTGGCTGCTTTTGCAAAATCTCATTATAGAGCGTCTCGACATCCTTTATGTGTCCAGTTTGGTGGAGATGAAGGGCCTTCTGAAAGAGGCTCTGAACGTAAGTCACCGTGTTCATGTTTTGCATTTAATCCAATCACAAATTTATGGAAAGCATCACTTTAACTCCCACTCTTCAGTCAAGTTCCTTCTCCCGATTGATGGGATAGGTGCTGGCCCGGCCACGCAAGGGCTGAAGCAGCATCCGGTCGAGCCAAAGTTCCCGCGGCGTTCGGAATTGTTCGATGCCGATGGTCATGCTCTCATGGGCTTCTCGCGGTTCAGCGCGATATGTTCCCAACAGGCGGTCCCACCACGGCAGATTGAAACCGAAATTGCTGTTGGTCTCAAAGGCGTGAATGGAATGATGAACCCGGTGCATGTCGGGCGTCACCACGATGAGGCGCAAGATGCGGTCCAGCCCCAATGGAATGCGGATGTTGCTGTGACTGAACATCGAGGTGCCATTCAGGAGAATTTCAAAAACCAGAACCGCAACGGCAGGCGGGCCAAAAACAACAACCAGTGCCAGCTTGAGCCCCATAGATAAAAGAATTTCGATGGGATGAAACCGCAAGCCCGTGGTGACATCGAATTCCAGGTCCGCATGATGCATCCGGTGCAGCCGCCACAATGCTGGAACCGCGTGAAACATCACATGCTGTAGATAAATCGCCAGATCAAGCAGCAACAGGGAGAGGAGAAACGCAAGCCAGCCAGACACGGCAAATATGTTCAGCAAACCCCAGCCCCGTTCGGCAGCCAGGACCGCCATACCCACTGCAAGCAACGGAAAGGTCAGGCGCACCAGAAGTGTATCAATCACCACGACGCCAAGATTATTGCCCCACCGCAACAGACGCGGAATCTCCTGCCGCCGCCGCGGCGTCATCACTTCCCAGGCGGCCATGACGGCAAGGATCGAAAAGAAGAAAACCAACCGGGCCTGCGTTTCATGCACTAATAAAAATTCAACCATGCCGCCTATTCCTCGACGATAAAATGAGCCGCAGCATTGCATCTCGCACGCATTGACTTATCCCAGCCGATTATATCAGATGCGCCGACATTAATCAGCACTATGGCCCCATGACCAGCTTTACCCCCCTCATTGACAGTCTCCCCTCCACCGTTCCCTTTGTTGGCCCTGAAACCATCCTGCGGCGCAGCGGCATTCCGCTGCGCGCCCGCATTGGGGCCAATGAAAGTGTTTTCGGCCCCTCGCCCAAGGCCATTGCCGCCATGCAGGAAGCAGCCCACGAATCGTGGAAATATGGCGATCCGGAAGTCCATGATCTCCGCACCGCGATTGCCAGGCATCATGGCATCGGCATTGAAAATGTCACGGTTGGCGAAGGCATCGATGGCCTGCTTGGCCTGGCCGTCCGACTTTTTGTGGAACCCGGCGTGACGGTGGCGAATTCCCTGGGCGCCTATCCCACCTATAATTTTCATGTCGCAGGCTTCGGCGGAAGGCTCGTCACCACGCCCTACGTGAATGATCACGAAGACCCCTCTTCCCTGCTGGCCCTTGCCAAGAACGAAAATGCCCGCCTGATTTATTTTGCCAATCCGGACAATCCCATGGGCACCTGCTGGAAGGCCAGCGTTGTGCAGGATTTGATCGATAACAGTCCGGCCGGCGCGCTGCTCATGCTCGATGAAGCCTATCATGACTTCGCCGAAGGCTCCGTTCCTGCCCTTGATATGAAAAATCCCAATGTCCTGCGCTTTCGCACCTTTTCAAAAGCCTATGGCATGGCCGGCGTGCGCGTGGGCTATGCCCTAGGCCATCCCCATCTCATTTCGGCTTTTGACAAGATCAGAAATCATTTCGGCGTGAACCGTATGGGCCAGGCCGGTGCCATCGCCGCGCTTGCCGATCAGGCTTATCTCAAGAGCGTGCAGAGCCGCGTCGCCCGGGCCCGCGAAAAAATTTACGCCATTGCGCAATTCAATGGCTTCGGCTGCGTGCCTTCCTCCACCAAT
>DATLDM010000021.1:0-16176 GCA_035525875.1 Aestuariivirga sp.
GGGGTTCCCTGCCGCCATTGCCTGCAGGATGTGGCAGCGGGAGAGGGTTATCTCATTCTGGCCTACCGGCCGTTTCCCGCCCTGCAACCCTATGCCGAAACGGGGCCGATCTTCCTCCATGCCAAGGCCTGTAGGCGAGCCGATGATGCTCAAGAAACTCCGGCGATGCTGGCCAGGCGCATGGCGCATTTGATCAAGGGCTATTCCAGCGATGACCGGATTGTTTACGGCACGGGCAAGATTGTGCCTTCAGCCGCGCTTGATGCGGAAGCGGCAAACATCCTGAAGCGCGAAGACGTGGCCTATGTTCATGTCCGCTCATCGGTGAACAATTGTTATACCTGCCGGATTGAGCGAACGTAGCCCGATAACTAGTGGTTGACATTATATTCCTATTGTGCCATTTATGTTCCTGTCCATCCCGGAAGGGGTCTCGGTCGCGACGGTGATCATAGATGGGGTGGATGTGGCGCCTGCGGGTTTGGTGAAACGTTCATCAGGCACCCGGGAGCCGAAGGGAGGGCCCTTGGGCATTACGACCCAATGCGTCTTAAATGGCTAAACAACCCTAGCGGAAAACCTCAGACACCGTACGATCTAGGGCTCTGCAAGATCTTCCCTTAGGCAAAAACCGCCACGAAAGCGTGGGCGCAGTTTGCGTCAACCGCCGGACTACACGACCGGCATTTTCGCGTAGGCTGCGCTCACGCAACCCTTCGCTACTCATCTATCCCGGAAACGGCATAACCGTTTTCACCCCCGGCGAAGCTGTGCCCGACGCTCATTGAAACGTGAATATTCGACCTTAAGCGTCCGCCTCTTCCAGCGCCTTGACCACGATTTGCTCAATCCTGTCGATGGGATGATTGGTCAGGTCCTTGTCGATCTCCATAATGGTAGCGTCGGTCAAGGCGCTCGTGGAAGCCTTGCGGAATTCTCCCAACGCCTCGGGTGACGCGGCAAGTACGAAATTGGTAAATTCGCCTGCCTTCAAATCCTTCGCCATGTCTTCGGCGATCCTTTGCACGAAGCGGTCCTCTGCAACCTTGTGCCAGTCGGTGGCCTCCATCGCGGATCTGCGTCCAAGACTATCATTCATGCGGCCGGGTTTGTCGCTGCCCTGGTCACGGGTGGCGGGATTGTCCTGTTCATAGGCCCGCTCCAGCCTGAGATTAGGGAACGCGCCGTCGCCATCATTGCGCAAAACAAGGGCATAGGCCCCATCGGCCACAAGCACTTTCATGGGGGAGCTCCAGGACGTTAATTCAATCGCCACACATCCGCGCGGCATACTGTTAACGGTTCCATGGCCCCGGGGGTTCCCTACGCTTTGGAACTAATTGGAAATATTCGCCAAATCCTTGCGGGCACCGGAGTTCTAAAAACTCCGGCACCCGCGATTCATCGAATGGGTAATGCCCTAATTTATGAGCTTGCAGATTTGGACGATGTCGTTCTCGTAGGCCTTCGGATTTGCAGCACCGAACTGCACCGTTTCTTGTAGACGATGGCCTCACTGTTGGACAACTTTGCGGCAATCGACGACAGCCTGCCGCCAGGAGCACTGTCATCGGCAGGAACCGCAGCTCCAGGGAGTGCTGCAATGGGATTAGCACCGCCGCTGCTGTTGCCGCCGCCGCAACCATTGGCCCCGGTGCTCAGGCAAAGGCTCGCCAGTTGTTCGTCACCGATAACCTCAAGCCTGTTATCAATGATCCCCAGAATCTGGGAACGGTCGCCACTGCCACAGCCCGCGTCACCGCCCGCGCTCACGCAAAGTTGGGCAAGCCGGTTGGGCGAAAGCGCCTGCGCCTTGGCATGAATTCCATCGGCCATCGCCGATCTTGTCTCCAGGCTCAATTCGCCATTGCTGCCAACATTGGAAGTTGTCTGGGCATTATCTCCCGTCACTCCATTAACAGCGCCGACAGCGGGCCCTGTAACACCATTGACGGTGCCGCCGACGGCACCTGTAACGCCTCCGGCCGTGCTACCTGCGGCACTGCCGGCGCTTCCCGCGGTATCTGATAAATCGAGTGCATAAGTGGACGTCGATACCGCAGTCATAAGCATCGCGGCAGATGCCATGGCAATCATGGAACAAAGTTTGGTCATCGTATCCTCCTCCGGCCTAAGCCAGTTCATCGACACCCTGTTCCGACAAGGAACAGGGCCTGTCGTCTGATGATGAAACTTTTGGATATGTTCCCCGTTCCGCCCATGGATATTAAATGGCACGTTACGGTTAAGGATAACGGGGCATTTTAGGCAGTCTTGATTCAATTGATGCGACTGCCGGCCGCACAATGGAATTGCTATTGCTTCTTGTTCTGCCTGTTGACGATCAGGTCTTCAACCACTGCGGGATCAGCCAGCGTGGATGTATCCCCAAGCGAGCCAAAATCATCCTCGGCGATTTTCCGCAGGATGCGCCGCATGATTTTTCCTGATCGCGTCTTGGGCAGGCCCGGAGCGAACTGGATTTTATCCGGCGTCGCAAAGGGTCCGATTTCCTTGCGGACATGCGCCACCAGATTCTTGCGCAAATCATCGCTGCCGGTCTCGCCCACCATCAGAGTCACATAGCAATAGATGCCCTGCCCCTTGATGTCATGCGGATAACCGACAACCGCCGCTTCCGAGACTTTCTCATGCGAGACAAGCGCCGATTCAACTTCCGCTGTGCCCAGCCGGTGGCCTGAGACATTGAGTACATCATCGACCCGTCCGGTGATCCAGTAGTAGCCGTCCTCGTCGCGCCGGCAGCCGTCACCGGTGAAATACATGCCCTTGTAGGTGGAGAAATAGGTTTGCACAAAACGCTCGTGATCGCCATAAACCGTCCGCATCTGCCCCGGCCACGAATCGAGAATGACGAGGTTGCCTGAAGCCGCCCCCTCCAGAAACGCGCCCTTGTCATCAACCAGCGCCGGCTGGCAGCCAAAGAAAGGCAGCGTCGCCGATCCAGGCTTGAGCTTTGTGGCCCCCGGAAGCGGCGTAATCAGAATGCCGCCCGTTTCCGTCTGCCACCACGTGTCGACAATGGGGCAGCGGCCATCGCCCACCACGCGGTGGTACCATTCCCACGCCTCCGGATTGATCGGTTCACCGACCGAGCCCAGAAGCCGAAGTGATTTTCGCGAGGTGCGCTTCACCGGCCCCTCGCCCGCTCCCATCAGGGCGCGGATCGCCGTGGGCGCCGTGTAGAAGGTATTAACCCGATGCTTGTCGATGACTTCCCAGAACCGGGAATTCGTCGGGTAATTCGGCACCCCTTCGAACATCAGCGTCGTGGCGCCATTGGCCAGCGGCCCGTAAACAATATAGCTGTGGCCCGTCACCCAGCCCACATCCGCCGTGCACCAGTAAATATCGCCATCGTGATAGTCGAACACATATTGGTGCGTCATCGCCGCATAAACCAGATAGCCGCCGGTGGTATGCAACACGCCCTTGGGCTTACCCGTTGAGCCGGAAGTGTAAAGAATGAACAGCGGATCCTCCGCCTTCATTTTCTCAGGTTTGCAATCAGCGGAAACCGTCGCGGCCTCCTCGTGATACCAAAGATCGCGACCCGCATCGAAAGGCACGGCCCCTCCGGTTCGCCGCACCACCAGAACCTTTTCATCGCCCGCGCATTTTTTCAGCGCCTCGTCGGTGTTCACCTTCAGGGGAATTTTTTTGCCGGCGCGCAGGCCTTCATCGGCCGTGATAACGAACTTGGAGCCGCAGTCGTTGATCCGGCCGGCAAGCGAATCCGGCGAGAAACCGCCAAACACGATGGAATGGACAGCACCTATGCGCGTGCAGGCCAGCATCGCGTAGGCCGCCTCCGGAATCATCGGCATATAGATCGTAACGCGGTCACCCTTCTTCACTCCGTTGCGTTTCATCACATTGGCAAAGCGGCAGACCTGCGCATGAAGTTCGGCATAGGTAATCTTCTTGTCGTCGTAAGGGTTGTCGCCTTCCCAGATGATCGCCGTCTGGTTGGCCCGCTTCTTCAAATGCCGGTCAATGCAGTTGTGGGAAACATTGAGAACACCGTCCTCGAACCACTTGATGGACACATGGTCATAGGCAAAGGAAGTGTTTTTGATTTTGCTGGGCGCCTTGAACCAGTCCAGCCGCTTGGCATGTTTCGCCCAGAATTTCGCCGGCGCCTTCACCGATTCCGCGTACATCGCCCTGTAGCCCGCCTCATCAACAAAGGCGCGCTTTTTCCAACTGGCGGGAACCGGGTAAGTCTTGGACGACATGGGCGTTTTCCTTATAAGTTATGCCGCAATGTAAGGTCAGTTCTGCGTCCCTATCAAGTAGCTTAAAGTTTAAGCACGTGCCATAGAGCAGCCATGATCATTTCCAGACATTTCCTCTATTTCATATTTTTGGGCCTGTTCTGGGGGCTTTCCCAATCGCTCTACAAGGCCATGGCGCTGCAGAACATGCCGATCAGCCATGTCATTGTGTACGCGGGCTTTGGTGTGGGCCTTGGTCTTATGGTTGCTGCCAGGATTTCCGGCACGCGCCTGGACTTCAGCCGCGAGGTTCTTGTTTTCGGCTTGGGTTGCGCCATTCTCCTCAACATTCCCTTTGCGATCGGCCTCTACCTAATCCGCCACCTGCCCGCCACCGAAATGGCTTGATCGTCTCCACCGCCCCTTTCTTCAACTATATGATCGCCTTGGCCACCGGCCGCGAAAATGCCGTGCCCCGCCGCTTGCTTGCCGTTGCCGCCGGCTTCATATCAAGCGCCGTGCTGATCTTCTCGCGTGAAGGCATGCTGTCCGGGCAGATTTCCTGGTGGACCCTGGCGGCCTTCAGCGCGCCCATCCTTTATACGGCCTATAACTGGTTCGCCGCCCACTTCTGGCCAAAGGACAGGGACGTCTATTCCATTGGCGCATCCGAAAGCTTCTGGTCCGGGCTCGTCGCGGTTCCCTTCATGCTTTACTTCGCAGCCCCCTGGGGGCCAGCCACCCCGGAGCTTTTAGCCTATTGGACGGTTCTCGTGGCCGGCGTCCTGTGGATCATCGAGCGCATCGCTTTCTTCACCCTTATCCGTGACAAGGGTGCCGTCTACACCATTCAGGCCGTTTATGTTTCAACGCCCGCAGCCGTGCTTTTTGCCATACTTTTCTATGGCGGCGGCGCCGATATCTGGCTTTGGATATCCCTGTCGATCTTGATGCTGGCCCTCTGGCTCAACAACACCGGCTCGGCCGTCAGGCCCGTAGCTGCCACACAGCCGTCTTCTTGATTTCCGCATCCTCAAGGTCGCGCGTTACAGGAACATTATACTCGGCCAATTTTTCAAGCTGCTCCTTCGGCAAATAACTCCGCCCGGGATCGCCGATGAATACTTTCGCCCCTTGCTCCTGCGCCCGCAGCAGCCATGCCAGACAACGTGCGGCCAAAGTCTTTTCATAAAACAGATCGCCGACAAGTATGACATGGGCGGATGGCGGTTGCCGGTGCAACACATCCTCCAATTTGATATCCAAACTCACCTGATTGAGTCCGGCGTTCATCTCAGCCGCAGTCGTCGCAAATTCATCGATATCGGTTGCGACTATCGAGGAAGAACCTGCCTGCACGGCAGCGATGGCCACAAGGCCGGAACCTGTCGCCAGATCCAGAACCCGGAGATTTTCAACCATGCCGGAATGATCCAGAACATAACGCGCCAGGGCCTGTCCGCCGGCCCAGGCAAAGGCCCAGAACGGTGGGGCGAGGCCCATCTCACCGAGCTCTTCCTCAGTCTTCTGCCACAGGGGCACCGCCTCATGGGCCAGGTGCAATCTTATTTCCGGCACCAGCGGCGGACACATCACACTCGTATTTTGCCGGATGAACTCCGCCTTGCTCACGTCAGCCGCGGCGGCGTTTTGACGCCACCCAGATCGCAGATGACTTTCCATTCCTCGGCCGTCACCGGCTGCACTGAAAGGCGAGAGTTCTTCACCAGCACCATTTCTTTCAAACGCTTGTCCAGCTTGATGTCGTCAAGTGATACCGGCTTCGGCACCTCCATCAACGCGCGAATATCCACGCACTCCCACGTGTCAACGTCAGCGGTCGAATCCTTGTGCGCAAGCTTGCACACCTCAACGATGCCGACAATCGCCCGCGCTTCATTCGAGTGGTAAAAGAAGCCCTTCTCGCCAAGCTTCATCAAACGCATGTTGTTGCGCGCCTGATAATTGCGAACCCCGGTCCACTCCTCGCCGGCTTTTCCCTTGGCCTTGTGCATGTCCCAGGACCAAGTGCCGGGTTCCGATTTGAAAAGCCAATAAGCCATTATTGCGCCTCCGGATTTTTGATCAGCCACTTCCATGGCTTGATCTCGACGGATGCAAAAAGTCCGGCAATCACATAGGGGTCACGCGCTGCGATCTCCGAAATCGCCGCGCGATTTTCCGCCTCGATAACCACCAGGCTGCCCGTGGGCTTGCCTTCATCGTCGGTGAAAGGTCCAGCAGCCTTCAAGCTGCTGCCAAGACTTTCCAAGAACTTGAGGTGGTCAGGCCGCGATTTTTGACGCAAATCCAGGCTGTTGACTTTGTCCGTACATATCAACGCAAAAAGCATGTCGTCTCCCTATCTGATTTCTTCGCGAACCGGTCGCGCCAACAACCGGGCAATTTCCTGGGCTGGTTCCGCGCCCTGGTCGATAATTGCCGAAACCGCAGCCACAATGGGCATATCAACCTCATGCCGCATGGCAAGGGCCTGTGCAACCTTGGCCGTATGGGCCCCTTCAACAACACCCCGTGATGCGGCCAGCGCCGCGCTGACTGAAGCGCCCTGCCCTATCGCAAGACCAAAGGAATAGTTGCGTGACTGATGGCTTGAGCAGGTGAGCAAAAGATCGCCCAATCCCGCAAGCCCTGTCAACGTTTCAGGCTTTGCTCCCAGTTTTTTGCCAAAACGCATCAGTTCAGCAAAACCCCGCGTCGTCAGCGCCGCCCGCGCACTGTCGCCAAGGCCCCGGCCATCGGAGATGCCGCAGGCAATGGCCAGGACATTTTTCAAGGCGCCACCGATTTCAACGCCCAGAACATCGTCAGAGCCGTAAACCCGGAACATCGGAAGAGAAAGTGTCTGGGCCCATTCGCCGGCTTCCGCCAATGTGGGCGCTGCAAGTGTTACAGCCGTTGGCATGCCCTTCAGCACATCACTTGCGAAACTCGGGCCCGACAGCACAAACGCAAGCGCCCCCGGGACAATTTCCGCGACCACCTCATTCATGAATTTGGCCGTCTGCTGTTCAATGCCTTTGGCGCTGATGATCAGGGGAATGCCCTTGGGTGGCTTGATCAGCGTCAACACATGACGCACCGATTGTGCTGGCACCGCCACTATGATGGCATCAAGGCTTACGAATGAAACGACATCGGATTGCTGCCTGGACCACATGCTCACGTCATGGCCCGCAGCCCTCGCAACATGGGCCAGCGCCTGGCCCCATGCGCCATTTCCCGCAATGGCGATGCGCCGCTTCAAACCTTCACCCCCAGCTTGCCGGATCCATAGATGGGAGTTGAAACCTCATCAAGCGGCCAGCGCGCCCGCGCCATAAAATTGAGATCATCGACAAGGCCAAGGGCCAAACGTTCCGCCCCCGCCCACGCAATCATCGCCGCATTGTCGGTGCAAAGGTTCGCCGGCGGAACCATAAGCTTGAATCCAAACTCTCGGGCTGAAGTGGCCAGAACAGTTTTCAAAGTCATGTTCGCCGCAACACCGCCAGCCACGATCAAGGCAGGCTCCTTCGCATCCGGATAGGCTTCACGAAAAATCGCAAAGGCCATTTTCAGTCTGTCTTGCAATGTTTCCGCGACGGCGATTTCAAAGCTCGCGCAAACATCCGCGATATCCTGCTCCGACAAATGCCCCAGGTTTTGAACCGCTTCGCGCACCGCGGTCTTCAATCCCGAAAAGGAAAAATTGCAGTCCTTCCGCCCCTTGAGAGGGCGCGGAAAATCAAAACGCTGCGCATTACCCTTGCGCGCATATTGTTCCACCAGCGGGCCGCCAGGATAAGCCAGTCCCAAAAGCTTGGCCGTCTTGTCAAAGGCCTCACCCAAGGCGTCGTCGATGGTCGTGCCCAGCCGGCGATAGCGCCCAACACCTTCAACCAATTGAAACTGCGTGTGCCCGCCGGAAATCAACAGGAGCAAATAGGGAAAGGGGCAAGGCTCCAACAGGCGCGGCGTGAGTGCGTGACCCTCAAGATGGTTGATAGCGAGCAAGGGCTTGCCATGGGCCATGGCGATGGCCTTGGCCGTCGTAAGGCCGATGATGACACCGCCCAGAAGCCCCGGCCCCGCCGTGGCCGCCACGCCATCAAGCATGGGAAAGGCAATCCCTGCCTCATCCATAGCCTGCGCGATCAAATGGTCCAGGTGCTTGATATGAACCCGCGCCGCAATTTCCGGCACCACGCCACCATAGGGCGCATGGTCCGCAATCTGCGAAAGCACGATATTGCTGACGATTTCCCCGCTGCCATCGGCGTTCCGGCGAATGACGGCGGCGGCCGTTTCATCACAGGACGTTTCGATACCCAGAATATAGGAAGCAGCTGCGGCCATGGAATGGATGACGTCTCACTAATTAGCGGCTAGAACGGGGCCCCGCACTAGCATCCACCGGATACAACTTGCAAATGCCGCGTATTAGAATTGGAACCCGGGGCTCACCCCTGGCCCTTATCCAGGCCCGCGAAACTCGTGACCGCCTGATTGCCGTCCATGGCCTGGACCCTTCCGACATCGAAATTGTCTCGATTACGACCACCGGCGACCGCATCAAGGACCGCCCGCTGAATGAAATCGGCGGCAAGGGCCTTTTCACCAAGGAAATCGAAGATGCCTTGCTGGCAGGCGAAATCCAGCTCGCGGTTCACTCCATGAAGGACCTGCCAGCCAACCTGCCAGGTGGCCTCACCATTGCCGCCGTCCTGCCCCGCGAAGACCCGCGGGATGCCTTCATGAGCCCCGTTGCCCATTCCCTGGCCGAACTCAAAATGGGCGCCACCATTGGCTCCTCATCGGTACGCCGCACAGCACAGGTATTAAGACTGCGGCCCGATCTGAAAACCGTGCAGTTCCGAGGAAATGTCGAAACACGGCTGCGCAAATTGTCCGAAGGCGTCGCCGATGCCACCTTCCTCGCCTGCGCCGGATTGAATCGTTTGGGCCTTGCCGACAAAATTACCGCGGCCATTTCGGTGGAGGTCATGCTGCCCGCCATCGCCCAGGGCGCCATTGGCATTGAAATCCGCGACGATGACGTTGCAACACGCGAATTGCTGGTCGCCATTAATAATCGTGAGAGCGAGGTCGCCGTCACCTGTGAACGCGCCTTCCTCAAGTCCCTTGATGGCTCCTGCCGCTCACCTCTCGCAGGCCTCGCGACGTTGAAGGGCAATATTTTAAGTTTTCGCGGCCACGCCCTGACGCCCGATGGTGTCCATTGTTTTGAAACAACCCGCGCAGGTTCTGCAAGCGATGCCGCAAAAATGGGCGAAGATGCAGGCAAGGAAGTGAAGGCGCTTGGCGGCGCGCTGATTGCATTCTGATGCGCCTCATAATCACCAGGCCAGAAGAGGACGCGCTTCCGCTAAAGGAAAAACTGGAAAGCCGGGGACATACTGCGATCCTCGCACCGCTCCTGAAAATTGTTCCGCGCCCCGGAGGCTATGTTCCGCCATTGGCCTATCAGCTCATCTGCATAACCAGCGCCAATGCCCTCAAGTTTCTGCAGGTCGAGGACAGGTTGAAAACCATTCCCCTCTTGGCGGTCGGGCCCCAATCGCTCTCAACGGCCCAGGAAAACGGTTTCAAACTTGCCGAGGCCTGTAGCGGCGATGTGCAGGGGCTTGCCGCGTATGCCGCCGCAAAGTTTGATCCGCAAAAAGGCCCGGTGCTCTATCTTTCAGGAGCGGAAACTTCCGCCGATCTGCAAGCTCTCCTGATGGCCTGCGGTTTCGCGGTGGAACGGGTCATCACCTATGATGCCGTTATTCAAACACCCGGTGATATCGGCTTGGCAGTCAAGGGAGCCGATGGCGTATTGCTCTATTCGCCGCGCAGTGCCCGCCTCTGGTGCGGCCTCATCGAGAGTTCCGGGCTGGAAAGAAGAGCGGCGGCCCCTGTCTATTATTGCCTGTCGGAAAACGTGGCAAAAGCCCTTCCCAGATCATGGCAAAAACGTGTCGCAAAAACGCCTGATGAAGCTGCCATGCTGGCCCTTCTTGATTGACGCCCGCGAACCCGTTAGGCCTGTGATATGACACATGACGATCCTGAATCGCCCTTGAAACCGCAAGTCATCGACCTGGAGGCCGAGGATGTAACCATGGAGGAGGCGGGCGCTCCTGAATCTCCGCCGCCGCCACCCGTGCCGCCGAAGAAGTCGACTTTTCCCACGACCTGGCTGGCCATTGCTGTGATCATCGGAGCCGTCGCCGGGGGCTGGCTCTATAGGGATGTTTTGTCATCTTACTTGCCCAGCAATGAATTGCTCGCGACGCGGGGCCGCATCGATGCCTTGGAGGCCCAGAGCAAAACACTGGGCGAACAACTCGCGTCCGTCGCAGCCACCTCAGATCAATTGAAAAGCGAAATTCAGGGTGCCGCCGAAAAATCTTCCGCTGCGCAAACTGCAACGGCTACCCTTGAAACGCGCCTTGCCGATCTCGAAGCCGCAACGCAATCTGCAAGAGCGGAATTGGAAAAACTGAAATCAGCCCCAGCCACCGGAGGAACACCAAGCATACCAGTGGATACCAACGCCGTGGCGGCCTTGGCGCAACGCCTCGACGCCCTGGAAAAAGATGTGGCCAGCCTGAAGGCGGTCAGCGCGCCAAGTGATCAGACGGCGGCCACCGCAACCCTGTCCCAATCCCTGTCCGATCTCAAAGCCAAGATCGCCGCGGGTGCGCCCTACAGCGCCGAGCTTGAGCGCATCTCGCGCATGGTGCCCGCCGCCGCTGGGATCGACACGTTGTCTGCCAACGCCAATGAAGGCCTGCCCACCGCTGCGGGTTTGGCCGCCGAGTTGACCGCCCTTATACCCTTGCTGCCCAAATCGGAAATTGCATTGCCCTCGTCGGAAAATTCTTACCTCGACAGTTTTTGGGATGCCATGAAGAGTGTGATTACCATCCGCCGCATTGGAGAAACCGATTGGCCAGACCTTGCCGCGAAATGCGCAGCCCTCGCCGAAAGCGGCGATCTTGCCCAGGCCATTGAAAGAATTGACAAGGCAGAAGGCGCAAAGCCCTCGGCCCTCACAGGCTGGCGTGACCGTGCGGCGGCGCGCATTGCTCAAGAAGCGGCCCTCGAAGACACCACGCAAGCCGTCATGCGCCAGATCACCAGCATGGGCGCCATGCCATGATCAAGCTGCTCTGGCGCTTCGGCCTCCTAATCATCGCCGCTCTGTTCTTCACTTGGCTCGCTGACCGGCCCGGCACCGTCACCATTCAATGGATGGGCCGTGAAATCCAGATGGCCTTCGTCATTGCCGTGGCCCTGGCTTTTCTCACGCTTGCACTGCTCTGGTTTGTTTGGGGCTTCTTCCGCAAGATTTGGCGCAGTCCAACGGCGGCGCGCGACTATTGGCGCTTTCGCAAAAACCGCAAAGCCTATGAATCACTTTCGCGCGGCATCATCGCGGCCGGCGCCGGCGACAGCATCGCGGCTTCAAAACACGCGGCCATCGCCGGCAATGCCTTGGCCGACGAGCCGCTTGTAAATGTGCTGGCCGCCCAAGCCGCCCAGCTGAAGGGTGATCGTGCCTCGGTCAAGCGCATTTTTGAAGCGATGACAAAATCATCGGAAACCGAAGCATTGGGACTGCGCGGGCTTTTTGCCGAAGCCCGCCAGAATGGCGATGTAACGTCGGCGATGAATCATGCGGAGCGGGCGCTTAAACTCAATCCGCGCTTGGCCTGGGCCTCATCCGCAGTTCTGCAACTGCAGTCGCTGCGCAAGGATTGGTCGGGCGCCGCCGCCACATTGCAGCAGCAGGCAAGATCCGGCCTCATGCCGAATGAAGAGAGCAATCAGAAGCAGGCCATCATGCTGGCGGCCCAGGCGCTGGCCATCGAAGATACAAATTCCGCCGAGGCCCTCACTTTGGCGCTCAAGGCTCACAAGCTTGATGCCAGTCTTGTGCCCGCAACGCTTGTTGCCGCACGTATCTACGCCAGCCAGGATTCACCGCGCAAAGTAAACAAGATCATCCGTGAAACCTGGGGGCGCGCGCCCCATCCAGATCTGGCCGAAGTCCTGGCGCACGCAAAGCCGGGCGATGGGCCTGAGCCCCGCTTCGAGCGTGTGCGCGATCTGGTGAGTGGTTCACCTGACTCCCTTGAAGGCGCTTATGCCCTTGCCCGCGCCGCGGTCGCCGCCCAGCGCTGGGACGCCGCCCGCAAAACCCTTGAACCCTTTCTCTCCGACCAGCCCCAGGCGAGGGTTTGCGCCCTGATGGCCGATATCGAGGAAGCCAGCGGCGACAAGGGCCGGGCCCGCGAATGGCTCGCCCGCGCCATCCGCGCCCCGCGTGACCCCATGTGGGTGTCCGATGGCGTAGCCTCCCCGCGCTGGGTGCCCATTTCGCCGGTTTCCGGCGAAATCGTCCCCTGCCAGTGGAAAACTCCCTTTGAAATGCTGGCCGACCAGAAGCCGGAAACAATCGCCGCACCCACCCCGGTAGTCGAATCCACCCCCATCAAGATTGCCAAGCCCGCCATGGCCGAACTGCCCCGGCCACCCGACGATCCGGGCCTGGAAGATGACATAGTGCTCCGCAACCGAACCCTTGCGACAGACGGTTGAAACCCGCGGCAAAACCGTATATCCAGCCCCTGTTCATTGGCGTTGCCGCTTTAGCTCAGTTGGTAGAGCACATCATTCGTAATTAGCGGGTGGGTGCCTGGAAACTCAGCAAAAACGGAAACTTTGACGAAACGGTTTTCATCTAGTAGGCCATTAGTAGGCAACAGGCCGCTTTAGCTCAGTTGGTAGAGCACATCATTCGTAATGATGGGGTCAGGTGTTCGAGTCACCTAAGCGGCACCAGTTTTTATGAATAATGTCAAGCGGTTAGCACCTCGCTGTCTCACGTAACAAAGTCAAACTTCTCAATGGTCACAACGTGGTCACAGTGAGGAGTATTTTCTATGGCTTCCATTCGCAAACACCGGGGTAAGTGGCAGGTGCAAATCCGACGCTCGGGTTTACCCGCTATCTCCAAGAGCTTCATCAACAGGACAGACGCTCAGATTTGGGCGCGACAAACAGAAATACAGGCCGATCGCAGGGACCTACCAAAAGACCCCAGGCAACTCGAACGGATAAGCGGCACCATTTACGGACACATAGACTCTGACGTTGTTGTTTTAAGTCAGATTATTGTTTAATTTCAAAGAGATTTTAGTAACAAGTCATCTGCTAGTCATCAAATATTGAACATTTCTGGGTTAGTCACTTTCTTCGGTGCCTCAATCAATTTCTCGATATGCTGTTCCGGCATTTAGGACTGCACCCTCTCCCCTCGGACGTCGAACTCTGTATTCAGGGGCTCATGGGCAGCTAATTCACCATCGGTGTTGAGGATGCTATCTCTGCTTTTGTTGCAGATTTAGAACTTCTGTTCACAGGCTACTCTGACAACGGCTATGCGAAATTCGCATATTTCAATGCTGACCACCGAGCCGCCATTATGCACGCCGCTCGTACACAAACGCTTTTGAAAATCCGCTACAAGGGAGAGGAACGGACAGTTGAACCATACTCATTAAAATATCAGCAGCGAAGAGACGGTGAGCAATTAGAATATTTCTTTGCACACAAGTTGTCTGGTGGTGCGAGCGCACCTGGCATTAAGAGATTTTTGCCTGCAGATATGTAGGCAATGGAAAACACAGATACTCAGTTCAAGCCCAGGCATCCTATTGAACTTTCAAAAGCCGGAGAGATGCCAGAGGATAGATATATATTCGATCCTAATAGACCAGCGAGGACACCTAGGAAATCCCGCGTCCGCACGGTCCGCTCTCCACGGTCGAGCAAGCAGCGAATTTCAGGAGGGTTGAAGTACATCTTGCGCATGGCCACATAACAAAACCGTATGCGATACAGCATCGATTGTCAGGTCACGCAACTCGACAATGGATGAGATGCAGGAGTTTGCGAAGAATCTAGGCATTGAAAGCCCGAAGGACGACCCCTCCAAGGACGGTTTTTTCACTTTGCAGCATTGGTACCCAAGAATATGGGATGAATGGGGCCGGGATAAAGATTTTGTGGTTCCTCACGAACTGGATACCGACCTAGAAGACTCGATTGATATCAGCGATCTCCAGGATTTGAGAGTTCGTTTCCGTTCATTGCTTCCAACGTTTGCTCAAAAATTCGGTTACCACGGAGAGCCACGGTGTGCGAATGAAGTGAGTTTCCGTTTCTACGGTACCGATGAGTTTATTGCGGAGGTATTTCCCAAGTCTAGTGGCAAGGAATTTGATCGCGCGATTTCGGGTCTTACGTCGTACCGAAAAGATTGGCGCGTTGGACGAAACGGTCTAGTCAAGTTGGTTCGTGACGAGTTTAGTGAGACACGCGAAATTCCGTTTTCTGAGAAATTATTTTTTGCCTGGCTGAAAGATTTGGGATGGGACGCCAAACAATCCGCCCCAGGTATCCTGGCAAAGCAGATCCACAAAAAACTGGAGGGCCACTCCGGGGTTCTACGAAACGAAAAGTTTCTCGGGCTTCTGGAACATATGAATGGTGGTTTGGTGAAGCAAAATGGATCCCCTGTAGACAACAATAAAATAAATCAAGAAAGGGAGCTTTCTGTAGGGGAAGTAAAAAGTAGACTTGTAGATAAGACAAGAAGAGATTTGCACGAATACTTACTCTCAAAAGGGATTTTTCGATTAGGTATTAGAGCTCGCTGCCCTCATTGCACTCGCAACCCATGGTTCTTGCTAGAAGAGATTAAAGACACCATGGTTTGTCCAAAGTGTTTGAATACTTTCCCCGCAATCGGGAACGTCGATTCCGCAACATGGTGTTACAAAACAGCAGGGCCATTTAGTGTGCCTAATTATGCCGAAGGGGCCTATGCGGTTTTATTGACTGCAGACTTTTTTGACGATCATAAACTCACGGCGATACGCATGACTTCTGCATTAAGTTTCGTCGCAAAAGCCAATGGAAAGAAAGACCTGGAAGCTGATATGGCAGCTTTCTGGGAAACTTCTATTTATGGAGAGAAACAAAGCGGAATTCTATTCGCTGAGTGTAAAACATATGGGGTTTTTGAAAAGCGAGACTTTGACCGTATGCGTTATCTCGCAAAGACTTTCCCAGGTGCAGTGCTTGTCTTTAGTACACTTCGTAAGCAGCTAACCCCCAAAGAAATAAAAGACCTCACTCGTATTACTAAGGCCGGTAGAAAGCACTGGAAAACAGAGAGGCCTATCAATCCAGTGCTCATATTGACTGGTACTGAGTTATTGAATTTTTCGGGACCTCCGTATTGCTGGGATGAAGCAACTAGAAAGAAATTCGATCGCTACAGGGGCCTCATAAGCCTGTGTGATGCAACTCAGCAAATTTATCTTGGGCTGCCCTCATGGCAATCCGAATGGCAAAAGAAATGGGAAATGCAGCATCAAAAGCGACTTGCTAAAAGGCAGACAAAGCCGAAAGGACAGTAGAAAGGCTCTACTTCTCAGTGCTGAGCAGTTCTTCCTTAGTTACCTTCTTCGACGCCTCAATCAAACGCGTCATACATGTTATTCGCGCGCACTATCAAGAAAATTCAGATTTTCAAGACTGACTGTCAGAATAAAAAACCTGTGGCGTCGAACGGCGGGGGCTTAACGGGACGATCTTTTTCCATAGTTTTGAACCGCCCTACCCCCTTTGGCGCGTGCACTGGCGTGTTCCGTCGTGTATTCATTGCACGGGACTACGCCCCGCAAGTCAGGACTTGGCAGGGATTAGGTATTATAAGGGGCAATGGAGAAAATCGTATAGTAAGCAATGGCCGCTCCCATGCTGGCAGCCCCGTCAGTATTCCAAGCAACGGCTGAATCCTTAAGAAGTTTCAAGAAATCCTTCAGCCCAATGGCCCCAAAACCGGTGTTGGAGA
>DATLDM010000035.1:0-45468 GCA_035525875.1 Aestuariivirga sp.
GTGCGCGGCGTCAAGGAAAGCTGGGCCATCGACGCCAAACTCATCGGCTCGTCGGACGTGCTGCGCCTGGACAAGAAGGCGGCGCACCTGCAGGAAGTTTACGCGCGGCCCGCAAAACTCCGCCGCAAGGATTCAGATACGGTGATCCACGGCCCGCTTGATCTGCTCGAAGCGGTTTTCGCCGCGGGCCGCAAGGGCATCTCCATGCAGCGCTACAAGGGCCTCGGCGAAATGAACCCGGAACAGCTCTGGGAAACCACGCTTGATTCCAACGTCCGCTCGCTGCTCCGCGTGAAAGTCTCCGAACTCGACGAAGCCGATGACATCTTCACCAAACTCATGGGCGACGTCGTCGAGCCAAGGCGCGACTTCATCCGCGAAAACGCGCTCAACGTGGCGAACTTGGACGTCTAACCCACTTTCCCTCACCCAGAGCAAATGGTAGCAGAATTTGTGTTAGCAGATGCCGTAGATCAGGCTTTGGCGCGCCGCCAAGTGTCCCAATCAACAGCTGAAGAATTTATCGTTTCTACTCTGCTGGGTCGATCACTGAATATGACCAGATTGCTACATGGATATCTAGCGCTAGGGACCAACATAGCCTCAAATTCCAGAAAGTCTGCCGCCGAGGCTATTTTAGAAGTCACAGAATAATCCAGAGATTGATATTTTTTTACATCAACTCCGAGTCTTCCGAGACCATCAATGTTGCTCAAATCCAAAACCTTATCGCACTCGACCTCGAGTTGGTGCAAAGTGTGCTCAATCTTGCTTGGCCAAACCGGTTCAAGTGCTAACCTGTATCCGATTTCTGCTAGAGCGCCTTCCCTTTCACAACTAGTATAGAGGACGGAAAACTCTCCGCTCACTCCCCATCTGGTGTTTAACGAAGAACCTCTTAGTGGATCGCGACCAGAACGAGTTATGCGCCATACGTCCTTCGAGAAACGCACACTAGGAACATCGAGCGCATCTAACAATGAACGATCATGCCGAAGTGAGCTGCTCATTCTTAAGTGAACGTTCCCTCATCAAGACTCGCAATTACGGCCAAAACTTCGTCAGCTTTGCCATCATGAATCAAGTCAATCGCGCGGTGCCCTGCCAGGAGTCTGTGCTTGGAGTAAAGCCAAATTCGGGTTTCATCAGGCGAGTAAAAGTCGGCAAGTCTATCAACAATGTATCGCAAGTCCGAAATTACTAGCTGAGTTTTTGGATGTGGTAAAACACTCCCTGACGTCCATCTTGAAACTGTGGCCGGTGAAACTGAAGCAATATTTGCTACGTCCAAACCCTTTAGACCACCACGTGTTCGTAAGTCGTCGATAATTTTTGCAACAGCATTTGCCATCATCAACCTGCCAAAACAGCACTGATACTGCTTGTTCCACCTCGAAATGCAGGAACGCGTGAATTACTTGATCCGCTTGCAGTGTTATTCAAATTCACAAGAGCCTCTTCAAATCTTTGTAGTCTTTTCTTGTTTTCCAAAAGTGATTTTTGCAGTGTTGGGTCATTAACCTTTAGCGCAGATGCAGCCCGTGCCGTCCTGACGGTATTTCCTACAAGATTCAAGAGAAAATTATCGGCGCGTCTTTCAACGGGTATTTTTGCGAGTTCTGAAAGTTGTTTCGACCGCTGCACAATAAAGTGTTCATCGTGATGATCAAACATATCCTGCAATTGCTTGCAGCAATCTCGATCATTACATCCGAATTTTGACTTGCTCCCCTTTGCTTCAAAGAAGCAACTTAACTGATTAGGCTTAAGATATCTATCCAAGTCTGCGACATAGATGAATGTACCTCCACCTCTACCACCAGTTTTCTTCCAGCTTGAAATATCGAATTTTTCCTTCATGCCGATGCCATGGCACAAACCGCCAGCCGCCCCAAACGATAGGACGGATAGCCCAACTAATCCGCCTGCATAATCAACGACAACAGGCTTTTCGTGCGCATGAAAATGGCGGGCACTCTCAATGAAGTTTTTTGTCGCGACGCCAGTCGAATTTGCGCCGAAATTTTCAACTCTTAACCACACATTGTCAATTGGAAGACTGCCTAAGCCTGAAAGCAGGCGCTGCCGCGCAGATATGTCAGCTAGTGTCTTTGCTGTCAGATTGAGTTGGAAATCAATGTGGATGTCGCTTCCACCCATTCTATCCAGTTCTTTTCTCAATGACTCACAAAGCGAATAATCAACGGAAACGGATTCAACAGACGCGAGATCAATCACGTGTGAAGGAGCTATAATGGCGTTTATCCCGTGTTTGACTGAAAACTCCGCGATTGATCGTGCCACGTCAAAGTTTCGTGCAGCGCGAAAATCATCGACAGTCCACGGTCGATCATGATTGGCCCAGGGAAGTCGAGTGACTGAAGTCCCGAACTTTCCTTCAAAAAACATCTCTGAAAAGTTGGGATCTAAAACAATTTCACACCCAGTTTTTTTCAAAGATCGCAGCAAATCAGTTTGATCGGCAAGATGTGAGGCGTCAAATACAAAGCGCTTGTATTGTAGCTTCCCCGCAGCAAGCATGTGATCAAGCCTCCTGTGGCCTCTATGACCGACTCGGAGATAACCAGCCAAGAGCGGTTGGCGGGCGTGTAGCGAAATTACTTCAGCTGACATTTGCAATACTCCTGACCACAAACATAGCATTTTCATTTCATGATTTCAATACCTGAAATATAAAACGCAATTACTCGTTATTAGTAATATTTGTCAATTAGTTAGGCTTCCGCCTGCATTCTTAGGAGGAAACAACTGACCGAATTCGCCGATATTCCGGCGCTACGACTCGAATCGGCCGGGTGCCGATCTTGGCCCCCGATGCGGCATCCACGGCGACCGGCTGGATTTCTATTCCGGTCTCGGCGTCCACGAACCGCGTCAGCTTGCCGCCGCCACGGTATTGGCGTCCCCAGGCGCCGATCATGAACAGCACCGGCAGGAAATCCCGTCCGGCGGCGCTCAGCAGGTACTCTTCGCGCGGCGGCCGCTCCGAGTAGCGCCGCTTTTCCAGTAAGCCTTCCTCAGTCAGCGTCGCTAACCGCCGCGTCAGGATGGTCGGCGCAATGTTCAGGCTTTTGCGGAATTCATCGAAGCGGGTGAGGCCCAAATTCGCGTCCCGGAGAATCAAAAGACTCCATGCATCGCCGACAAAGGCAACGCTGCGCGCGATGGGGCAGGTGGCTTCAGAAATATTTTTCATGTAACTACCATTTTGATATTGACTAAGTATCGAAATGATAGTAACACGCCTCCCAATGCAATTCAAGACCAATCAGAAGGAAAATGACTATGAGCAAACCTGATCGCGGCGTGGCACTCGTCACCGGAGCATCGACCGGCATCGGCCGGGCAACAGCCAAGGCCCTGCAAATAGCGGGTTTTCGCGTGTTCGGAACCAGCCGTCGCGCCGTTGCCGAAAGGGCCGATGGCGTCACCATGCTGACCTGCGACGTAACCGATGAGGCCTCCGTAGCGAAACTGGTCGATGAAGTGCTGGCAAGGGCTGGGCGCATTGACCTGCTTGTCAACAACGCCGGCTTGGGTTTGCTCGGCGGTGCGGAAGAGTCTTCGACCGCCCAAGCCCGCGCGCTTTTTGATGTCAACGTTTTCGGCGTTCTCCGTGTGACGAACGCGGTGCTGCCGGTCATGCGCCGTCAAGGAAAGGGCCGGATCATCAACATGAGTTCGATTCTCGGCCTGATCCCGTCTCCCTTTAACGCGCTGTATGCATCGACGAAGCATGCCATTGAAGGCTATTCAGAGTCGCTTGACCATGAACTGCGCACACTCGGAATTCGCGTCACGCTGGTCGAACCAGGCGTGACCCGCACCTCATTCGAAGAAAATATCACGCGGCCCGATCGGCTGCTTCCCGTCTATGATTCTGTACGCCAGCGCATGGAAGCGTTGATGCGGAAGTTGGTAGAAGGTGGCGATGCACCCGAGATTGTCGCAAGTACAGTTGTAAGGGCCGCGACGGCTGCAACGCCGTACAGGCGCTACACCGCTGGAAAACAGGCGGGCCAGGTTCGCTTCCTGCGCCGTTTCCTCCCCGAATCCATGGTCGACAAGAGCCTGCGGAAGTTCAACCAACTGCCGGTCTGAACAGCAGTTTAAAAAGGCACGCGAGAAAACCCATGAAGGCATTCGTCGTTGATAAGTACAAAAAGAAGGGCGCTCTGCGCCTGGCCGCCGTGCCGGAACCGGAAGTGCAGGACAATGATGTCCTGGTCCGCATTCATGCCACGGCTGTAAACCTCCTGGACTCCAAGGTCCGGGATGGAGAGTTCAAATCTTTTCTTCTCTATCGTCCGCCCTTCGTCTTGGGCCACGATGTCGCCGGAACGGTTGTCAGAACTGGCACCAAGGTCATGCGGTTCAAGGTGGGCGACGAGGTCTACGCGCGGCCGCGTGACCATCGGGTAGGTACATTCGCCGAATTCATTGCCATCAATGAAGCCGACGTGGCGCTGAAGCCCAAGAACCTCAGCATGGAAGAAGCCGCCTCCATTCCGCTGGTGGGGCTGACTGCCTGGCAGGCATTGGTTGAAGTGGGCAAGGTGAAGCCCGGCCAGAAGGTCTTTATTCAGGCCGGCTCCGGCGGTGTCGGGACTTTTGCTATCCAGCTCGCCAAGCATCTCGGCGCTACAGTTGCGACGACGACGAGCACGAAAAATGTCGAGTTGGTCAAGAGCCTCGGTGCTGATGTGGTCGTCGACTACAAGACGCAGGATTTTGAGAAGGTCCTGTCAAACTACGATCTTGTGCTGAACAGTCAAGATTCAAAGACGCTCGAGAAATCCCTGAGTGTGCTCAGGTCGGGCGGTCAGGTAATTTCTATTTCCGGTCCGCCCGATCCCGCTTTCGCCAAGGATCTGGGATTGAATCTGTTCCTGAAACTGGTGGTGCGCCTGCTGAGCCGGGGAATCCGGAAAAGGGCTAAGGGCCTCGGCATACGCTACGCATTCCTGTTCATGCGCGCGCAGGGGCAGCAGTTGAGTGAGATTACGTCCCTGATCGAATCCGGTGTGATCCGGCCGGTCGTCGACAAGGTGTTCCCGTTTGAGAAGACAGGCGACGCGCTGGCCTATGTCGAAACTGGGCGTGCAAAGGGCAAGGTCGTCGTCAAGGTACAATAAATGGCTCTCCGGGCAAGCCTTTATAGTTCCACCCCACCCGCTCCCCCTGAATGGAAAGGGGGAGATATGATGAAGATGCGAGGGCTTGAAACGGGAGATGGTTTTTGGCAAAATAGGGACGAAATGGGAACTTACGCGCGAGATGGGTAAAGGTCGGCTTGAACGTTTGCAAATCATGCTCGACAGTAATGAGTTGGCAGCCTTGGAGACGTGGCGGTTCAAGACACAAATGCCCAGCCGCGCGGCAGCCGTACGCGAGCTCCTCAGGCGCGGCCTCGCCGCCGAAGGTTTTGAGGTTGCAAGTGTGGGCGACCATTCGGAAAGCTATGGTGTCATAAAAACCCCTGACCCGAAGAAGCGCATCTAGAGTCTAACTCTGCTCACTCACAGATAACGTCTCCCAGTCCGCGTATCCAGCAGAGTGCGGATTGCATTTGCTCCGCATTGGCCCAAGTTAACCTTACCAAAAAAACAATAACAGGGTGAGGTTAGTCATGCTTACGGCCAGTACATCAAGTTTACCCGAGTCTTTCAATTATGGTCCGGAAGATTTGGAATCTATGCGGCACGCCTTCCGGCGCGCTTGCGACGAAAATCCGGAAATCACCAAGACTGCCGTGCAACAATACAATTTGGCCAACGCCATTGTGAACCGCTTTCAGCGCGGCATCGATGAGGCGCAGTTGGTAGCCATTGCCTTGCGGAAGGCCCAATAAATGCATGAGCGTAAGTGGCAGTTCCGGTTGGACGATGACAATGTCATTGACTGTGCTTCCTATTTCGAAAAACGCGCCAGTGAAGTTGCGGAAGCAATGAATTGCCGCGTCGTTGCTTCAAACGTTGTGAGCATTGAAAATCTTCGCGGCAATGTCCGCAAGATAATCGGTACCGCCCTGCTGGAAAATGCGGAAGTTCAGGCCATTCCGAAGCCACGGCAGCGTCTAAGCAATCTCTTTTGCGGAGGTGGATAATGTTAAAGCCCTTCAGCCAGGCGATGTTGAACAGCATTGAAAGTCAAATTGAGCACTGTCATGAGAACAGCGGTATTCTGGATGTCTATAAGGCGTCAGAAAGAGTCAGGCGGGAAAATCTCCCTGACAATGTGGCCCACGAAGACATTGTGGACCATTTCGTGAGCCACGTCGGCACACGCTGTACGATTGAATTTCTGCTTGAATCTGCAAAGGCGGTAGTCACAAGCGAATTGAGGGCTGTTCCGCAAGAGCGGCTGCCACTAACTAATTAGAGTAGTCATTGAGGAACTGAAGTGAGTGAACGTGGGACTGATTTTTTGCGGACATGGATTGAGAGAAACCTGACGGATGAAGACCGGCACGGATCGCCAATTCGCGCAATGACATTGGCCGAGCATTGCATGGCCGAGGCGGCCAAAGTTGGCCTCTCTGCCGGCGATCTGGAGCAAACATGGGGCACAGTCGAATCTATCATCTATGAAGCGATGCAAAGCGATGTTGAAACCATGCGAAAACTTTGGAGCACCTTTGCCCGGGCCCGCGATATAGGTGCTCTTAGCTAAGACCTTGCGATTTGACAGCGTCGGGAACAGTATATGCCTCCAATCGTTAGGAGAGCATGTCCGTGGAACGTGCCAAGCAATATCGCCTGGAGGCGCAGAAGTGCCTGGACCTCGTGGAGCTTATCTCTGACGACGGCATCAAAGCTCAATTGAGAAAGTTGGCGGACGAATGGCTGGCAATGGCTGACCGTGCCGGTCCAAAAAAGGGCGGTTAGAAATAATTGGTAAGCCTCGAATAAACACCCTTGACAATCTATTCCTATCGGGTTCATATGTTCCTGGTTTGTTCTTGTGAAGGATTGGAAACAATATGGACTGGAAGATGGACTGGGACTTGGCCATCAAACACAACAGCGAAGCGCTCAAGGGGATAATTGCAGCCCTGTTCGCCATGCTGGGGCTTGATGGCACAGTTACGGTTTCCCGGATTCCCAAGCCCCTGCACCGTGCCGTGCTGCTGGTGCTCCGCCCCGCCGAATCCGCCGTGCGCCGCCTGCTCGTCATCGCAGCGCGGGGCCTTGTGGTGAAGGTGGCACCCTCGCGTCCGATGCTCAAGGGGCAGGTGATCGGAAAGGGCGGCGGGAGCAGGCTTTCCTCCTTTCAGCTCTACGATACGCGGAAATACTTCCCGGAACTGAGCCAGCGCCGCATAAAGTACGCGAAGCATCCGCCGCGTATCCTTTTCCTCGGACCTAATTCCCGGCTCGACGATCTGTGGCCCCGGCCCGTGGCCGCTCCTCCGCCGCCCTCCGATGGCCTGGTCAATGCCCAACGCATCTCCCGCAGACTTCAGGTTCTTAAGCTGGCGCTTGACGATCTGCCGCGCCAAGCCCGGCGTATGGCGCGCTGGCGGGTGAGACGCGAGGCCATGAAAGCTCCGAAGTTCAAATCGCCGCTCCGGCCCAGTCCTCCGCCCGGCCGCCGCAAGCGGCAAATTCACCCCATCGATGAAGTCCTCGCCAACTGCCACTGGCTTGCCTGGGAAGCAGAAAAGTCGGACACAAGTTGAGTATAAATAATCCGTCTACGGACTAATTTAAAACTCTGTCATCCCGGCGAAAGCCGGGACCCAGACTCACGACCAATGCACAATTTGAAAGTCTGGGCCCCGACTTACGTCGGGGTGACAGAAATTATCTCGGGCTCGACCCAAGTAATCCCGTATTCTATTCTGGCCGCATTGCAAAGGAGTCCCGGATGAATACTAGGCAGGAAAAAACGCGCCGCAAAAAATCACCCATGGCCGCTGCCTTTGCGGCGCGGCCCAGTGGACCATTTATGGTGAAATCCTCGATGCCACGATCTGCAACTGCACCGCTTGCCGCCGGTCCGGCGCGCTCTGGGCCTATGACTATGAAGGCCACGGCATTCATGACACAGCCCCCGAAAATGGGCTCACCGCCTATGTCCGGGGCTCCGGCTCGCTGTCCTTCAACTTCTGCCGGGTCTGCGGCAATCTGGTGTGCTGGCGCGGCCTCAAGCCTGACGAAGATGGCCGCACCAGAATAGCGGTCAACTTGCGCCTCGCCGAACCCGGCGATGTGACGGGCATCCCCCTCCAGCGTTTTGACGGCCTTCACAGCTTCGAAGACCTGGCGCGCGACGACCGCCAGGTTGCTCATGTCTGGTTTTGAACCGGAGGGAACCTTTTCGCCGCTCCCGAGTTACTGTCAAACGGCTATGGCAACAGGAGCGGAACATGGACAACACGACACTTCTCATTATTATCATTATACTGATCGTTGTTTTTGGCGGCGGCTTTTATGGCCGGGGCCGCTGGTACTAATCCCGTCTTTCCAGTTTTGTAATATCGAAGGGAGTGAATGATGGACAATTTGTCAAAGATCAGGGAGCACGCCGAAGTCATCGGCGCTGATGGCGTCCATGTCGGAACCGTTGACCGCGTCGAAGGCGGCCGGATCAAGCTCACCAGGAAGGACAGCGGTGAAGGCAGCCACAAGGGCCACCATCACTATGTCTCGCAAGCCCTCGTCGCCGGCATCGAGGGCGGCAAGGTCCGCCTCTCCGCCAACGCGGACGTGGCGGTGACCTTCGAAGAAGAGCAATAGCGAAGCGGCTGGACCTAAGCTCCAACCTCCATGCCGATCGAACACACCACGCCCGTGCCGCCAATCCCGCAATAGCCATGCGGATTCTTGGCGAGATATTGCTGGTGATAGGCCTCGGCGAAATAGAACGGGCCCGCCTCGGCAATCTCCGTGGTGATGGCGCCATAGCCCTTGGCCGTCAGTGCCTTCTGGTAGGCCGCCTTGGAGGCCAGCACGGCATCCCGTTGCGCGGCCGAATTCCAGTAGATCGCCGAACGGTATTGCGTGCCCATGTCATTGCCCTGGCGCATGCCCTGGGTGGGATCATGGGCTTCCCAGAACACCTTCAGCACGTCATTGAGGCTCACCTTGCTGGGCTCAAACACCACCAGCACCGATTCCGTGTGCCCCGTGAGCCCCGAACAGACCTCCTCATAGGTGGGGTTCGGCGTGAAGCCGCCGGCATTGCCCACCGCCGTCACCCAGACGCCGGGCAGCTCCCAGAACTTGCGCTCGGCCCCCCAGTAACAGCCCATGGCAACGATGATCTGTTCGGAACCGGCAGGGTATGGCCCCTTCAGCGGGTTTCCGTTGACGAAATGGCTGGCGGCCGTGGCAATGGCGCTGGCGCGGCCGGGCAAGGCCCGGGCGGCATCGGTCATTTCAGCTTTTTTGCGGGCGAAAATCATGGGTTTTGGTCTCCTTTTGTCTCGAGACCTATGTAGTGTGGCAGATCAATCACGTCCACTCAAGAACGCTTGAACGGCAAAGTTTCATCGCTATAGTGCGCCGCAATTCCAAGGGGCCAGCCCCTTATCTAATGCGGAGAGGTGGCCGAGTGGTTTAAGGCGCCCGCCTGGAAAGCGTGTTTACGTGAAAGCGTAACGGGGGTTCGAATCCCCCTCTCTCCGCCAATTGCCGTTCGCCACTGTTCGCCGATGAACGGAAAGCTCCGTATAAAAATCAAACCGTCAAGTGCTTGCGCACATCTACTCGGTGGAGGTCAGAGGCTTCTCCCTGATGGACAATTTGGCCGCGGTCCATGATGAAGACCTGGTCGGCAAGTTCGCTGCAGAAATCCAGATATTGCTCAACGAGGAGGATGGTGATCCCGGCGCTCTCACGCATGAAGCGGATGGCGCGACCGATCTCTTTGATGATGGAAGGTTGGATGCCTTCGGTTGGCTCATCCAATACCAGCAATTTTGGTCTTGTCACCAGGGCCCGGCCAATGGCGAGTTGTTGCTGCTGGCCGCCGGAAAGATCGCCGCCCCGCCGGTGCAGCATGTCCTTCAACGCCGGGAAAAGATCAAACACATGATCTGGAATATAGCGGTCCTTGCGCTTGATGGGCGCGAAACCGGTTTCAAGATTTTCGCGCACCGTAAGCAAGGGGAATATCTCGCGGCCCTGAGGCACGTAGGCAACCCCGGCGCGTGAGCGTTCATAGGCAGCACTCCTGCCGAACGCAGCCCCTTCAAAGGTGATCCTGCCGGAGGAGAGAGGCTGGTGGCCAACGATGGCGCGCATCAGGCTGCTTTTACCAACCCCATTGCGGCCCAGTACGCAGGTGATCCGGGATTTCTCAACCTGAAGATTGACACCTCGCAGCGCCTGGGCCGCGCCATAATGCAAACTTGCGTTCTCGACGTTCAGCATTTCTATCGCCCCAAATAAACTTCGATGACGCGCGGGTCGGCGCTGACATGCTCAAGGGGGCCTTCGGCCAGAACCGAGCCCTCGTGCAGGCAGGTGACCTTCACGCCGAGTTCGCGGACAAAATGCATGTCATGCTCAACCACGATGACGGAATGGTCCTCGGCAATATGTTTCAGGAGCCGCGCGGTTTCTTCAGTCTCCGAATCGGTCATGCCAGCCACGGGCTCATCCACAAGCAAGAGCTTCGGATCTTGCGCAAGCAGCATGCCAATCTCGAGCCATTGCTTTTGGCCATGGGACAGATGGGCCGCGAGCGCGCCGCGTTTTCCGGCAAGCCGCACGGTTTCCAGAATGCTGGTGATCTCTTTGTTTTCCTCGGTCGAGGAGCGGTGAAACAGCGACGCGAAAACGCTGCGCTTGCCCTTCATGGCAAGCAGGATGTTGTCTTCCACCGTATGACTTTCGAACACGGTCGGCTTTTGAAACTTCCGGCCAATGCCGAGGGTGGCGATATCGGCCTCGTCATGGGTGCTGAGATCAACCCGGCCGTGGTCGAAAAACACCTCGCCCTGATCGGCCCTGGTCTTGCCGGTGATGATGTCCATCATCGTGGTCTTGCCCGCTCCATTGGGCCCGATGATGGCGCGCATTTCGCCCACATCCAAGGTCAGCGACAGGTTGTTGATGGCGCGGAAACCGTCAAAGGATACGGAAACGCCGTCGAGATAGAGCAAGGTGGAGGCTATCGTGGTGGGCAAATTCATGTCGATGCCTCTACCGGTTGTGACATTTCCGCGGGAGGTTTGGCGCGCCACCTGGTCTTGAGGGATGCCCACAGCCCGACGACACCCTTGGGCATAAAGAGTGTGACAAAAACAAAGAGACCGCCCAGGGCAAAAAGCCAGAATTCCGGCAGGACGCCGGTGAACCAGCTTTTTCCGGCGTTGACCAGAAGTGCTCCAATGACCGGCCCGACAATGGTTCCGCGACCGCCCACGGCGGTCCAGATCACGACTTCGACGGAATTGCCGGGATCAAATTCGCCCGGATTGATGATGCCGACCTGCGGCACGTAGAGGGCGCCGGCAACGCCCGCCATCACCGCAGACACGGTAAAGGCCACAAGCTTGATTGATTCCGGACGGTAACCCAGAAAACGCAAGCGGCTTTCGGCATCACGCACGCCGATCATCAGTTTTCCGTATTTTGAATTGACCAAGGCGGAGGTGATCAAGATGCCAAGACAGAGGGCCAGCGCGCTGGCGGAAAAAAGTGCCATGCGGGTTTCCGGCGCCTGCACATTGAAGCCGAGGATGTCTTTGAAATCGGTGAGGCCATTGTTACCGCCAAAGACCATGTTGTTGCGGAAGAAGGCGAGCATCAGGGCATAGGTGAGCGCCTGGGTGATGATGGAGAGATAAACACCGGTCACGCGGGCGCGAAATGCAAACCAGCCGAAGACAAAGGCGAGCAGTGCCGGAACCAGCATCACCATCAGCATGGCAAAGGCGAAACTGTCGAAGCCGTACCAGAACCAGGGAAGTTCCTTCCAGTTCAGGAACACCATGAAATCGGGGAGCTCGGCATTGCCATAGCTGCCGCGCGAACCGATCTGGCGCATGAGATACATGCCCATGGCGTAACCGCCGAGAGCAAAGAAAGCGCCGTGGCCGAGCGAAAGGATTCCACAATAACCCCAGACGAGATCGAGTGACAGGGCGAGCAGGGCATAGGTGAGGTATTTGCCGAGCAGCGCCACCATGAAGGTTGGCACGTGGAAAAAATTCGTCGGCGGCACTACCAGGTGCAGGATGGGAACGAGGAGCGCCAGCAGCAGAAGCAGCACAATCAGAATGGTGATGCGCCTGTCGAATCCGCCCATGAAGAATCGCGTCAGGATCATGCTTCTACCGCCCGTCCCTTGAGCGCGAAGAGGCCGCGCGGGCGCTTCTGGATGAAGAGAATGATCAGGATGAGGACGAGGATTTTGCCCAGCACGGCGCCGGCAAAGGGCTCGAGGAACTTGTTCAGAATGCCGAGTGACAGCGCGCCCACCAAGGTGCCCCAAAGATTGCCCACGCCGCCGAAAACCACGACCATGAAACTGTCGATGATGTAGCTTTGCCCCAGGTTTGGCGAGACATTGTCGATTTGCGAGAGCGCGACACCGGCAATCCCGGCAATACCCGAGCCCAGGGCGAAGGTCATGGAATCCACAAACGGAGTGCGGATGCCCATGGCGGAGGCCATGCGGCGGTTCTGGGTGACGGCGCGCATCTGCAAACCGAGCGGCGTCTTGTTGAGGGCAACCAGCAAAACGAAGAATACGATCAGAGAGAACACGATGATCCACAGGCGGTTCCAGGTGATATCCAGTTCGCCGATCTGGAAGGAGCCGGACATCCATGAGGGATTGCCGACTTCCTGGTTGGTGGGTCCGAAAATCGAGCGCACGCCCTGCTGCAGGATGAGCGACACGCCCCAGGTGGCGAGCAGCGTTTCCAGTGGGCGGCCATAGAGATGGCGGATGATGCCGCGTTCGATGATGACGCCCACGATGGCGGCCACAAGAAAAGCCAGCGGAAGGGCAATGAGCAGGGACCAGTCGAAGAGCCAAGGAAAATTATCGCGGATGATGTCCTGCGTGACGAATGTCGTGTAGGCGCCGAGCATCACCATTTCGCCATGCGCCATATTGATGACGCCCATCACGCCGAAGGTGATGGCGAGACCGATGGCCGCAAGCAGCAGGACGGAGCCAAGTGATATTCCGTACCAGACATTCTGGCCCGTTGCCCAGAAGGCCAAAGAGCGCTCAATGCCGGCAACTGCTGCGCCTGCCTGATCCTTCACGAGGCCAGAAGTTTTCGCTTCGGTTGCGGTCAGCAAGGACAACGCGTCGCGTCCGCCGCGTTCCCTGATCAGTTTGATGGCCTCGACTTTTTCGTCATCGCTGCGGTCCGAGTTGAGGATGGCCGAGGCGCGGGCCAGTTCCATCTGCGCCTTGACGCCCGCATCGGCTTCACCGGCAATGGCGGCATCAAGGGCCGTGAGTTGCGAGGCGTCGGAATTCCTGAAAATCGTTTCCGCGGCCTGGAGGCGCGTGGCGGTATCGGGCGATTGTAGGGTCAGATTACCCAGTGAATCACGGATAATGCGGCGCAGGCCGTTGTTGACCTTGATTTTCACGACATCGGTTTTTGCCGCTTCTCCGGCTTCCTTGCCGGTGACCGGATCGATCAGCAGAACGCCGGAACTGCTATCCTTCGTAATGAAAATAGCATTATCCGATTTGCGGATCTGGAGGTTTCCATCGGCCAGGGCGGTGAGCGCTGGATTGACCAGAGGATCGGCGAGGGCGGCCAGATCCTTTACGATTTTTTCAATTTCCGGGAAGCCTTTGGCGGTTGCCAGTTGGGCGATTGAGGCCCTTATTTCCGCTTCGCCAGCCCACGCATGGGATGCGGAAGCGCAACAGGAGAGCAGCACAAATACGATGATCCTCAGTACGCGCATGGCTCCCGCAATCCTGACTTGAAAACACATTCATCCGGACGGGAAAATTCCCGTCCGGATGAAACGCCTACCTGTTTCGTCAGCCTTTGCCGCCGCATTTTCCGGTGGCAACATTGAAGTTGCCGCACGACATGGGCTTGCGCCAATCGGAGATGAGGTCCTTTGAATCCGGCAGGAAATCAGACCATTCATCACCGGCCACCAGGCCCGGGGTTTGCCAGACGGTTTCAAACTGGCCATCGGCCTGGATTTCGCCTATGAGAACCGGCTTGGTAATGTGGTGGTTCGGCAGCATGGCCGAATAGCCGCCGGTGAGGTTTGGAACCGACACGCCGACAATCGAGTCGATCACGGCGTCCGGTTCGGTGGTGCCAGCCGCTTCTACCGCCTTGACCCACATGTTGAAGCCGATATAGGCGGCTTCCATCGGGTCGTTGGTCACGCGCTTGTCGTTCTTGATGAAGGCCTTCCAGGTCTTGATGAAGGACTCATTGACCGGATTGTCCTGGGACTGGAAATAGTTCCAGGCGGCGAGATGGCCGACCAGCGGGGCCGTATCGAGGCCTGCGAGTTCTTCTTCGCCAACCGAGAAGGCGACAACGGGAATGTCTTCAGCCTTGATGCCCTGGTTGCCGAGTTCCTTGTAGAACGGCACGTTGGCGTCGCCATTGATGGTCGAGACAACGGCGGTCTTCTTGCCGGCCGAGCCAAACTTCTTGATGTCGGACACAATCGTCTGCCAGTCGGAATGGCCAAATGGCGTATAATTGATCATGATGTCTTCGGCCTTGACGCCCTTGGCGAGCAGATAGGCTTCCAGAATCTTGTTGGTGGTGCGCGGATAAACATAGTCGGTTCCAGCCAGAACCCAGCGCTCAACCTTGTCGTTGGCCATCAGGTAGTCAACGGCGGGAATGGCCTGCTGGTTGGGGGCAGCGCCGGTGTAGAAAATGTTGCGCTGGCTTTCCTCGCCCTCATATTGAACGGGGTAGAACAGCAGGCTGTTCAACTCCTCGAAAACCGGCAGAACCGATTTACGCGATACGGAGGTCCAGCAGCCGAATACGGCCGAGACCTTGTCTTTTTCAATAAGCTCGCGGGCCTTCTCGGCAAACAGCGGCCAATCGGATGCGGGGTCCACCACAACGGCTTCAAGCTTCTTGCCCAGCAACCCACCTTTCTTGTTCTGCTCTTCAATGAGCATCAGCATGGCGTCTTTCAGGGTGGTTTCCGAAATCGCCATAGTGCCCGAAAGCGAATGCAATACGCCGACCTTGATGGTGTCGTCGGCGGCCAGCGCCGGCGAGGCCCAGAGCATTGCTGTACCCAGCGCAGCGGCTGTCAGCGTACTCAATAGTTTGTCCTTGATTCTCATATTTAATCCCTCCTGCATTTATTTTGATTGATGCGACGGAGGTGAGCTCTGCAAAGCCTATGCCAGTTCGTGCACGATAATTGATCTTCAGAAATGTGCCAACCTTATCAGAGGATTGTGGAGGTATCTGCCGAATTGGCAACCGTTGTTACTGCAACATCATAACTTTTTATATGACCGTTATTTAGTCGGAAAAATAAAGAATGCTTAATTCTTAGCCGAACGTCAGCAGACTGCACCGGCAACGCTGTCGGACTGAAAGTTGTGAATAACCGCTGCCTAGACACAACGAGGAAATAGTTTGGTGACGGGAGTTGCAAGGCAGAGCCGACTAGGCTGTAGTCAACCCGATGACGATGCTTCAAACCCTAGACAGCGACCTGCAACGCAGCATTGGCAAACTTGCTCTTGAGATCGCAGCGAGTGGGGCGGTGGTTCGAAGGCGCGAGGAAGGGAGTGCCAAGCTCCGTATGCCGACGCGGCTAGCGGATCAGGCGTCGGAAGCAATCATCATCAACACGTCTGGCGGGTTGGCTGGGGGCGACCGTCTCGAAATTGATGTTCGGTCGGCCAGCGATCTTTGTCTGACTACGCAGGCTGCCGAGAAGGTTTATCGGGCGCTGAGCAATGAAACACGCATCTCCACGAAGCTTTCAGGTCAGGGCGCGGCCAAGCTGCTGTGGCTGCCGCAGGAAACCATTCTGTTTGATGGGGCCAGGCTGGAAAGATCGCTGGAGGCGGATTTGCAGGAAAACGCCGGTTTGCTTGCGGTTGAATCTGTCATTTTGGGCCGCAAGGCCATGGGCGAAAGCCTCACGGATTTTTCGTTCCATGACCGGTGGCGTATCCGGCGTGGCGGGCGGCTGATCTATGCGGATGATTTGCGCTTTGATCCCGCGCGGGTTCTGGGGGCTGCGGCGCTCGATGGGGCGAGGGCCTTTGCCACGCTCGTTTTTGTGGGAGCGGCGACTGAACGCTTCCTTGAGCCGTTGCGCGAAATATTTGCTGACCGGGGCGGGGTAAGCGCCTGGGATGGCAAGCTCGTTGCAAGGCTCGTAGGTGTGGATGGCTTCGATTTGAGAAAAACCTTGATTCCGGCCTTGACGTTGCTTGCTGCGCCAAACGAACTGCCCAAAGTTTGGACTCTCTGAGGAAATACTATGCATCTTACGCCCCGTGAAAAGGACAAGCTGCTGATCGCCACGGCGGCCATGGTCGCAAGGCGGCGCCTTGAGCGCGGGGTAAAGCTTAATCATCCCGAGACCATTGCCCTGATAAGTGATTTCGTCGTGGAAGGGGCGCGGGATGGCCGCAGCGTTGCCGATCTGATGGAGGCAGGGGCCCGTGTCGTTTCGCGCACCCAAGTGATGGAAGGCATCGCTGAAATGATCCATGATATTCAGGTTGAAGCCACTTTTCCCGATGGCACCAAGCTTGTCACCGTTCATAGCCCGGTGCGCTGAGGAGAAAAATATGATCCCCGGTGAAATCATTCCAGCGTCCGGCGACATTGAAATCAATGTAGGTGCCGCGCGCACAACCATCGAAGTGGCCAATACGGGTGATCGGCCCATCCAGGTGGGTTCGCATTATCATTTCTTTGAAACCAACGAAGCGCTGCGCTTTGACCGGGCGAAGGCGCGGGGCCAGCGCCTTGATATTCCATCCGGTACCGCGGTGCGGTTTGAACCGGGCCAACGCCGCGAGGTGACCCTCGTGCCGTTCGGAGGCTTGCGCAAAATATATGGTTTCCAGCAGAAAATCATGGGTGACCTGTAATGGCAACCAAACAGCCGCGCGCTAGCTATGCCGCCATGTTCGGCCCCACGGTGGGCGACAAGGTGAGGCTTGCGGATACGGAGCTATTTATTGAAGTGGAGCGCGATTTCACGGTGCATGGCGAGGAAGTGACTTTCGGCGGCGGCAAGGTCATCAGGGATGGCATGGGGCAGAGCCAGGTCACGCGGGCGGCGGGTGCGGTTGATACGGTGATCACCAACGGGCTCATCATCGATCACTGGGGCGTTGTGAAGGCCGATGTGGGCCTGAAGGACGGGCGCATCGTTGCCATCGGCAAGGCGGGCAATCCGGACACGCAAACGGGTGTGACCATCATCATAGGGCCGGGCACAGAGATCATCGCTGGGGAAGGGAAAATTCTCACGGCCGGCGGCATTGATGCCCATATCCATTTCATCGCGCCCCAGCAGATTGATGAGGCACTGAACTCCGGCATCACCACCATGATCGGCGGCGGCACGGGCCCGGCCACAGGCACAAAGGCCACGACCTGCACGCCAGGCCCCTGGCATCTGGCGCGGATGATTGAAGCGGCGGATGCCTTCCCGATGAACCTCGGCTTCATGGGCAAGGGCAATGCTTCATTGCCAGCCGCGCTTGAAGAACAAATTCTCGCCGGGGCCTGCGGGCTTAAATTACATGAAGATTGGGGCACGACGCCTGCCACCATCGATTGCTGCCTTGCGGTGGCGGATCGCTTTGACGTGCAGGTGGGACTGCATACGGATACGCTGAATGAATCGGGCTTTGTGGAAGCCACGATTGCCGCCTTCAAGGGCCGCACCATTCACGCCTTCCACACGGAAGGGGCGGGCGGCGGCCATGCGCCGGATATTATCCGCATCGCCAGCCTGCCCAATGTGCTGCCCTCATCGACAAATCCCACGCGGCCCTACACCATCAACACGGTGTCGGAACATCTCGATATGCTGATGGTATGCCACCATCTTAATCCACGCATTCCGGAAGATATTGCCTTTGCCGAAAGCCGCATCCGGAAGGAAACCATTGCGGCCGAGGATATTCTCCATGACCTCGGGGTGTTCTCTATGATGTCATCGGACAGTCAGGCCATGGGGCGTGTCGGCGAAGTGATCATCCGCACCTGGCAGACGGCACACAAGATGCGGGTGCAGCGCGGGCGGCTCGCTGAAGACAAAAGCCAGAATGATAATTTCCGGGTGAAGCGCTATATTGCGAAATACACAATCAATCCGGCCATTGCCCAGGGGATTGCGCATCATGTGGGTTCCATTGAAGCGGGCAAGAAAGCTGATCTGGTACTCTGGTCGCCAGCTTTCTTCGGGGTGAAGCCTGATCTGGTCCTGCTTGGCGGGTCCATCGCGGCGGCCCCCATGGGAGATCCCAATGCTTCCATCCCGACGCCGCAACCGGTTCATTATCGCCCGATGTTTGCAAGCTTTGGAAAATCGCTGGCGCGCTCGGCCATGACCTTTGTATCGGCGGCTTCGCTGGCAAAGGGGCTGGAGAAAAAGCTTGGCGTGGACAAGAGCCTTGTTGCGGTTCTCAATACGCGGGGCACAATTTCAAAATCTTCCATGGTGCATAATGGCGAGATGCCGAAGATCGAGGTGAACCCGGAGACCTATGAGGTGCGTGCCGATGGCGAGCTTCTGACCTGTGAACCCGCAACGGTGCTGCCGATGGCGCAGCGCTATTTCCTGTTCTGAGATGCTGCGCGCAACGCAAGTTCGCCCCGCCGGCCCGCAAATGAACGGGCCCTATGAAACCATTACGCTGGACCATACGGCGCGGCATCGCCGCCGTATGGTGTTGAAGGCCGATGGCGGGCTTTCATTCCTGCTTGATCTTGAACAGGCGCAGGCGCTTCGCCATGGCGACGGCCTGGTGCTTGAGGATGGCCGCGTTATAAAAGTATTGGCCTTGCCGGAACCACTGACGGAAGTGCGTGGCCGGGACTCCACCCATCTCATCGCCTTGGCCTATCAGATCGGTAATCGCCATCTTGAGGCGCAAATCGAGAAAGATCGCATTGTGATCCGCCGGGATCATGTGATTTCGGACATGCTCAAGGGCCTTGGCGCTCATGTTAGCGATATTAAGGAAGTGTTTGAACCTGAAGCGGGCGCCTATGGCCATCACCACTGAGCCGCAACAGCTCCTGCAATTGCTGGCCTTCATGTCGCCGGCCTTTCCGGTGGGCGGTTTTGCCTATTCGCATGGGTTGGAGCGGGCCATTGATGACGGCATTGTGACATCGGCAGACGAGGTGCGGGAGTGGATTGAGTCCCTGCTGGTTCACGGCAGCGGATGGAATGACGCCGTGTTGTTTGCACAGGCTTTTGATTCAGACGAAAATACTCAAACGGAAATTGATGAATTGGCGCTGGCTCTTGCCGCCTCGCGTGAGCGGGCTTTGGAAACTTCTGATCTTGGGCAGTCTTTTGTGAAAGCTGCGGAAACAATATCGCCAGGCAGAACAAAAAGCTTTCAGACATATCCTCTCGCTGTGGCAGCAACTTGCAAATTATGTGGAATTGATAAGCGTGCGGGACTGCTTGCCTATTTGCAGGCGTTTTCAAATAATTTGATTGCGGTGGCGGTGCGGCTTGTTCCTCTCGGCCAAACCAAAGGACTCGAAGTCATGCGAGACTTGATGCCGGTCATTTCCAGGACAGCGGAACGGGCGCTGACGGCAAGCCTTGATGATCTTGGCAGTTCAACATTGCGCTCAGATATTGCGTCGATGAATCATGAAAGCCAGTATTCGCGGGTGTTCCGCTCATGAGCAAGCATGGACCTTTGCGCATAGGCATTGGCGGGCCGGTGGGCTCCGGCAAGACGACGCTGATTGAAATGCTGTGCAAGGCGATGCGTGAGACTTACTCGGTTGCGGTGATCACCAATGATATCTACACGAAAGAGGATGCGTTGATCCTTAACCGGGTTCAGGCGTTGCCGGAAGACCGCATCATGGGGGTTGAAACCGGGGGTTGCCCGCACACGGCCATCCGCGAAGATGCCTCGATCAATCTTTCGGCCATTGCCGAGATGAACGCCCGGCACAAGAACCTCGACATCATCTTCATCGAGTCGGGAGGCGATAATCTCGCGGCGACGTTCTCGCCGGATTTGGCCGACATCACGCTCTACGTCATCAGCGTGTGCCAGGGCGAAAAAATTCCGAGGAAGGGCGGTCCCGCCATCAGCCGCTCGGACCTGCTCATCATCAATAAGATGGATCTTGCGCCCCATGTGAATGCACGGCTTGACGTGATGGAGGAGGACACAAAAAAAGTGCGGGGTGGCAAACCTTACGTCTTCACCGACACGCTCCGCCACAAAGGGCTTTCCGAGGTCATCAGCTTTATTGAGACGGTCGGTGGACTGGAGAAGGCTGCGTTGGCGGAGGTGAATGAAAGCTGCTGATTATAAATTCGCAGAATGAAGGGTTATGGAATGTCGACATAGGTTTCCTTTATGCGCGTTAAACATGACTCAATGTGACGCCGTAGCACCTAACCAATCCATTCCCGCAGTCATACTTTACCATGAAAGAACCAAAGCCATTTGACACTGCTTACATGGTAGCGCTCTACTAGCGCGGCGATGATCTCGGGTACAGTCGTATCCCTTGGCAAAAGGTGCCTCCCGGCCTGAACTAGGAGGCAGCCCCAACTTTTAAGGCCCTTCTCTCCGCCACCCTGCGGCTCAAAGCTTCGGGTGGCACGCCACCTCTCAAATCACTGATTTGGAACGGGTTTAATAATTTGGTAAGGTTCCGTCGCGGCCCGCTCGTGACAAACAATTAAGCACGAGACGCTAAAACTTGAACGGGCTTAAAACAATTGAAGCTATTCCGGGGTAATTGAATTCGCGTACAGGATTTGAGTGACAAGAGATTATTGTGGCTGATAAGATCGCCGTGCTGGTCGTGGAAGATGAACCGATTACCCGCATGGATGTGGTCGAGCAGCTTGAGGAAGCCGGTTTCAAGGTTTTCGAGGCGCCCGATGCCGACCGGGCCATTAAAATTCTCGAAGCTCATTCCGAGATAAGTGTCCTCTTCACCGATGTCGATATGCCGGGCGGCATGGATGGCTTGAAGCTCGCCGCCGCGGTGCGCGACCGCTGGCCGCCGATCAGGATTGTCGTGGCCTCGGGGCTGCGGAAAGTCAATTTGGATGCCCTGCCGCATGATTCCCGCTTCTTCTCCAAGCCCTATAGTGTGAATGAAGTTGCCGCCACCATGCGCCGCTTGGTGCAGATGCCGCTAGGCTGAGGCTTTAGGCAAGGGAAAGCGCATCTCGAAGCGTGTGCCCTGCTCGAAATGATATCCCGTCTCGCCCTGGATTTGCGCCACCAGGCCATTGATCAGTTTGCTTCCGGTGCCCTTGGAGGATTTTTCCGGATCAAACCCGATGCCATTGTCATGGATCGTCAGAATGCCCGTGTGCCCGTCTTCCGTTTTCTTCAAAGAAACTTTTAACTCGCCGTCCTTGTTCTCCGGGAATGCATACTTCATCGCATTGGAAACCACTTCATTCGCCACCAGCCCGAGCGGCAAGGCGTGTTCGCGGTCAACCTCGATGGCCTCCAGGTCGTAATTCAGTTTCACCTCGCGCCCGTAGGATTCGACGAGTTTTCCGATAATGGCAGGGATATAGGCCGAGGCGTCAACCAGCCCGAACTGGTCATGCCGGTAGATCTGCTCATGGACGGCCACCATCGCCTGGATGCGGTGGCTCATCTCCTGTTTCGCGCCCGGATCGATCTTTTGCAGGTTAACGAGCGAATTCACCGCCTGCAGGTTGTTTTTAACCCGGTGATGAATCTCCCGGAACAGCATCTGGTTGGATTCAAGGGCAGCGGCCAGTTGGTCCCTTTGCTGCACTTCCCTTGTAAGCCAGCGGAAAGTGAACCAGGCGATAAAAGCGAGGAACAAGGCAATGGGCAACGCGACCGCAAGACTCATGGCGGCAAAATTATAGAAAGGCGCAAAGGCAACGTCATGCCCTATCGAGGCGATTGCGATGAGCCGCGAGCCCTCAACCCGGCGGTAGGCCACGATGCGTTTCAAGCCGTCTGCCACGGAAATGGCTTCATAGGTTCCATTGGGTGTGTGGGGGAGGTAAGTCGTGAACAGGACAGATTCACTTATGTTCATCGCCCCTTCCAGCCGCGGAAAGCGTGCAACAATCAGGCCGTCGTCGCGCACCACTGAAACCGTCGAAGTCGGATCAAAGCGAAGCGAGTTCCAGACTTTCTCGATAAGCTGCGAGTTGAATGAGACGATGGCCGCTCCGACGAAAGTTCCGTTTCGCTCAACCCTTTTGCTGATGACAAATATCTGTTCGCCATTGAGCCGGCTCACCAGCATGGGTGAGATGTAGGTCGCAGCACCTTTCGCCACAGCCTGGAAATAATCCCGGTCACGGATGTCGATAGGCTTGAAATCAGGATCGGTCGTAAGCCGGGTGCTGCCGTCAGCTCCCACGAGATAAATGCGCGGCGATCCCGGAAGCGTTGATACGGATTCCTTGAGAAAGCCCAAGGCGTTTGCGGGCAGGGCGTCCAGGTTCGGTCCGACAAAATCGTCAACCCGCTGCAACAACTGGTGTGAAGTCTCCCCCACCCACTGGAAGTTTGCGGCAACGACTTCAGCCGAGGAAATAGCCCTGATGCGCGCAATCTCGTTGGCCGCTTGATAGGCGTTCCGCAGAACAAATGCCGTGCCGCCGAGCAGGAAAACCAGAAAAGCAAGGATGAGCGCCGTTGCCAGGGTTTCGGAGCGAAATAGCGTACGATTTTGTGTCAGTGCCATTTGATCACATTATTTGAAGAAGCTTGAGTTCGGCAACCGGTTGGGGGCGAAACTGGATAGCAAGGCATCAAACATACTTGGCGCGGCGCAGGATAATCGGGACCACGATCACCGCCGCGGCAAGCGCCAGCAAAACCGCCGAAAGCGGATGGGTGACAAAAACCGAAGGATCACCCTGGCTGATTGACAGGGCGCGGCGGAACTGGGCTTCCGCAAGCGGTCCGAGGATAAGGCCGATGATGCAGGGCGCCACCGGAAATTCATGGCGCCGCATCAGGAACCCGATGATGCCCACGATAAACAATAAAACTAGGTCGAAGATCGAGTTGTTGAGCGAGTAAACCCCCAGCGTCGAGAAAATCAGAATGCCGCCATAGAGCAGGGGCTGCGGAATGGAGAGCAGGCGCACCCACAGGCCCACCAGCGGCAGGTTGAGCACCAGCAGCATGACGTTGCCGATATAGAGGCTGGCAATCAGGCCCCACACCAAGGTCGATGATCCCGAAAACAGCAGTGGTCCCGGCTGGAGATTATATTGTTCAAAGGCTGCCAACAGAATTGCGGCAGTCGCGGAAGTTGGCAGTCCCAACGCCAGCAGCGGAACCAGCACACCGGCAACCGCCGCATTATTGGCCGCTTCCGGGCCGGCCACGCCTTCAATGGCGCCGCGGCCAAACTCTTCCGGATGCTTGGTGAGCTTTTTTTCAAGGAAGTACGACAGGAAGGTGGGAATCTCCGTGCCCCCGGCCGGCAGCGCGCCAAATGGGAAGCCGAGCGCCGTGCCGCGCAGCCATGGCTTCCACGACCGCCGCCATTCCTCCCGTGTCATGAACAGCGAGCCCTTGATCAGCAGGATTTCCGCCGTGCGCAGGTGCGTCTGCGAAGCCATGAACAGCGCCTCGCCCACCGCGAACAGGCCAACCGCCACCACCACGATGTCAATGCCGCGCAGAAGGCTTGGATAGCCAAAGACCAAACGCGGCTGGCCCGTGAGAATGTCGGTGCCGACAAGTCCAAAAGCCAGGCCCAGAAGCAGGCTGGCAACCCCTCGGCTGATGGAAGCGCCGAGCAGGGCGGAGACCGTTGTGAACGCCAGAACCATCAGTGCAAAATATTCCGCCGGGCCAAACAGCAACGCGAGCTTCACAAAGACGGGAGCGAGAAATGTCAGCGCCAGCGTTCCCAGCGTTCCCGCCACGAAAGAGCCGATGGCCGCCGTCGAAAGCGCCGCAGCACCCCGGCCTTGCCGCGCCATCAGGTTGCCTTCAACGGCCGTCATGATCGAGCCGGATTCCCCCGGCGTATTGAGCAGGATGCTGGTGGTGGAACTGCCATACATGGCGCCGTAATAGAGCCCGGCGAACATGATGAAGGCCCCGGTAGGATCAAGGTTCCGCGTCACCGGCAGGAGAAGAGCGATGGTCAGCGCCGGGCCAATACCGGGCAATATGCCGATGAGCGTGCCAAGTGTAACCCCAATCAGCGACCACATGAGATTGATCGGCGTGATTGCCGTGGCAAAGCCATCCATCAGGGCAAGGAAGGACTCCATCTCAAAGCAATCCCTTCAATAAACCCTGCGGCAATTGCAGGCCAAGCCCATAGGTAAATCCAACATAAGCGAAAAGCACCAAGAGCAGCCCGACAATGACGTCCCGGCCATAGCGCCTGCTGCCGAAGGCAAAGGCCACGCTCCAGAACAAGATAAGCCCCGCCGGCACGAAGCCCAAAGGCTTCAGCAAGTTCATGTGCGCAATGAGGCCCGCCATGATGATGGCAACAGCTTTCCAATCCGTTGGCCCGGTATCCTCGATCTCTGCTACTTCATCTTCGCCGCGATAGCTTTTCCAGGCGATGTGCGCGCCGGTGATCGCCATGCCAATGGCGATGATATAGGGAAAAATTTGCGGGCCCACCCGGGCATAGCTCGGCGGCACCTGCATCTGCATGGTTTCAAAACCAATGACCGATGCGATGGCAATAAGTCCGAGGCCGATCGCAAGACCGGCCCCGGATATCGTCTGCTTTGTGTTCATGGCCCCCCGTTATTGAACGAGGCCGATGCCCTTGAGAATTTCCGTGGTGCGGACATTTTCAGCAGCGACCAGCTTGCCGAAATCATCACCCGGAAGGTAGAGGTCTGTCCAGTTCTTTTCTGTCAGGATCTTTTTCCAGGCATCGCTCTTCACCGCCGCATCAACCGCATCACGCAGCGCTTTGGTCTGGGCGTCATCAAGGCCCGGAGGGGCAACGATGGCGCGCCAGTTGGCGAGATCGACATCAATGCCCTGTTCCTTCAGGGTTGGGATGTCGATGCCGGGCTGGCGTTCCGGAGCGGAAATCGCAAGGGCGCGCAGTTCGCCGGACTTGATCTGGCCCGCCCATTCGCCGTAGCCGCTGATGCCGGCCACCACGTGGCCACCCATGACGGCGGCAAGCGCTTCACCGCCGCCGGAGAAGGGCACATAGTTCAGTTTTGACACATCAGCGCCGGCAGCCTTGGCAACAAGGCCAGCGAGAATGTGATCGGTGCCGCCGGCCGAGCCGCCGCCAAAGGCAACTGACCCCGGATCAGCTTTCAGTTTGGCCACGAGATCTGCCGCTGTCTTGAGCTCCGAGGCAGCTGGAACGACAATCACTTCATACTCGCCCGTCAGGCGTGCAATCGGGGTGGTCATGTCAAGGGTAACCGCCGACTTGTTGGTGAGCAGCGCCCCCAGCATGACGAGGCCGTTGACCATCATGACATTGCCGTTGCCCTTTTCCTGGTCAACCAGCTGGGCGAGCCCGACGGCACCCCCGGCACCCGGAACATTTTCAACCGTGCCGCCCTTGGCGCCAAGGCCAGCCATCACTTCCGAAAGCGAACGCGCCGTCTGGTCCCAGCCGCCGCCGGGTTTTGCCGGGGCGATGATCCGCAGATCGTCTAGGGCCAATGCCGGACCGGCAAAACCAGCCGTCAGCGCCAGAGCCAAAAGGCTTGCAAAAATTGTGCGTCTTTTCATGATCGTCTCCCATTCGTTACGTGCGAAATTTGGCTGCACTCGAATGAAATTAGACCCCCAGAGTTGGGGGTGCAAGTTCTCCTTAAGCCCATGGGTGAGGATGTATCTCTAGCGCTGGCAGATGATCCAAGGCCTAATTGATCGGCCAACTATTGAAGTTTTGCGCGTCCGGACGATTGATTTGCCAACATTTCTGCTTGAACGGGCCCCTCATTATGAGGCGGCTGACAGACGATGACTTGGGCTGTTTCGGGGTCCGTCGCCTTTGGGAGCATCCCGGGCGGATAAGTTATCTCTATTCGACTCATACTCACAAACCCTATACAAGGAAATCTTCACGGATTGGGACGGGTTCCACATGGCCGCTGAACAGTACTTTATCGTACTTCACAATAATGAATGGAAGATTAGCTTCAAGGACAAGCACTACGGCCCCTATGCCACCCAGGCCGAGGCAATTGAGGCCGCAGTAGATGCAGCCTATGCCATGGGAGAAATAGGGATTGACGCCCAGGTCCTTGTTGAGGAAGCAAACCACCAACTCAGAACCGAGTGGTCCTATGGCCAAAACTTTAACACCTTTAGGTGACTAGGGCGGCGGGCTCAGGCGCTACCGATGAACATGCCGGTGAGGAACACCAGGAAGCCGCCAACTGCAATCTGGAATGCCGCCTTCAGGAATGGTGTATCCATATATTTGTAGCGGACCCATGAAATGGCCCAAAGCTCAATGAACACGATGACAATGGCAAGGGTGGTGGCGGTTTTGAAGTCTGAAATCAGATAGGGCAGCGTGTGGCCAATGCCGCCAACGGCGGTCATGATGCCGGCAGCCAGGCCCCGGATCAGCGGATGCCCGCGGCCCGTCAGCTTGCCATCGTCGGAGAGGCCTTCCGCGAACCCCATGGAAATGCCCGCCCCCACCGAGGCTGCCAGTCCCACCAGAAATGTTGCCCAGGTATTTCCCGTGGCGAAGGCCGCCGCAAACAGGGGTGCAAGCGTGGACACCGAGCCATCCATGAGCCCTACAAGGCCGGGCTGAATGACTTGCAGGAGGAAGAGGCGGCGTTTGGTTTCGGCCTCGTCAATCTTCACGTCGGCCGTCACGTGCTTGTTGCCAAGGCGCGCCGCAAGCGATTCATGGACCTTTTCGGCTTCCGCCAATTGGGCGAGAAGCTTGGCAACCTGCGGATCATCGCTGTGCGCCGCCGCCTGTTTGTAAAAGCGGTAGTTTTCCAGCTCAATGACCTCGGCCCGTTTGCGCATCGCATCAATGTTGAGCTTGCCAATCATCCAGGCCGGCTTGTGCTTCACAAATCCATAGATGTCGCTGCGCCGGATCAGCGGAATGAAATCACCGAATTTCTTCTGGTAAAGATCAGTCAGCCAGCGCCGGTGTTCGTGTTCCTCCTCCGACATTTCCATGAAAACCTTGGCCGAAGCCGGATAGGACTCCAGCAGGGCATTGGCAAAGCCCGAATAGGCGCGCGCGTCGTCGTCCTCGCTCGAAATGGCAAGGGCTATGATTTCCTGCTCGGTCAGATCGGAGAAACGTTTCAAATTGGACCTCTAAAATAAAATTAGAATAATTCTAATCTATAGTCCAGCCTGAAACAACTCTTTAACCCCGGGCTTGATAGGTTCACCCCTTTAACGGGACCCCCCCGCCATGAGTGAAGCCTCAGCCTTGCCGCTGCACAATCGTCTTTCCGAGACGGCAGCGCATATCATTCAAGGCATCCGCGCCCATGCGCTGCTCTACATATTTGCGGCATTTGTCTGCGCGGTCTCGATTGCGGAATCCCTGTGGCTTGGCCTTCCCATCGATCTCCAGATGGTGATGATATTTTCCGGCCCCGTGTTGATGCTCCTCGGCGGGATGATTTTTTTTGGGCTTGTCCTTGAGCTCATCCGGCTGAACCGGACCAATTATCCCGGTAGCGCCTTGGGTGGCCTATGGCTCAAAATACGCGACGATTATTTGTCGCCCCAGCGTGTCTCCAATTCCATTCATGCTTTCCTTTTCATGACCCTCTACATGGTGGGCTTTTCCTTTATCAAAAAGGCAATCCCGCTGGCCGTTCCCTTTTCCTGGGATGAAACCTTCATGCATTGGGACCAGGCGCTGCATTTAGGCCAGCACCCCTATGAATGGCTGGCGCCCCTGCTGAACGTGCCTTGGCTCACGTTCCTGATCAACGTCAATTATAACATCTGGTTCTTCGTGATGTTCACCTGCTGGTATTGGCAGGGCTTTGCAGCCAGGGATTCAGCCCTGCGCATGCGCTTTCTGCTGGGCTTTACCCTCACCTGGTTTATGGGCACCAGCGTATTGGGCACAATCTTTTCCTCGGTCGGCCCCTGTTTCTATGGCAGGCTTTTGCCCGGCGTTGATCCCTACGCCCCGCTCATGGCATGGCTTAATGAGGTAAATCAAAACCACACCATCTTTGCGCTCACGGCCATGGATGAGCTGTGGAAAAATTACGAAACCGGAACCGGCCTGATCAATGGCATTTCGGCCATGCCGTCAATGCATGTGGGAGCCTCGATATTGTTTGCAATCCTCGGCTTCTCTTCCGGCAAGAAATGGCTGGGCTACCTGATGTCGGCCTTCGCCTTCCTCATCTTCATCGGCTCCATTCATCTGGGCTGGCATTACGCCATCGATGGCTATGCCGGTGCCGCGGTTGCTGTTGTCTGCTGGTGTTTGGCGGGAAAAATTGTCGATTGGGACAGGCGCAAACGGGGCGTTGCCTAGTTCTCATCCATCTTCAGCGCCGCGATAAAAGCTTCCTGCGGAATTTCGACCTTGCCGAACTGCCGCATCTTCTTTTTTCCTTCCTTCTGCTTGTCCAGAAGCTTGCGCTTGCGGCTGATATCGCCGCCGTAGCACTTCGCCGTCACGTCTTTCCGCATGGCTGACAGGGTTTCGCGCGCCACGATCTTGCCGCCGATTGTGGCCTGGATCGGAATCTGGAACATGTGGCGGGGGATCAACTCCTTCAGCTTCTCGCACATGACCCGGCCCCGCTGTTCGGCCCTGGCCCTATGCACCACCATGGCCAGCGCATCCACCGCCTCGCCATTCACCAGGATGCCCATGCGCACCAGGTCGCCCTTTTCATAGCCCACCATCTTGTAGTCGAAGCTGGCATAGCCGCGGCTTACCGATTTCAGCCGGTCATAGAAATCGAACACCACTTCGTTGAGCGGCAAGTCATAGATCACCATGGCGCGCGACCCGGCATAGGTAAGCTGCTTCTGCCGCCCGCGCCGGTCCTCGCACAGCTTGAGGATGGAACCGAGATATTCATCGGGCACCAGGATGGTGGCTTCGATCCACGGCTCTTCGATGAATTCAATCAGCGTGGCGTCCGGCATGTCGACCGGATTATGCAGCGATCTCTGCGTGCCGTCGCGCATGTTGATCTTGTAGATGACGCTGGGCGCCGTGGTGATGATGTCCACGTTGAATTCGCGCTCGATGCGCTCGCGGGTGATTTCAAGATGCAAGAGTCCCAGGAAGCCGCAGCGGAAGCCGAAACCCAAGGCAGCCGAGGTTTCCATGTCATAGGAAAAGCTGGCGTCATTGAGGCGCAAACGGCCCATGGCCTCGCGCAGGTCTTCGAACTTCGCCGCATCGACGGGGAAGAAGCCCGCAAACACCACCGCCTGCGCTTCCTTGAAATCAGGCAGGGGTTCTGAAGTCGGCCGCTTTTCATCAGTGACCGTATCGCCCACCCGCGTATCCGCCACTTCCTTGATCGCCGCCGTGAAAAATCCGATCTCGCCGGGGCCGAGGCTGGCCACCATTTCCTTTTTCGGGCGCGAGACACCGACACGGTCAATGAGATAGGAGCCGCCCGTGCCCATCATCTTGACGCGCATGCCCTTCTTGAGCTCGCCGTCAATAATGCGCAGCAGAACCACAACGCCGAGATAGGAATCATACCAGCTGTCAACCAACAGCGCCTTCAACGGCTTGCTGCGGTCGCCCTTGGGAGCAGGCAGGCGGTGCACGATGGCTTCAAGCACATCCGGAACCCCAAGCCCCGATTTGGCCGAAATCAGCACCGCTTCCGAAGCATCAATGCCGATCACATCCTCGATCTGCTGGCGGATGCGTTCCGGCTCGGCGGCGGGCAAATCCACCTTGTTGAGGACGGGCACGATTTCATGGTTGTTGTTGATCGCCTGATAGACGTTTGCCAGGGTCTGCGCTTCCACGCCCTGGCTGGCATCTACGACTAGAAGCGATCCCTCGCAGGCCGCCAGCGAGCGCGAAACTTCATAGGCAAAGTCCACATGCCCCGGCGTGTCGATCAGGTTCAAAACATATTTTTCGCCGTTCTTGGCGGTGTAATCCAGGCGCACCGTGTTGGCCTTGATGGTAATGCCGCGCTCCCGCTCCAGATCCATCGAGTCCAGGATTTGGTCCACCATGTCCCGGTCGCTCACCGCCCCGCAAAGCTGGATAAGCCGGTCCGCCAGCGTTGATTTGCCGTGGTCGATATGGGCGATAATGGAGAAATTGCGGATATGGGCGGTGTCAATCATTGCGCGCGGTGTTTGGCATTGGCATGGCCAATGGTCAAGCCTTGCAATCAGCGCAGTTTCCGAGGTTTTACCGGCGGCGCGGAGACCGGGTTTTCCGGCCAGGAATGCTTCGGGTAGCGGCCCCGCAATTCGGCCCGCACATCCGGGTAACCATTGGTCCAGAACGTCTCCAGGGACTTAGTGACGGCCAATGGCCTTCCCGCCGGCGACAGCAATTCAATGCGGAGCTGGGCCCGGCCCTTGGCAATTGTCGGTGTTTTAGCCAGGCCAAACATCTCCTGCAAACGTACCCGGATGACCGGATCGCCCTCTGTTTCATAATCAATGATGACATGCGCGCCTGATGGCACTTCGATGCGGCGCGGCGCCAGTCCATCCATCTGCCGTTGCAGATCATAAGGAACCAGACTTTTCAGAATGGCCAGCAGGTCCAGCCGCTCAAGATGGCTCTTGCGCGAAATGCCCGCGAGATAGGGCTTCAGCCATTCAGCAAGATTCTGCGCAAGCGTCGCATCGCTGAGATCAGGCCAAGCCTCTTCGGGAAACAGGCGTTTCAAAAATTGCACCTGGGCGCGAAAGCTGTTTGCCCCGTCAGTCCAGGGCAAGGCCTTGAGGCCCATTTCGGCAATGCCCTTGAGCATGCCATCGGCCATGGCTTCCGGGTCTGCCGTTATCAGTGGACGCTCCTCAAGAATGAGCGCACCGAGTTTTCGAACCCGCGCCGCAACCACACTTTGCGAACGCGTGTCCCAGCCGACATTTTCCACCTGTTCAATCTGGCTAGCAAAATGCATCTCGATTTCACCAAGCGTGAGGGGAGCCGCCAAGAAAATCTTTTGATCACCACTCGCGCCATCCGTGGTTGCAACCGCAAGCCACTCCCGCTTGGCAAGAGCTTCATGTTCGGGAAGAATTGCACCGCCACCGCCCGACAACCGGTAACGCCGGTCACCGCCGCGCTTTTGCGCGATGCGGTCCGGCCAGGCCAGCGCAACCAGCACCCCTTCGCTGATCGATGTAGTATCAGCTTTGATGCTGAGGATTTGCTTGATTTGTTTTGCCGCGGCCTGAATGCGTGAGCGCGCCGAACCCCGCGTCGCTAAGAGCCGCGAGGCGATGTCGCAGCCCGCGTCACGGCCCAGGCCATCGCGCTCCGACACAAAAGCCGCCAAGTCCGCCGCCGCTTCTCCGGAACCCAGGGCCTGTCCCTTGACCACCATATGGGCGAGTCGGGGATGCAACGGCACCTTGACCATGGCCTTGCCCATGGCTGTGATCCGTCCATCCCTGTCCAAGGCTTCCAAACGCATGAGCAAGTCTCGCGCCTGCGCAAAGGCGGCAGCCGGCGGTGGATCAAGCCAGGACAGGGAAGAGGGGGCATTCACGCCCCAGGCCGCGAGTTCAAGCACCAGTGGCGTCAAGTCACTCACCAGAATTTCCGGCTGATCATGGGCCGCAAGAGCCCGCGTTTCAGCTTCCGGCCACAGCCTGTAGCAAAACCCCGGGCCTAGGCGGCCGGCGCGGCCCCGGCGCTGATCCGCCGAAGCCAGGCTTACCCGCACCGTTTCCAGGCTCGTCATGCCGCTGGCCGGATCAAAGCGCGGGGATCGCTTGAACCCCGTGTCGATCACCGTGCCGATGCCTTCAATGGTAAGGCTTGTTTCAGCAATGGTCGTGGCCAGCACGATTTTCCGTGATCCCACTGGCGCCGGATTAAGCGCCGCATCCTGCTGGGCAAAACCCATCGCTCCATAAAGGGGCCGCACGAAAACGGTTGAGGGAAGATTAGCGGCATTCAACATTTCTTCCGTACGGCGAATTTCAGCTTCTCCGGGAAGGAAAACAAGAATGCTTTGCTTCGTTTCGAGAAGCGCCTGCTGCGTGGCCTTGCAGGCATCGGCGGAAAGTGTCTGCCGTGTCGTCTTGCCGAGATAGCGCGTTTCCACCGGAAACATGCGGCCTGTTGCCTGAATGACGGGCGCACCCTTCAAATGTTCGGAAAGCTTCGCCGCATCAAGCGTGGCCGACATGACGAGAAGCCGCAAATCTTCCCGCAAACCCTGGCGCATGTCCAAGGTCAGGGCGAGCCCCAAATCGCCATCCAGGCTGCGCTCATGGAATTCGTCAAAAATGATAAGCCCCGTATCCTTCAATTCCGGGTCCTGTTGCAGGCGCCGCGTGAGAATGCCTTCGGTCACAACTTCAATGCGGGTTTTCGCCGAAACCTTGCGGTCCAGCCTGACCGTGTAGCCCACCGTTGCGCCAATCTCTTCGCCAAGCGTTTCCGCCATGCGCTTGGCGGCGGCCCGCGCCGCAAGCCGGCGTGGTTCCAGCATGACAATTTTTTTGTCGTCAAGCCACGAACTCCCCAAGAGCTTCAAGGGCACCCGCGTCGTCTTGCCGGCCCCGGGCTCGGCCACCAGGATTGCGGCAGAGCCAAGCGTCAGGGCCTCGCTTAAACGCGGGATGACGGCATCGACGGGAAATTCCATAGGAGGCTTGATAGCTCTTAAGTCTGCAGTTCATGCAGCCAGGGCGGATTGGCCCCGGCGCGGGAAACCGTAACCGCCGCGGCGCGGGCCGCATAGGTCACCGCATTTCTGAGCGATGTCTCGTCAAGATAGGAGACAGCGGCCTTATTGAGCTTTCCCGCCTTCTGCAGAGAGGCCAGAAAACCGGCGGTGAAGGTGTCTCCGGCCCCCACCGTATCCACCACCTTGACGCTGTTGGAAGGCTGTTTGAATGACAGGCCCTTGGTGAACACCTCGACGCCATTTTCACCCCGTGTGATGACTACAACCTTGGCGCCAGCATTGAGCCATTTTCGGGCGGCCACCGCCAGATCGGTTTTGCCAGTAATCCAGGTGATATCCTCATCGGATATTTTCAGGATGTCGCACATGGCAATAAGGCGGTCGATCCGCTCCAGATATCCACGGCGGTCCTTGATCACGTTGGCGCGGATATTGGGATCAAGGCAGATCACGCGTTTTTCAGCCTCGCGGGCCATCAGGGCCTCAAGCGTCGAGGCACCGGGTTCGGGAATGAGGCTGATGGAGCCAAAATGCAGCGCATTGACGTCAGCGGCAAGCTTGGGAAGATCTTTCGTGGTCAGCATCCGGCTGGCGGAATTTTCATCGAAGAAGGAATAGCGCGCCTGGCCATTGTCCAGTTTCACAAAAGCAAGGGTTGAGGGCTTGTCCCAGATCTTGGTGTACTTTAAATCCACATTGCTGGCCTTCAGGCCCGCCACCAGGCTTTCGCCGAAAAAGTCCGTGGACAGTCCGCTGAAAAATCCGGTGATGATTCCCAGCCGCCCCAGGGCAATGGCCGTATTGAAAATTGAGCCGCCATTATGAGGTTGGTAAACGGCCGCACCCTCTTTGGATGCGCGCGGCAGCATGTCGATCAGCGCTTCGCCGCAGCAAACGATCATATGTCTCTCCTTTAGGGTGCCCCGGCTATCCTTTGCCAGAGTCGGCAAAAAAATCAATAAATCAGTGGAATTGAATTATTGCAAAAGTAGCATTCGGCGTGTAGATCGCCCTTCTGATTGGCGTACCTCAAAACCGGAATCTTAACAGAATATGACCCCCCGAACTATTCCTGTCGAAGTCTTCGATCTCATCGTCTTTGGCGCTACCGGCGATCTGGCCCAGCGCAAGCTGCTGCCTGCCCTTTTCCACCGGGATGTGCAGGGGCAAATTCCGTTAGAAGCCCGCATTATTGGCTCTTCCCGCCGCGCCATGACCCGTGAAGCGTTTCGCGCCTTCGCCCTGGCCGCAATTGAAACCCATGTGGCTGAAGAAGATCGCCAGCCCGACATGTGCAAGCGGTTTCTGGACCGCCTGGACTATGTCGCCGCCGAAGCGAGCAAGGAATCCGGCTGGAATGACCTCGAAAAGGTCCTGAAGCCCCACGAGGACCGCATCCGTGTCTTTTATCTGGCCGTGGGGCCTGATCTTTTTGGCCCGATTTGTGAGCGCCTCGGCAGCCACAATCTGGTGACGCCAAAATCCCGTGTTGTGGTCGAAAAGCCCTTGGGCAAAAATGGCGCTTCCGCCAAGGCCCTGAATGAGCAAATCGGCCGTATTTTTCCCGAGCCGTCGATCTACCGCATCGATCATTACCTCGGCAAGGAAACCGTGCAGAACCTCATGGCCTTGCGATTTGCCAATGCCCTGTTCGAACCCGTCTGGAACGCCGCCCACATTGATAATGTGCAGATCACCGTGGCGGAAACCCTGGGTGTTGAAGGCCGCGCCGGTTACTATGATACGGCAGGCGCCCTCCGCGACATGGTGCAAAACCATATGCTGCAACTCCTTTGTCTTGTGGCCATGGAGCCGCCGACATCAATTGAAGCCGATTCCGTGCGCGATGAAAAATTGAAGGTGCTGCAATCCCTCAAGCCGCTCACCGATGGCAATCTCGCCAGCCAAATCGTGCGTGGGCAATATCGTGCGGGCGCCTCCGCTGGAGGTGCCGTTGCCGGTTATCTCGAAGAGCTGGGCTCGGACACCTCCAAAACCGAAACCTATGTGGCCTTGAAGGCCGAGATTGGAAGCTGGCGCTGGAATGGTGTTCCCTTCTATTTGCGTTCCGGCAAGCGGCTTCCCTCCCGCCTTTCAGAAATCGTAGTGGAGTTCAAGCCCGTCCCCTATTCGGTTTTCGGCTCAAGCGCCGGCAACATTGCTTCCAACAGCCTGGTTATTCGCCTGCAGCCCGATGAGGGCGTGAAGCTCATGCTGATGATCAAGGATCCAGGTCCCGGCGGCATGCGCCTGCGCCAGGTGCCTCTTGATATGACGTTTTCCGATGCCTTCGGTGTCCGCAATCCCGATGCCTATGAGCGCCTGCTGATGGATGTGGTGCGCGGCAATCAAACCCTTTTCATGCGCCGCGATGAGGTGACCGCCGCCTGGAAATGGATTGATCCCATTCTGGATTATTGGAGGGAATCTCCCGAACTGCCCAAGCCCTATACCTCAGGCACCTGGGGGCCGACCGCCGCCGTTGCCCTCATTGAACGCGACGGGCGCACCTGGCATGAGGGCGAAGTTGCATGATCGCCAAGGAGCGGTTGTTTGAAAGCCGGGGCAGCCTGTCATCCGCCCTTGCAACCGATGTCGCCAATGCCTTGCAGCACCACGTGAAAGCCAAGGGCAGTTCCTGCCTTGCGGTTTCCGGTGGATCGACGCCGAAGCTTTTCTTTGAAACCCTGTCGCGCTTCGATGTTCCCTGGAGCCGGATAACGGTTACTTTGGTTGACGAACGGCAGGTGCCGGAAACAAATCCGCGTTCCAATGCCAGGCTCGTGCGCGAAAACCTCCTGCAGAATAGCGCAGCAGGTGCGAAGTTTGTTCCGCTCTTTGAAAATCCAGAGGCGGAAAATATCGGTACACTTGATGTCGTTGTTCTCGGCATGGGAAACGATGGCCACACCGCTTCCTTCTTCCCCGGTGGTGATAATTTAAGCGAAGCGGTCAACCCAAAAACCGGAAAGCGCATCGTCGAGATGTCGGCCCCGGCCGCCGGTGAGCCCCGGTTGACCTTCACCCTTCCGGCCCTTCTGGATGCAAGCCTTCTCTGCCTTCACATCGAAGGACAGGAAAAGCGCGATGTGCTAAACCAGGCCCTTGCGGAAGGACCGGTTGAGGCCATGCCGGTCCGGGCGGTCCTGCGGTCAAAAAAGCCTCTGACACTTTATTGGTGTCCCTGACGGAGTTGAGCCCATGTCTGTCCAGACAATCGTCTCTGCGGTTACGGAGAAAATCATTGAGCGCAGCAAGCCGACACGCAGCCGCTATCTCAGTCGCATTGCGGCGGCTGCGAGCTCCCAACCCAAGCGCAAGGCGCTGGGCTGCGCCAACATCGCCCACGGCTTTGCCGCTTGTGGTCCCCATGACAAGAATGAACTGCGCAGTGGTACTGGTCCAAACCTCGGCATCGTCACCTCCTACAATGACATGCTGTCGGCCCACCAGCCCTTTGAATACTACCCGCAAATCATCCGCGATGCGGCCCGCGAGGCGGGCGGCACGGCCCAGGTTGCGGGCGGCGTCCCCGCCATGTGTGATGGCGTCACCCAGGGTGAAACCGGCATGGAGCTCTCGCTGTTTTCGCGCGATGTGATCGCCCTTTCAACCGCCGTGGCGCTGTCGCACCAGATGTTTGATGCCGCAGTCTACTTGGGTGTATGTGACAAGATCGTGCCGGGCCTGATCATCGGCGCTTTGTCGTTCGGCCATTTGCCCGCCGTATTCATTCCCGCCGGTCCAATGACCTCCGGCCTTCCCAATGACGACAAGGCCAAAATCCGCCAGCTCTATGCCGAAGGCAAGGTTGACCGCGCCGCATTGCTCGAAGCGGAAGCCCAATCCTATCATGGCCCCGGCACCTGCACTTTCTACGGCACTGCCAACTCCAACCAGATGCTGATGGAAATCATGGGGCTGCATCTGCCCGGCTCAACCTTCGTCAATCCCGGCACCGCGCTCCGCGATGAAATCACCAAGGCCTCGGCCCAGCAGGCGTTATCGATCACGGCACTCGGCAACAGTTACACGCCCATTGGCCGCATCTATGATGAAAAGGCCGTGGTAAACGGCGTAGTCGGTTTGCTGGCAACCGGCGGCTCCACCAATCACACGATGCATCTCATCGCCATGGCCGCCGCCGCTGGCATTCTTTTGACATGGAAGGACCTCGCGGAACTTTCCCAAGTCGTGCCGCTGATGACCCGCATCTATCCCAACGGCAAGGCCGATGTGAATCATTTCAACGCCGCTGGCGGCATGGGATTTCTCATCCGTGAGCTATTGCACCAAGATTTGCTCCATGAAGATGTTACCACCATCATGGGCACCGGATTGAAAGGCTATCTCGTTGAACCCAAACTGAGCCGCGATGGCGCGCTCGAGTGGAAAGACGCAACCTCGGTTTCCCATGACGACAAAGTTTTGCGCGGCTGTGCCAATCCGTTTCAAACCACCGGCGGTCTCAATGTGCTCGAAGGCCCGCTCGGACGTGCCGTGATCAAGACCTCATCAATCCCTGATGACCGCCATTTCATCGAAGCGTCGGCCCGCGTCTTTCATTCCCAAGAGGAGCTTCATGCCGCTTTCAAGACAGGCGAACTCCACCGGGACGTGGTTGCCGTGGTGCGTTTCCAGGGACCAAAGGCTAACGGCATGCCCGAGCTCCACCGCATGACGCCGCCACTCAGCGTGTTGCAGGACAAGGGTTTCCGCGTGGGGCTCATCACCGATGGCCGCATGTCCGGCGCTTCGGGAAAAGTTCCAGCCGCCATTCATGTGACCCCCGAGGCCGCCGATGGCGGCGCGATTGCCAAGATCAGGGATGGCGACATCATCCGCATCGATGCGGATAATGGCCGCCTTGAAATTCTGGTGGATGCCAAGGAGTTTGCGGCGCGCGTTCCTGCCACCGCCGATCTTTCCCGGAACGAGGAAGGAACCGGCCGCGAGCTGTTCAAGGCCTTCCGCAATCTTGCTGGCCGCGCCGACCAGGGCGCATCAATTTTCGAGGTTGCATGATGACAAGAGATTTGCAGGCAGGCATCGAAGCCATTCTCAAGGCGGCCCCCGTCGTGCCCGTGATGGTGATCGAACGTGTGGCCGATGCGGTGCCGCTGGCCCGCGCCCTTGTGAAAGGCGGTTTGCCCGTTCTCGAAATCACGCTGCGCACCGCTGCGGCCATCGAATCCATCCGCGCCATCACCGCGGAAGTCAAAGGCGCCATCGTCGGCGTTGGCACGGTGATCACGCCCGCCCAGATGGCTGACATGGATAAACTGGGCTGCGCCTTTGCTGTATCACCGGGCTCGTCGCCGAAACTGCTCCAAGCCGCAAAAGATATCAAAATGCCGCTTCTGCCCGGCGGCGTCACCGCATCGGAAGGCATGAACCTTCTCGAGCAGGGCTACAGTTTCCAGAAATTCTTCCCCGCTGAACCCGCAGGCGGTGCAGCGTATCTATCGTCGCTGGCGCAGCCCCTGCCGCAAATCCGTTTCTGCCCCACCGGCGGAATAACCCTGGAATCAGCACCGAAATACCTGAAGCTGGCAAACGTCATTACAGTGGGCGGCTCCTGGATGGTGCCGAAGAAATTGATCGAAGCCGGCGACTGGGTGGGGATTGAAGCGCTCGCTCGCGAGGCTTCTAAACTTGGGCAGCCCGCACAAATTCCGCTAGCTCGCGGTTGAAGCGGGCCGCGTCTTCGGCAAAGGGCGCATGGCCAATGCCGTCATAGATTGAAAGCCGCGCCCCCGGCACAACCGCCGCCGTGAGTTCGCCGAGGCCCTTGAGCACAAGCTTGTCCTCGCTTCCCTGGGTCACCAGCACCGGCACATCAAGTTTTGCCAGAATGCCGCCGTCCGATGCGGGCCTGCAGAGATGCGCCCTCCTAATGCTCGGTGGAACCAGCATGTTGTAGGTGACAACCGTTTCGAAATCCTCCTGGCTGGGTTGTTTTTCAAAGCAGGCCCGCACGAAAGCTCGGGTGGCCCTGACATTGGCATCAAGATCGTTACCGATCATGTCACCCAGCAATTCCGTTCCCGGGCCATCAAAGACTGCGTCATCGTTTGTCCGTGCGCAGACGTAATTTATGCCCGCAATGCGGTGGGTGCCGTAAGCCTCCACATAGTCACTCACGATGCGGCCGGCATAGGACCAGCCCACAAGCACGGGCCGCTTGAGGTTAAAGGCCTCCATGACGCTGTGAACATCATCGGCAAACAGCCTGTCATCCGCATAACGTGAAAGGTCCACTGGCTTTTCCGAAGCACCATGGCCGCGAATGTCAAAAGCGATCAGGCGAAAATCATTAGCAAGTACTGGAGAGGAAAACTGATTGCTCCAGCAATGCGAGCATTGTGAAAAACCGTGAATGAAAAGAATTTCGAGGCCTCGTGGATTGCCCGCTTCATAGCCGGCAAGAACCAAACCATCGCTGGAACGGATGTCGCGCGCCTTCATGGTCTGCGATCACTCTTTCCACTGTTCATCGCATCAACATAGCGTTCAATTGCCAGCGCCGTGGTGGAAAATCCCTGGCGGTAGAGCAGCAGCCCGCTCATCGCCGCCGTCATCACCATGCAGGCGTAAGGACCGACAAAGAGAAAGAACGCGGCCAGCGCGAAGTAATAGCCGCGAATGCCGTTGTTCAGGCTTTTTACCGCTTCGGTCATCACTGTCGCCGTTTCCACCACCATGATTTTCGACTGCGGGTCATCGCCCGGCGCCTCGCTCAATCCGCCGATCATCGCCAGCGTATAGGCCAGCTTCCGTAGCGCATAGGTGAAGGAGAAAAAGCAGATCGCCATGATCACGGTAAGTGTCACGAAATAAATAGTGAAAAGTTCAAGACTCATGACGGGAATGAATTTTATTTCCATCACCGCCGCATAAAGCCGGCTGATGTTGGCCAGCGTTCCCAGCAGGCCCGCCAGCACCAGCAGCGTCGCCGAGCCAAAGAAAGCCATGGAATTAGAAATATGCCCCATCATCAGCGCATCAAAGGCGCGGTGGTCGCGGTGCGTTTGCAGTAGCATGCGCATCCAGCGCATCCGCACCACATGCAGTTGCGCGTTCAAGGTGCCGCGCCCAAGGGCGCTGAGGATCGGGCTGTAAAGCCCCCACATGGCGAAAAGCAGGATAATGGCAAGGATGCGTGGCAGGTCAAGGTCAGTTGGCAACATGCGATGGGCTCCTTAGGCGGCCTTGTGCATTTCCTTGATTTCGGTGGCCTTGATGTCGGGCGCCCGTTCCAGCGTGTAGTTCAGGCTGAAAGGCGATTGTGCCATCAACACGGGCGCGCCATCAAGGTCATTGGCAATGGAAAAGGGGTTGGCTGCGATGAAATCGTCCAATTTCTTGGGATCATCACTGGCAATCCAGCGCATCACCTCATGCCGTGTCGTTTCAAATTCAACCGGAACGCCATATTCATTTGCCAGCCGGTCAGCCAGCACATCAAGCTGCAAGGCGCCCACCACGCCCACAACCGCAGCCGAGCCATCCACCGGGATAAAGAGCTGCACCACGCCTTCTTCGGCCAATTCTTCCAGGGCGCCGCGCAGCTTCTTGGCCTTCATCGGATCACCGAGCTTCACCCGGCGCAGGATTTCCGGCGCGAAACTCGGCACACCAGTGAAAACAATATCCTCGCCCTCGGTCAGCGTGTCGCCAATGCGCAGCACCCCATGATTGGGAATGCCCACCACATCGCCGGCAAAGGCTTCCTCGGCCAGCGAGCGGTCCTGGGCAAAGAAAAACTGCGGGGCATTGAGGGCAAGGGTCTTGCCGGTGCGGACAATCTTGACCCGCATGCCGCGCGTCAGCTTGCCGGAGGCCAGCCGCATGAAGGCGATACGGTCCCGGTGATTGGGGTCCATGTTGGCCTGTATCTTGAACACAATGCCCGACATTTTGTCTTCGCTCGCGTGAACCACCCGCTGCCGCGCCTGCTGGTCGCGCGGCGGCGGCGCATGGGCAATGAGTGTATCGAGAAGATCACGCACCCCGAAATTTCGCAGCGCCGAACCAAAGAGCACAGGCGACAAATGACCTTCAAGAAACGAGGCCCGGTCAAAACTGTGGCAGAGGTCGCGCACCAGTTCCATCTCATCGCGCCAGGTCGCAAGTTGCGGCGGCGTGAGCAGGGTGGTGAACAGCGGGTCATCGGGACCGGAAACCATCTGCCCGGCAGGGTCCTCATCAAGCCGCCGAACTCGTGGCGTATTGAGGTCATAGGTACCGGTGAAGGCCCGACCCAGCCCGATGGGCCACACCATGGGGGCAACCGTCAGCGCCAGGCCCTTTTCAATCTCGTCCAGAAGGTCAAGCGGCTCGCGGGTTTCCCGGTCCATCTTGTTGATGAAGGTGATGATCGGAATGTCGCGCAGGCGGCAGATTTCAAAAAGCTTGCGGGTGCGTGCTTCAATGCCTTTTGCCCCGTCGATCACCATGACTGCCGCGTCAACCGCCGTGAGCGTCCTGTAGGTATCTTCGGAAAAGTCCTCGTGTCCCGGCGTATCCAGCAGGTTGAAAACGCAGTTGTTGTATTCAAAGGTCATCACCGAGGTGACGACCGAAATGCCGCGCGCCCGCTCGATCGACATCCAGTCCGAGCGCGTCCGCCGCCTGTCGCCCTTGGCCCGCACCTGGCCGGCAAGCTGAATGGCGCCGCCGAAAAGCAGCAGCTTTTCCGTGAGCGTGGTTTTGCCGGCGTCCGGATGGGAAATGATGGCAAAGGTCCGCCGGCGCGAAACCTCGGAAGCTATTTGATCGGTCACGGAATTTCCAACTGGTTCAGGTAAAGCCGCTTCCTAGCCGAAGTCATGCTGATTGGCCAGATCACCGCCGCTCTTGCCCTCCATCGCTGGCCGTGGCAGTGGAGGGCTGAGGACAGAATGACGGAATTTGCACTTGTCGGCGACATCGGGGGCACCAACTCCCGCTTTGGTCTGGTTAAGCAGGGCTCCATGGCGATCCAGCATATGGAGGCGCTGCGCAACGACAATTTCCCCTCGCTTGAAGGGGCAATCCAGCAGTATTTGCGCAACCAGGATGTAAGTTCACTTGAGTCCGCCGCCATTGCCGTCGCCGCCCCGGTCGACCGCGAGCACATTTCACTAACTAACTACGATTGGTCATTTACCAATGAAAGCCTGCGGCTGGCCGCCAGGGCAAGGCGCCTGCGGCTGTTGAATGACTATGAAGCCCTGGCCCTTTCCCTCCCCCATCTCCAGGGCGATGACCTGGTCCAAATCGGTGGGCAGGAGTCACCGCTCCCCAGGCTCAAGATCGTCATGGGACCTGGCACCGGCTTGGGCATGGCTGCCCTGACGCCCCTGCCGCAAGGCGGCTGGATGGCGCTGCCCGGCGAACTTGGCCAAGTGACATTGCCGACCGTAACGCGCGAAGAATTTGACCTGCGCGAGCGAATGAAAAAACCCGGCAGCATATTTATCGCCGAAGACGCCGTGAGCGGCAGCGGCCTTTACTTACTGTACAAGACGCTTTCTCCCCAGGGAAAATTAACCAGTCCCGAAGCCGTCATCCAAGCCGCCCTGAAGGGACAGGACGCGGTCGCCGCCAAAACCCTGGACCAATTCATCTCCTGGCTGGCGCGCATTTCCGGCGACGCAGCCATGGCGCTGCAGGCCCGCGGCGGCGTCTATCTTGCCGGCGGCATTGCGCCATCGATAATTGATAAATTGAAGAGCGGACCCTTCCGCACCATATTCGAGGACAAGGGGAAGCTATCGGATATCATGCGGCCCATTCCGGTTTATGTGATTGTTGACAGGTTTCCAGCTTTCAAGGGATGCGCCGCGTCCCTTGCCCAATGAGGTTCCCATGCAGACCAGCGAAAACGAAGTGCTCCTTGTTGTCGACATTCAGTATGATTTCTGTGCTGGCGGAAAACTGGCCGTGCCTGACGCCGATGAAGTGGTGCCCCTCATCAATGACTTCGCCAAAAATTTCAAGCATGTCGTACTAACCCAGGACTGGCACCCCGCCGGGCATTCGTCCTTTGCCTCGTCGCATCCCGGCAAGGAAATTTTCTCGGAATATGAGATGCCCTATGGCCCGCAAACCCTGTGGCCGGATCACTGCATTCAGGGAAGCCATGGTTCGGCGTTCCACAAGCTTCTGGATATCCCGCAGACCGAGCTCATTGTGCGCAAAGGCTTCCGCCATGAGGTCGATTCCTATTCGGCCTTCTTTGAAAACGACCACGTGACGCCGACTGGCCTTGGTGGCTATTTGAAGGAGCGGGGCTTTACCCGGATATTCTGCGTCGGCCTGGCCTTCGACTATTGCGTGCGCTATTCGGCGGAAGACGCAAAAAATATGGGCTTTGATACGGTGGTGATCGAGGAAGCCTGCAAGGCCATTGATCTCAACGGCTCGGCCGATGCCACGCGCAGCCTGTTCCGCGAGCGGGGCATTGAACTGATATGAGTTATGCTACTGCCTCTTAGCCCGCAAGTGTATAAGCCGTTTTGATTGCCGTGTAGAAATCAGCGGCAAAGCGGCCCTGTTCGCGCGCCCCATAGCTCGAACCTTTACGCCCGCCAAACGGCACATGATAATCCACGCCCGCTGTCGGCAGGTTGACCATCACCATGCCCGCCGCTGATTTTTTGCGGAAGTCCGTGGCGTATTTCAGCGAGGTTGTGAAAATGCCGGAAGAAAGGCCGAAGGCCGTGTCGTTGGCAACGGCCAACGCCTCGTCATAGCTCCCCACCTTGATGACGGAAGCCACGGGGCCAAAGACTTCTTCGCGGTTGATGCGCATGTCGTTCCTTGTGTTCGTGAACAGGGCAGGCGACAGATAATGCCCCTTGGTGTCACGGTTCAGGCGCTCACCACCCCAGGCCAGCTCACCGCCTTCATCCCTTGCAATTCCAATATATTTCTCGTCCTGCGCCATCTGGCTTTCATCAACGACGGGGCCAACCTGTGTTCCGTCCTTCAGGGCATGATCAACCTTAAGCGCCTTCATGGCTGTCACCATCTTGTCGACGAAGGCATCATGGATCTTGCTTTGAACGACGAGCCGCGAAGAGGCCGTGCAGCGTTGGCCCGTCTGGTAAAAGGCTCCGTCGATGGAAGCCGCAACCGCCGCATCAATATTGGCGTCATCGAGAACCACAAGCGGATTCTTGCCGCCCATTTCAAGCTGGTATTTTGCGCCGCGCCCCGAACAGGCCATGGCAACCTTGGCTCCTGTCTCGACGGAGCCGGTAAATGATATGGCGTTTACGCCGCGGGAATCGAGCATGGTTTGCCCCACGACTGAGCCCGGTCCCATGACCAGGTTCAGCACGCCCTTGGGCAGTCCGGCGCGCGACAGGATTTCAACCAGGGCCCAAGCCGTTCCGGGCACCAGGTCGGCGGGTTTGAACACGACGGTATTTCCATAGGCCAGGGCCGGGGCCATTTTCCAGGCCGGAATGGCAATGGGGAAATTCCATGGGCAGATGAGGCCAACCACGCCAAGGGGCTCGCGGGTGATGGCGACATCAACGCCAGCCCGCACCGAGGCCACGGAAACGCCTTCGATGCGCAGCGCCTCCTGGGCGTAAAACTTGAAAATCTGGGCGGCGCGCATGGTCTCCGCAATGCCGTTGGCCAGCGGCTTTCCCTCTTCGCGTGACAGCAGCCGGCCAATTTCTTCCCGCCGCGCCAGCAGCTCAATTCCCGCCGTTTCCAGAATATCGGCCCGTTGTTGCGGTGTCGTTGCAGCCCATGCCGGGGCTGCCGCCTGGGCCGCGGCAATGGCAGCCTCGGTTTGCCCCTTGTCGGCTTGCGCATACTCGCCAACGATGTCGGTCACATCGGAAGGATTGATGTTTTCCTTGGCTCCCGTGCCCGCAACCCATTCGCCATTGATGAAATTCTTGTGTAACGCCATGGTGCATTCTGCTCCTGTTTATGGGGGCGGAAACTAGCATGGGACGAGGCGGAGGCAAGCATGAGAATTGGTTTCATAGGTGCTGGTCTAATGGGGCATGGCATGGTGCTCAATTTGCTGAAAAGTGGCCACGAGGTTCATGTCATCGCCCATCGCAACCGGGCGCCGATCGAGGATTTGCTCACCAAAGGCGCTAGAGAAGCCACCAGTTTGGACCAAATCGCTCACAGCAGTGATTGCATTATCCTGTGCCTATCCTCCTCAAAAATAGTCGAGGAAACAGTGGCCACCCTGAAGCCTGGCTTGCGCTTCGGGCAGATCATCATCGATGCGGGCACTTCAGAACCTGAGTCGACCCGCCGCCTGGCCAGCGAACTGGCTCCCTTGGGAATTGCCTATGCTGATGCGCCAATGACCGGCGGGCCTGAGGCGGCCGCGAGCGCCGAACTTGGCGTGCTCTGTGGTGCGGGTTCTGAAACTTTTTCAAGCATTCTGCCGGTGTTGTCTTGCTATGCCACAACCGTCCGCTACATGGGGCCTGTGGGCTCCGGCCAC
>DATLDM010000054.1:0-21712 GCA_035525875.1 Aestuariivirga sp.
GAAGACCTGCCCAAGGCCCAAACCTACAACCAGGATCATGAAACTGAAGCCAATGGTGATTCCAAGCATATGCGGAATGCTGCGCTGGAAACCGTAGTTCACCCCCGATGCCAAAAGCATGACGTTGTTAGGCCCCGGCGTCACCGACATGACAAAGGCAAAGATCACAAGAGCCATAAATAGGTCAATAGTCATGACCTGACATGCCACACCGCGCTATGGAATGCAAAAACGAATGGCAGATGCGTATGAAACGCTGACATGGCACCCATGAGGAAGCACCGCTTGTTGACGACGCCGTTCCCGCGCATTCTCTTTTTGGATGCTCGTTCAATGAGCATGCAATTGCGGAAGATACTCTCTCCCCTTGTGCCTTCCGCAGCGGGTTTCAAAGCATGCCTTCGCATGACTTGGGATCATTACCCGACCAGGGTAGCTTCACTGCAAAGACCGGATTCTATCCGGTCTTTTTTTGTGGCCTACATGTAGAGAGGTTCGCTTTCCAGCCCGCTGTAGAGGCTGGCTACGAATGCGCCGTAGCCGTTGAACAATTGCGTCGGCACCCGCTCATTGGTTCCCAGGACTTCTTCCATGGCCTGGCTCCAGCGCGGATGCGAAACCTCCGGGTTCACATTGGCCCAGAAGCCATACTCCGAGGCCTGGATTGCCTCCCACATGCCAATGGGCCGCTCCGTCACGAAGCTGATCTTCACAATGCCCTTGATCGACTTGAAGCCATATTTCCACGGCAGGTGCAGGCGGATGGGCGAGCCCATGCTTTTCGGCAGCGGCTTGCCATAGGCCCCCGTCACCAGGAAGCTGAGATCGTTCATGGCCTCCGCCATGGTCAGGCCTTCCACATAAGGCCAGGGATAGCTGCTGAACAATCCCGGCTGCTGGCCAACCGCTACTTCCGGCAAGTTGAAAGTTTCAAAGCGCACAAACTTGGCTTCTGATTTGGGCTTCGCCATCTCCACCAGCGACTTCAGCGTAAACCCCGTCCACGGCACAACCATTGACCAGGCCTCAACGCAGCGGTGCCGGTAGATGCGTTCTTCCAGCTGCATTTTTTTCAGGAGATCATCAATGGCCAGCGTCTGGGGCGCTTCCACCTCGCCGTCGATCACAACGCTCCACGGCCTGATGGGTAAGGCTTCGGCCGCGTCGTAAATCTGCTTCGATGTGCCAAACTCATAATAATTGTTGTAGGTCCGGTTGATCTCCAGCGGGGTCACCGGGCGGCCCGCATCCGTATAGGTGGCATTGAGCTTGGCCGGATAAAGCCCGGCGGAAGGATCATCCTCCGCCCGCGCCGCACCCGCCGACAGGAACGCCGCCGCGCTGGCCGCAGTTCCCATGAAGGCGCGGCGATTGAGAAACATGTGCTCGGGAGTAACCTGTGCCTCGGCTATTTCCCAGCCCTTGCGTTGCTTGATTAACATCTGCGGCGCTCCTTGTGCTTACAGCATAATAGGCAGTAATGGCCTGCCCCGCAATTCACACCCGTTCACACTCAAGTCATCTGTTACTTGATTTAGGCAGTTGCTACAGTGCCGGAATGAACCACACTATCTTTGATCTGAACCCGGTGATGCTTTGCAGGAAGGATTGAGATGTCCATATCGAGCGCCCAAGCTTACGCGTCTCTGCATGTCGATGCGATCCGCGGTGATCTTTCAGCATGGACTGCCGCCATCTTTGATTTTGGCGAAACCGCCTGGCGCGAATACAATTCTTCGAGGTGGTATGTTGAACGCCTGAAGGCCAGCGGCTTCACTGTGGAGGAAGGATCAGGCGGAATGCCGACCGCCTTCTGTGCCCACTGGACCAGCGGAGCCGGTCCAACCATAGGCATGTATGCCGAGTACGATGCAGTACCGGGAAATTGCCAGGCGGCCTCGACCCGGCGCGAGCCGCGGAGCGGACTGGGTTTCGCCGCCGGCGGCCATACTGACCCTCATTCGGGCCTTGGCATTTCCGGGCTTGGTGGGCTGCTCGCCACGCAGGCTGCGATGAAGCATTCCGGCATTGGCGGTACATTGCGGTTTACCGGAGAACCCGCCGAAAAGGTTCGGGGTTCCAAACCCATTCACGCGGCTCGCGGCTATTATGACGGGCTCGACGGGATGTTGTCGTTTCATCCCTTTTACATGCTGCCGCTCTGCAACACGGTGCGCTGGGACACGCACTGTGGCGCCGCCTATGCGATGATCTATCGCTTTGTTTGTGACAGCCCCGAGGACTGGATCAAGGGTGACGGAGCGCCCATCCCGCAAGCCCATTCAGCCGTTCGGGCACCCGGCGCCAACGATGCCCTGATGATGATGTACATGGCTTCCAAAAGCTTGCGCGACGCCATGCTGCCTCACCAGGGCGGATGGTCGATTTCGGAGGCAATCCTCACGGCCGGACAGGCGACCGCCGACAATCTTGCCGCAGCATTGGCCGAAATTCAGTATATGATCCGTGTGCCGACGATCGAAATGGCCGAGCAAGTTACAGCCTGTCTTGACCGCAACGCCGCCGCTGCTGCGTCAATGACTGGTTGTCGTTATGAGCGCCATTGGGTGTCGAAGTCGCGCCCCGGCCTCGCCAATCATGCGATGGCAACAATCGTCTGGGACGCACTGCGGCAGGTTGGCCCGCCACACTGGGATGAAGCGGCGCGCGGTGTCGCTGGCGAGATTCAGAAAAACCTCGGAATTACGCCCATGGCGCTGCCGTTTCTTGACGAATGTGAAAGGCTGCTCGAACCCAAGGTGGCCGAAGCTATCTTGCGCCGCGATCTGCCGCCTTCACAGATCAATTCGACATCCGATGATTATACCGACATGTGCTGGCACGCGCCGACGGCCCGATTTTACATTGCAAGACCCGCCCTCAAGAGCTTGAGTGGCTACACCTATCCATCGTGGGTCATGAACGCGCTGGGTGGGATTCCCGTGACCATAGATCCCATGGTGGTTACAGCGGCAAAAACCTTGGCCCTGTCGGCGTTGCGGTTGCTGGAAGACAAGGAAATGCGCGGGGCCGCAAAGCAGGAGTTTTTGGAACGGACTGGCGGTGGAGTCGGTGGCACCAAATGGATCGCACCGCTGTGTGACTATGAGCCACCCATCCATTTCCGCTGGCCGGAGTATGTCACAACAGCGAGAGGCCGGGATTGGTGGATTCCCAATAACGATCGTCTTGGCGCATGACACCGCGCCAGTTACCCCGCCATCTGCGCCTTCCGCGCCGCCACCACCTGCTCGGCACTGCGTCCCACCAGTTCCGCCATGTGATCATGGCTGAATACGAAGGTGCCCACCCCCGAAGTGGCTGAGCGCAGCTCGATGATGAGCGAGCCGATTTCCGACTCCGGCAGATGCGCCTTCACCGTGTCCCATCCCGGCCAGCCCTCGCGTCCGTCAAAGCCCAGCAATTGCCCCCGGTGCCCGGTGACAATCTGGTTGACCCGCGACGTGGCATCGCTCGGCACATGGATCTGAACCGCCACGATAGGCTCCAATAAAACGGGAGAGCATTGCGGCATGCCCTCGGTCATTGCCAGCCGCGCCGCCAGCTTGAACGCCATCTCCGATGAATCCACGTCATGATACGAGCCTTCCGAAAGATTGACATTGAAATCAACCACCGCAAAGCCCAGCGGCCCCTGCACCATCCATTCCCGCACGCCGGCCTCAACCGCCGGAATATATTGCTTGGGAACCACGCCGCCGGTGATCGTGTCGGTGAACACGAAGCCGGAGCCGCGCGGCAGCGGTTTGATTTCCACCGTCACGTCGCCGTACTGGCCATGCCCGCCCGATTGCTTCTTGTGCCGCCCGCGCAGCTGCACCGATTTCTTGATCGTCTCCTTATAGCCGATGCGCCGTGGTTGGGATTTGGCGTGAACTCCGAACTTGCCCTGCAGCCGTTCCAGCGCCACGCGCAAATGCACTTCCCCCTGCCCCCACAGTACCATCTCATGGGTATTGGCATTGTGCTCCAGCGAAAGCGACGGGTCTTCCTCAATCAATTTTGAAATTGATGACGTGAGCTTCACTTCATCCTTGCGGTCAGTGACCGACACCGCAACGCCATAAACTCCGGGCGCCGGTTTCTGCGCCGCCAGTTGTTTTGCAGCACCCTTGATTGTTGAGATCGTCTCGCCCGTATTGATTTTTTCCAGCCGTCCCAAAGCAACCGTATCGCCCATCATCGCCTTGGGTACTTTAGTCGGCGTTGTTCCCAACATTGAAAACACCCCGGCGGCGCGGGCTTCCTGGCCATTGGCTCCATACAGCACCGCGCCATCGGGCAATTCGCCCGAAAGCACCCGCGCGATGGAAAGCTTGCCGCCGCTCGCAGTGTGAAAGGTTTTCAAAACCTGCGCCGTGGCACCAGCCCCGCTCTTGAGTCCCAGGCGTTTGACTGTCGCCTCAACCGTAGGCGCCTCATGACGAAGCGCCTTCAGCAGGCGGCCAATGCCGTTGCCGTGCTCAGCCGAACCAAAGAACACCGGTGTCACCTGCCCTTCCGCCAGCTCACGCGAAAGATCGGCGAAAACCCGGTCGCGCGGCGGCTCCATGTCGGCCAACAGTTGCTCCAGCAATTCATCGTCATGGTCCGCCAATTTCTCAAGCATGGCAAAGCGTTCGTTCTTTTCCGTAGGCTTCATCTCGGCCGGAATTTCAATCACCGTGCTTTCCGCGTGTTCGCGGTAAACGTAAGCCCGCTCCAGCGCCAGGTCGACAAACCCGGACACGATGCCGTTGGTCCAAATCGGCAATTGCCGCAGCACCAGTGGTTTGCTGCTGGCGGGCTGCATGAATTCAAGCACCGAATGGGGTGTCGTGCTGGAATGATCGATCTTGTTGATGAAGATGATGCGCGGCAGGCCGATCTCATCAAGCCGCTTGAGAATGAGCTGGAGGGCCGGAATCTTTTTCTCGTCCGCCTCGCACACCACCACCGCCACGTCGCAGCCGACGAGCGCCGCGCCAATATCCTGGTTGAATTCGATTGAGCCCGGGCAATCAAGAAACGTGTAGCGCTCGCCCAGATAGTCCGTCGTGGCCACATTGAGCTCAACGCTCATGCCGTGCCCGCGCGCTTCCGGTGACGCATCGCCTATGGTTGATTTTTCGGAGATTTTGCCCTGGCGCCGTGTGGCGCCGGTGCGAAAGAGAATGGCTTCGAGGAGTGTTGTCTTGCCGCTGAGATAGGGGCCCACGAGCGCCACACAACGCGAGCCCTGGGACCTTCTGCCGAGGTTGGAGTCCATGTTCGATCCTCCCAAACTGTCAAGGACCGTCCGTGTGCGGGGTACAGGCCCCGTCTCTGGGCGCATCCGACACTGCCATGCTTGCGCCAATTCAGGCGCTTGGCAAGAGGCAAGTTTTCGTTGCGTTGGCGCAATTGGACATTCGCCATGGCTGGGCTGGAATGCCGCCATGGGGGGCAAGCATCAACGAATGGTTTGTGAAAGTCATCTGTCAAAAAAACTTCATTGCCGTGTCGGCGATCGCCCGTGTGGGGGTGGCGTTCCGGAACCCGGCGTTTTGTTCCGCCAGTTCCAGCGCCCGTTCACGCGCTGCCGAGGACGCCACGACCCGGTCAATCGCTTCGGCAAGTGTGCCCGCGGTAACCTCACTGTATTTGGCGGCTAGCCCCGCACCTGTCCCAACGATGGCATTTGCAGTGAACCAGTTTTCTTCGTGGTCGTACACCATCACTTGTGGAACTCCAGCCAGGACGGCCGCCACCGCGAATCCCAAGCCGCCCTTGTGGACCGCAACTGCCCTGCCGGGCATGTCGACGCTTAACTTAAACGGCTGATGAACGAGCGAGACACGCGATCCTTCGAATTTTTCTGCCAGGCCTCGCTGGGGCGACCCGAAGTATGCGGTCATGCTGGCATCTGCCGCCATGAGGCCGTCAAGTATTTTGTCATGGGATTGCGTGGCTTCATGAAAATAGGCAATGCCGCCCGATGCCGTGGAGAGTGGAGATGGCGGCCCCCCCGGAATTTCAACACCGAGATAAGGCTGTTGCCGTTGTGACTTATAGGGATCAAAAATCGGAATCGTGACAAGCCCGTATGCGTCGGCTTCGTTCAATTGCGGCAGCCGTTCAATGGTCCGTGCCCCAATCCTCTCAAGCTCCTTGTTCAGCCTGCCGATGATATCAGGTGCGGTGGCATAAAGCGGACGGTTCGTTTTCACGATGGGCGGAAAGACGGCCATCTCCGGCGGCGGCATTGTGTACCCATTTCCCACCGACACCACAGGCCACCGCCCGCGCGCATAAAGGCTTAGGCCCGGGGCATAATCAGCAATGATCAGATGCGGGTCAAAGTCGCGGACTATTTCGTCCCAGCCTCTCAGCCGAGATGCAAAAGCCCCTTCGTCAATCATCAGGTTTTCGGAAACATACTCGCCGTAGGTTTCCCTGCCTTGCAACTTGCCGCCGCCAGCGGCCCTCGTGGGGGCGGGGACAGCGATAACGGAACGGCTGGGTAGTCCTGCCGCAAGTCCCCTTTGCGGTGTTTGAAGGGCAAAAAGAAACTCGCAGGACTGGCGTTGGCTAATGTGCTCGGCAATTTCCCGCAAGCGGACAATATGCGCGAATCCCCCGCCAAATTCCCAACCAAGAAGGACGCGCCGCGCCACACCAGGTATCAAAAAAGAGGCCGCATATGAAATGCAGCCCCATGACTTGTCACACTTTGTAGCAAAAGCCTGAACAGCTTCACTGTCTAAGGATTTTGAGGAGGACCATCCCCGCAATAGTTGTTTTCTTGAACCGGGGCGCACGGAGAATCAAACGCGCCACCGCCGCCACCCAGGAGGCCGGCGTTGAAGATATTGAAGAAGTGGAGGCGCGGGTCATCCTCGCGGTGCCGCCGGATCAGGCTCTTGTCCTCGCCGCCGAAATACACGCTGAGGCCAGCCATCACAGAGGTATAGCCGTCTTCGCCGAGTTGGCCATCAACGGTAAGGGAAAGAGGAAGTCCCGTGTCGCCCATGAACCATTCAAGTCCGGCGTTGGCCGATTCAAAACCGGCAACCGTGCTGGCCCCGACCGACAGGCGCAGATCGTCGGTGGCATAAAGCGCCACTTTGCCCATGGCATAGAATTCGGTGCCGCCGCCGTTGCTGATGTCCATGACCCCGCCAACCGCCTCGATCGAGATGTTGTCGAGATACAGTTCAGCCTCGGGGCCGACATACCAGGCATTGGCCGGACCGGCGTCAACATAGCCGCCGTAAGCGCCAAGGAGATAGGCGTTGGGATCGCGCGTAAAGAAATGTGCCGCACCGCCGATTGCCGTTTCGCCATAGGCATCAAGCGCCGTCAAATCCGCCTGAATGCCAAACATGTCGCCGACCGGAAAGCTGAAGGCCGCGCCGCCGCGGAAAACTTCATCATCGCCGAGGTCATCAATGTCAGCCCAGCCGCCGCCAATTTCCACCTTGCCGTTGGGGCCTGAAACCGCCGGAAGCGGCCCGGTGGCCTCAATATCGGCAGCCATCGACACGCTGCCATACATCCCGGCAGCGATTGTCCCGCTCAGAAGAAATGCCGCTCTTTTCATCGAAATTGTCATCGACCCCACCCTGCAAAACTCGGAAATGCAACGAGGTTAGCCCTCGATTCCCTAACCTTATATCCGACAATTTGCCGGTCCTCAAAGTGAAAACCACCCTATTCCCAAATTTCCGCCCCATTGCTGCCAAATTGCAACACCGCTAAGCAATTAGACGGCCACAAAAAAGGGGCCTGTCCGGCCCCTTTTTCTCAATAGCACGGATACTTACCGGTCATAGCGCAGGCGCAGGCTGCCGATGCCGCCCGCAACATTCAGGCCCGTCTGCGCCTGAACGCTGATCGGCTGCAGGTTGATTCCCTTTTTAAAGCCGCCGACCAGCACATTGGCGCCAACTCCGACACCCACGGTGGCCTCAGCCGAAGCGCCCGTGTAGGTGCCCTTCAAGGCGCCCTTGTTGACTTTGCCTGGCGCAAATACAGCCCAGGCCAACCTCGTCCGGTCGGTAACACCAATATCAATGCCGAACTTGCCGATCGAACCGGAATAGTGTTCCGCCCGTGCGCCGCTCGAGGGTTGGTAAACACAGTCAACGCCCTTGGAGGAGCCGATGATGAAACCAACTCCGCCGTTCACTTCGCATGACAGGACGCCGATTTTCACCCCTGACCTCGCCTCGGCCGCTGAGGCCATGGTAACAAGGGCGAGCAGGCCAATCGATAAAAATTTATACATTTCAAAACCTTCCTTTTGATAACCGCCAAGAGTTTTTCACAGCCGATTGTGACCCCAATTGGGCATAGCTTGGCTCCTAGTTAACTCTGGCCAGGGCAAAAAGTTCCTGTGGACCGGCATTTTCCGCGTGCAACGCCGGGGTGAAACCCGTTAAGAGGTTCCAGCTTGCCCTTGCACAACGTTAACAACGCCACCACTTTCGCTGAAACAGTTCGGAACTTCCATGGATTTTAGCCCCGCATACCTTCTGGCCATCACCCAGATCATCTGGATTGACCTTTTGCTGTCGGGCGATAATGCGGTGGTGATAGCCCTTGCCTGCCGCTCCCTGCCTGAAAAGCAGCGTCGTATCGGCATTCTCCTGGGTGCCGGCGCCGCCGTTGGCCTGCGCATCGCGTTTGCCTTCGTCATCACGCAGATATTGGGCATTCCCTTTCTCAAGGCCTTGGGCGGCCTTCTGCTCATGTGGATCGCCGTCAAGCTTATTATTGGCGAAAAACACGAGGATACGGACATCCCCGCCTCCGACCGGCTATGGAAAGCCGTTGGGACCATCGCCATGGCCGACGCGGTCATGAGCCTCGACAATGTCGTCGCCATCGCGGCCATCGCGCGTGACGATTACTCGCTGTTTGTTTTCGGACTGCTTTTGTCCATTCCGCTGATCGTGGTCGGCGCCTCGCTGATCTCCGGCATTATCGCCCGGTTTCCCATTTTCGTCTGGGCCGGTGCCGCACTTCTGGGCTGGATCGCCGGCGAAATGATCATCAGCGATACGGCCGCCTTCGCCCATTTCGGAGTGGATGTGCCCCACCAGCTCCATTACGTGGCCGCCACTTGCGGCGTGCTCCTGGTGATCGCGGCGGGTTACTTCCTCAAGCCCACGGAAGAGAAGCTAACCTAAATTCCGCCCCAGGAAATCGCCCTTGCCGATCTCCAGGCCATTGTGGCGCAGGATGTTGTAAGCCGTGGTCACGTGGAAATAGAAATTGGGCAGCGCCACGCTTGAGAGATAGGCCGCACCCTTAAGTTCCAGGTCCTTGCCGCCTACCTTTATTGTCACCGTCCGCGTGGCGGCACCCTCAAATTGTTCCTTTTTGAGCCCGCCGGCAAAATCCAGGGTCTTGGCAATGCGCGCTTGCAATTCGGCAAAGGTTTTTTCCTCGTCCGGAAAACTGGGATTGGCCGTTCCCGTAAGCCGCGCCCCGCAACCCTTGAGGTGATCGGTGGCAATCAGCACCTGGCGGATCAGCGGCAGCATGTCCGGAAAAAGCCGCGCCATGAGCAGCGCATTGGGGTCGATCTTCTTGGCCTCGCAATAGGCTTCAGCCTTCTTCAAGATCGCCGCAAGCGCCTTCAGCGAATGACTCATCGGCGCAATGGAACTGTCGTGCATGTTTATCTTTTCCTTATTTAAGATTGCCGCAAAACCGTTGGATCCGCATGCACGCATCTTCAAGAACGGGTGTCGCGGTCGCATAGGAAATGCGGAAGAAGGGCGAGCTTCCGAAAGCCCCGCCATGCACCGCGGCCACCCCTTCGGCGGCCAGCAGCTCGGTCACAAAATCCTCATCCGTCTTGATCATATTGCCTGAAGGTGCCGCCTTGCCAATGGCCCCCGCACAGGAAGGATAAACATAGAAAGCTCCCTCCGGCGTCGGGCAGGAAAGGCCCCTGGCCTGGTTGAGCATCGAAACCACCAGATCGCGCCGCTCCTTGAACACCTTGTTTTTGGCCGCAATGAAATCCTGCGGCCCGTTGAGCGCCGCAACCGCCGCCCACTGGGCAATCGATGAGGGATTGGACGTCGATTGCGATTGCAGCTTGGACATGGCCTTGATCAGCGCTTCCGGCCCGGCCCCATAGCCGATGCGCCAGCCCGTCATGCAATAGGATTTTGAAACCCCGTTCATCGTCAGCGTCCGGTCATAGAGCTTCGGCTCGACCTGCGCCGGCGTAAAAAATTCAAAATCATCATAAACCAGATGCTCATACATATCGTCCGTCAGGATCCAAACGTGGCTGTGCTTCACCAGCACATCGGTGAGCTGCTTCAGCTCCGCCTTCGAATAAGCCGCGCCGCTGGGGTTTGATGGCGAATTCAGGATCACCCACTTGGTCTTGGGGGTGATCGCCTTTTCAAGATCGGCGCCCTTCAGCTTGAAGTTGTTTTCCAGCGTGGTCTGCACAACAACCGGAACACCCCCCGCCAGCAGCACGATATCGGGATAGCTCACCCAATAGGGCGCCGGGATAATGACTTCATCCCCGGGATTGACCGTCGCCATCAGCGCATTGAACAGCACTTGCTTGCCGCCGGTCCCAACTGAAATTTGTGAAGGTTTGTAATCCAGTCCGTTCTCGCGCTTGAACTTGGCGCAAATCGCCGCCTTCAGTTCGGGGATGCCGTCCACCGCCGTATACTTGGTCTTGCCCGCCCGGATGGCGGCAATGGCCGCTTCCTTGATGTTGTCCGGCGTATCGAAATCCGGCTCGCCCGCCGCCAGCCCAATCACGTCCTTGCCTTCCGCTTTCAAGGCCATGGCCTTGTTGGAGATGGCAATGGTGGCGGAGGGTTGAATGCGGTTCAGCGCGTCGGAAATGAAGGCCAAGGGGGCGGCTCCTCTGTTAATGATGGCGCTGATCTAGGCGGAACCGTGCTTTGCCGCAAGCCTCAATCCACCCCATGGAATTAACCCTGCATCATGCCATGATGCGCCATGGCTGATTCACCTTTTCTCATTGCTGGCGGCGGAATAGCCGGCCTCGCCGCGGGGCTTGGCCTCGCCCGCATCGGCAAGCCCTCGCATATTTTTGAAAGAGCCTCTTCCTTTGACGAAATCGGCGCTGGCCTTCAGCTTGGCCCAAACGCGGTGCGCGCCCTCCAATACTTGGGCGCCTGGGACGCCGTTGCCCCCTACTGTGTGTCTCCCGCCGAAATCCATGTGCGCGACGGCGTATCTGGAAATATCTTGCAGCGCATTCCGCTGGGAGCGGAATTTGAAAACCGGTTTGGCGCGCCTTACCGCGTCGCCCATCGCGCCGATTTGCAAAACGCCCTGCTCGAATCGGTGCGCTCAAAACCAGTCATCAAATTGCAAACCAATGCCGGGGTCACAAATGTTTCACTTGCCGAAACCAGCCTCACCCTGAAATCTGGTAAGGTCTTCACTGGCCAAGCCATCATCGCCGCCGACGGTGTGCATTCGATACTCCGAAATCTTGTGACCGGACAGCGGGGCAAAAAGCAAAGCGGCCACACGTTGCATCGCGGCCTGGTTCCCATCGGTTCAATTCCCGCAAGTGCCAATGCCGATGTTGTAACCCTCTGGCTCTATCCCGGCGGCCACGTCGTTCACTACGCAGTGAGCAATGGGAAGCACTTCAACATTGTTGCCGCCGTTGAGGATTCAGAAATTTCTCTAGGCACCGCGTTTCAGCGCGCCTGCAATCCGCTCGCAGAGATTCTTTCTGCAAAAATCAAATGGATCAAATGGCCTGCACGGGATTTTGCGCCCGCGCCAATCTGGACCAGAAATCGCACTGTGCTCATCGGCGATGCCGCCCACGCCAGCCTTCCCTATCTGGCCCAGGGTGCCGCCATGGCGCTCGAAGATGCCTGCGTGCTGTCCAGCGCAATACAAAGTGCCGCTAGCCTGGAATCGGCGTTCCAGGATTTTTCCGAAGCGCGATTCAAGCGCACGAACGCAATCCAAAAGAGATCGCGCCAACTCCGCAGGATCTATCATGCCAGGGGAGTTCTGCGACAGGCCCGCAACGTTGTTTTGAGCGCAATGCCGGTGGCTGCGTTCGCACGGCAACTATCATGGATCTACGAATGGAGGCCAGGGGGAAAGTGACCCTTCGCGGGATCACTTCCTTCGGCTCATGCTATAATTCAGTTAGCGCGGATCGTTGGGGCTGCCACCCCGATCACCGCCGTCCGTCTTCTCATCGCCACCCTCGCCATCACGGAGAACGATGCGGACATGGCACTGACGCCCATCGCATTTAATGATGGCCGTGTCATGGCAATTCATCCTGTTCTGGACCATCCAGAGCGGCCGGCGGCCGTTTTCCTCAACCACTTTTTCGCAACAAGATGCGACTTTCGTGGCTGATGCGCCCTTGCAGTTGAGAACACTTGCTGCCTCGGCATTGCTGCCGAAGGAAAGCATGCTGAAAAGTGCGGCAGCGCCAAATGCTGCGGCGGCGGAAAACTTATGGGTATTGGTCATATTTTCGCTCCTTGGGTTTGCGATCTTGTTTGATCGTTGGCCCAAATATGGCGAAAATTGTCTGAGCCGCGCCTGAACGGGCCGTTCATTTTTCGTTAACCTGCAATCCAATGCCCCAATGCCCCCGTAACAGTGCTAAGTTCGGCAAAGTCCCAAACCCCTTAGTCGTGGAGATCGACATGAAAAAGCTTCTATATCTTTCCCTTGCTGCCTTTCTGATGACCTCGGGCAGTTCAATGAGCTTCGCGGCTGGCGGCGGCGGCGGCGGCAATCCAGCCGAGCCGGTCAAGAAGTGCAAGAAAGGCGAAGTCTTCAAGAAAGTTGGCAATATCAAGAAATGCGTGAAGATCGAAACAGGCATCCTCCCCGACGAGGACCTCTATCAACAGGGCCGCGCCTTGGCCAAGGCCGGTGAGTATGAGTGGGCCCTGCAGGTGCTCGCCGCGATTGAAAACCAGAATGATCCCCGTGTCCTGAACTACACCGGCTACAGCAACCGCAAGGCTGGCCGCCTCGAAATCGGCATCACCTATTACCGCAAGGCGCTGGCCATCGACCCGAACTTCGTGCTGGCCCGCGAATATCTCGGTGAAGGCTATGTCGCCGCTGGCCGCATTGATCTCGCAAAACTCGAACTTAACGAGATCAAGACTCGCGCCGGCACCGGCAGCGAAGAATATCAGGACCTATCAAAGGCAATTGCCACCGGCGTCATTGCGGCTGACTGATCAGGCTTTGGGGGCGCGCAATAGCCGCGTGCCCCCAATATCTGCGATTCTAAATTCGTTTCGCTAAACGTTGCAGCGCCGCAGCTTGCCGTTCATGGATTTATAGTTGCCCGTTCCGCTGTCGAACGAGGCATACTTTGCCGAACACGCCGCAACCCACGCATTTGATCCGGGTTCCAGAATCCGTATCCGCTTCTTCCGGGAGGTTGAGGTTGCCGGCACCACCACGACTTTCCTGGAAACCTTCTTCTCCGCGCTCTTCCTGGGCGGCGGCACAGCCTTGGCGTCAGGCGCATATTGGGCCATGCAGTCGCCAAGCGCACTGCGGAAGCTGGCCTGCCATTCATCCACGTTCGAGGTCTTGGCGCTGGCAAAGTCCTGGCTGAAAACCTCGCAATAGGACTTCACATCCGCAAAAGCCGGCGCCGAAAAGACGCACAATGCCAACCCGCCTAAAAACATACGCATATCAAAACTACCTCAGATTGCCGTTCAGGAATTATCGCTTTAAACTATGGCAGACCCGCGGCAAAGAATAGACCCATCTGGCGGGTTGGTAAACCCTTGAAATGTCAGGCTATAGAGTCATCAGAAAGAGGTGGAACAACTGCCCCGCCCGCGCGTTAAATCACCATAATCAGTCACAAAGGATAAAAGCCATGGTAAGCGCTGCTGGCCAAAAGCCCCTGATCCTCCACGCCGCCGAAGCGGATCGTCAACGTTTTGAAGCCAATGCCAGTTTGGAAGCGGGCCGGATCAAACCGCCGGTCCGGCGTTCCAACGGCCCGATTGTCTATGCCGTGGCTGCCTTGCTTCTGATCGCCGTCGGTTACCTGCTGTTCAGCGGCAACTGGAACACGATGATGCTCTTCCCGACAGTGTCTGAAACAGTGCCATCGCCGGATATCAATTCCACCGTAACTCCGGTTCCGTCAACTCCGCCGCCTGCTGACGCTCCTGCTACCAATCCATAGATTGGCGATAGGCAGTGGCGCAAGGCGCGAGCGGGAAAAAGCCTCCGTCCGCGGAGGCTTTTTCTTGTGGGGCAGAACCAGAACCCCTAGTGCGCCGCAATGGCCTCAATTTCAACCAGGTAATCGCGGTGCGCCAACCCCGCGACCACCAGATAGGTCGCAGCCGGCGCATGCCCTTCCATCCACTGGTCCCGCGCCTTGCGGTAGATCCCAACCGTTTCACCATCGGGCACCGTCACGAACACCGTCACCTTCACCAGATCGGTTTTCGCCATGCCCGCCGCTGCCAGCACCGTGCCGATATTTTCAAACGCCTGTTTGAATTGCGCCTCAAGACCCTTGGCAACGGTCCCATCGGGGGCAACCCCGATCTGCCCCGAAATATGCAGCCAGCGCGCATTCGCGCCAACCTCTACCCCCTGGCTGTAGCGCGACGCCGGCTGCACCATGCCGGATGGATTGAATGATTTTAGCATTGTAAAACTCCTTACGTTTTTGGCGGCACCAGCCACTCAATTGCAGCTTGCCCCCACGTTCCAATCCCAAGCCGCGTCGCCAGTGCCGGAACAATCACTTTCAGCTCTTCCTCAAGCCCCCACGGCGGATTGACAATGATCAGGCCCGATCCCGCCAGCCCGCCGCCCGTAAAAGATTCACGCACCCGCAGTTCGGCTTTCAGCATCGCCGGAATGCCGAGGTTCTGGAACGCCGCGCAAATCTGCTCGGCGAAATCTTCGCCCTTCACCGGATACCAGATCATGAAGATGCCCGTGGCAAAGCGCCGGATGCCGAAGCGCAGCGCATCGAGCGCCAGCTCCCGCTCGTTCTTCACCTCATAGGGCGGATCGATCAGCACCAGCCCGCGCCGCTCTGGTGGCGGCAGATTGGCTTTCATCAAAACCGTGGCGTCAATGCCGGTAATCCCCGCGCGTGCATCAATGTAATAGCGGTCCCTGAGCGCCGCATAATCATCGGGATGCAATTCGTTGAGCGTGAACCGGTCCTCCGGCCGCAGCAGCCGCGCGATGACTTCCGGCGAACCCGGGCAGCGCATGAAGCCGCCATCCGGATTCAACGCTGCCAGCACCTTGCGATAGGGCACCAGCAGGTCCTCAACCTCCGGCGCAAACGCCTCCTGCATTTTCGCAATGCCGCCCTGCCATTCGCCGGTCTTCTGCGCTTCCGGCCCGTCCAGCGCATAAACCCCGATGCCCGCATGGGCGTCGAACACGCGGAACGGCTTGTCCTTGCGCTTGAGGTGCTCGATGATCCGCGCCATCACGATATGTTTCAGCACATCCGCGTGGTTTCCGGCATGAAAGGCGTGGCGATAGTTCATGACACGGGCTCATGCCAGAACCGGGTAAATTTGGCTACGCAATTTTCCTTCTCCCCATCGGGGAGAAGGCGGGGCCCATGCGAAGCTTGGGAGGATGAGGGGGATCAGGTGATTCAATTGCTAGACCTGTTCCCCCTCACCTTCCCATCCTGTTAGCTTCGCGACGCAGGATGGGCCCCTTCCTCTCCCCCAAGGGGTGAGGAAAAGCGGGATCACCAGTGGCACTGATCTAGCTCAAAATTTCGAAATGCATCATCTTGACGCTCGGCTCATCAATCATTCCAAACATTGGCGCACAAGCCGGCGATTGCATTGCGGCCTTTGAGGCAGCTTCCGCATCCGCCATTGTCCGCCAGCGGATGACATCCACCCAGTCGTTGCCTTCACCCCTGGCGAAGGTCCGCGAGAGGAACCCCTCCTGCTTCTTGGCGAAGCCCTCTTCCATTTCCGCCGAGGCCCTGAGAAAATCCGGGACCTTGGCCCCGTCCTTGATCTTGAAGGTGACGATTTCCAAGGCGTTCTTCATGGCTCATTCTCCTGTGATGATGGGCGCGGGATAGCAGGCCCCGCTGACAGGACATGGCAGGAGAGTGGCGGCATCACCCGTTCAAGCGATATGAGCGCATGCCAGAACTGCGGGACCTGGCTATCTCGCCTCGCGTGCAGCCGTTATAAGCCGCCCATGACCGCCACCGACACAACAATTACCGCTCCGCCCCGTCCCTCCTTTGCCATTCTCGTGGCCATCTCGGCCATCGGGCCCCTGGCGCTCAACCTGTTCATTCCCTCCATGCCGGGGCTGGAGAAAACCTTCGCCGTGCCCTATGGCACCGTGCAGCTCACCCTCACGCTCTATCTCATCGGCATGGCCGTCTGCCAGTTGATCTACGGCCCGGCCTCCGACAAGTTCGGCAGGCGCCCGCTCCTGCTCGCCGGTCTCTCGCTCTTCTTCATCGCCAGCGTGCTGGCCGCCATCGCTCCAACAATCGAAACACTCATCGCCGCCCGCCTCATCCAGGCCATCGGCGGCTCGGCCGGCATTGTGCTGGCCCGCGCCATGGTGCGCGATGTCTTTACCCGTGAACAATCCGCCAGCATGATCTCCTACATCACCATGGCTTTTGTCGTGGCCCCGATGATCGCGCCCGTGCTCGGCGGCTTCTTCGAACAATACGCCAGTTGGCGCACCGGCTTCTGGATGCTGGCAGGCATTGGCGCCGTCGTCTTGAGCGCCGCCTGGCTCACCTTGCCGGAAACCCATGTGGCGCGCGGCACCGATCCGCAGAATTTCTTCCGCAATGCCGGCCATCTCTTCGTATTGCGGCGCTTCCGCGCCTACACGCTGACCTTGGGGTTTACCTCCGCCGTCTTCTTCGCCTTCCTCGGCGGCGCGCCGCACATCATGATGGATGTGCTGAAGCGCACCCCCATGGAATACGGCCTGTGGTTCATCACCATTTCGGCGGCCTACATGGCGGGAAATTTCCTCTCGGGCCGCTACACCATAAAATTCGGCATTGACCGGATGATCATGGTGGGCTGTGCGGTCACCGTCGGCGGCGGTTTCCTCTGCCTCGCTGCCGCCGTCACTGGCTTCCTCGCGCCCGCCACCCTGTTCCTCCCCATGTCGCTCGCAGCCTTTGGCAACGGCCTCACCATTCCAAACGGCACCGCAGGCGCCATCTCGGTGGATAGCCGCATGACCGGTGCGGCCGCAGGCTGGTCCGGCTTCACCCAAATGGCCTTCGGCTCCGTCGCCTCGCAACTCGTGGGCTCGCTGCAAACCGATTGGCCCCTGGCCGTTTTCTGGTTCATGGCCGCGGCAAGTATGTTAGCCTTGCTCATCCATTGGCTGGCACTAAGGCGCAACTAAGGAAAAAATCATGGACAGCGACCACCTCAAATCCCTCCAGGCCCCGCTCAAGGCGCGTTACCGTGAGGCGCCGAAGGATGCGGTAATCACCCTGAAGGCCGAAGGCTCCATCGGCGAAGGCGTCACCTGTTCGGTCGCCACCGCCAAGGCCATGGTCGAGGCGGGCCTTCATCCCGCCACCGGCGGCTCAGGCTTCCATGCCTGCTCCGGCGACATGCTGCTCCAGGCCCTCGTCGCCTGCGCCGGCGTCACCCTTAATGCGGTTGCCACCGCCCTGGAAATTCCCCTCGCCGGAGCCACCGTCCGCGCCGAGGGCGATCTGGATTTCCGCGGCACCCTGGGCGTCGACCGTGAAGCCCCCGTGGGCTTCCGGAACATCCGCCTGTTTTTCGATCTCGAAGGTGCTGTCACCCCCGAACAGCGCGCTACTCTGCTCAAGCTCACCGAACGCTACTGCGTGGTCTACCAGACGCTCCGCCAGGCCCCGCCCATTGCCGTGGAAATGACACTTTGAAAGTGCTATGATCGCAGGGCGGGATAAGCACGAGGTGTTCCATGAGCATCCAGAGCATTCTTGACCACAAGGGCAGCAAAGTCGTCACCATCGCGCCCGATACCAGAGTAGGTGCCGCCGCCCACCGCCTGCGTCTTGAGCATATCGGCGCCATCATCATTACCAGCGGCGAGCACATCGAAGGCATTCTCTCCGAGCGCGACATTGTCCAGGGCCTCACCGAGCATGGCGCCGCCGTCATCGATCTGCCCGTCTCGGCGCTGATGTCGCGCAATGTCCGCACCTGCAAGCCCGATGCGGATATCCGCGACGTCATGCGGCTGATGACCCAGCACCGCATCCGCCACGTGCCGGTGGTCGAGAACGGTGCCCTTCGCGGCATCGTGTCGATTGGCGACGTGGTTAAGAGCCGGCTTGAGGATATGGAACTGGAAACCAACGTGCTGCGCGATTACGCCGTGGCCCACCAATAATTGCGGGGAACCTTTTCCAGCTGCCTGCATCTAATGTAAGGCGTATGGTTACCGGCCAAGGAAATGTCTTAATGCCTGCCCTGAAAACAAGCCCGCTCGACAGCGCCGCTGAATCCGACCTGATCGCCCGGGCCATCCGCCGCGATGAGGCCGCCATCCGCGCCATCATCGCCTTGCACAACCGCCGCCTGTTCCGCCTGGCGCGTGGCATTTTGCGAGATGATGGTGAGGCCGAGGACGCTTTGCAGAACGCCTATTTCAAGGCCTTCACGGCGCTGGCTGGCTTTCGCGGCGAAGCAAAACTCACCACCTGGCTGTCGCGCATCGTCATGAATGAATGCCTCCAGCGGCTGCGCGGCGCCCGCGCCCAAATTCCCGCGACAATTGCCTATGAGCCCGCCATCGAAGCCCAGATCATTCCCTTTCCGCAATCGGCGATGCAAGCCAATGACCCCGAGAAATCCATGGCCCAACGTGAGCTGCTGCATCTCGTCGAAACCGCCGTCGATGCCCTGCCCGATGATTTCCGTCTCGTGCTGGTGGCCCGCACCATTGAAGGCATGAGCGTCGAGGAAACCGCCGAGCTGCTGGGCCTGCGCGCCGAAACCGTAAAGACCCGCCTGTTCCGCGCCCGCCAATTGTTGCGCACCGCCCTCGATGAACATATCGATCCGCTCCTGACCGGGGCCTTCCCCTTCCTCGGTCTGCGCTGCGAGCATATGGCCGATGCCGTGGTGGCGCGCCTCGCGCAGGATTAACGGGAACCTTTCCCCGCAGCCCGCATCCAATGGGACATGACCCGGCAACTCAGCCGGGCAACAACAGCGGAGAGTCCCATGAAAGTTTTTTCCCGCGCCAGCCTCCTGGCCGGTGCCTTCCTCCTTGCCGGTTCCGTCAGCGCCTTTGCCGCCGGCACGCCCACCGATCCGCAAATTGCCCATATCGCCTACACCGCCGGCGTGCTCGACATAAAGGCCGCCGAACAGGCCCTCGCCATTTCCAAGGACGAAGCCGTCCGCGAATTCGCCACCAGCATGGCCACCGACCACAAGGCGGTGAATGACCAGGCGCTCGCCCTCGTCGCCAAGCTCGGCGTCACGCCGGAAGACAACGACACCAGCAAAGGCCTCGCGGCCCAGGCCGACGCGAAATCGGCTGAACTCGCCAAGCTCACCGGCGCCGATTTCGACAAGGCCTACGTCGCCAATGAAATCGCCTATCACAAGGCGGTCAACGGCGCGCTGGCCGATCTGCTGATCCCCTCGGCCAGCAATGCCGAACTCAAGGCCCTGCTCGAAACCGGCCTGAAGCTTTTCCAGGGCCACCAGATGCATGCCGAACATGTCGCTGAAGGCCTGAAGTAATGCCGCAACTCTTGTCCCGGCGCGGCGCTCTTGCCGCGCTGCTGGCCATAGCCGCGTCCCGTGCGGCCCGTGCCCACGGGCCGCAGCAGGTCACCATCGCCAAGCTCCTCTACGTGCCCGCCGAAACCACGCTGCATGTCGGCGACACTGTCACCTGGGTAAACAACGATCCCATCGCCCACACCGCAACGGCGGCGAAAAATGCTCCGGGCGGGCCCTGGGAAGTCATGCTCCCGCCGGGCAAGTCAGCGGCGATGCAGATGACAACGGCAGGAACCATCGACTACTACTGCCGCTTCCACCCCAACATGAAAGCCCGCATCATCGTCCTGGCGAAATAAGGCTCTCCTGACAGCAGGTGTCAGCAGCCCCGCTTTGCCATTCCGGCCCGAGCCCCTATATACCCCCCATGGGCCATTCACGACAGGACGGCGGATTCGCCGAAGCACCGACCAAGCCAATTTCGGGCTATCCCGATATCCCCGTGGCAACCCCGGGGGTCATCCGTCCGGAATTCAACGCCCTTGAAGGTTTCGTCCCCTTCCGCCCCGCCAAGCCGCCCAAATCCGATGGCGGCCGCCCCTTCAGGATCGTCTCGCCCTTCGAGCCCAAGGGCGACCAGCCCACCGCCATCGCCGAGCTGGTGAACGGCATCAACGCCCATGAGCGCGACCAGGTTCTCCTCGGCGTCACCGGCTCGGGCAAAACCTTCACCGTGGCCAAGATCGTCGAGGCCACCCAGCGCCCCGCCCTCGTGCTGGCCCCGAACAAGACGCTGGCCGCCCAGCTCTATGGCGAATTCGCCTCCTTCTTCCCGGAAAACGCCGTGGAATATTTCGTCTCCTATTACGATTACTACACCCCGGAAGCCTATGTCGCCCGCACCGACACCTTCATCGAGAAGGAAAGCTCCATCAACGAGCAGATCGACCGCATGCGCCACTCCGCCACGCGAGCCCTGCTCGAGCGCGATGACGTCATCGTCGTGGCCTCCGTCTCCTGCATCTATGGCATCGGCGATGTCGAAACCTATTCCGCCATGTCCTTCGGCGTGAAGAAGGGCGAACGCATTCCCCAGCGCCAGCTGCTGGCCGATTTCGTCCGCCTCCACTACAAGCGCAATGACGGAAATTTCGTCCGCGGCGCCTTCCGCGTCCGCGGCGATACGGTGGAGCTTTTCCCATCCCATTTCGAGGATCGCGCCTGGCGCTTTTCCTTCTTCGGCGACGAGATCGAAAACATCTCCGAATTCGATCCGCTCACCGGCCAGAAGGCCGCCGAACTCGAACAGGTGAAAATCTATTCCAATTCCCATTACGTCACACCCAAGCCCACCCTGGAGCAGGCGGTGCACCGCATCAAGCGCGACCTTGAAATCCGCCTCGCCGAATTCAATGCCGCCGGCCGCCTGTTGGAAGCCCAGCGCCTTGAGCAGCGCACCAATTTCGATGTTGAGATGATGATGGCCACTGGCTCCTGCGCCGGCATCGAAAACTATTCGCGCTATCTCACCGGAAGAAAACCCGGCGAGCCGCCGCCCACCCTGTTTGAATACCTGCCGGACAATGCCCTCGTCTTCGTCGATGAAAGCCACGTCGCCATCCCGCAGATCGGCGGCATGTTCCGCGGCGACTTCAACCGCAAGGCGACGCTTGCCGAATATGGCTTCCGCCTGCCCTCCTGCATCGACAACCGCCCGCTGCGCTTTGAGGAGTGGGACGCCATGCGCCCGCAAACCATCTGCGTCTCGGCCACCCCCGGCTCCTGGGAAATGAACCAGACCGGCGGCATCTTCGCCGAACAGGTGATCCGCCCCACCGGCCTCATCGATCCCCCGGTCATCATCCGCCCGGTGAAAACCCAGGTCGATGATCTCATCGCCGAGGTGAAGGAAGTGGCGCTCAAGGGCTACCGCACCCTCGTCACCGTGCTCACCAAGC
>DATLDM010000068.1:0-12955 GCA_035525875.1 Aestuariivirga sp.
ACGAAGAAACCGAATTTCTCGCCGGCGAAATGGGCCTGAAAATCGCCCTTCCTCCCGCCAAATTGCGCAAGCACATCGATTCCAAGATCACCACCACCCAACTCGGCAACGAGGCCGGCATTAAGAGCGCGCCCAACACCCTAGGCCGGGCCAAAACCTATGAAGAACTCTGCGCCCTCGCCGACACGGCAAACCTGGGCCGCGACCTCGTGGTGCAAACGCCCTACGGCGATTCAGGGCGCACCACATTCTTCATCAAGTCGGAAGCCGCTTGGTACAGCCATGAGGACGACTTGGTGAAGGAAGAACTCAAGGTCATGCGCCGCATCAACCATCTGCCAGGCACCGTGGAAGCGGTCGCCACCCGCCACGGCACCCTGGTTGGTCCCATGCAGACCGACATCACCGGCTTTCCCGAAGTCACACCCTATCAGGGCGGTTGGTGCGGCAATGACGTGTTCACCGGAGGCATGGAAAAGGAACGCAAGGCCGTCACCGAAATGGCCCAGAAACTCGGCAACCAGCTTTACAAGGCCGGTTACAAGGGCGCCTTCTGCATGGACTTCCTGATCGACACCGACAGCCGCGAAGTCTATCTCGGCGAAATCAATCCCCGCATCTCCGGCGCCTCGCCGCTCACCAATCTCATCACCTCAACTTATGGCGGCTGTCCCATCTACATGTTCCATTTGCTGGAATTCATGGACGTCGAGTGGGAGCTTGATCTCGCCAAGGTGCAGGAGCGCTGGTCCGAATTCGACAACTGGAGCCAACTCATCCTGAAATACCCGGTTGACCGGGTCGAGATGATCACCAAGGCGCCCTCGTCCGGTATCTACCGCATGGACGAGAGTGGCGTCATCAAGCTGGTGCGGAAATCCATCGACTGGTTCGTGGTCTCCGACGAGGACGAGGCGTTTTACCTCCGCGTTTATTCCGCCGGCGATTACCGCTACCACGGCGCCGACCTCGGTATCCTCGTCTCGCGCGGCCGTTTTCAGACCGATGAGCGCCTATTGACCGACCGCGCCAGAGCCTGGGTCAAAGCCATCAATGGGGAATTTGAATCAATTGCGGTTACCGGCTCCTCCGCCCCCGCACCGCCGCCCATGCATGCGGCAAACAAGATGTTTTAGTAAACTACGACGCTTCTGATCATGCCCGCACTTGCCTGGATATCGTTTCCACCAGGCGCGCGGCATCATCTCTGACGCGCCAACCGCCGCGCCACTCGATTCCGCTTGTCAACAATAGTGTGCCTGAACAGATCATCAGGCATCCGCAAGTCCTGCGGCGCCGGCCAGGGAAGCCCGAGGAGATCCAGCATCGTCTGGGCATTCGAGCCCATCTTTGACATTCCCGTGCCGCCTTCGCCAAACCTGCAGACAGCATTATCCGCCAGTCTGACAATCTGGCCGTTGTTAGAGGGATTGATGCCCCTTGAGCAGGGCCACGCACAGATGACATCTTCAAACTGCAAGCCCATGTCCGGGGTAATAACCCTGAGAATACTGGCAAGCGCGCTGATCCCATAGCTGCGGCTATACACCGGCAGCCCGATGGTGCCACCACATGTCAATTTCATCAGAACATGCGAAGCTGTCCGGCCCATCTCGACAAAATGCGTCTGTTTCATGCCTGAGAACGGAATGCAGCGCGCTAGGTCCTGATCGACAATCCGGAACAGCACTTGCGCTGAAATACCTGTCGCAATCGTCTGATATGGCACCGCCATGCCAACGTCGAAACGATCGCACCATCGGTCCATAAAATTGGTGGCTCTTTCGAAGTGGTAAGTGGCGGTTGGTCCCAATGACAGTCCCAGATAATCCACCGGAAGGCACGTCTCCTCCCCGCTGGCAACATCCTGGATGACGATGCCGGCGGCACGGCAGGGATCACCATTCGAACCTTCCTCGAAATAGATTTCAGCGATCCTCCTTCTATGAAGGTATGAAACCCCTTGCTTGACCAATTCACTCCGACATATTTCGTCCAAACCGTGGTTGATGCAGGCATTTTCTGAAAACAGGTCGGCCGCGACAATGCGCTTGAGGATCGAGGCGCCATAGAATTCTGTAAGCGCTGCAGCCGATAAAGCGATGGGTTGAAGTCCCACAGAAGCGCGCAGTTCAGCGTTGTCCCGCAGCGAAAGCGCAAAATGTTTCTTCGTGAAATACAAAAAAATCGCCCTCTTCCTCTGGTTGTCAAGGCGAAGGGCTATCCCGAGTTCGCGTTCGATAAATGTCAGGATTTCGGTTGATTTTTTCGATGCCAGGCGGCTCCTGGTGTGATCATCAACGGCATTTAAATGGTGGCGCAAAATCTGCAGCAGGCCATGCAATTCATTCAGCAGGAAGACGGGTATGTCCCGAAGTGTCACAGCCCTCGGCCAGAGATCAACTTTCGCGTAATTCATCGAGAGGGCAACGCTCGGATCCGGTTCACCCAATAGCGCGCGCAGTACTGCGGATTTCAAGATACCGAAACCGGTATTGTCGCGTTCCGCATTCAGTGCATTGGCGTGATTTACATGCTCATAGCTCGCTGAACCGCTTTCATTCGACTGCTCGGCGCCATCCAGTATGAAACTGATCTCAAGTGCCACTTTCTCGCGCATGGCGGGTAGCGTGCATAGGAGCGCCGATACTTTTGCAGCCGGCCCACCCGAAAATACTGCTATGGACGCAGCCTCGCCCGACATCCTCCGCTGCCGGTGTGTTTCAATTATCGCCTTGTGTTGTGGTGGAGCAGAGGTGAGTCCGCGGATCAAGATCCTGTTCTCACCTCGCTCCCTTACGCTGTCGTGCCGGAAATAGGTGCCGAATGGAGACTCGCAAGCCAGATGGGGATTGACTGCCAGCAATGCGTCATAGAATTGCCGCGCCGCGCCGCCGCCGTTGATCCAGACACCTTTCCCCTCCGAATAATGGCCTGCAAGCAGATAGTCGAGAAACCCGTCGCCCGCTTCGTTCAGGCGTGTCATTTCCAAGCGCAGGTCATTGATCGTCCCAAAGCGCATGTCCGGTGCGGGATTATGGTGCCGGGCCGATTCACCATTCATTGGAAAGTGCCGGGTTCAAGGACTGGCATTTCACTTTTCCCTGCAATCATGATGCAAGATGATGGGTTTTTTCGACAAGAACCTGGGCGGCGGTGTCAAAGGCTGAATATTGAAGTTTCATTTCCCGCATCAATTCAGGATATTCAGCGCGGCGTTTAGCCCACATCTTCGAGGAAAAATGCCAAGAGTTTCCACCGGCATTTACTTCAAGGACATACATTTTCCCGCTCCCTTCCTCGACAACAATATCAATGGCCAACAGCGGAATATCGCTGAAAACCTCGGCTACGCGTTTTGCCAGCGCTATGGGCTCCGGGCTTGAATCAAGTAGATTCTCGCGGTTTGCTTTCTGGGTAAAATTGCCATTCTCAATCACAGAATCCGCGTCGCTCAAATCGGGTGAGGGGTCGAGGGATTGGTATTTCATCGAATACATGACCCGGCCCAGGAAGGTCGATATCCGAAAGGTGGAGGCGTGCTTTCCGGTATTGATGAATTTTTGCACAAGGTAACCCTGACGGTCCTTGTGAATAAGGTGGTCTGTGGGAAAATCCGTGATTTTCAAATGCTCAAGCCTTTTTCGCCGGAAAACCTGGATGCCTTTTCCCGACGATGTCAGCCTTAGGTTCATCGGCTTGATCATTACGAACTCGCCAAAAAGGGCCGGATCCAAATTCATTCCAAATTGCAAGGGCAGAACCGGCGGCGTGGGCACGTCTGCCTCTTGCATGGTTTTTGCTTGCAGGATCTTCGAAATAGGACGATTCCTGAGAACCGTGCCTCTCTCAATCCTCAAACGGAAATCCGGAAGTATTGCCACGACAAGTGTAGGGTTTTTCCATGCTTCGTTGGGCAACTGGTCACCCAGACCGGGAGGCGAAATATAGGTTGTGATATCTTCGTCAAGTGCGAAGACCTTGTTTGCGATCTCCTCAAAATCGTTCTCGTATTCGCGACCGGGGTGAATTAGGATCAAGTTTCTTCTCGTCATCGACCACACATTGATAGTGTTAAATGGACTGCCACTGAGGCGTGGGGATTCATGGGTAGAGCCGTACCACGATTATTGCCCGTTTAGTTACCGAACGCAATGTTCACGGGCACCGGGATGGCAGGCTGAAACCACCCACTGCTATTTCACAAAACTCCGCCGGACCGGCAACGTCTTCACATTGGCGGGCGGGGCCTCGTCCACGCGGCGCGGCGTGGCAAGTGGACCCAGGCTGTCGAGATAGCCGGTGTCGAAACCTTTTTCATAAACCGGGAAATTGGCGGGCCGGTCGCGGAAGGCCTTGCTCATCTGGCCAAGCCCGCGAATGCCGCGCTCGCGTGACCGCGCCACCTGCTCCATGTCAATTTCGATTGGAATGATCTGCTCCGTCGCGTCGCCGCGATAGAGCGCCCTTCCCGAGGGGTCAAACACGCAGGATTGGCCATTGCCGCCCGCCCCCAACCCGTTCACGTCAAAAACATAACACTGCATCATGGAAGACGTGGCATGGCTGATGGCGATGTCCACATCGCGGTCAATCGTATGGGTCATCACCGGATGGAGAATAACTTCGACGCCCATCGCGGTAAGTTGCCGCGAGGTTTCCGGAAACCAGATGTCATAGCAGTTCAGCACCCCAAACTTGCCAACGCCCTCGATATCAAATGCCAGGAATTCGCTTCCCGCCTGCACCCCCTGCTCCAAGGGGCGGAACGGAAACATCTTGCGGTAGCGCCCGACGATCTCGCCGTCCGGATTGATCACCGAGGTGGTGTTGAAAATGCCACCCTCGCGCCGCTCATACATGGAGCCGTTCACCAGCCAGATGCGGTGCTGCCGCGCCATGTCCTGGAAATCCGCTTCAACTGTTCCTGGTAGTGGCTGCGCATGTTGCAGCAGCGGGCCGAAGGCCGCGAGCTCGGAAAACATAACCATCTGAACCCAAGGATAGAGATGCATGGTCAGGTCCAGCCGGTGCCGCATGGCAAGGACATTGGAGCCGTGGTTCAGGTGCATCTGAATGCCGGCAATGGCAAATGGTTTCATGACGTACTGGTCTCCAAAACAAGCCCTTGGGCTCTAACATGAATCACGCCATTTTAGGCGTTTCGCTGGGAATATGGCAAATCAGCAGCTAATATAGGGCGGCATACCAGCTATTCAAACCACGGCCTGCCAACACCATGAAACCAAAGACTAAATTACTCGTGTTGAGTGCATTAACTTTGTTTTCTGCGGGCCATGCCGCGGCCCAGGAACTAGGCGCGTGGAATCTTGCGCAATCGCAGGCGGCAAACGGCATGGTCATCCACCAGGCCTCATTGACCTCATCAACGCTGATTGAATCTGCCGCCACCGACTATGCGGCCCTCTATACAATTTCCTGTCAAAGCGGGGAGCCCACCAAATGGCTGCAACAGTTAAGGCTTGAGGATGCTTTCTCCAGCCGCGGCCAGATCGAACTCATCGCCACCATCGACAGGAAACCGCCACGTGAGGAATTCTGGATGGTAACTGACAACAAGCGACTCCTCACCCGCGAAAACCTTCCCGACATTGCCGAACTCCGCACCGCCAAAACCCTGAAGCTCGAATGGAACTGGGGCTGGAGCTGGCTATGGCTCTCCGACGAAGCGCATTTCGAACTGGGCGATGCCGAAGCAGTGATCTTCACGCTGGCCAAGAGCTGTGGAATTGAAGAGCCGTAATGATGAAAATCTTGAAGTCTGAAAATTACCGGGAAGGCCGCTGGCTGAATGGCCTCGGCCTGTCATGGGATATCGCCGCCGCACCTCATGACGCTGGCGCACAAGACTTTGACTGGCGCATGGCTTTGGCCCGGATCGACTCCAACGTGGCTTTTTCCCACTATCCCAATGTCGACCGCATCTTCACGCTCATTGAAGGCCATGCCTTGAGCTAGTGTTCAATGATCGCGAAATTCTGAAAGTTGACAAGCACTTTGTGCCCCATGAATTCGCAGGCGACATTAAGACCGCGTGCGCAGTGAACAATGGCCCTTGCCGCGCGCTCAATCTTTTCCTCCAGCGCGGGGCATGGAAAGCCTCAGTGCGTGTACTGAACGCCAGTAACGATCTCCGCATCATTTCCGTCCAAACAACCCTCGCCTTCGCGCTGCAGGGCTCCTTCAAGCTTGTGGCCGGCCGCAAACTCAACCGCGGCGACACCTTGCATCTTTCCCCTAGCGATAGCGCCGAGCCTGAACCGCAAAGCGAAGATGCGCTGCTCTATGTGGCAACTCTCACGCCAGTCTAGAAATCATGAACGTCCACAACACCCTGGATGGCCTTGATCGCCCCTTTGATCTGTGGCGTGATGGCGAACTTGTTGCCCAGCGCCAGTTCCACCTCGCGGCCCGACTCCAGTTGTAAAATCATCCTTACCGGCGCCTTGCCACCGGAACTCAGGCGCAGCGCGATGGAATCCAGAGGCTTGGTATCGCGCACGAAAATCGTGAGCCCCGTGACAATCGCCGCAGCCGCCTTGTCTAGAATCTCAACCCCCTGCAGTCGCAGCTTGATCTCCTCGCCGTCCACATCGCATTCGACGCGCGCAATCACCGCCTTGCCCGGCTCCAGCAAATCCCGTGCCGCCGCCAGCGTATCCGAAAAGCAGATGGCTTCGAATTGCCCGGTAGGATCGGAGAAGCCAACGAAGGCAAACTTGTTGCCGGATTTCGAACGCCGCTCCTGCCGATGCGTAATGGTACCTGCAAGTTTCCCAGCACTCGCCCCTTTGGTCAAAGCCTTCTGCTGGAATGCGGCCCAGCTATCCACCCCAAGCTTGGCCAGCGGCTTCATGTAATCGTCCAGCGGATGGCCCGAGAGATAAAAGCCCACCGCCTCGAACTCCTGGGATAGCCGCTCCATCGGCAGCCACGTATCGCGCAGCGGCAGCACAAGCTCTTCCTTTGTTCCGGTGGCCGCGCCAAACAGGTCATTCTGCCCCGCATCTGCCTCGGCACTTGTGCGGCTGGAGGTGGCAATAATCGTTTCGACGCCTGCCAGAACCTGCGCCCGGTTGGCATTGATCTCGTCAAAGGCCCCGGCCTTTGCCAGGCTTTCCAAGGCGCGCTTGTTCAGCACCGAGCCCTGCACCCGCCGTGCGAAATCCCCCAGCGAAGTAAAGCGCCCGCCTGCCTCGCGTGCCGCAATCAGATGCTGGATGGCGCCGACCCCCACATTTTTCAGGGCCGCAAGCGAATAGAAAATCACCCCGTCGCGCACGCTGAAATCAATGGCGCTGGCATTGACCGATGGCGGCGCCACCCTGATTCCCATGCGTTGGGCCTCGTCGCGGAACACCTGCAGCTTGTCCGTATTGCCCATGTCCAGCGTCATTGAGGCCGCAAGGAATTCCACCGGGAAATTGGCCTTGAGATAAGCCGTCTGATAGCTGATGTAGGCGTAAGGCGCCGAGTGCGATTTGTTGAAGCCGTATTCGGCAAACTTGGCGCAAGCCTCGAAGATCTGGATGGCAATGTTGCGGTCAACGCCCTGATCAGTGGCGCCCGTGAGAAAGCGCTCGCGTTGGTCATCCATTTCCGATTTGATTTTCTTGCCCATCGCTCGGCGCAGGAGATCGGCTTCGGCCAGCGTATAGCCCGCCAGATCCTTGGCAATCTGCTGCACCTGTTCCTGATAGGTGATGACGCCGAAAGTTTCCTTGAGAATGGGCTCAAGCTTGGGGTGCAGGTATTCAATCTGCTCCTTGCCGAGCTTGCGCGCGCAGTAGGTCGGGATATTCGCCATGGGACCAGGGCGGTACAGAGCCACCAGCGCGATCAAATCCTCAAACCGGTCGGCGCGCATCTGGCGCACCGCATCCTTCATGCCGGAACTTTCCAGCTGGAACACGCCCACCGTGTCGCCCTGCGCCAGCATGTGGTAGGTCGGTCCGTCATCCAACGGAATTTTTGCAATGTCGAAATCAGGCTTGCGCGCATGGATAAGCTTCAGCGCCTTGTCGATCACCGTCAGCGTCTTCAATCCGAGAAAGTCGAATTTCACCAGCCCGGCTTTTTCCACATATTTCATGTTGAATTGCGTCGCCGGCAGCGTCGAGCGCGGATCGCGGTAAAGCGGCACCAGTTCTTCCAAGGGCCGGTCGCCGATCACCAGCCCTGCCGCATGGGTTGAGGCATGGCGGTAAAGCCCTTCCAGCTTCAGGCCGATATCCAGCATGCGTCGCACCGTGGGGTCGCGGTCGCGCTCTTCCTGAATGCGCGGTTCGCCCTCAATGGCCTGTTTCAAGCCAATCGGATTTGTCGGGTTCATCGGGATCAGCTTTGAAATCCGGTCCACCTGCATATAGGGCATCTGCAGCACGCGGCCCACGTCGCGGCACACGGCCCGCGCCTGCAGCTTTCCAAAGGTGATGATTTGCGCCACGTGGTCCCGCCCATAGCGCTCCTGCACGTAATCGATCACCTCGTCGCGCCGGTCCTGGCAAAAATCGATGTCGAAGTCGGGCATCGACACGCGGTCCGGATTAAGGAAGCGCTCAAACAGAAGCTGGAAGCGCAACGGATCAAGATCGGTGATGGTGAGCGAATAGGCCACCAGTGAGCCGGCGCCCGAGCCGCGCCCCGGCCCCACGGGAATTCCTTGCGCCTTGGCCCACTTGATGAAATCCGCAACGATCAGGAAATAGCCGGGATAGCGCATCTTGATAATCACGCCTAGCTCGAACTCCAGGCGCTCTTCATAGCTCTCGAGCGAATACCCATCGGCCATGCCGACCGTGGCAAGCCTTTGCGCCAGCCCCACCCGCGCCTGATTGCGCAGTTCCTCCGCCTCATCGCCGGCGCTGAAGCGCGGCAGGATCGGTGCATGGCCCTTCACGATATAGGCGCAGCGCCGGGCAATCTCGATGGTGTTTTCAATGGCCTCCGGGATATCGGCAAACAGCGCCGCCATTTCCTGCTGTGACTTGAAATAATGCTCCGGCGTCACCCGCCTACGGTCCTCGGCCGAAACCACCTGCCCCTCCGCAATGCAGATCAGCGCATCATGCGCCGCATAGTCATCGGGTTTTGCAAAATAGACCTGGTTGGTGGCCACCAGCGGGACTTCCAGTTCATACGCCAGATCAACAAGGCCAGCCTCAGCGGCGCGCTCCGCCTCCGTGCCGTGGCGCTGCAACTCAATGTAAAAGCGGTCGCCAAACAGCCCCTTGAGGCGTCCCACCAACAGCCGCGCCAGCGAACTCTGCCCCTGCACCAGTGCCTCATCGATGGGCCCATCAGGCCCGCCGGATAAACAAATGAGCCCCGCACTAAGCCCTTCAAGCATCTCCCAGGTCACATGCGGCAGCTCGCTTTCCGGCGTTTGCAAATAGGCCCGGCTCGAAAGCTTCATCAGGTTGCGGTAACCCGTTTCATCCTTCGCCAGAAGCACCAACGGCGGCAGCTTCTTAGGATGCGGCTGGGTCTTCGCCGTCGCATCAACGGAAGCCGCATGGGTTTCAACCCGCAGCGAACAGCCGATAATCGGCTGAATGCCCTTGTCGGCCAACGCTTCCGAAAATTCCAATGCGCCAAAAAGATTGCCCGAGTCCGTAATGGCCAGCGCCGGCATGCCCGCTTCCTTGGCCAGCACCGCCATCTGCTTGATGTGCAGCGCGCCCTCAGCCAGCGAATAGGCGGAATGCGCCCGCAAATGAATGAAGGTCGGAAGTCTTGAATCAGCGGCCATGCCGGGAGTCTAGACCAGATTCGCCCCTGCCGTCAGGTCCTAGGCCAGCCCATCCACAAGAATACCGGACTGCAGGCTCACGATCCGGCTCATGCGGCTCGCCAGTGGAATATTATGGGTGGCAATCAGGGCACCCAGCCCTTCCTCCTTGATCAGACGCAGGAATTCCACATGCACCCTTGCCGCCGTATCCGGATCGAGATTGCCCGTGGGTTCGTCGGCCAGCAGCAGCAAAGGCCGGTTGGCAATGGCCCGGGCAATGGCCACCCGCTGCTGTTCGCCGCCTGACATTTCCGCAGGCCGATGCTCAAAACGCTCCGCCAGCCCCAGCCTGTCCAGAAGGTCCTTGGCCCGCTCAACCGCCGCATGCTTCTTTGTCCCCGCGATCAACTGCGGCATGACAACGTTTTCCAGCGCCGAAAATTCCGGCAGCAAGTGATGGAACTGATACACAAAGCCAATGCCGATCCGCCGGATGCGGGTGCGCGCCGCGTCATCAAGCGCGGTGCAGTTCTGCCCGGAAATAAAAACCTCGCCGGAGGTAGGCGCTTCCAGCAGCCCGGCAATATGCAGCAGCGAGGATTTGCCCGCCCCCGACTGGCCCACCAGCGCCACGATCTCGCCCGCATAAACCTCCAGCGCCAGGTCCTTGAAAATATCAAGCCTTCCTGCCCCTTCCGCATAGGAACGGGCCACATGGCGAAGCTCAAGGGCAGGCGTCATTATTCGTACCTCAGGGCTTCAACCGGGTCGAGCTTGGCCGCCCGCCACGAGGGGTAAAGTGTTGCGAGGAACGACAGCACCAGCGACATCACCACGATCCAGAAGGTCTGGGTGTAGTCAATCACTGCCGGCAGCTGGGCCAGGTAATAGATTTCCGCATTGAATGGATCGACGCCCGACAGCCATTGCACGAATTGCCGGATGCTTTCCACATTGAGGCAAATCAGAATTCCCAGAATGAGTCCGGCAAAGGTTCCCACCACGCCGATGGCCGCCCCCGTGATCAGGAACACCCGCTGCACCGCCCCCCGCGTCGCTCCCATGGTCCGCAGGATGGCAATGTCATGCCCCTTGTCCTTCACCAGCATGATAAGACCGGAAATAATGTTCAGCGCCGCCACGAGAATGATCATGGTCAGCACCAGGAACATCACATTGCGCTCAACCGCCAGCGCGTTAAAGAAAGCCTGGTTGCGGTCTTTCCAGGTCTGCATCCAAAGGTCGGGACCCGCCGCCTCGCGCAGCGCCGGAACAATGGCGGCAATATCGTCGGGTGACTGCACCATCACCTCAAGCCCGGTGGCACCCTCTTCGGAGACAAAAAATTCCTGCGCGTCGGCAAGCGGCAGATAGGCAATGCCCTCGTCATATTCCGACATGCCGATCTTGAAAATGGCGACAACCGGAAAATCGCGGATGCGCGGCGCCGTGCCCATCACCGTATCGGGGCCATCAGGTGAAATGATCGTCAGCATGCTGCCTAATTTCAACTGGTGCCGCCATGCCAGCCGCTCGCCAACCGCAATGCCTTCCGACTTGTCGAACCCCTTGAATGATGGCGTCAGGTCCGGAATCCCCGGTTCGGTGATCGATGTCTGCAGATCCTTGTTGTTGATGCTGCTCAGCTTCTCGATATCGGCTTCCGCAATGCCGCGCACTAGAACGCCGGTGCTGCTTTTCAATGATGAGGCCATCGCCTGACCCTCAACCAGTGAGATCACCCGCTTGACCCCGTCCACTTTTTCAAGCCGGGCCTGAATTTCCTTGAAATCTGGAATGGGCCTCAGATCCTCATGATAAAAGCTTGCATGCCCGGAAAATCCAAGGATCTTGTCCAGCAGTTCGGCGCGAAACCCGTTGAGCACCGACATCACCACAATCAGCGTGGCAACCCCCAGCATGATTCCGAGAAACGAAAACAGCGAAATGACCGAAATGAAACTTTCCTTCCGCCGCGCCCGCAGGTAGCGCAGCGCCAGCATCCATTCGAAATTGGTGAAGGGCTTCGTATCGGGAAGGTCATTTTCCATCAGGCGGTGAAGCGTCCCACAACCTGGTCAAGCGCCACATTCTCACGCGCCCCTGTCTTGCGGTTTTTCACCTCGGCAATCCCATCCTTCAGGCCGCGTGGCCCAATGATCACCTGCCAGGGCAACCCAATCAGGTCCATCGCCGCAAACTTACCGCCCGCCCCGCCATCCTTGTCGTCAAACAGAACATCAACGCCCTTGGCCTGAAGCGCCTTGTAGATTTTAAGGCAGGCCTCGTCGCTTGCTGCATCGCCGACCTTGAGATTGATCAGGCCCACCTGGAATGGCGCCACAGCCTCCGGCCAGATAATCCCCGCATCGTCATGGCTCGCTTCAATGATGCCGCCAACGAGGCGCGACACGCCAATGCCGTAGGAGCCGGATTGCACCGCCACCTTCTTGCCGTCAGCGCCCTGCACTTCGCAGCCCAGCGGTTCCGAATATTTCGTGCCGAAGAAAAAGATATGGCCCACTTCAATGCCGCGCCCGGTCATCCGCTTGGCCGCCGACACCCGGCGCTCGAATTCCGCCGCGTCATGTTTCTCGTCAGTGGCCGCATATTTGGAGGTGAAGCTCTCCACCAGCTTGGCAACGGCATTCACATCATCATAGTCAACATCAACCGTGTTCCAGTCCATCTCATGGAAATCGCCGTCGAAGAAAACCCCGCTCTCGCCGGTCTCCGCCAGAACCAGAAACTCGTGGCTGTCCGAGCCGCCGATGGGGCCCGTTTCCGCCCGCATCGGAACCGCTTTCAGGCCCATGCGGGCGAAGGTGCGGAGATAGCTCACGAACATCTTGTTGTAGGAGTGCTGCCCCGCCTCGCGGCTCACATCGAAGGAATAGGCATCCTTCATCAGGAACTCGCGCCCCCGCATCACCCCGAAGCGCGGCCGCACCTCGTCACGGAATTTCCACTGGATATGGTAAAGGTTGCGCGGCAGGTCCTTGTAGCTCTGCACCCCCTGGCGGAAGATGTCGGTGATCATTTCCTCGTTGGTGGGGCCGTAAAGCATCTCCCGGTCGTGCCGGTCCTTGATCCGCAGCATCTCCTTGCCATAGGCGTCATAGCGCCCGGATTTCTTCCACAATTCGGCCGGCTGGATGGTCGGCATCAGCACTTCAAGGGCCCCGGCCCGGTTCTGCTCCT
>DATLDM010000041.1:0-9002 GCA_035525875.1 Aestuariivirga sp.
TTTTTGAAGCCATATTATGCGGTCAGGGCAAAAAGGGAAGCGATGATATCAGCGCACCTTCTTTCTCGTCCCTCGCCCTTGCAACTTTCCTTCTCCCACAGGGAGAAGGCGGGGCCCACCCCACCGCGGAACGCGGTGGGAGGATGAGGGGTTACGGTATTGGGTTCTAGCACCGTAACCCCTCACCTTCCCAAGCTGCGCTTGGGCCCCTTCCTCTCCCTTTGGGAGAGGAAAACAAAGTTGGATTCCCAGAGCGCTAACGCCGCTTTTTCTTTTTCGATTTTACAATCAACTTTTCGGGGCCGTATGGGAAGCCGGTGATGTTGCGGTTGCCCTTTTCGGTGATCACCAGAATGTCATGCTCGCGGTAGCCGCCTGCTCCCTTCTGGCCCTCGGGGATCATGATCATGGGTTCCATGGACACCACCATGCCGGGTTCGAGCATCGTGTCGCAATCCTCGCGCAATTCCAGTCCCGCCTCGCGGCCATAATAGTGGCAGAGCACGCCGAAGGAATGGCCATAGCCAAAGGTGCGGTATTTCAGCAGGTCGTGCTGGGCGTAGATGTCGTTGAGGGAGCGGGCGATATCGGAACATTTGGCGCCAGGCACCAGCAGTTTCTTGCCCACATCATGGACATGGCAATTCATTTCCCACATTTTGAGGTGTTCCTTGCTGGCTGTTTCAGCAAACAGGGTGCGCTCGAGGGCCACGTAGTAACCCGCCACCATGGGGAAGCAGTTGAGCGAGAGAATATCGCCGCGTTTGATCTTGCGGCTGGTCACCGGATTGTGGGCCCCATCAGTGTTGATGCCGGATTGAAACCAGGTCCAGGTATCCAGCAGTTCCGCGTGGGGCCAGACCCTGGCGATTTCGCGCACCATGGCGCCAGTGGAATGGAGCGCCACCTCATGTTCCGGCACGCCAACGGCGATGGCCTCAACGCAGGCCGCCCCGCCGATATCGGCAATGCGGGTCATCTTGGTGATGTGCCTGATTTCCTCGTCGGACTTGATCATCCGCATTTTCATGGCGGCAGCCGCCACATCGACAAATTCCACCCCCGGAAAGGCATCCTGCAGGCTTTTGCGGAAATCAACGGTCGCATGATCGAACTCCAGGCCAATGCGCTTGGCGCCCTTGATCAGGCCCTGAACCGCGGTGAAATAATTTTCCCTGGACCAGTCGGTGTAGGTCACGTTGTCGCCGAAGCTGCGCCTCGCGGGCTGGCCGCCGTCGATGGCGGCGCTCACCGTGGTTGCCGCCTTCTGGGTGATCACCAGGCCGTATTTGCGGCCGAAGGAGCAATAGAGGAAGTCGGCGAGGTAGCAGATGTTGTGGTAGCTGGTGAAGAGGCAGGCATCGACATTGCTTTTGGCCATCCAGCCGCGAATTCTCTCCTGCCGCCCCTGCATTTCACCGGCTGAAAAGGTCGGCTTGGGTGGCTTTCCATTGGCGCGGTAGTCCACCAGGCTTGGGCGTTGGGCAGAAATCATCGTCGTCCTCCAAAATCTGGCTGCCCCTTTTGGGCGGCAACTGGGGCTTGAGTCAAAAGATGATCGCTCACATAATGTATGAGTTATATTCATGGAGCCACTGTGGCGCGCCTTCCTCCCCTGAATGCCCTGAAGTGTTTTGAAGCGGCGGCCCGCGGCAACAGTTTTTCCAAGGCGGCCGATGAGCTGCATGTCACCCAATCGGCGGTGAGCCACCAAATCCGCCAGCTTGAGGAATGGTTTGGCGTGGCGCTCTTTGACCGTCAGGGCCGTCAGACCCTGCCAACCCCGGAAGGGGTGGAACTGGCCGCCTCCATGGCGGAGGCCTTCGGCATCATCGGGGCGGCCTGCCAGCGCATTGCCAAGAGCGACGGCAAGGCTTCGCTCACCATTGCCGCCATTCCCTCCATCGCAACAATCTGGCTCATACCGCGCCTGCCCGCCTTCATGCGCCAGCACCCCGCAATCAACGTTCGGCTGATGCACGCTATTTATGACCAGCCGGTTGATTTCGAGGATGTGGATCTGGCCATTTCCTATGGCAACTGGGATGACGCGCCGGCGCACGCCACCAAATTTCTCGAAGGGGTTTCGGTGCCCGTCTGCAATCCCGCCTATCTCAGCCAGATGGGCCCCTTTGAGAAACCTGCCGATCTCCTCAAATGCCTGCTGCTTCATGACCTCGACCGCAGGCCCTGGACGCGCTGGTTCAAGGCGGCGGGCGTAAAACTTTCCGATCCCCTGCCCGGCCCCCTGTTTGAGGGCTTCAACCTGTTGCATTCGGCCATGCTGGCGAGCCAGGGTGTAGGCCTCGCCCCCACCGCCATCCTCGCCGATGATTTGAAAAGCGGCAGGCTCATCCGGCTCTTCGACACGGAAGTCCTGCACGAAAAGGCCTATTACATTCACGGACCGGCCACGCCGCGGCTAAGCCGCGCGGCCGAGGTGAAGATTTTCAAGGATTGGCTGCTGGGGGAAGTGGCGTAGTTCGCGTCAGGCGGAATGCGGCGATACAGCCGAGCAGTGCTATGGGAATGAAATAAAGAAACAGCGGAGGTGCCGCGGTGGTCGCTGCGGCCTTGGTGAAGCCGCCGGAGAAGCCATTGGCATTGGCGATGATGCCGGCCGTGGCGCTTCCCACGGCGTAGCCCATTCTCTGCAGCGTCGAAAACGCCGAAGCGGCAAGCTCACGCTCGTGCAGCGGGGCCGCTTCAACGACGCGGCGATTTGCAAACGGCCAGAGGATGCCAAAGCCACCGCCCTGAAGGGTGGCGAAGAAAAGAATTCCCGCCATCGATCCCGACGGCACGACCCAGGCAAATCCGGCCACACCCGCGGCGATCATCAGGGCACCGGCGCGGACGATGAGCGCTTCGCGGTGCTTGGGTGCGGTGGCCACGAGAATTGACAAGATGGACCAGGAGACCGACTCGCTGGCAATGATAAGCCCAGTCGTCACCGGCGAAAAATCATGAAGCGACGCCAGCAGCAGGGGGCCATAGTAGCCGAAGGAGCAGGTCGATACGGAGAGTGCCGCCACCATCAGCATGCCAGAGCCGACCACCGTGCGAGGATCGAAAGGTGCGGTCGGAAACAGGCGGGAGGTTTTGTTGCGCGCATCGAGCACAAAGAAAATGGCGATGCCGGCAAGCCCCACCAGAACAAGTGCCACGGAAACATAAGCCCGGGTCTCGACACCGGCGGCTGCAATTGCGGTGATGCCCAAGGCGAGGCAGGTGAGCGCAAGAGCTGGAAAATTGTGCGGGTCCTGGCTTCCACCCGGACGTTCCGGTTCATTGCGCAGAATTGGAATACAGGCTACCGCGAAAACGACAGCGGCGGCGGCGAAGAGCAGGAAGGCCCAGCGCCACGACAGCAGGGTTTGCACAAGGCCGCCATAGAGCGGGCCGCCAAAGGCGCTGACCCCCCAGACGACGGAGAGAACCGCCATGAGCTGCGGCCAAATGGAGGAATGAAAATAGCGCTGCACCGCGACGAAGGAGAGCGAGATCAGGGCGCCGCCGCCGAAGCCGCTGATCAGGCGGCCAATCAGGGCCCAGTACATGGTGGGAGACAGGGCGGTTGCGATGGTGCCAAGGGTGAAGACAAGGGCCGCCACGATCAGGTTGGTGCGCACCGACCAGTAGGTGGTCAGCCGTCCCGTCGCGGCGCCCGCAATGATCGCGCCGATTTCATAGATGGCGAAGGTCCAGCCGTTCAACTCAACCCCGCCAATGTCGCGCACCATGGCGGGCATGATGGTTGAGATCATGTTTTCAGCGCCGGCATGGAAGGTCACGCCTAAGCTGATGAAGCAGAAACGCGGCAATGCGCCAGAGCGCCACAACTCCACCCAGTCCGTGCGTGCTGCGCTTTCATTGGTCATCGAAGTGCATTCCTGTGGGCGCAGCGGCGTACACCTGCAAGCGTTACCCGCATGCCCGCTTCACGCCCAATGGTGGATAGATTCAGAAGCCGGACAGTTTCTATATGGGCGTTCAATAAAGCGCAAGAACTGGCTCCTGTTTACAAAACTCACGATCATCTAGAGATTGTAAGAGTTTTTCGCGAGGGAGCACATGATGGCCAATACGCCACCGCCGGTTTGGGTTTACAACGAAACTATCAAGATGTTCGCCACGCCCGGCGATCCGCCGTTCGAGGATCGGGGCGAGCTTGAAACCCATTGGGGCCGCGCCTGGGGCATCAACAATGATGTTGGCCGCATGCGTTCGGTTTTGGTGCACCGGCCCGGCAAGGAAATGGATGTCATTGATCCGAAGAAGCGCATCGAAAGCATCGGCTCCTTCGGCGACCTGAAAGCCGGGTGGTATTTCCAGAGCGATACGATGCCGCAAGTTGCCGACATGCAGAGCCAGCATGACGCACTTGTTGCCGCCCTCAAAGCCAAGGGTGTGGAGGTGCATCATGTTGATGGCGACGCGGCAGGCCGCATCAAGTCGTGCTATACCCGCGATCCGCTGATCATGGTCAAAGGCGGAGCCATTGTCTGCCGCATGGGAACGCGGGTTCGCCGCGGCGAAGAGCTGGCCATCACCCGCACATTGGCGCGGCTCGGCATTCCCATTCTCCGCACTCTTTCCGGCAGCGCCCTGATGGAGGGCGGCAGCTTTGCCTGGATCAATGAGCGCACGGCGGTGATCGGCTGCGGCATCCGGGTGAACCGCGAAGGCGCCGAGCAGGTGGGCGAAGTGCTCAAGCGCCAGGGCGTTGAGCTCCTCATCATCGATCTCTTCGGCTATGACCTGCACATCGACGGATCGTTCCAGATGATCGGCAAGGACCTCGCCATCGTCGATTCCTTCGGCCTGCCCTATTCGTTCCTGCAGAAGCTCAAGGAGCTCAAAGTGCAGACCGTCGAAATATCACCGGCCGATGACCGATGGATCATAAATTCCCTGGCGGTTGCGCCGGGCGAGCTTCTCATGCCGGAAGGCGCGTCGAACCAGACATTGGATGCGCTGGCCAAGCATGGGGTGAGCTGGACGGTGGTTCCCTATGGCAAGATGCAGCTCAACGGCGGCGGCATCCACTGCTCAACCACGCCGCTGATCCGCGATCCGGTGTGAGCTCAGCGCTGGACGATATCGACCGGGAACAATAATCTAAATTCGGAACCGGGCGACAGCCGGGTGAATTTCAGCTTTGTATTAAGCTGATTGGCGAAGGCGTTGACGATCCGCATGCCGAGGCCGCGCGATTTTTGCGGATCAAAATCGGCGGGAAGGCCCCCGCCCTCATCGCGGACGGAAATCAAAATGTTTCCATCGCCGTTGCGGGCGAGGCCGACCCAAATTTTACCTTTCGTGCCGTTGGCGTAGCCATATTTGGCTGAATTGGTAATCAGCTCGACGACAATGAGTGCCACCGAGATGGCGTTATCGACCTTCACATTGATGCCACGCTCCGCCGCGACATGTATCGTGCAGTGGGCAACCGAGGTTTCCATGTCCTGGCAGACCTCTTCGACATAGGTGCCGAGGTCCATGCTTTCGATGTAGTTGTTGCGGTACAGCCGCTCATGGGCGCGAGCTATTGCAGTGACGCGCCGGGCAGCTTCTTCAAACTGCCTCATGGTTTCCTTGCCATCAATGTCGCGGGCCTGCATTTGCAGCAGGCTGGCGACAATGGTCAGGCTGTTTTTCACGCGGTGGTTCATTTCCTTCACGAGGAACTGCTGCCGTTCGAGCGCCGCTTTCAGATGGCGCTCGGTCCGCTCGCGCTCAATGGCCATGCCGAGGACGTTTGCGGCACCCTGCAGGAAGGCGAGGTCATGTTCGACAAATTCATCGTCCGACTGGCTGTCGACCTCAAGAACCCCGAATGGCTTGCCATCGCCTTGGAGTATGACATTCATTGCCCGCTTGATGCCGTGCTGGGCCAGCAAGTCGGGGGTGCGGAAGCGTTCCTCGTTTTCCAGATGATTTGAAATGACGGGCTTGCCGGTCCGCAGGGCAAATCCGGCCGGGGATTCCATGTCCGCACCGATGCTTGTCACGCCCACGATGCCGGGATCCCAGCCGATGCCGGCCTGCACCAGAAGGCGGTTTTCCTCGGGAATGTAACGCAGAACCTTGCAAAACCGGACCCGCAGACCCTCCGCCGTAAGGCGCACCGTCTGCGCCAGCAACTCATCAAAAGCCGCACCTTGCAAGGCTACAACGCCCAGCTCCGCCAAAATCTCCTGCTGGCGGATGCGCTGTTCAAGGGCGCGCAGCGTCAGGTCTGGTGGTTTCTCGTCCGGCTTTTCCTCCACCACTGCTTCGCCATCGGTCGACACAACCATACTCGCAAACGCCTTCCATTTGAGTCTTGTGGGAGTTGTACGCTCAAATATAGGCGGTGTCAGCTCTATCGGAGGTCAAAAGGGCCTTATAAAGTCGTTGCGGCAGACCCCACGCTTTCGGCCCCATCGAAGGTAAAAATCCCGCCTGTCGCATAGGCTGCTTCATCGGACGCAAGGTAAACATAAAGGCCCGCAATTTCTTCCGGGCGGCCATGCCTGCCCATGGGAATGATGCCGTTCACCCGGCGCAGCATTTCGGGGGTGTACTCGGCATCCTGCATGGGCGTCGAGGTGTATCCGGGATTGATTGCGTTCACCCGGATCTTGGGGGCAAGTTCGATGGCCATTGTCCGCATCATGGCCAGAACCGCGCCCTTGCTGGCGTTGTAATCGGCATAACGCCGATAGCCCAGGACGCCGGCGGTGGAGGCGGTGATCAGGATGGCGCCGCCCTCGGCTTTCATCATGTGGCGGGCGGCGAGCTGGCTTGGGTAAAAGACGCCATGCACGTTCACCCGCATGACACGGTCGAAATCGGCGCGGTCGATGTCGAGAAAATCACGCCGGATCGAGATGCCCGCGTTACAGATCATGATATCAAGACCGCCAAGAGCCGCGATTGAGCGCGGGAAGGCCGCATCAACTTCCGTCGGTTCCGCCACGTCAACGCCCACCACATCCGAAAGTGCCGGAAGTTCTGTCTTGATAAGTTTGGCGTTGTCAGGATTGCGACACCAGACACAGACCCTGGCGCCCTCATCGAGAAAGCGCCTGGCGATGGCGGCGCCAATTCCGGTGGAGCCTCCGGTGATGATAACGCGTTTGCCAAGCAGTCTTCCCAAGCACTTTCTCCCTTTAAATCACGTAGCCCTGCGGCACCGGATCAAACATGCGCAAAACGTGACGTCCCTTGCTGCTTTCCAGCGTTATTAAAACTCCCTGTGCCGCCGCTTTCGTAACCGTTACATTGAGACCAAGAATTCCGTAGAGGTCGTGGAGAATTTCCGCCTGGGGAGAGAACACCTCAACGGCCGCAAGGCAGCCGCCGCGCGGGGCGGTCTTTGCCGGGTGTTCGCTGTCCATCCAGTCTATGAAGAAGGGCACGAGGGCGCCGAAACGATGATTGTGGACTCCAAAACATTTCCAGCCAAGCCACCGGCCATCGGGCAGCTTCCGGCCTCCGGTCACAAGTTCGCTGCCAACAAGCCCCGCTGCACTTGCCCTCTGGCGCAATTCGGAAAGATCGACACCGCCAATGGCCCAATGGTAAAGCCCGTGCCCTACGAGACTCCGGACCTCCGGAGCAAGACTTGTCTCAGGCTGTGCCGGATCACGGCCGAGGATTTCCAGATAGGTTGCATCGGACAGCGAGAGGAGCCGGTTGGCCGTTCCTTCGCCGGGATGAACCCCGCCATAGGCCGAACCGCGATCCATTCTTTCCGCGAAGTAGCGTTCGCCCTCCGCCAGATCGGCGCAATACCAGACAAGATGATCAACGCGCATGCTGGAAAAATTACATGCTGAACGGCCGGTGTCCATAGAACCGTCAACGTGTTCTGCTCATATCAGCCTTGCGCCGGCCCGGCTGGCGGTTGCGGGTGGAGCTTGCTAAAGGGGCCCGATATTCAGGAATTTCAGCTTGGCCACAATCGAAAACCGCATTGCCAGCAACACCGTTTTTGCGGTGCTGATTTCCGTTACCGTGTGCCACCTGATCAACGACACCCTGCAAGCCCTGATGCTGGCCATCTATCCCATCCTGCGGGATTCCTATGCGCTCACCTTTGCCCAGATCGGCATCATCACGATGGTGTTCCATGTCACGGCCTCCCTCCTGCAACCCCTGATCGGGCTTTACACTGACCGCCGGCCGCTGCCCTATTCACTTCCCCTTGCGCCGGCTTTCACGCTTCTGGGTGTGCTGCTGCTGGCGTTTGCGACCTCCTATCCGGCTATTCTGGTGGCCGCCGGAGCGATCGGCATCGGCTCGGCCATTTTCCACCCGGAGGCCTCGCGCGTGGCGCGCATCGCTTCGGGCGGGCGTTACGGCATGGCACAAAGCCTGTTCCAGGTGGGCGGCAATGTGGGCTCCTCGCTCGGGCCACTTCTTGCCGCCTGGATCATCCTGCCGCGCGGCCAGTCCAGCATGGTTTGGTTCGGGGTGATTGCGCTGGCGGCGATTGGCATCCTCAGCGGCGTCGGGCGCTGGTATAGCCATCATCTCCGCCCAAAGAACACGGCCCGCCCTACACCTCTCATCCACCACAAATTCAGTTCACGCACGGTGACGCTTTCACTTCTCATTCTTCTGGCGCTGATGTTTTCAAAATTCGTCTACACCTCAGCCTTCAGCAGTTTCTACACCTTCTATCTCATCGACCATTTCCAGGTTCCGGTGCAGGACGCCCAGATTTATCTCTTCGTCTATTTGGGAGCTTTTGCCATTGGCACCTTTGCCGGCGGGCCAATTGGTGACCGCATCGGGCGCAAGGCGGTGATCTGGTTCTCCATTCTCGGCGCCCTGCCCTTCACGCTGGCGCTGCCCTTTGCAAACCTGTTCTGGACGGTGGTGCTCACCGTTCCCATTGGCCTCATTCTCGCCTCGGCCTTTTCGGCCATGGTGGTCTATGCGCAGGAGCTTTTGCCGGGGCGCGTCGGCATGATATCCGGACTGTTCTTCGGCACCGCCTTTGGCATTGC
>DATLDM010000071.1:0-10004 GCA_035525875.1 Aestuariivirga sp.
ATGCCGCCCACGCTGGTGACGCGCGATGCCTCCGAACTTGCGGCCTTCCGCATGGAGCATGAGGACATCATCATCAAGCCACTTTACGGCAATGGCGGCGCCGGCGTCTTCCGCATCCGCGGCACCGACCAGAATTTTTCATCACTGCTCGAGATGTTCGGCCTCACCTTCCCCCACCAGCCTTACATGGCGCAGAAATATTTGCCGGATGTGCGGAAGGGCGACAAGCGCATCATCCTGGTCGACGGGAAATTCGCGGGCGCCATCAACCGGGTGCCCGCCGCCCATGAAAGCCGCTCCAACATGCATGTGGGCGGGCGCCCGGAGCCCACCACGATCACCAAGCGCGAGCGCGAGATCTGCGAGGCCATGGGGCCGGAACTGAAAAAACGCGGCTTCATTTTTGTGGGGCTTGACGTGATCGGCGATTACGTGACCGAAATCAACGTCACCTCGCCCACCGGCATCCGCGAAGTAAAGCGCTTCGGCGGCGCCGATATCGCAGCGCTGCTCTGGGACGCGATCGAGGAGCGGATGCTAGGGTGAATCAACCGCAGCCGTGAACGTTCCGCTTTTCATGTGACGGATAACAAAGAAGCTGAAGACCGCCAGCGCGGCGATCATGATCACGCCGCTTTCACCGCCCACATATTCAAGTGCCACGGCCGATTTGGTCTGGGTCATCTCGGTCATGAGTTCCCAAGCCATGTTGGCGGCCGCATGGGCGATGGCGACAGGCCAGACGCTTCCGGTCCACAGCCTGAGGAAACCGAAGAACACGCCGGCCAGGGTGAGCGTCACCAAAAACAGCGGCACCACGAGCAGCGGATTTCCGCTGTTGTGGTAATAGTCGGTGGTGAGCATGAGCGGCAGATGCCATAGGCCATGCAGGAAGCCCACCAGCAGCATGGCCGGCACCACGCCGCGCCCCAATAGTCGGGGCAGCATGTAGCCGCGCCAGCCGATTTCCTCGCCCAGCGCGAAGAACGTGCCGACGAGAAGGCCGGTGGATATTTTGAAAACCGCAAAGCCCACCGATCCGGTGATCTGCGGTGCCACAAAAACCGCAAGGCCTGCGAAAGATAGAATCGCAAGGCCGATAAGATGAATGGCCGCAGGCCCGGCAATGGCGAGCGGCCAGCCCTTAAATCCGGCGCGGTCAAGGCCGAGCAGCGAGAGGACTTTACGGAAGCCGCCTTCCGGCGCGATCCAGGCAAGCATGATGATCGTTGCGACCGCTGGCGTGAGCATGCTCACCACAGGGCTTGCCTCGCCAAAAATGGGCGCTGCAAAAGCCACGGCCACGGCAAGCGCCAGCGTGACCCCGTAAAAGACAAATGCCTTGCGTGAGTTTTCCATGATCGCCCTTCAGGGGTGAAGGATATACCAGTGTATCGAGTACAGGAAGGTCAGTTATTCGACGGAGGGATTGCGTAATACGCTTTCATAGGCCTTGCCTGCGGTTCTGAGGATTTGGGCGACCTGAAGCACGGTTGGAACCAGTCCCTGCAGGACGCGCGTCAATTCCGCTTCCAGCCGGCGGATTTGCTCCGGTGTGGGCAGTGAGGCACAGACAATCCTGAAGACCGCTTCTTGCCGTGACAGTTGTTCCAGCTGCCATTCGCGGTAATCAAGAATGTCCGCGAGCTGCTTGGCGGCGATGAAGGGATAAAAGAGCGCGCCTTGCGGATTGCGGAAAAGATTTCTCTCCCGGCCGGCGATCTTTTCAATGCGGCGGAGCGCCGGCATGAAGCTTGAAGGGCTGGACGATAATGTGATGTAGTCACCCGGCGCATAGCGGATCAGCGGCATGGCGTAGGCGTAGAACGGGGTGAGAAGCACTTCGGCGGAATCGCCTGCGACGGAAGCACCGGTTTCCACAAACACATTCTCTTCGCAAACCCGCAGGTGATGATTGGCGTCTTCATAGGCGATGGGGCCGACTTCGGTTGCCGAATAGCATTCGATAAGCCGCGCCGGAATTTGCCGGGCCAGGGTCTGGCGCAACTCGGGCCCCAGCGCCTCGCCGGTCAGAACCGCAACCCGGATTTTCTTCAAGGCCCCCGGGCCTCCCGCCTCAAGCAGGGACGCCAGCAGGTTTGGATAGGTGATGAGATGCGTGACCTCGGCCCGCGCCAGCACTTCAATCTGCTCGCGCGGCGGCCAGTGCCCCGGAAGGGTAATGGTGTGCCCGCCGGTAGCGGGCACGAAATCCGGTTTCACATAGCGCGAAACGGCGACGCGGCCAATCGGCCCCTGGTCGTGCCAGGTGACGGCGCGGCCGAGCAAAGCCCGGCTTGCCACGCGGCTCAGCATGGTGCGGGCAATGCGCAGGGGCGCCCCGGTTGAGCCAGAGGTCATGTCGTTTTCGAGCGGCAGCATTTCCCGCGGCAGCTTTTCGGCGCGGAGCCGGTCTTCATTGTCCTGGGCGGTGCGGCGCGTGAGGGTTGGCACGAGCGGCCAGCGCGACCAATCAATTTTTCCATCGGCGCCGAACAGCACTTCGAGCCTGCCGCTGTCCCGGTAGTAGGGAACCTGGGCCCGGGCATGGCGCAGCAGTTTTTCAAGGAGCTTCCGCTGGTAGTCCTCTATAGCCGCACGGCTAAGGAGCGGAGTTTTCTGCAGTGTTGCATAAAAGCCCTGCGTCAGCTTTTTTTCCATCTCGCTCAAGGGGATGCCCGTTTCCGATTGTATATGTGGCGGGACTCATGGTAGCACTTCAGGCCTCGGCAGCAAGGGATTGGACCGTGGATAAAGCAGTCGTTTCAATAGTTGCGGGACTTGCGGCGGCCACGGTGCTGGCCCCTGCGGCGCAGGCCGATTCGTCGTGGGATGGATTTTACGCCGGCGTCCATGGGGAATATCTCTGGGGCGAACCAGTTGTCGCAGGCGTCCTTAAGCCGGACAGCGAGGATTTTGACGGCTTCGCGGGCGGCCTTACCGGCGGCTACAATCATGTATTCGATCAATTCCTTTTCGGCATCGAGGCGGACATTGCGCTCAGCGAGGCGGACGGGACGGCGAGCTATTTTACCAGCGAGGGTGTGAATGCCGATCTGGACTGGCTCTCGACGATCCGGGGCAGAGTTGGTTTCATCCATGAAGATCTTCTGTTTTTTGCAACCGGTGGTCTGGCCTTGGGCGGACTGGAAGCGGATGTTTTCGGCTCTAGTCCCTCAAATTTTGACAAGACAGCCGTGGGCTATGCAGTGGGCGGCGGCGCGGAATGGGCCATATCGGACAGGATGACGGTGAAGGCGGAATATCTTTACATTGATCTGGCCGCTGAAGATCTCAGTGCGACATTCATATTTGACCGCGTTGGCCTTGAAACCAACCTGGTACGCTTCGGCGTGAACTGGCGGTTCTGATTTTCTCAAAACATCTGCCTGACAGCTATTTGATTGCCGTCTTCGTATCATTGCGCGCAAGGTTCGGGCCCGTGGCGAGGACCACCACGATTGCGGCAATCACCCACAAGGCGCACCATATCCACCACAGGCGGAACTGATCGCCGCCTTCGAACATGCGCCAGACAAAGGCAATGGTGTTGTTCGAGGCGTGCATGAGCATCGGCATCAGAAGGCTGCCGCCCGTGTGAAGATAGATCCAGCACACCACAATGGAATAGCAGACAACGCTGATGCCCCAGGGCCAGACATTGGCGGAGTCATACTCAACGCCGTAGAGCGGCGCATGCCAGACCAGATGAATGAGTCCGACAATCACCGCGGCGGCAAGGGCGGTGCGGCCCACGAGAAGCCGCGGCAGGGCAAAGCCGCGCCAGCCCGGCTCTTCGCCCAGGCCAATCCACAGGAAGATGAAGACAAAGCGAACGGCCATCTGGCCGGCACCCGGAACCTCAATGCCCGCAACGCGCTGGGCGCCCAGAAGAAGGTTGATGGCGAAGGCGGAGAGCGTGAGTGCCAGGGGAAGCAGAAGCACCACCGCATACCATTTCCAGCCCACGCGCCAGTGCACAATCCTGCGCAGCAAACCCTTGATTGCCGGCCAGCCGCCCACCATCGCCAGCACGATCAGCACCGCCAGGAGCGGGCCAATGGGCAGGATGGGGGCCTCAACGTTTACAGGGTCAAGGCGATACCAAATCCACGCCCACCAGGACAGCGCGTAGGCGAGGGCAACAAACACGACAAGCTGGTTTTGCCGGACGAAGCGGATCAGCCCGTTCGAACCTTCGATGTCTTTGAGCGGCATCCTAGTTGAAGGCCAGCACGGCGAAAAGCACTGCAAGCAAGGCCGATACTCCGGCCATCGGCCCGAACCTGGGAAGCCGTGCGGCCGCGGCGGGGTTGCCCTTGCGGATTTCAGCGTAGGTCATGTGAATGAGGCCGGTCATGACGGTGAGCGACAGGATGAAGATGGCCTTTACCCAGAACATTTGCGGCAGGCTCTCAAGGCCGCCCCACTTGCTCCACACCATGATGAGGCCGGTGACCCAGAGGACTGCCACGCCGGTGGCGGAGACTTTTGAAAGTATCGGCCCAAGGCCGCGCAGCACCTTGGCCTCGTCAGCGGGGATTGTAAGCGCCCGGCGCATGATGATGGCGCTGGCAAAACCCCCGGCCGCACCGAGCATGAGGCCGACAAAATGCAGAAACAGGAGTGCTTCGTTCATGGCTTATTCCCTTGCTGACGTTATTCTCCGGAGGATTCAATACATGAAGTCTGCCGCGGTGGAAAGGCGGCGGCAGTGGCGCCGCATTATTCCCCTTCGAAGGGAATGCGCTTGTAAAGCCCCCAGGACTTTGTCCAGCCTTCAGTTTTCCAGCGAAAGAAGAAATGCAAACAAATGCTCGCGAGAAAAAGCAGAAGAAACAAGAGCCCTGTGGCAGCCAAACCCTTCCACACATACACGCCAACTGCGACGGCGAGCAGCACGCAGTATTTGACAATGCGAAACCTGCGCGACTGCGCATGCAAGGCTATATATTTTTCCTTCCTATAGAATTCTTTGCGGGTCATAGTCTTCGCCTCTTTTGTCTCACGCCGCATCTGCCGGATGAACGCGCTTCTTGATTTCAGCGCCGTGTTTGCGTTCCACGATGGCGATGTCGTACTGGCTTTGCAGGTCGAGCCAGAATTGCGCTGAATTGCCGAAGTAGAGCGCCAGCCGAAGGGCGGTATCCGCCGTGATCGAACGGCGGCTGTTGAGAATATCGGTAACGCGCCCCGACGGCACGCCGAGATCGAGCGCAAGCCGGTTGGCGCTGAGCTTGCGCGCCTCCATTTCACGGCGGAGAAGGCGTCCGGGATGTATTGCAGGTGCCATGGTTTACCCCTTGTGATAATCAACAATTTCTACTTCGTAAGCATCACCGTCGCGAAATTCGAAACAGATGCGCCAGCGTGCGTTCACCGTCATGGCCCATTGCGACTTGCGGCTGCCCTTCAGCTTGTGAAGGCCAACGCTTTTCAACGGGCTCAAGTCATTCAGGCTCTTTGCCACGTTAAGCGCTGCCAGCAGCTCCAACGCCGCGTCCAAGTCCAGGCCGCGAAAACGGCTTGAGCGTTCTTCGTCCCAGAGTTTTCGTGTCGCCGCATTTCGCCATGTGCGGATCATGGCAGAAACGTAGTACATTGTCCGTTCAATGGCAAGACAGGGCAATTAGGTGGTCAAAATTTATTTTCCTATCCCTGTTGACACACTCCCATTCCAGGCATATGTTCCTGTTTTGTTCTTTGTGCAGGATAGGAACCACATGAACTGGAAGAGGGACTTTAACTGGGCCGGAGCCATCGAACTCAACCGGGTAGCGCTCAACCGCATCATTGCGGCCCTGTTCGCCCTGCTGGGGCTGGATGGTGACGCCACGGCGGTGCGGATTCCGCATCCCCTCCACCGGGCGGTGCTGCGGGTGCTGCGGCCCGCCGAATCCGCCGTGCGACGGCTTGTGGTCATCGCGGCACGGGGCCTTGTGGTGAAGGTGGCACCCTCCCGTCCCATGCCCAAGGGGCAGATCATATCAAAGAGTGGCGGAAGCAGGCTTCCCGCCTTCCGGCTCTTCGATCCCCGGAAACACTTCCCGGAGCTTGTCCAGCGCCGCTTAAAATACTCAAAGAATCCCCCGCGCATCCATGTCTTCCCGTATGATTCCATGGTGGCGGCCCCGCGGCCCGTTGTTCTTTCTCCGCCGCCCGATGGCCTTGTCAACTCGGCACGTATCACCCGGAGGCTCCAGGCCCTCAAGTCCGCCCTTGACGACCTGCCGGGCCAGGCCAAGCGTCTGGTACGCGCAACGGCGAGGCGGGAGAAGGTGCCAATTCTGAAGTTCCAGTCGCCGCTCCGTCCCGGCCAACCTCCCGGCCACCGGAAGAAACCCATTCACGAGATCGATGAAATCCTCACCGAATGCCACGCCCTTGCATGGGAGGCGCTGAAGCCCGACACAAGCTGAAACATAAATCATCCGTATACGGATCAATATGACTTGACTTTCTCACGCTTGTGCCGCCCGCCAGCGGTGTAGAATCACGAATCCTGCTGTTCACTAAATGTTCTTGCGCCGGAATTTGATCCGGGCTAGCGTCCTGTTCCTATTGGGCGGGAACAGGGCGATGACATCACGGGTGGCGACGGTGGCGTTTCAGGGCATTGAGGCCGTGGCGGTCGATGTGCAGGCGCAGTTTCTTTCGGGCCAGGTGCAGTTTCATATCGTGGGCCTGCCCGACAAGGCGGTGGCCGAAAGCCGCGAGCGGGTGCGCGCCGCACTCTATGCCATTGGCCTCGGCCTGCCGGGCAAGCGCTTGGCAATCAATCTCTCGCCCGCTGATCTGCCCAAGGAAGGCAGCCATTTCGATCTGCCCATCGCACTCGCGGTGCTCTCGGCGCTCGGCGTCATCCCGCCGGATTTTTGAACCGCTATGTCGTGCTGGGCGAGCTTGCCCTGCCTCCGGCGCGGAAGCGGCCTGGGCCGGCGAGGACATTGATATCCTGGCGCCCGACAATCTCATTCAGCTCATCAATCATGTGAAGGGAACCCAGGTGCTCTCGGCGCCGAAGCCGGCGCTGGCGCCTGAGCTTGGCGTGCTGCCTGATCTTCGCGACATCAAGGGACAGGAAAGCGGCAAGCGCGCGCTGGAAGTTGCGGCAGCCGGCGGGCATCATCTCTTGATGGTGGGGCCGCCCGGTGCGGGCAAGTCCATGCTGGCGCAGCGCCTGCCGTCGATATTGCCGCCGATGGATCCCCGCGAAATGCTCGATGTCAGCATGGTGGCTTCGCTCGGCGGCGAATTGAAGGATGGGAGGCTGTCGCGGCGGAGGCCGTTCCGCAGCCCGCATCATTCGGCGTCGATGCCCGCCCTTGTTGGCGGAGGCTTGCGCGCCAAACCCGGTGAAATGGCGCTGGCCCATCACGGCGTTTTGTTTCTCGATGAACTTCCGGAATTCCAGCCGCGCGTTCTGGAAAGTTTGCGGCAGCCGCTGGAGACGGGCGAGACCGTTGTTGCCCGCGCCAATTATCACGTGACCTATCCGGCGCAATTCCAGCTCGTGGCCGCGATGAACCCGTGCAAATGCGGCATGGCGGGTGAACCCGGCCACACCTGCCGCAAGGGCCCGCGCTGCGCCACGGATTATCAGGGGCGCATTTCCGGGCCGCTGCTTGACCGGATGGATATCCAGATTGAATTGCCGGCGGTGCGCATTGCCGATCTCACCTTGCCGCCGCCGAAGGAAACTAGCGCCGATGTTGCCGTCCGTGTTGCCGCGGCGCGCCTCAGACAGAAGCAGCGCTTTGAAAAACTCGGCATGGCGCATTTGCGCATCAATGCGCAGGCCGATGGCGCGCTGCTGGAAGAAATCGCCCAGCCGGATCAGGCCGGCCTCAAGCTGATGCGCGATGCGGCCGATGCCATGGGCCTTTCAGCGCGGGGCTATCACCGGGTCTTGCGCGTGGCCCGCACCCTTGCCGATCTCGATGGCCGCGAGCAAATCGCGCGGCTGCATATTGCCGAGGCCCTGAGCTACCGCCAGAAGCTGGCGGCGTTTCAAGTGGCGGCTTGATCAGGCGGCAATCGGCGCTATGCCTCGGCAATGAGCGCGATTGATATTTTCATTCCCGTGGGGCGAATTGGAAGTTTTGCTCCCTGCCGTGCCGGCGGGTCCTTTGGAAACCACTTCACCCATTCTTCATTCATTCCCGCAAAATCGCTTTCTTCCACCAGAATAAAAGTAGCGCTAACCGCCTTATCCAGCGAGCTTCCTGCAGCCTGCAGGATTGCTTCAATATTCCTGAAGCACTGGGCCGTTTGCTGCTGGATCGTCTCGCCGACGACTTCGCCGGTCTTGGCGTCGAAAGGCCCCTGCCCGGAGACAAAAACCAGGCCATTCGATTTAATCGCCTGACTGTAACTGGCAGGCGATTTCGGCGCCTTGTCGGTTTGCACAACGATCTTGGCCATTTCGTTCACGCAGCATCCGCATATTCGGTTCCGGTCTTGGCGCCGGTGATATAGGCGACGACATCCTGGCCGCTGGTTTCACTCTTGTTCAGGTTCGCCACGATCCGCCCGCGGCGGAAGACGACGATCCGGTCGGCAAGATCGAAGACCTGCCGCATGTTGTGCGAGATGATGATCAAGGGCTCGCCGTTGGCCTTCAAGGTGCGGATGATGTTTTCGACCTGTGTTGTCTCCTGAACACCGAGTGCGGCTGTCGGCTCGTCCATGATGATGAGTTTCGAGGCGAACGTCGCGGTGCGGGCGATTGCCACGCATTGCCGCTGGCCGCCGGACATTTTGCGGATGGAATTGCTGAGGTTTGGAATTTTCACCGCGGTGCGCAGCAGGGCCTTTTCGGTTGCCGCCCGCATCCCCTTGAAATCGAGGATCGAGAATGGGCCGAGATTGAGCCAGATTTTTTCCCGGCCGAGAAACAGGTTCGAGGGAACATCGAGATCGTCGGCCAGCGCCAGATTCTGGAACACCGTCTCGATCCCGGCCTGGCGGGCATCAAGCGGGCCTTTGAAGTGCACCTCCTGTCCGCCGAAGATGATTTTTCCACTGGTGCGCTGCTCGACGCCGGTGATCTGCCGGACAAAAGTTGACTTGCCCGCGCCATTGTCGCCCATGATGGCGACATGCTCGCCCATGCGGAGTTCGAAGTTCGCATTCTCCAGGGCATGGACGCCGCCATAGTGCTTGGTCAGCCCTTCGGTGCGCAGAATGACTTCTTCCATGGCTTAGCCCCCTATTGCCTGGCGGCGCTGCCGCCATTGATCCAATACCACGGCGCCCACGATGATGACACCCTTCACCATCTCCTGGTAATAGGCGTCGAGCTTCAGGAAGGTGAAGCCCGAGATGATCACGCCAAAGATCAAGGCGCCGATGACCGTGCCGATGATCGAGCCGCGGCCGCCGGAGAGCGAGACGCCGCCGATCACGGTCATGGCAATGGCGTCGAGCTCGTACATCACGCCCATGCCGGCCTGCGCCGTGAGATTCTTGGAACTGACCACCAGGGCTGCGACGGAGGCCAATATCGCGGCTATGGAGTACACCAGAACCTTGTGGTGTTCGACCTTGACCCCGGAAATGCGCGCCGCTTCCTCGTTCGAGCCGATGGCATAGCAGTGCTTGCCGTATCTCGTGTAGGTTAGGACCAAGTGGAAGAGCACGGCGAGCGAAATAAAGATCAGGACCGGGTTGATTCCCTGCCACGAGAACAGCCCGAAGCTGAGCCAGCTGAGGAAGTCGCCGTTCGAGATGCCAGCGAAACTCTCGGTCGGGAACGAGATCGGGTTGCCGTTCGACCACCAGCGGGAGAGGCCGCGGGCGGAAACCATCATACCAAGCGTGGCGATAAAAGGCGGTATGCGGGTGTAGGCGATCAGCAATCCGTTGATCAGGCCGGCAATGAGCCCACAGCCAATGCCAACAAGTATTGGCACGATGACCGGCAGGTCGAGCCAGCCGAGCTCCGGGAAAATCGCTTTCGGATTGGGGTTGCCGTTGACCATGGAAACTTGCGCGAAGCTCAT
>DATLDM010000072.1:0-18940 GCA_035525875.1 Aestuariivirga sp.
CCGAACGTTTCCAACGCATGGTCTCAGGCCTAGGCGGCCCCCACGACTTTCTCGATCACCCTGCAAAACACTTGAGGTCCGCTCCTATCATCCGCGCCGTTCATGCCGCGAAATCCGGCAAGATCGAATCCATTGATACCCGCGCCCTGGGCCTTGCCGTCATTGAATTGGGCGGGGGCAGGCGTGTGGCCGCCGATAAAATCGATCATGCCGTTGGCTTGAGCGCGCTCGCAGGCAAGGCCGCGGCCGTGGACAAATCAAACCCGCTCGCCATCATCCACGCGCGCGACGAAGCCAGCTTCGAACGCGCCCAGAAAATCATCCGCGCCGCTTACGTCTTGGGAAAACCGAAGCGCCCAACCTCTTGCGTCATCGCACGCATCGCCAAATGAGCCGCGTTTTCCTTTTCATCCTCGACAGTTTCGGCATCGGCGGCGCGCCGGATGCCAAAAAATATGGCGATGAAGGGGCCAACACCTTTGTGCATATCGCCGGGAGAATGAAGCTGAACATTCCCAATCTGGCCTCGCTTGGACTTGGCCTGGCAGCAGAAGCGTGCACGGGAAAAAATCCTCTCGCAAGCACCGAGATCAAAGGCCAGTGGGGCTTCGCCACCGAAATCTCCCGCGGCAAGGACACCATCACCGGCCACTGGGAAATCGCCGGCGTGCCGGTTCCCTTCGACTGGGGCTATTTCCCCAACATAATTCCAACTTTCCCAAAATCATTGACCGATGAATTGATCAGGCAGGCCAGTCTTCCGGGAATACTCGCAAACAAACATGCTTCGGGTACGGAAATTATCGAAGAGCTCGGTGTGGAACACATGGCGAGCGGCAAGCCCATTGTCTATACAAGCGCCGACAGTGTCATCCAGATCGCCGCTCACGAAGAAACTTTCGGCCTTCAGCATCTCTATGACGTCTGCAAGATCGCCCGCGAGCTGACCTATGAACTGAACATCGGCCGCGTTATTGCGCGTCCCTTCATCGGCACCGCTGCTAGAAATTTCACCCGCACCGCCAACCGCAAGGATTATGCGGTGCTGCCGCCCTCGCCCACGCTTCTCGATTGCCTCACCAAGGCGGGCCGCACTGTCGTCTCGGTCGGCAAGATCGGCGACATTTTCGCCCACTCCGGCACCGGCCGTGAAATCAAGGTTGCGGGCCACGAGGCACTGATGCGCACCTCGCTGGAAGCCATTGAGACGTTGCCTGCTGGCGGCTTCATCATGACCAACTTTGTCGATTTCGATACCAATTTCGGCCACCGGCGTGATCCCATTGGTTACGGCAAGGCGCTGGAACACTATGATGCGATGCTGCCCCGCGTCTTCGAAGCGATGGAAGAGGGCGACCTCCTGGTGCTCACCGCCGACCATGGCAACGATCCCACCTGGAAAGGAACGGACCACACCCGTGAGTGCATACCGGTTCTCACCTATGCCAAGGGCATGAAGCCCGGCCCAATTGGCCGCCGCGAAACCTTCGCCGACATCGGCCAGTCGATCGCCAGCTACCTCGCTATTCCGCCGCTCGGCGCGGGATCAAGCTGGCGGTAGAATTTCCCTCGCCCCATGGGGGAAAGGGCGGGGCCCATTGCGCAAGCAATGGGAGGGTGAGGGGGCGTAGGTAAGTCAATTGCAAAACCTGCACCCCCTCACCTTCCCACGCGTACCGCGCGGGCCCCTTCCTCTCTCCACAGGAGAGAGGAAAAAATACTTTTACTCTGACCTTCGCAGCACCGCCTGCAGCACATCGCGCACCCCGATGGCGCCGGCAAATGTGTTGTCGTCATTGAACAGCGCCACCGGCGCCGTATCGGCCCGGTGCATAGCGAGCATGACGGTCTTGAGCGAGGTGCCGGGCGTCGCCCAGAATACCGGATGGTCCTTCTTGCCGAGTTCCTTGTGTGCCTCGGCGCAGGAAACCCAGGTGGCCACTGCGCCATTTCTTTCCACCTCGCTCACCTTGTTGTCCTTGTCCAGCTTGAATCGCGTCGTCTTGCGGCGATCCAGCCAGATCCAGCCGCGCCCGGCTGATTCCAGTTCGCTTTTCCCGCGCATCACGTTCCACGCCGTCAGCACGCTCAGCGGATTTACATTGGCGATGAACTCGCTCACATAATCATTGGCCGGCCGCAGCACGATATCTTCCGGCCGCCCCGTCTGCACGATGTGCCCGCCCTCCATGATGGTGATGTGATTGCCGATCTTGAGGGCCTCCTCGAGATCATGACTCACAAAGATGATGGTTTTCTTCAGCGTCTTCTGCAATTGCAAAAGCTCGTCTTGCAGCTTGGTCCGGATCAGCGGATCGAGCGCCGAGAACGGCTCATCCATCAGCAATATCGGCGCTTCCGTGGCAAAGGCCCGCGCCAGCCCGACGCGCTGCTGCATGCCGCCGGAAAGTTCATGCACATATTTCCCCGACCACTGGTCAAGCCCCACCAGCTTCAACTGCTTGTCGACTTTCTCCTTGCGCTCGGCCTCCGCCATGCCCGCAAGCTCCAGTCCAAAGCCCACGTTTTCCGCCACCGTGCGCCACGGCAGCAAAGCAAATTGCTGGAACACCATGGCCACCTGGCCCTGCCGCACATGGCGCAGCGTGGCCTCGTCGCAGGTGACGACATCAACCATCTTGTTGCCGTCGCGCACGAAAACATTTCCGCGCGACACCTTGTTGAGGCCGTTGACTGCGCGCAGCAGCGTGGATTTGCCGGAACCCGAAAGCCCCATGAGCACGCTGATTTCCCCCTCTTTCACCACCAGGCTGGCCCCGGCCGAGCCCAGCACCGCGCCGGTTTTTTCCAGAATCTCGGCCCGGCTCTTGCCCGCATCAAGCATGCCCAGCGCCTCGCGGATGTCCTTGCCGAAAAGAATATCGACGTTCTTGAATTCAACCGCCGTGGTCATTTCTTTGCTCCCGCTTTCACCGCAAGAACCCGGTCGAGAATGATCGCAAGAATGACGATGGCGAGACCCGCTTCAATGCCAAGCGGAATGTTGCGGTTGGCCAGCGCCTTGTTCACCGGATTGCCAAGGCTGGGCGCCCCGATAAGGGTTGCGAACACCACCATGGAGAGCGACAGCATGATGCATTGCGTAAGCCCCGCCATGATCGACGGCAGTGCCGCCGGCAGTTCCACCTTCCACAGCAATTGCCGCTTTGTGGCGCCGAAACTTTCGCCTGCTTCAAGCATTGGCTTGGGGATTGAGGTGAGCCCCAGATAGGTCATCCGCACCGGCGCCGGCATGGCAAAGATGACGGTCACGATGAGGGCAGGGGCCGCACCCAAACCGAAAAGAATGAGGATCGGAATGAGGTAAACGAAGGTCGGCATGGTCTGCATCAGGTCGAGAACCGGCTGCGTGATCCGCCAGACGCGCGGTTTGTGCGCCGCCCATATGCCGAGCGGCACGCCGATCAGCATCGAAAGCGCCGTGGCGAAGACGACGAGAACCAGCGTTTGAACCGTTTCTTTCCACAGGCCCTGGTTGATGATGAAGAGCAGTCCGATCAAAACCACGGCGGCAAGGGGTCGCGATTTTTGCAGCCAGTAGGCAAGCCCGGCAAGGGCAATGGCGAGAATGACCGGCGGCGACTGCAGCAGAAGAAAAGTCGTGCCCTCAACCCCCCATTCGAGCACCGCCGACAGCGCATCAAAAAACCACTGGAAATAGGTGACGATGAAATCAATGAACGCCTTGCCCCATGGGCCCACCGGAATCTTGTAGGTGGCAATCAGCTTTGAAACCGGATCCATCGTGCCTTCCCCCTCGGAAATGTAGGCGACCCCGTCAGATCGGTTCCGTAGTGGGCGCCGTCCGCTTCTTTGGCCGTAGACTCGCGATCAAACTAGCTGACTTTCCGGCGAAGGCAAACTGCTTCGCCGGAAAGACCTGTCGTGAACTCAAAAATCAGTGAGGCTTACTTGGCAAGCGCCGCCGCGACGGCCGCTGCCGCATCGCCGCCGTCGAAGGTGGTGACACCCTCAAGCCAGGGCTTCACGGTATCAGGATTGGCTTTAAGCCACTCAAGCGCTGTTGCCTTCGGATCGGCACCATCCTTGAGCACCGGTCCCATCATGGCGCCTTCCATGGCGAGGCTGAACTTGAGATTGCTGAGCAGCTTGCCGACATTCGGGCATTCGCTGGTGTAGCCCGCCCGCACGTTGGTGAGAACCGTGGCGGCACCGAAACCGGAATCGCCCATGCCGTCGAGATAGGCGATTTTCATGTCGCCCATGACCGGATGCGGCGTCCAGCCGAGGAAGATGATCCATTCATTGTTCTTCATCGCCTTTTCGGCCTGGGTCAGCATGCCCGCTTCCGAGCTTTCCACCAGCTCAAAGCCGCCAAGGTTGTTCTTGGCATCCTCAATCATCGTGCCGATTATGCGGTTGCCGTCATTGCCCGCTTCGATGCCGTAGATCTTGCCATCGAACTTGTCCTTTTGGGCGCCCACGTCGGCGAGGCTCTTGACGCCTGCATCGGCCACATATTGTGGAACGACGAGGCCGTAGCCCGCACCTTCCAGGTTGGTGCCGATGGTTTCAACCGACTTGTCATCGGTATAGGCCTTGATGTCGGCGGTCATGCTTGGCATCCAGTTGCCGAGGAACACGTCGATGTCCTTGTTCTTCAAAGAGGCATAGGTCACCGGAACCGAAAGGGTCTTGACGTCCGGCGTGTAGCCCAGAGCTTCGAGCACCACCTGGGTTGCCCCGGTGGTCACCTGAATGTCGGTCCAGCCCACATCCGCAAAGCGCACCGTCTTGCAGCTTTCGGCATCGGCGGCCATGCCGGCTGTTGCCATGGCGAAAAGGCCCACGCCTGCCACGCCGGCGCCCAAAAATTTGGTCACGATTGAAGTCATTTGGTTTCTCCCTGTTATATCCGCTGAAGTTTTTGAATTTAGCGGAAGATAACAAGAGACTAGCGCCAAACCCCCATTGCTCGTCAAGCGGAGTATTTCGCCGCTTCGGGCTGAAAACGACATTTATGTACATATCGGAATGGCCCCCTTATAGTCATACAAAACAACCAAGAGGAACGTCATGAAGCCTGTAAAATGGGGAATAATCTCAACCGCCAATATCGGCATGGAAAAAGTCCTTCCCGGCATGCTGAAAAGCCGGGATATTGAGATCGTTGCCATCTCCTCGCGCAAGCTCAAATCCGCCCAGGCGGCCGCCGCCAAGTTGGGCATCCCCAAGGCCTATGGCTCCTATGAGGCGATGCTGGCCGACCCGGAAATCGAGGCGGTTTATAATCCCCTTCCCAATCATCTGCACGTGCCCCTGACGCTGGCCGCCGCCAAGGCCGGCAAGCATGTCCTCTGCGAAAAACCCATCGCCATGTCCGCCAAAGAAGCGGCCAAGCTCCGCAAAATTCCCAAGGGCATTTACGTGGCCGAAGCCTTCATGGTACGCCACAGCCTGCAATGGCTGGCCGCCAGGGCGCATGCGAAGAAGGGCGATATCGGTGAGGTGCGCGCCGTGCAGGTCTACTTCACCTACTTCAACCGCGATCCCAGGAACGTCCGCAACATGGCCGATATCGGCGGCGGCGGGCTTTATGACATCGGCTGCTATCCCATCACCGTATCGCGCTTCATGTTTGGCGCCGAGCCCAAGCGCGTCATCGCAACTTTCGACTGGGATCCAAAATTCAAGACCGACCGGATGGCCGGCGGCCTCGCGGATTTCGGTAATGGCCGTCATCTGACCTTCACCATCTCAACCCAGCTCGCCCCCTGGCAGCGCGCCCAGATCGGCGGCACCAAGGGCCGCATCGAAGTTGAAATTCCTTTCAACGCCCCGCCGGACAAGCCCAACCGCTATTTCGTCCAGGGCATGCAGATGAACGAAGGCACCTGGCATGAACTGCCCGTATCCGACCAGTACCAGTTGCAGGCCGAAGCCTTCGGCCGCGTGATCCGCAAGGAAGAAAAAGCCGTCTGGGGTGTCGAAGACGCCATCCAGAATATGAAAATCATCGACGCCTTCTTCCGCTCCGAAAAAAGCGGCAAGTGGGAGAAGCCTTAACACTGATCATCTTCTACTTTTTCCTCGCCCCATGGGGGAGAGGAAGGGGCCCAACACGTAAGTGTTGGGAAGGTGAGGGGGAGCAGGCCTCGCAATTGCATCACCTGTTCCCCCTCATCCTCCCAAGCTGCGCTTGGGCCCCGCCTTCTCCCCGCCGGGGAGAAGGAAAACAATTGGAATTTCGGTTTAACCAAAGTTGATGGTGTTAACCCCACAACCTCGCCGTATCACGCAAGTTCCAGCCTTTCACGCGCCGCGCTGGCAAGGAAGGCGGATCTTGTGAGGCCGCGCCGTGAAGCTTCCGCGTCAATGGCTTCAAGCAGGCCCGCATCGAAGGTCAGATTGGCGCGAACCGTGCGGCCCGCATCCAGCACAACGGGCAAAATGACGGCGGCTTCATTCCGCTTTGCATCGATTTCGCCGGCCTTCAGGATTTGCACCATGCTGCGCGCTTTGGGCGGTGCCTCGCCTTTGGTTTCACGCTGGGCGATCCATTCCCGCGCGGCGGACATGGCATCGGCAATGGCCGCCTCCGGTGTTGCGCCGCCACCATAGCAGCCTGGAAGGTCCGGAATGCGCACCCCATAGGTCTTTCCGCTGCCGTCGAGAATGCCAATATACTGGGTCATCAAATCCATCCTGCTTTCTTGGCGATGTCACGCGCCACGCCGGGCGAAAGCTCCCGGTGGCGCGGCACAATCAAGGTAAGTCCCGGGTGGGAAGGATGCTCGAATTTGTCATGGCGTCCGCCATGAATTTTTAACCAGCCTTCACGCTCCAGGCGGGCAATGACTTTCCGTGTGTTTGTTTCATTGCCCATTGCCGCCTGGTTACGGCAATAAACATAAAAAGTCAATAGTTAGTGCGCATTATAATGCACGATAAAAGGGTCTAATCCCACAGCCTCGCCGCCCCGCGTACGCCGCTTTTTTCGCCGTGTTTGGCGCGCACGACTTTGGCCACCGCCGTCCCTGAAAAGCTGTAGCGCGAAATCAGCGGCGGCAGTTGCTCGACCAGTTCGGGCAATTCATTGAGCCCGCCGCCGATCACAAACACATCCGGGTCAACCACGCAGGCGATGTTCGCGGCAACTCGCGCAAAACGGTCCTGCAACCGTTGCAGCGAAGCCAGCGCCTTCGCGTCGCCACGCCGTGCCCGCGCCACGATCTCCTTGCTTGAAATATCTTCGCCCGTAACGCTGAGATGATCGCGCTGCAGGCCCGTGCCCGAAACATATTGCTCGGCGCAGCCCTTCTTCCCGCAATAGCAGGCCAGCATCGGCCACTCGCTGTCATTGGGCCAGGGGAGCGCCGTATGGCCGAATTCGCCGGCCTCGCCATTGGCCCCCACCACCAGCTTGCCGTTCACCACAAGCCCGCCGCCCAGCGCCGTTCCCACCGTGAAGAACGCAACCACCGCATAGCCCTGGCCGGCGCCGTCAATGGCTTCCGACAGCGCAAAGCAATTCGCGTCGTTCTCCATTTTCACCGGCCGCCCGATCGCCGCTTCAAGATCATGCTGGAAAGCCTTGCCGTTGCAAAACAGGATGTTGGCATTGCGCCACAGCCCGGTCAGGCGCGAGCTCGACCCCGGCGAACCAATGCCAACGCTTCCGTCGCCCGCTTCGCGCACAAGGTCAGCTATCGCCGCAACCACGCCCTCATAAGTCTTCGGCGTCGCCACCCGTTTCTCGAATAAAGTTTCTCCCCTCGCCGAAAGTGTTACGGCATCAATCTTCGTGCCGCCGAGATCAATGCCGATGCGCTGGCTCATGTGCGGTTGTAAACATCATCATAGCGGATGATGTCATCCTCGCCGAGGTAATCGCCGAACTGCACTTCGATGATCTCTACCATGCCATCACTAAGGTTTTCCAGCCGGTGCTTGTCGCCCTTGGGAATATCAATGTGCTGCGAGCGCGAAAGATCCTGCACCGTGTCGCCGACCGTAACCGTGGCAACCCCGGTCACCACCGTCCAATGCTCGCCCCGGTGCTTGTGGCTTTGCAGCGAAAGCCTGCCCCCCGGATTGACCACAATGCGCTTCACCTTGAAGCCAACGCCTTCATCCAGAATATGGAATGTGCCCCAGGGCCGCGTTTCGCTATACATCGCTTAATCCTTTCAATGCGCCGTAAAGCGCCCGGAAATCTCCTAGCCGATCCGCATAGGCTTTGGAAAGTTTTTGATCGGGCTCCAGATGCAACAGGGCCTTTGGCTTGCTGCAAACCTCGGCTATGGCTTCGCCAGTAATCGAAAGCCGCGCCAGCCGGGCAGCGCCATATGCCGCCCCAACGTCCGATCCCTTGGGAATGGTAATCCGCCGGTTAAGAACATTGGCAAGCATTTGCATCCAGAAGGCGCTGCGCGTGCCGCCGCCCACCACCAGCAGTTCCGCAACGCGCGTGCCGCTTTGCTCCAGCACATCCTGGCAATCCGCCAGCGACAGGGCCACCCCTTCAAGAACCGCCAGCGCCAAATCCTCCTGCGTGGTGCCCGCATGGAGGCCGTGAAAGGCCGCCCGCGCCAAAGGGTCATTATGCGGTGTGCGTTCGCCGCTGAGATAGGGCAAAAACAGAAGGCGTCCCGGCCCGCCATAGCGCCGCTGGCTGCGCCGCAAAAGCGTTTGAATATTGCCGCCCTGTAAAACCCCGTTCAGCCAGCTCAGCGCGCTGGCCCCATTGAGGAGTGCCGCCACCTGATACCAGAGGTCAGGCAGGCCATGGCCCAGCGCCTGGATCATCTGCTGTGGCCGCGGCCGGAAACTCTTTGTGGTCACAAAATACTGCGCCGAAGTTCCCAGCGAAATAAAGCCATCGCCATCATGGATGGCGCCAATGCCGATGGCCGAAGCCGCCGCATCGCCGGCTCCCGTTGCAATGGGAAGCCCTGCAGGAAGCCCCAGAAAGTCAGCCGCGCTCTTGTGAAGAGTGGCGGATGGGCGCGGGCCTTCATCGATGCGCGGAAGATTCTCAAGCCTGATGCCCGCTGCCTCCACCAAGGCCGGTGACCACTTCCTTTGTGCCACATCAAGAAGCAGCATGCCCGAGGCATCGCAAGGATCGGTGATGAAGTCGCCGCTCATCTCGAAGCGCAGGAAATCCTTGGGCGCCAGTACCATGGCAATTTGTTTGAAAATCCTGGGCTCATGGGTCCGCAGCCAGAGAAGCTTGGGCGCGGTAAAGCCCGCCACCGCCGCCACCCCGGCGATCTGCCCGACATCGGAAAATTTCCCGTTGAAGGCAGCGGCTTCCGCCCCGGCGCGCCCGTCATTCCACAGAATGGCGGGGCGAAGAACCTTGCCGTGGGCATTCAGAACCACGGCTCCATGCATCTGCCCGGAAAGCCCGATGGCCGCGATGCGCGACCATTTCGTCCGCTGCCTGGAACGCAGCATTTTGCAGGCCTTTTGCAGGGCCAGCCACCACTTCCGTGGCTCCTGTTCCGACCAGCCGGGCCGCGGCCGCGAGGTCGGCAGGGAAACTTCGGCTAGCCCCACAACCCGTTGTTTATGATCGGTGATGAGGCATTTAAGCGCCGTCGTCCCGAGGTCGATGCCAAGATAGGTTGAGGTGCTGAAAGCCATGGTTACCAATGTATAAAGCCGGCATATAAATAAGTCTCTTTAACCCTCGTCCATTCGACAATTGACGGGCCTGCCCGGCCTCGTTATAAGCCGCCCATCTCAATTCAGTCAGGAAAGTTCAATGGCCAATACAAAATCGGCAAAGAAGGCAACGCGCGTTTCGGCGCGCCGCGCAACCATCAACAAGAACCGCACCAGCCGCGTGCGCAGCACCATCCGCAAGGTTGAAGAAGCGATCACCGCCGGCAACAAGGAAGAAGCAGTCATTGCAATGAAGGCCGCCGAGCCAGAGCTGATGCGTGGCGCCCAGAAGGGCATTCTTCACAAGAATACCGCCTCCCGCAAGATTTCGCGGCTTACCAGCCGCATCCGGGCTCTTTTCGCCTGAGAGTTATCCACATAACTATTTGAAAACGCGCCGGGATCATCTCCGGCGCGTTTTTGTTTGTCAGATGACGGACGGTATCTGGCACGGTTAATGTAAATATTTCAATGCTTTGGCGCGGCAGCGGGATGGGCCGCCAAAAATAATGTTGGTTTCCGCCCATGTTGCTTTGCAATTACCAAATTATTGCAGTGCCCAAGGGAATTGCGCAGTCCCCAGCCTAGGCCTGATTCACAATGTCACATCATAGAGTTAGCAAAAGTCCGCAGGCGCGTTCAAAAACCGCCCAATTCATGCGTGCGCTCCGTGTACGGAACAATGCCTGATTCATCTTGCAGTGTGTCGCTCCGCCTTTGTAGGTTCGCCTTAACGCTGCTGAGAGAAGGCACATAGACGGCGGATACTAACACCAAAGGGAATGCGGAAAATGAAATGTCAGAGTGTGGGGCAAGTTTCTGACACGGAGTTATTTGGGCGTTTAAGGGCGGGTAGGTTCTCCAAATTGTAGGTTTGAGGCGTCGCACAGGCGTGGATTGTTCTTTTTGACAGGAACGATGCCGAATTTCTGTGCCCGAAGCGTCGATGGGGTTCTGAGTTGAAAAATGCAACGAGAGAGTGCGCGGAAAAATGACTGAACTGGCAGTAGCAGTTGACCTGAAACAGAAATGGCAGCGGGTGTCACACAGGCTCCGCGCCGAATTGGGAGACGATCTTTTCACCAGCTGGTTTGGCCGCATGGATGCGGAAGATTGCTGCAACCTGAAACTCATCGTCTCGGTGCCAACCCGCTTCCTGAAAAGCTGGATTGAAAACCACTATGTGGCCAAGCTGCAAAAAATAGCCGAGACTGAATTTGGCCGGCTAGATGCGGTGCAGGTGCGGGTGCGCGGCCAGGTAACTCCGCCCCGCGCCGTCGAAATGGCCGAGCGCCCCGTCGAAAAGCCCCGCGCCTCGTTTGAGGAGCATCGCGGAAATGCCACGCCCAGCGCCAATTTTCTGCAGCAGGGCGAGCGCAATACCCAGCTTGATTCAGCCCAGACCTTTGACAGCTTCGTGGTGGGAACCTCCAATCAACTGGCCCATGCGGCCGCCTGCCGGGTGACCGATGCCAATGTCGGCGCCCCCGTCACCTTCAATCCCCTGTTCATTCATTCCGCCGCAGGGCTTGGCAAGACCCATCTGTTGAACGCCATCGGCCACCGCATTCGCGACATTCATCCCGAGCGCAAGGTGCTGTTCCTCACCGCCGAGCGCTTCATGTACAGTTTCATCCAGGCGCTGAGAAGCCGCGACACCATATCCTTCAAGGACCAGTTCCAGTCCGTGGACGTGCTGTTGATTGACGACTTCCAGTTCCTGCAGGGCAAGACCATGCAGCAGGAATTCTGCCACACGTTTAATTCGCTGGTGGATTCGAGGCGGCAAGTGATCGTGGCGGCGGACGTTCCGCCGTCACAACTCGATACCATCGACCAGCGCATGCGCTCAAGGCTCATGGGCGGCCTTGTCATTGATATTGAACTGCCCGATCTCGAACTGCGCCGAAAAATCGTCCTGGGCCGCTATGTCGCCATGAACAGCCGCGACCATTCGGTAGTCATCCCCGATGAAGTCCTGGAATTCGTCGCCAACCGCATCACCGGCGGTGGCCGTGAGCTCGAAGGCGCCCTGAACCGCATCGTCGCCTATCAGCAGTTCAACAAGTCTCCCATCACCCTCGATCTCGCCGCCATGGTCCTGCGCGACATGTCGGCAAATCCGGACCAGTGCCGCATCAAGATCGACGACATCCTGAAAATCGTCGGCCGCCATTTCAATGTGGCGCGCACCGATCTGCTCTCGCCGCGCCGCGCCCGTTCCATTGTGGTGCCGCGCCAGGTCGGCATGTATCTCGCCAAGAAAATGACCTCGCGCTCGCTCCCCGAGATTGGCCGGAGGTTCGGCGGGCGCGATCATTCCACCGTGCTCCATGCGGTGCGCAAGATCGATGACCAGATCAAGACCGATGACCGGCTGGCCAAGGAAGTGGCCCTGCTGATCCGCCTGGTGGAACAACAGTAGCTTATCCACAAGGGAAGTAGGTCAGTCTGAATTTCCGCTTTGGGCCACAAGCGGACTTCAATGCCTGAGCTTCCCAACTTTAGTTTGGCGACGAAGAGAACGTGAGAGCATGTTGCTCAGTTGTTCGAAAGTGAATGGCTTTTTCAGGACATCGCGATCGCGGTAGCCATCTTTGATGCTGGTTACGCTGCTGCCAGTGGAGAAAAAATACGGTACATCGCGTGCTTTGAGTGCGTCGGCTATGGGATAGCTCTCAACCCCACTCAGATTCAAGTCCACCATTGCAGTGTCAAAGACCTGTCCATCAATCAAGGTAATCGCCTGACCGATTTTGGAAGCAACAGAGATGGACTTACAGCCGAGATCGCCCAGCATGTCCTCGATCATCATGAGGATCAGCATTTCGTCCTCGATGACCAGAACGCTCCGGCCTGAAAGCAGCTTATCCATAATGAATAACCTTCTGGGCGGGGAAATTCATCGTGCAGATCAATCCCTCAGGTGTGTAGTCGAGGTGCGCCGTGCCTTCCAGTTCATGAGTCAGACCTTGTTCAATCATGCGTGAACCGAAGCCTTTGCGTGAAGGTGGAGAAACCGAAGGGCCACCTTTTTCCGTCCACGTCAGGATCAATCGATCACCTTGGGCGGAAGGCTCAATTGTCCACTCGATCAAAATTGACCCTGCTGCATTTGAAAGGGCTCCATACTTGACCGCGTTGGTAGCCAGTTCATTAAACGCGATGCCTAGGGCTAAAGCCGCTTTTGGCGGAAACCGCACGTTTATTCCCTTTATGGTAATGCGTTCCGCATCGCCGTCAGAAATGCCGAAGGGCTCCAAGGCATCATGGACAATATCGGTAAGCCTGGCACTTTTCCATTTTTCACGGGTCAGCAAGTCGTGTGATCGGGAAAGTGCCAATAGTCTGGACTCAATGGCTTCTCCCAATAGCGTCGGGTCGGAGACAGTTCGTAGTGCCTGCCAGACGATCGACTGCACCGTTGAAAGGGTGTTCTTAACCCGGTGATTCAGTTCATCGATGAGCATTTTGGACTGTACTAGCTCGTTCTTGTGTCGGGTCAGATCAACGAGCGAGACAAAATGCTGAATGACTTTGCCGCCCTCGTCGCGAACCGGATTGAAAAGGAGGCCAGCCCAGAACTCGGTGCCATCCTTGCGACGGCAGAGCATATCCAGATGCTCGCCCGCTTTGCCCGCAAACTCGGCAACAACCCGCGTCGTCGTTTCGCCATCAGCTCCGTTCGCCAGCAGGAAATTGAACTTTTGCCCAAGCACTTCTTCCCTTGGGTAACCGGTCAATGACAAAAAACTATCGTTGGCAAAAATGATTGGATTATCCGGCGCTATGGCATCGGTAAAGACCATCGGCATGCGGGTTGTTTCCGCGGCAACGACAAATGGCCCAAGATTATCGTGGAAGCTTTCGACCTGAGCTTCCGCAACTTTCTGATGCTCGGACTTCTTGACGACTTTGGGCATATGAAACTTACTCTGGCCAGATGGCGGCCAGACATGATCGCTGAAGTTGTGAACGGAATACCCTGGAATTGAGCTAGCGGAACCCTCAGAGTTGGCACCATACACCAAATCGTCCTTAGGCCCTACATGTTTCGTAACGGTATGAAACGCGGATATGGTCTATTTGTTCCCTGGCAGGAACGATAGTCCGAGTTGTGCGTTGATCAACTGACAAACCAAAAGAGTGATTTTTAAGACAATTTATCGTTCCTGAATTGTCTAATTGCACAGTCCATTAAGGGGATCTCCCATTCTTCTGGTTCTGCCTGAGAAACCCAAATAATGACTGCCGCGTCGCACCTTGCAGGAGCAGCGCTAGAGAAAGGACTCTATTATGATGATCGACCCAAAAGGTTCACGGCCGGAAGCACTGGCCAAGTTTGCCGAAGTGGCCCGCAACGACGATGGCAAGCCGTTTCGGGAAGGTATTGAAGCGACGGATGAAACGTCGCCAATTCGCACAAATCCCAAATTAAAGCAGGAAGCAGCCACCAAAGTGCTGCGCGAAGGGGTGTTTCACCGCAAAGAGGGTGCAAAGGAAGCTATCGAAAAATTGCCTGATCGGACAGCTAAGAAACAAAGGGCAATGTGATGAGAAAACTGGTCGTTTCGGAATGGGTGACGCTAGATGGCGTCTTTGATGCAAAAACCATGAAGGACTGGTTTATGCCTTTTGACAGTGAAGACAGGCAAAAGCATATCAAAGCAGGAGTTGTGGCTGCAGATGCTTTCCTCTTGGGAAAAGTCACTTATAAAATGCTCGCGTCCTATTGGTCGCCTTTACCGGATGATGCAGAGGGAGGTTTGGCTGGAGAGCTGAACAAGACGCCCAAGTTTGTCGTCTCCTCGAAGTTGAAGAAAGCAGATTGGAACAATTCGACAATCATCAAGGACAAGGTCACTAGAGAAATAACCAAGCTGAAACAGCAGCCCGGGAAAGAAATTCAAGTCATTGGCAGTGCAACCCTGGTACAATCGTTGATGAAAGCCAATCTCGTGGATGAGTTTCGGTTCCTGGTTCATCCTGTCATCATTGGCCGCGGAAAGCCATTCTTCAAAGATGGAATGCGCACGAAGGGACTTGAACTTGTGAGTACCAAGACTCTTGCGCTGGGCGTGATGTCGCTCACCTACAAGCCGATCAAGTGAAAAGCGGCCACTACGGCCGGGGACGCATGGTACTAGTTCTTTGCCGTCAGACCCATTCCGTACTAAATGCGGTCCGAGTTCGGATAAAATTGATTTTTGACAATGCCGGAGCCCACATGGCCCGCCCCGGTTTTAAATGTCCGCTTTGGGTCAAAAGCGGAAATTCATACTGATCCACTACCTATCCACAGGAAGCCTTGAACCCCGCCCGCTTTCGGGCCATTGTTTACGGCCCACAAGGGGTCAAGGACAGGGGTATTTCCGTTATGCGTGTGACGATTGAACGATCTTCGTTTCTCAGGGCGCTCAATCATGTGCAAAGTGTGGTGGAGCGGCGCAACACCATTCCGATCCTCTCCAACGTCCTCATCCAGGCGGCGGGTGCAAATCTCCGCCTGACGGCCACCGATCTCGATATCGAGATTGTCGAAACCGTCACGGCCGAAGTGGGCAAGGAAGGCTCGGCCACGGTGCCGGCTCATATGCTCTACGATATCGTGCGCAAGCTTCCGGAAGGAGCCCAGCTTCAGCTTGAACAGGGGCCTGATGCAGGCCGCATTTCGGTGTTCGCCGGCAAGTCGCGCTTTGCCCTGCAGGCCCTGCCGCCTGAGGATTTCCCCGATCTCGCCAGTGGCGACCTGACGAATACATTTTCGCTTCCGGCCTCCGATCTCAAAGGCCTCATCGAGAAAACCCGCTTTGCCATCTCGACCGAAGAAACCCGCTATTACCTGAACGGCATCTATCTGCATGAAGTGGCGGCGGGATCGCTGCTCCGCGCCGTGGCCACCGATGGCCACAGGCTGGCCCAGGCCCAGATTGCATTGCCGAAGGGCGCCAAGGGCATGCCCGGCATCATCGTGCCGCGCAAAACCGTGCTCGACGTGGTGAAGCTCCTCGAAGGCGAAGACGGCGACGTTGAAATCGCCCTCTCGTCCTCAAAAATCCGCTTCACCGTCGGCAATCTGGTGCTCACCTCCAAGCTCATCGACGGCACCTTCCCCGATTATGAGCGCGTCATTCCGCGCAACAACGACAAGGTCCTGGACGTCGACACCAAAACCTTCGCCGACGCGGTGGACCGCGTCTCCACCATTTCCATGGAAAAGGGCCGCGCCGTGAAGCTCAATATCGCCGCAGGCAAATTAACCCTCACCGTCAACAATCCGGACTCCGGTTCCGCCGAAGAGGAAATGCCGGTGGAATATGCCCACGACCCCATCGATATCGGCTTCAACGCCCGCTACCTCTTGGATGTGGCAAGCCAGGTGAAGGCCGATCACATCAGTTTTCTGCTGGCCGATGCGGGCTCGCCCACCATCGTCAAGGATCCGAGTGACGATCAGGCCCTCTATGTTTTGATGCCCATGCGGGTGTAAACTTGATGCACTGTGACTGATTCAACTGGCCTTGCTCTCACCCGCCTGACCCTGACCAATTTCCGCAATTATTCCGGCCTCCGGCTGGACGTATCGGCGCGCCTTATTGCCCTTTCCGGCCCCAATGGCGCGGGCAAGACCAACCTGCTCGAAGCCATCTCGCTGCTCACCCCCGGGCGGGGCCTGCGCGGTGCCAGTTTTGATGAACTGGCCAATCTGCAGAATGCCTCCTCCTGGGCCATCGCCGCCGAGGTGGCCACGCCTACCCACGAAGTGAAACTCGGAACCGGCTGGAGCGTGGCCGCCGGCGAAGCCGATGGCCCCTCCGCCGGCCGCCTCGTGCTGATCGATGGCCACCTGCAGAAGGGCTCAGGAGCCTTGGGCGAATACATGCGCATGCTCTGGCTCACCCCCGCCATGGACCGCCTCTTTGCCGGGCCTGCGGGCGACAGACGGCGCTTTCTCGACCGCCTAGTGGCAACCTTCGATCCCGAACATTCCTCCCGTGTCGCCGTGTTCGAAAAAGTCATGCGTGAGCGGAACCTCCTGCTCCAGGAACCCCGTGCCGACTCCGTCTGGCTCGCCAGCCTCGAGGCCCATATGGCCGAAGCCTCCGTGGCCATTGCCGCCGCCCGGCTGGCCGCCGTGGAGGCCCTGCAAAAACACATTCACGAGACCAGATCGGCCAGCGCCTTCCCCTGGGGGGAAATCAGCATCGATGGCGAGATCGAAACCCTGGTTTCCGCCATGCCGGCGGTGCGCGCCGAGGATGAATACCGTAGGATGCTGGCTGATTCGCGCTTCCCCGACCGGGCTGCCGGAAGGGCCCTCAAAGGCACCCACAGGAGTGATTTCATCGTCGTCCACGGACCCAAATCCAGGCCCGCCGCGCAATGCTCGACAGGCGAGCAAAAAGCCCTGTTGATAGGGCTTATTTTGGCGCAGGCCAGAGCAGTAAAAGCTGTGGCAAACCTGTCTCCTGTGCTATTGTTGGACGAGGTCGCAGCCCACTTGGACAGGCAGCGCCGGGAGGGGCTTTTTGCCACTCTCGAGGCGCTTGCGTGCCAGGCCTGGATGACAGGAACGGACGGCCATTTGTTTGAAGGTTTGGGGGCCAGGGCCCAGTGCTTCCATGTGGAAGCGGGAACCCTGGCGGAGATGAAGAGAAAAGATGCCACAAGGTAACGAAGCAAAATTGCCGGCCTATGACGCCGATTCCATCAAGGTCCTCAAAGGCCTCGATGCGGTCAGGAAGCGCCCCGGCATGTATATCGGCGACACCGACGATGGCTCGGGCCTCCACCACATGGTCTATGAAGTCGTCGACAACGCCATCGATGAAACGCTTGCCGGCCACGCCGACCGCATCGTGGTGACACTCAACGCCGATGGTTCCGTCACCGTCACCGACAATGGCCGCGGCATTCCCGTTGACATTCACAAGTCGGAAGGCGTTTCCGCCGCCGAAGTGATCATGACCCAGCTTCACGCCGGTGGAAAATTCGACCAGAATTCCTACAAGGTCTCCGGCGGCCTGCACGGCGTCGGCGTCTCCGTGGTGAACGCGCTGTCCATCTGGCTGAAGCTCACCATCTACCGCAACAACAAGCTCCACAGCATCAACTTCACCAATGGCGATGCCGATGGCCCGTTGCAAACGCTGGGCTCCGCCGAAGGCAAGCGCGGCACCGAAGTCACCTTCCTGCCCAGCCCCGCCACCTTCACCAAAACCGAATTTGATTTCGCCACCATTGAGCATCGCCTGCGCGAACTCGCCTTCCTCAATTCCGGCGTGCGCATTCTGCTGAGCGATCATCGCGGCGTCGAGCCCAAGGATGTGGAGCTCTATTACGAAGGCGGCATCCAGGCCTTCGTCCGCTACCTCGACCGCACCAAGCAGTCCGCCATCAAGGATCCCATCATGATCCGCGGCGAAAAGGATGGCCTCACTGTGGAATGCTCCCTCTGGTGGAACGACAGCTACCACGAGAACGTGCTGTGCTTCACCAACAACATTCCCCAGCGCGATGGCGGCACCCATCTCGCGGGCTTCCGCGGCGCGCTCACCCGCGTCATCAACACCTATGCGGCGTCCTCCGGCATTGCGAAAAAAGAAAAAGTCGCCATCACCGGCGATGACGCCCGCGAAGGCTTGACCTGCGTTCTCTCGGTAAAGGTTCCCGATCCGAAATTTTCTTCCCAGACGAAAGACAAGCTCGTCTCGTCGGAAGTCCGCCCCGTGGTTGAAAGCCTGGTGAACGAACAATTGGGCGCCTGGTTCGAGGAACATCCGCAGGATGCGAAAATCATTGTGAACAAGGTAGCCGAAGCCGCCGCCGCCCGCGAAGCCGCCCGCAAGGCCCGCGATCTCACCCGCCGCAAGGGTGCCCTCGATATGGCAGGCCTTCCCGGCAAGCTGGCGGAATGCCAGAACCGCGATCCGGCCCAGACCGAAATCTTCATCGTCGAGGGCGACTCCGCCGGCGGGTCCGCCAAGCAGGCCCGCAACCGCGAGAACCAGGCCGTGCTGCCCTTGCGCGGAAAAATCCTCAACGTCGAGCGCGCCCGCTTCGACAAGATGCTGTCCTCGGCGGAAATCGGCACGCTCATCACCGCACTCGGCACCGGCATTGGCCGCGACGAAAACGGCGATGGCTTCAACATCGAGAAGCTGCGCTACCACAAGATCATCATCATGACCGACGCCGACGTGGACGGCGCCCATATCCGCACCCTGCTGCTCACCTTCTTCTACCGCCAGATGCCCGAGGTGATTGACCGCGGCTATCTCTATAT
>DATLDM010000075.1:0-8528 GCA_035525875.1 Aestuariivirga sp.
ATTGGCCCCGGCCTTGACCACCAGCGGCGCCGTTTCCGCCGTGATCCCGCCGTCGACTTCAATATCGATATCGCGGCCGCGGGTCATTTCGCGCACCTCGGAAATCTTGGCCAGCATCGCCTTGATGAAAGCCTGCCCGCCGAAGCCCGGGTTCACCGTCATAATCAGAATAAGATCAAGCCGGTCCAAGACATGGGCGATTGCCGAAGCAGGTGTTGCCGGATTGAGCGCCACGCCGGCGCGTTTGCCGAGGGCCCGGATGCTTTGCAGTGAACGGTCGAGATGCGGTCCCGCTTCCGCATGAACCGTGATGACATCCGCTCCAGCCTTGGCGAATTGCTCCAGATAGGGGTCCGCCGGCGCAATCATCAGATGCACGTCGAACAAACGTTTCGTCACCGGCCGTATGCTCGCCATCACCGGTGCGCCAAATGTGATGTTGGGCACAAAATGCCCATCCATCACATCGACATGCACCCATTCGGCCCCGCCTTTGTCAATGGCGCGGACCTCGTCGCCCAGCTTGGAAAAATCCGCCGCCAGGATGGAAGGTGATATGATCAGGGGCCGCGTCATCGTCTTAGAGCAGTTTGCCCATGGCTGCGGCCACGTCGCTCATCCGGTTCGAGAAGCCCCACTCATTGTCATACCAGGTGAGGATGCGAACCAGGGTGCCTTCGATCACCTTGGTCTGGTCCATGTGGAAGGTCGAGGAATTGGGATTGTGGTTGAAATCGATGGACACATTGGGGTCCAACGTGAAGCCCAGAACGCCCTTGAGCTTGCCTTCGGCGGCCGCCTTGATCGCCGCATTGATTTCCTCAACCGTTGTCGCGCGCTTGGCGACGAACTTGAAATCCACGCAGGAAACGTTTGGCGTCGGCACGCGGATCGAGGTTCCGTCGAGACGGCCCTTGAGTTCCGGAATGACGAGGCCAATGGCCTTGGCGGCACCGGTTGATGTGGGGATCATCGACATGGCGGCGGCGCGCGCCCGGTACAGGTCCTTGTGCATGGTATCAAGGGTCGGCTGGTCGCCCGTATAGGCATGGATCGTGGTCATGAAGCCTTTGTCGATGCCGATGGCGTCATGCAAAACCTTCGCAACCGGCGCCAGGCAGTTCGTGGTGCACGACGCATTGGAGACGATGATGTGGTCCTTGCTCAGCTTGTCATGGTTCACGCCATAGACAACCGTGAGATCGGAATTCTCGCCCGGCGCTGAAATCAGCACGCGCTTGGCGCCGGCCGTGAGATGGGCCGAGGCCTTGTCCTTCGCGGTGAAAATGCCGGTGCATTCCAGGGCGATATCAATGCCCAGTTCCTTCCACGGCAACTGCGAGGGATCCTTGACCGCGGTGACCTTGAATTTCTCCGTGCCGATATTGATCATATCACCTGCGACCTTAACTTCATGCGGAAAGCGGCCATGCACGGAATCATAGCGCAGCAGATGGGCGTTGGTTTCAACCGGGCCCAGGTCGTTGATCGCCACAACATCGATATCCTTGCGGCCCGATTCAAAGATGGCGCGCACGATATTGCGCCCGATACGACCGAAACCATTCACCGCAACACGAACCTTGGCCATTACTGTCTCCGTTACCTAAATTTGGGATCGCGGGTCTTATAGGCTATTTATCGTTGAGGGGAAGAGGTACGCACATCAAAAAAATGGCCGCCATGCGGATAAGCAGGCGGCCATAAGTTTCCGGGAGAATAGGGGGAAAAATTATTTCTTCTTGGGAGTTTTTGCAGCGGCGACTTTCTTTTTTGCCGGAACTTTCGGCGCCATCTCGTCAACCAGCACGGCGGCTCGCAGCCAATGCGCCTCGGCCCGGCCTTCAGGGCGGCCGTCTTCTTCCCAGATACGGTAGGCCAGATCGGCAATGCGCTGGTCACGGCCGGCAATCACATTATTCATCAGTGTCATGGTCACCACCATCGGGCTAAATTTGAGTAGATGGCGCCTTATGCCACAAAATGGTGCAACGCACAACATCTCAACCTGCGATGTTGCGTCGCAATAATAACCAAGAGAAGTCGGCATGGGCTGTGAGTTGACTTATAGTATTTGTACTATATCATGGTGCGATGCCCTTGGTGAAGCGCTGCTACTTCGTCGGACCAACCAAGAAAATTCTGTCTGCCATGCCTGCCGAAGTGAAAACCGCTGTCGGTAACTCCCTGTACCTCGCGCAGACCGGCAAGGAGGCCGATAATGCCAAAGTGCTAAAGGGATTTGGCGGCCGCGGTGTCCTGGAAGTGGTAGAAGACTTCGACGGAAATGCATATCGCGCGGTTTACACCATACGATACTCGACGGGCGTTTATGTGCTTCACGTTTTTCAGAAGAAGTCAAAATCCGGTATTGCCACGCCGAAACATGAAATTGAATTGATCAAGTCACGGCTGATGGTTGCGGAAACTCACTATCGCAATCTGCTGCAGCAAGGAGTTGGAGATGACGAAACGCATTAAAGTCGAAGAGAGCAGCGGCAATGTTTTTGCTGACTTGGGCCTGCCAAATGCCGAGGAACTGCTGCTCAAGGCCCAGATTATTTCTGAGATCGCCGACGTGATGAAGAGTCGCAAACTCACCCAAAGCAAAGTGGCGGCGCTCACCGGAACGGCTCAGCCGGATTTGTCAAACCTGATGCGAGGGAGGTTCAAAGGATTTTCAGTGGAGCGGCTGATGGTGATGCTGACGGGATTGGGCCGCGATGTGGAAATCACCGTGCGCCCAGCCGCGAAATCACGGAAACAAGGCGGAATCAGGTTCAAGCGGGCGGCTGCGTAAAAGGCCAGATCGAGCGTGATGAATTTCTTGATCACGCTTGATCGATGCCCTCAAACCTTCACCCACTTCCCGTTCTTGGCCGATGATTTCACACAGGCCTCGATGAAGGCCATGCCGGCCACGCCGTCTTCAATGCCCGGAAATTGCACGTCCTTGTCCGGCTTTTTGCCTGCGCGCCTGGCTTTGATGGCGCGCGCCACTTCCGTGTAAATATTGGCAAAGCCTTCGAGATAACCCTCAGGGTGTCCCGGCGGAACGCGGGTGACACGGGCCGCCGCTGCGTTTGAACCGGCCCCGCCCCGGGTGATCAGCCGCTTCGGCTCGCCGAATGGCGAATACCAGAGATAGTTCGGATCGGCCTGCACCCATTCCAGTCCGCCCTTGGTGCCATAGACCCGGATTTTCAAACCATTCTCATGGCCCGGCGCCACCTGGCTGGCCCAGATCATGCCCTTGGCCCCGCCCTTGTAGCGCATCATCACATGCACATTGTCATCAACCCGGCGGCCCTTCACAAATGTCGTGAGGTCGGCGGAAAGTTCATCGAGCTTCAAGCCCGATACAAAACAGCCGAGCTGATAGGTGTGCGTGCCGATGTCGCCAACGCAACCGCCCGCACCCGTCCTTGCCGGATCGGTGCGCCAGGCCGCCTGCTTCTGCCCGGACTTTTCCAGATCGGTGGTGAGCCAGTCCTGCGGATATTCGCCCTGCACCACGCGAATGTCGCCGAGCTCACCGGCCGCCACCATGGCCCGCGCCTGGCGGATCATCGGATAGCCGGAATAGTTGTGGGTGAGGGCGAAAATCACGTTCCTGTTTTTGGCCAGAAGCTTTTCCAGCGCCAGGGCTTCCTTGAGATTGAGTGACAGGGGCTTGTCGCAGATCACATGAATGCCTGCTTCGATGAAGGCCTTCGCTGCCGGGAAATGCATGTGGTTCGGCGTCACGATGGAAACCGCTTCAATGCCATCTCGGCGCTTGGCCTCGGCCTTCGCCATCTCGCGGAAATCCCCATAGATGCGGTCAGGCGCCAGCCCCAGTTCCTCACCAGAAGCTTTTGAACGCGCCGCATCGGAGGAAAGAGCCCCGGCAACAAAATCATAATGATCATCCATGCGCGCCGCCAGGCGATGCACCGCGCCGATAAAGGCCCCTTGCCCGCCACCCACCATGCCAAGCCTGATACGCCCGGTTTTCTTTTCACTTGTTCCAGTGATTGCCATGTCCTGTCTCCAACTCGTGTTTTGTCCTTCGAGGCTCCGCTTCGCGTCGCACCTCAGGACGAGGTTTATTTTGTTTCCTCACCCTGAGGTGCCCGCCTGAAGGCGGGCCTCGAAGGGCCTACAGCCCCAGTAACCGATTGACCTGGGCCTGATCGGTCTTGCCGCCGGCAAAATCATCGAAGGCTTTTTCCGTGACGCGGATGAGATGGCTGTCGATGAAGGGCGCACCTTCCGCAGCACCCTGTTCCGGATGCTTGATGCAGCATTCCCATTCCAGCACCGCCCATGAGGCATATCCGTATTGCGAGAGCTTGGAGAAAATCGCGCCGAAATCAACTTGCCCATCGCCCAGCGAACGGAACCGTCCGGCCCGGTTGATCCATGGCTGATAACCAGAATAAACCCCCTGCCGCCCCGTGGGGTTCAATTCCGCATCCTTCACATGAAAGGCGCAGATGCGCTCATGATAGATGTCAATAAATGAGAGATAATCGAGATGCATCAGCACGAAATGCGAGGGATCATAATTGATCTGGCAGCGCTTGTGGCCCTTGAGGGCATCCAGAAACATTTCAAAAGTCGCGCCATCAAACACATCCTCGCCGGGATGGATTTCATAACCCACGTCAACGCCCGCCTCGTCATAGGCATCAAGAATGGGCTTCCAGCGCTTGGCCAGTTCACCGAAGGTTGTTTCAATGAGGCCCTGCGGGCGCTGCGGCCAGGGATAGCAATAGGGCCAGGCCAGCGCCCCGGAGAATGTTACCGACGCTGCCAGCCCAAGATTTTTTGAAGCTTTTGCGGCAAGCATCAATTGCTCTACCGCCCATTTCTGCCGCTCCTTGGGTTTGCCGTGAACCGCCGCCGGCGCGAACGCATCAAAGGCCTCGTCATAGGCCGGGTTGACCGCCACAAGCTGGCCCTGCAAATGGGTTGAGAGCTCGGTGATCTCGACGCCATTCTTCTTGGCAATGCCCTTCACCTCATCGCAATAGGTTTTGGATTCCGCCGCCTTCTTCAGATCAAAAAGCCTGCCATCCCAGGTTGGAATCTGCACGCCCTTGTAGCCCAGCGAAGCCGCCCACTGGGTAATGCTGTCGAAGGAATTATAGGGCGCGGCATCGCCTGCAAACTGTGCCAGAAAAATCGCCGGGCCTTTGATGTTCGTTGCCATGTCGCATCTTTCCTAAATGTAAGTGTTCAATACGCCTTCGAGATATTCCTGGCGGCCGGATTTGGGTTGTGGATCAAGGCCAGACTTGTGCACCCGCGCCGCGATCTTATCCAAACTTTCCTTGCCCGCAAGCATCGCCTGGTTCGCAGGCTCTTCCCATTTGCCGTAGCGCTTCGCCACCGCCTTTTCCATCTTGCCGTCCTTCATCATCTGCGCCGCGATGAGCAGGCCGCGGGCGCAGGTATCCATGGATGTCACATGGGCGTGCAGCAAATCATCGGGATCAATCGACTGGCGCCTGATCTTGGCGTCAAAATTCATGCCGCCGGTGGTGAAGCCGCCGGCTTTCAGGATTTCAAACATGGTGAGCGCCACTTCCGGAATGTTCATGGCGAATTGGTCCGTGTCCCAGCCCAGCAGATAATCGCCGCGATTGATGTCGAGCGAGCCAAAAACCCCAAGCGCCGCAGCCAGGGCAATTTCATGCTCAAAGGTGTGGCCCGCCAGAATGGCGTGGTTCTGCTCAAGGTTGAGCTTCACGTCCTTCTCAAGCCCGTAGGATTTGAGCAGGCCATAGATCGAGGCCGTGTCGTAATCATACTGGTGCTTGGTCGGTTCCTTGGGCTTGGGCTCAATGAGAATTGGCCCCTTGAAGCCAATCTTGTGCTTGTATTCAACCACCAGCGAGAGGAAGCGCCCGGCCTGTTTCAGTTCCTGCCCGATATTGGTGTTGATCAGCGTTTCATAACCTTCGCGCCCGCCCCACATCACATAGTTTTCGCCGCCCAGGCCCTTGGTTACGTCAAGGCAATGCTTCACCTGTGCTGCACAATAGGCAAATATGTCCGGATCCGGATTGGTGGCAGCGCCCGCCATGAAGCGCCGGTTGGAAAACATGTTGGCCGTGCCCCAGAGCAATTTTTTGTTGGCCTTGGCCATCTTGCCTTCAAGGATATTGGCGATTGCCGTCACATTGCTGTTGAACTCCTTCAGCGATTTGCCTTCCGGCGCAATGTCGAGGTCATGGAAGGTGAAGTAGTCGATGCCGAGCAGCCGCAGCGTTTCAAACATCACATCGGCTTTCGTCGCCGCCGCTGCCATGGGGTCGGCCATATGGTGCCACTGGCGGTTGAAGGTCTCGCCGCCGAACGGATCGGTGCCCGGCCAGCACAGGGTGTGCCAGTAACACACCGCAAAGCGCAGGTGCTCCGCCATGCCCTTGCCCAGCACTTTCTGTTTCGGATTGTACCAGCGATAGGCCAGGGCGTTTTTGGAATCCGGCCCCTCATACTTGATGGGGTCGGTGATCGAATAAAACTTCGTCATGGCCGGTTGATCTCCTTGATCGCTGGATAAATTTTCTGATAGCGCCCGTAGGCGTCTTCATAGGCGGCCCGCGCCTTGCTCTCAGGCTGAATGGTTTTGGCAATTTTGGGCGGCGTGCAGACTGACCTGTAGGAGGCGCCGGTTGCCGCCATCAGTCCCAGGCGGGCCGCGCCAAACGCCCCGCCCACATCACCGGCCGCCGGAAGATCGACGGGGATACCCAGTGCCGTCGCAATGATCCTGAGCCACAGCTCGGACTTCGTGCCGCCGCCCACCGCCATCACGCGCGTGACACTTGTGCCCGCATCCTGCAGGGCAACCAGGCTGTCGCGGAAGGCAAAGGCCACGCCATCGAGCACCGCATGGGTCATGGTCTTGCTGTCCGTTTCATGGCCAAGCCCCATCATGAGGCCGCGCACCTGGGCGTCACCCACCGGGGTGCGCTCGCCGGAAAGATAGGGCAGGAACAGCGCCGAAGAAGGCCCGGAAAGTTTTGTGCCCAAGGCCTTGGTGAGGAGGGGCGCGGACGTTCTCAGAACACCCGCCAGCCATTCCAAGCTGGCCGTTGCCGACAGGATAACCCCCATCTGGTGCCACGTGTCCGGAACCGCATGGCAAAACGCATGAACTGCCCGGGCCGCATTGGGGCTGAACTTGTCATTGGACACGAACATGACACCCGACGTGCCGATCGACACAAAGGCCGCCCCGTCAGTGACCGCGCCTATGCCGCAGGCCGCAGCCGCGTTATCGCCGCCGCCGCCCGCCACCACCGGGCGCTTTGGCATGCCCCAGGCCTTGGCCACCGCGGCGGTGAGCTTGCCCGTCGCATCGGTACCCTCACAGAGGCGGGGCATCTGGTCGCGCCGCATGTCCGAAGCCCGGAGAAGATCATCCGACCATTGGCGCTTTGCCACGTCGAGCCAATAAGTTCCTGACGAGTCCGACATGTCGGAGGCAAATTCGCCCGTCATGCGGTAGCGGATATAGTCCTTGGGCAGCAGAACCTTGTCGACCGCATCAAAAATCCGAGGCTCATGTTTCTTGACCCAGACCAGTTTGGGCGCGGTGTAGCCTGCCAGCGGAATGTTGCCCGATATCGCAAGCGCTCGTGGCTCCCGCGCCAGAATGTCCTTGCACTCTTCGAACGAGCGCGCGTCATTCCACAGGATGCAGGGGCGAAGCACGTGGCCTGCCTTGTCAATTAGCGTGGCGCCATGCTGCTGGCCGGAAAGGCCAATGCCATCGACGGCGGCAATGGCCTTGGGCTTTGACTTGCCCAGGGTTTTGACCACCGCATGGGCCGCCTTCCACCAGTCCTCCGGCTTCTGCTCGGACCAGCCGTCGTGCGGCCGCAAAACCTTGAGGGGCGAACTTGCCGTGCCGATAATCTTTTGCCTGTCGTCAATCAGCACGCCTTTGACGGAAGAGGTTCCAAAATCGAGACCGAGGTACATGAGGGTTCTTTCTAAGGAAGATTGTCGCGCACGAAGATATCGATGCGGATATGTTCCATCGCTTCGATGAGGGGAGTCCGGTCGGCCTTGGCCATCAGCACGCGCACCGCGCTGCGCACCTCATGGCCCGCATTCTGGTTGATGATCACATCGATGGTGCCGTCAACCAGGGCGCGCCGCGTGTGATCGGTGAGTTCGTGGGCAATATAGGTGATCTGTTTTTGCCGCCCGGTGTTTTCCAGCGCCGTGACAATGCCGCGCGCCCCAGCGCCCACATTGTAGATGCCAATGAGGTCCGGATGGGCGGTGAGCATTTCCGCCGTGACTTTTTCAACCCGCTGCCAGTCATCGCGCGATTCCAGGACCGGCAGAATGGCGAGATGCGGAAACTCCTGGGCCAGCACCTGCTCAAAGCCGAAGCGCCGTTCGATATGGTCCCGCAGCGAGAGCGACCCCGCGATCAGGCCGACCTTGCCTTTTTTGCCGCCGAGAAAACGTCCCATCAGGGTGGCAGCGGTGCGCCCCGCGCTGGAATTGTCGATCCCCGC
>DATLDM010000076.1:0-18839 GCA_035525875.1 Aestuariivirga sp.
CTCCCCCTCCGCCAGTTGATGTGCGCCGGCGTTTGCCTAAAGCCACATCCTAGTTTCAGCAAAGATTGCCCTCCCCTGCTCACTAAGCACAAATTGTCCCACCTTCTTAACGGCAGCTCAGCCATGGTAAGCGGACAATCCGAAATTCCTTACCAAGGTCTTCCGCACGTCAGGGTCGGGAAAAGCGACTAACGCAAAGTCGCCAAATAATTAGTACAAATGGCAAGCAACCATGCGGCCTTGCCTCACCTCCAGTTTTGGAGGCTGTTCTTTGCATATGTCCATGGCCTGCTTGCAACGTGGGTGGAACGGGCAACCGGGTGGTATACTTTCCGGGTTTGGTGGGTCACCACTCAGGATGATCCTCTGTTTTTTTATTCCCGGGCCGATCTGCGGAATGGCGGACACCAGGGCCTGCGTGTAGGGGTGAAGCGGCGAGCGCAAAACCTGTGTCCCCTCGCCATATTCGACAATTTGGCCGAGGTACATCACGGCGACGTCGTCGCTGACATGCTCAACGACCGAGAGGTCGTGTGAGATAAAGACGTAGGAAAATCCCAGCCGCATTTTGAGGTCGATCAGCAAATTCAGTATTTGCGATTGAATGGATACATCAAGCGCTGAGACGGGTTCATCGAGCACGACGAGCTTCGGTTCCAGGGCAATGGCGCGGGCAATGCCAATGCGCTGCCGCTGGCCCCCGGAAAATTCATGGGGGTATTTGGCCGCCGCGTTGCGGTCGAGGCCAACTAAATCTAGCAGCTCAAGTACCTTGGCCTTGCGTTCCGCCTTGCTGCCGATGCCATGAATGTCGAGTGGTTCGGCAATGATGTTCGCCACTTTCATGCGGGGGTCGAGCGAGGCATAGGGATCCTGAAAGACGATCTGGATGTCACGTCGCCGGCGCCGAAGTGCTGCACCGGCGAGTGCATTAAGGTTTTCACCCTCCAACAGAATTTCGCCGGATGTGGGCTCAATCAGCCGGACCATGAGCCGCGCCAATGTTGATTTTCCACACCCCGACTCGCCGACAATACCCACCGTACGCGCCGCCTCAACCACGAGGCTCACGTCGTTGACGGCCTTAACCAGCCCCTTGCCGTCACGCGCCAGATAGTGCTTGGAGAGATGGCGGACCTCGATCAAGGCAGTCATGGCACGGGATTCCAGCAGGCAAGTGTGCGGCCCGAAACGGAAACCAAAGGGGGCACCACGTTGCGGCACTTTTCAACGGCCCGGGGACAGCGGTCGGCGAAGCTGCAGCCCGTGCCGCGTTTGCCAGGCGGCGGCACAAGCCCCGGTATGCTTGGCAGGCGTTCGCCTTTCCGCGCCTGGCGCGGGGATGAGTTGATGAGGCCTGCCGTATAGGGGTGGTGAGGGTTCGCGAATATCTTGGCCGTGGGACCGCCTTCAACTATCCGTCCCGCGTACATGATGGCCACAACACGGCACATCTCGGCGACAATTCCGAGATCGTGGGTGATCAGCAGGATCGACAGTCCGAGGTCCCGCTGCACGGCCTGCAGCAATTCGATGATCTGGGCCTGGATGGTAACGTCGAGGGCGGTGGTGGGTTCATCCGCGATCAGAAGCTTCGGTTCGCAAACGATGGCCATGGCAATCATGACCCGCTGCCGCAGCCCGCCCGAGAGTTCATGCGGGTATTGTTCAAGCCGCCGCTCGGCATTGCCAATGCCGACCTTCTTGAGGGCATTCATGACCAGTGATTTTGAATCGCCATATTCCATCCCGCGATGAAGCGAGAGAACTTCCGCGATTTGCCGTCCTATCCGCTGGGTTGGGTTGAGGCTCGTCATGGGTTCCTGAAAAACCATTCCGATGCGGTCGCCGCGAATCTTGCGCATGCGCGATTGCGGAAGCAAAGCTAGGTCTTCCCCTTCAAAAACCATGCGCCCGCCCTCGATGAGAGATGGAGGGCTTGGCAGAAGCCGCATGATTGTCTGGGCGGTCACCGTCTTGCCGCAGCCTGATTCACCCACAAGTCCAAGAGTCTCGCCGGCATAAAGCTGAAAGCCCAGATCCTCAACAACCCGAACGCGGCCCTGCTCGGTGTTGAAGGCAACGCTTAGTCCTTCGATGCTGAGCAGCGGCTCAGGCGTCATTCGAAAACAAGACGCGGGAAATAGAAGGAAACGACCCAGTTTGGCATATCTACAATTTCGCTTATCCTAAGATCGCCGCAGACGCTGCACAGCATATATGCTTCAACCGGGGCCATTTTGTAGCGCCTGGACAGAAGCTCGACCATGCCGGAGACCGCAGCCCTCGCGCCAACCATAAGATCGGGTCCAATCCCTGTAGTGACCTCGTAACCTTTTGTATCCATGTGCCGAGATACCGGCCCCGGCGTGGTAAAGCGTGGAAAGGCAAGATTGGCGCTCTTAATGAGATCGAATTTTGCCGCAAGTGAACAGGGGCTTTCGATCGCCGTGCCACAAACTTCCCCGTCGCCTTGGGTTGCATGGGTATCACCGACGCTGAACAAGCCCCCCGCCACTTCCACCGGGAGATAGAGTTCGGTGCCCGCAGACATGTCGCGGATGTCCATGTTGCCGCCCATGCGGCGGGGCGGAACGACCGAATGCAGCCCTGTCTCCGCAGGCGCCAATCCGATGGTGCCGCAAAACGGCTTGAGGGGCACGCGGCCGCCTGGACCATACATGGCCGGCGCCAGTGTCTGCGCGTCATACTTCCAGATATGCAACGCCGGGTCCTTGAACTGATCCGCAAGCAGCCCGAAGCCGGGAATATTCGCAGTCCAGCCCCAGCCCGAGGGAGCAAAATGCAGGAGCGTTACCTTAATCGCATCGCCGGGTTCCGCCCCCTCGACGTAAACCGGGCCGGCAACTGGATTGACCTTGCCAAAATCAAGGGTCGCTATATCAGCCACGGTGGACTTTGCCGTTAACTGCCCACCTGAGGAATCGACCGGGTTGAACTCGACAGTTTCTCCCGGCGCAATTGTCGCAACCGGCGGATTATTCCTGTTCCAGCCGAAGTGGCACTGGTGCTGGTGAATGGTGTGATTGTGCTGGTTCATGTCAAACCTGAAAGGCGTCCCTCCCTGTTCGGAAGGAACGCCCAAGTTGGGTGGTCTTATTGCGCATCCTTGGCGAAGATATAGTCGTAATTCACAGGGATATGGATCGGATCTGTGAACAGCGTGGGATCGCCGCCAAGACGCGCCGAGTGATAGGTGAAGCGCTTCTCATTGAAAATCGGCGCCCATGGCGCGTCCTTCAAGACATCGTCAAAGATCCCTTTCCATTGCTCGATGCGAACGCTCTTCACGTCATCCTTCACCATGGCGTCGGCGTTCCCCGCCCGCGCGTCGAGATCCTTGTTGCAATACCTGGACCAGTTCCAGCCACCTTCGACGGCCCCGGCGCAACCAAGAATGCCATAGTAAAAGTTTGCCGGATCCGGGAAGTCGGCGATCCAGGCCATCCCGCCCGACCAAATCATCGGGGCCTTTCCAGCACCACCGGCGGAGATCACTTCGGCCTGGGCCAAGGAACGGATTTCCGCCTTTATGCCAACGGCGGCAAGGTCCTGCTGAATGGATTGCGCAATGCGCGGGTTTGGATCGACATTCATGGCATAAAGCTCGGTCGTGATCTCGCCAATGCCAGCTTCGGCCAATAGCTTCTTGGCGGCCTCCGGATCATAGGTGTAACCCTTGTTGCTGGAATTATAGCCGGGCATCGCTGGAGGCAGCGCCTGGCTGGCCGGTACGGCGCGATTGTTGATCAAGCGTACGATGCGGTCCTTGTTAATCGCCATGTTTACGGCCTGCCGTACCTTGAGATTGTCGAACGGTGGTTGGGTGACATTCATCGTCACATAACCCGTGTGCAGTTGATCACCTTCGGCGATCAGGTCCTTGTTGGCGGGATCGGCCATGATTTCGGTGAACTGGGCGGGTGGCACGCCGTCGCCCACGATATCAATCTCGCCCTTCTTGAGCCGCAGGACCGCCACTGTCGGATCCTGGCCAAATTCGAACGTGATATTGTCAAGATAGGGAACGCCTTCGCGGTGATTGTCCTTGTTGCGCTCAAGCTTTATGTTCTGGCCCGGGACCCATTCAACGAACTTGAAGGCACCCGTGCCGACCGGCTTCTTTCCCCAGTCAGCGCCCGCTTTTTCCACTTCTTCCTTTGGCACGATGTAGCCGAAATTGATGGCCATCAGATGCAGGAAGGTTGCGTCAGGCCGCGTAAGCTTGAAGATCACTGTCTTGTCGTCGGGGGTCTCGATGCCGGACAAAGTGGTGGCCTTGCCGCCAGCCACCTCGTCATATCCCGCGATCATGCCAAAGTAGCCGCCGCCGGGGCTTTGTGTCGCCGGACTGACCGCACGATCAAAGGAATACTTGACGTCAGCCGAGGTCATCACCCGGCCATTGTGGAATTTGACGCCGTCACGGAGTTTGAACGTATATGACAGGCCATCGTCTGAAACCGTGTAGCTCTCGGCCAGATCGGGCTCGAGTTCCGTGGTTCCGGGTTTGTAGTCCATGAGGCCGTCGAAGATCGACTTGATCACGGACCAATTCTGCCAGTCGTAGCCGACCTGGGGGTCAAGCGTGGTCAGGTCATTGTTGAAAGTTATGGTTGCGGCACCGCCCTGTTTGGGTGCGGCGGCCCAAACCGCAGGTGCGGCGAAAACTAAGGCAAGGGCCGCGGTTGCCGAAATCAATGGGCGTTTCATAGTGCTTCTCCCTGGTTTTCTTATGTTTTTCTCCGCCCCGCATATCAGCGCAAACGGATGCGCGGGTCAATGAGGGGTGAGATCATGTCAGCAATGAGATTTCCGAGCACAATGAAACAGGCCGCAACCGTCGTCACTCCCATAATGATGGGAATATCGAGGGATTGGATAGCCTGCCACATCAACTGGCCGATGCCCGGCCAGCCAAAGACATTCTCCACCACCACGACACCTGACATGAAAATTCCCACATCGAGCCCGACCATGGCGATGATGGGGAGAATAGCATTGCGTAGTCCGTGTTTCAGGACAACGCGCCATTCCGGCATGCCCTTGGCCCGCGCCGTGCGGATATAGTCATGGCGCAGGACTTCGATCATCGAAGAGCGCATCATCCGTGAATACCAGCCGCCGCCAGCCAGACCCAGGGTGAGGGCGGGCAGGATCAAATGCGAAAAGCTGCCATAGCCGCCCAGTGGGAGCCACCCCAGCAAATAGGCAAAAACATAGAGCAGCGTCAGTCCCAGCACGAACTGTGGCGTTGATACGCTTGCGAATGACAGGGTCATGGCGACTTTGTCGCCGAGGGTGCCCCTTCGGCTGGCCGCGTAGATCCCGGCAGGGATGCCGATCATCAGCTCAGCGATGATCGCCGCCAGCATAAGCAGGAGAGTTGGCGGCAGGCGCGAGGCAACAAGCTCGCCCACATCGGTTTTGCGCGCATAGGACTTGCCGAGGTCGCCCCGCACCAGGCGGCCCAAATAGGCCGCATACTGTTCTGGCAGCGGACGGTCGAGGCCAAGCTGATGGCGAATTTGCTCACGAACCTCAGGCGTCGAATTGCGCCCGGCGATCATCGCGACAGGATCGGCGGGGATCAGGAACGTCAGGCCAAAAGTTATCACGCTGACACCGAGAAGAATGAAAAGCGAGGCAGCAAGGCGGCGTGCAAGATAGGCCAGCATCAACTCCGCCCCCGCTGCGTTGGATCGAGGGCGTCGCGCAGGCCATCGCCGACGAGATTGAAGGAGAGAGCCAAAATGAGAATGGCGGCCCCCGGGATAAAAACCAGCCAGGGTGCGTTGAGGAAATAGGACTGACTTTCAAAGATCATCATGCCCCATGCGGGCGTCGGAGGCTGCACGCCGCGCCCGAGGAACGAGAGCATGGATTCAAGCAGAACCGTTGTCGCGATGCCAAGTGTTGCGTAGACAATCACGGTTGGGACAAGGTGTGGCAACAGGTGGCGCAGGAGAATACGGGCGGGACCGGCGCCGAGGGCGCGCGCCGCCTCGATGTATTCGCGTTCGGAGAGGGCTATCGTTTCGGTATAAATGACCCTGGCGATCTGGACCCAATTCACCAGCGCGATCACGAGGATCACGATGTTGAGCCCTGGCTTGAGGATGGCGGCCAAAGCAATGGCCAGAAGGAGGGGCGGAAACGCCATCATAAGGTCGGTAAGGCGCATTATCGCGGCCCCCGGGATGCCGCGCACATAACCCGCAACCAGGCCTAGGAAGGTGCCGATGAGAACGGCAATACCATTTGCGAAAATTCCGATGAGGAGAGATGTCTGGGCCCCAAAAAGCAGCCGGGAAAACTGGTCACGGCCATTCGTGTCGGTTCCAAACCAGAACCGTGCATTAGGAGGAAGAGGAGATCCTTCCGGAGTCAGGCCGTCGAAGAACTGCTCCGAGGGATCATAGGGAGACAGCTTAGTTGCAAAAATCGCGGCCATCACGAAAAGGACGATGACCACGAGGCTGCAAAGTGCGAGGCGATCACGGCGGAAGCGGTTCCAAACTTCACTCATGATCAATTATCGCGTTGGAAATGGCGATGTGCAACTATTAGACTGAGAGAGTGTGGCGAATGGCCAACTGATTGGACAACATATATAGCACACTGAAAAGTATGGATGTCACCTACGCCCACCCCTTCCTATCACGCCGGACCCCACTGTCGGAAAAGGCCTAGTTTCGCGACACTGTTCACCAATCCGGGAGCTCTCCGCCTCGTCGCTATAATCCTGGCATTGATAACTTTACTCTGCATTCTAGCCGTCCGATTGCTTCTACCGGGAGGCATTGAAACTGCAGATTAGCCATGTCGTGTACGTTGCGCAGGTCCGGAACATGAGCCGGCGGATTTTCTGATCGGTGGCAAAAATTTGCTGAATGAGCTCACTATGAGGAAGGTCCTTCAGTTCCGCTTCGGGTCAGAAGGTTCAGCTCACCCGACTTCAATCAAGTCAAGAGACATGGGGGCCATCACCTCCGTGCCGGTTTCGGTGATAAGGATCTGATCCTCGATGATGAAGCCGCCAAGCCCCTTGATGTAATAGGGCGTCTCGAAGGCAAGCACCATTCCGGGTTCCGCCCTGGCCGTTGCGTCCGCCGAAATGAACGGCCACTCCTCGCTCCAGATGCTGGCGCCCACGCCATGGCCGAAATGGCCGCGATTATAGGTGGAAAATCCTGCATCCCACATGCTCATCGCAACAGTTCGACAGACGTTGCCGAGCGGCACCCCGGGTTTCAGGACTGCAAGTCCTGCTTCGAATGATCTAAGCAGCGCCTCGTAGACCTTGCGTTCGGCTCGGCCCGCGCGGCCCAGGACAGCGGTACGGCCGCCATCGGAACTATAGCCTTCGATAACGCACCCAACGTCGATTTTGATGAGATCGCCCTTCTGCGCAGGACCTCCTGGCGCGAAACCATCGCCGCCAACAGCGATATAGGCCCAGGTCGAGGCAGGTGGCGGCAGGCTGCGATTGCCAGCCTCGGTCAAAGCCGCCTCGCGCCAGATGGCGGTCATGGCTGCTGCATCCATGCCCGGACTAATCGTCTTTAGAAGATCTCTTATGCCAGCGCGTGAAAATTCGGCGGCGTGGCGCAAATATTCAATCTCCTGCGGAGCCTTGATCGCCCGCAGGCGCTCGACGAGATTGGTCGCATCGACCCAGGTTACCTGTGGCATCAATTCGGTGAAAATCGAAAAGTCCCGGACTGCTACAAATCCCAGTTCCAATCCAAGTCGCGCTTTGAGAAGGTCACGCTCGGCCAGACTGTCCCTGAGGAGGGACACTGAAGCGCTGACATCATACTGGGCTGGACGTGGCAGGCGAACAGGTTTGCCTTTGGTCACATCACTGCGGACGAGTGCACCGGCAATATCAATCTGTCCGTCAAACTCGCCGGTCTCTACCCATATCCTATGTAAGCGCACGTCACTGATATTTGACTGGGCTTTGAAAGCATCCGCCTGCAAGTCTCCGACAATGGCAGTCATCGGCCCATCGTGTGGGACGATGACAAAGGCAGCGGCCACGCGTCTCCAGTAAGTTGCAACGCCCGGAAACGCGCCGGTGGCGTACTTGATGCTTTCCGGCTGGGCCAGAACAAGGGCATCAAGCCCCTGCTCCGCCATCAGCCGTTGCGCCCGGCTCCGGTCAAGAAATCCGGAAGCCAACCCGCCTACTTCGTCGTCAGATTGTAGTAAATGACATCTTGGGTTGGCCCCATCACGAAGTTCTTCACATTGGCGCGCTCGGCCACCTGCTTGGTTTCCTGGAACATGATGATGAAGGGGCCTTCATCCATCACCTTCTTCTGCAGGTCCTTGTAATCCTGCTCGCGCTTGGCTTCGTCGCGTTCGCGCACCGCCGCATCCGTCATTTTGGTGATCTCGGGAATGTCCCAGCTGTTGCGCCAGGCCAAAGGCTTAGACTTTGGATTGTCGGAATTGTCGGGGTTGCGGGCAAAGGAGTCCGCATTGGTGTGTGGGTCCATGTAGTCCGGTCCCCAGTAGACCAGCAGCATTTGATGCTGGCGTGCCCGGTATTTGGTGAGCAGCGACTTCTGTTCTGAGGAGACGATCTTCACCTTGACGCCGCCTTCCGCCATGGTCGACTGGATCGACTGGGCGATATTGGCGCCGGGCGAAGAATTCTGTGCATCCAGTTCCACTTCGAAGCCGTCGGGGTAACCGGCCTCCGCCAGGAGGGCTTTGGCCTTGGCCGGATCGAAATTATATTGGTTCTCCTCAAGCGAAGCCCAGAAGCCTGACGGCCAGAAGGTTTGATGAACCTTCATGCCGCCCTTGAGGAACGAGTTCACCATGCCGTCATAGTCGACGAGGTAATGCATGGCCTGGCGCACCTTCACATCCTGGAACTGCTTGAATTTCAGGTTGAGGCCGACATAGTGCAACGTGGCCTGCGGAATTGTGGTGACAACAATGTCCTTGTTGCCAGCGATGCCTGCAACCTGGTCGCCGGTGAGATCACGCGCGATGTCGATGTCGCCCTTCTCGATCTGCAGCCGCTGGGCTGCCGGTTCCGGCACATGCTTGATCACCACGCGCTTCATGGTGGGCGCGCCGCCGCGGGCCGAGGCATTTGCTTCGAGCGTCACACTTTCATTGGCTTTCCAGGCCTTGAGCGAGAAGGAGCCCGATCCCGCCGAATTGGTTTTGAGCCAGGCGTAGCCCATGTCGCCATCGACCTCGTGCTCCATCACAGTTTTCATGTCGACGACCGAGGCCACAACCGAAGACATGAGGCTCAACACCAGAGACGGCGAGAAATCCTCGGTGATCTTGATCTGCAGGGTATCGGCGTCAGGCGCCGTCACCATCTGGTCAACGTTTTCCTTGGTCCAGCCAAGCTGGGTGATCAGGAAGGCGGGCGTCTTGTCGAGCTTCACCACGCGCTGCAGCGAATAGGCGGCATCGGCTGCCGTCAATGGATTGCCGGAAGCGAAGGACAGGCCTTTGCGGATCTTGAAGGTGATGGTTTTTCCGTCCTCGCTTGCGGTGTAGCTTTCGGCCACCCCGGGGACGAGCTTGTTGATATCGGCGGGCTCAAACCGCATGATGCGGTCATAGATATTGGCCACCACCTCAACACCGGTGAGCTCATAGACCTCGGCGGGATCAAGCGTGATGATGTCGTCGATGTTCTTGGCGATCACCAGCGTGTCGGCGGGCGTGTCAGCCATGGCGTTGGGCGAGAGTGTCAGCAGTACTCCGGCAAACAGCGCATACTTGAATTGACGCAACATTTATATCTCCCTCAAATTGTTGATCCCGGCACTTTCAGCCAACTCAGCTCCATTCCGGGTTGGAGGTTATCTCAGACCTTTTTCCTGTCCAATGCAAGCTTCGGCCCCATCAGCCCGCGGCACGGCTGAAACCCCGGCTGGCAGCAATCAATTCAAGCGTATACGCCTCTTTTGCTTTGCCCCCACGCAGGGTTTCCACATCAAGCAGCTCAACCAGGCGGCCCTGCTGCATAATAGCTATGCGATTGCAGAGGTGGGCGACGACGCCAAAGTCGTGGCTGACCAGGATGCTGGTAAGGCGGTAGCTGCGTCGCAACCGGGAGATAAGATTGAGGATTTCCGCCTGAATAGAGACATCGAGAGCCGACGTCGGTTCATCAAGCAGAAGGATGCGGGGCTTGAGGATCAGCGCCCTGGCAATGGCAACCCGCTGCCGCTGGCCGCCCGAGAGTTGATGCGGATAACGAAACCGGTGCTGCGGCAAGAGCCCGACGTCGTTCAGCCCCTCTTTGACTTTTTCATCGATGCCATCAATCCCATGGATCAACAAAGGCTCGCGCAGGATGTCATCCACCGTTTGCCGCGGGTGAAGCGAGCCGTAGGGATCCTGGAAAACAAATTGCATAAGGCGGCGGTCAGCCTTGCTGCGCTCCGTCCCCAGGGGATGGCCGTTGATCCGCAAGGCAGGCGCTGCCGCTTTAACGAGGCCAGCGATGGCTTTCAGGACCGTTGACTTGCCGGAGCCGGATTCACCGACGATGCCGAAAGTCTCACCTTCGGCCACCGAAAACGAGACGCCGCGCACTGCGTAGATCGGCTGCCGACCACTATGGAAAGTGACGGTGAGATCATTGACCTCGATCATGCGAGCCACTCCGGGTCCCGCGTCACCACGGTGAGTTCGGCCTGCGGGCGATCGAGCGAGGGGGCCGACTTGATTAGCGCCCGGGTATAGGGGTGCTTTGCGGCATTGAGTTCGCTCGCCTTGCATTCCTCAACGATCTTTCCTCCATACATCACCAGAACCCTGTCGCAGAAGCTCGAGACGATGGTGAGATTGTGGCTGATGAAAATGAGGCCCATGCCGCGATCAGTGACAAGATCGTCGAGAATACGCAGCACCTGGTTCTGAACCGTGACGTCAAGTGCCGATGTGGGTTCATCGGCAATCAGCAGATCAGGCTCTGCAATCAGCATCATGGCGATCATGACACGCTGGCCCATACCACCCGACAGCTGATGGGGATAAAAATGATAAACCAGATCGGCATCGCGGATCTTCACGGCATCCAGCATCGTCAAGGTCCGCTTGCGGGCCTCCTCCGCAGTTGCGCCGTGATGCAGCCTGTAAGTTTCCTGAATCTGATGACCAACCTTGATGACCGGATTCAGGGAATACTTGGGGTCCTGCATCACCATCGAAATCCGGCGTCCACGTAGCGTCTGCCAATCGACGTCCCTCATCGTCATGAGATCGCGACCAGCAAGACTCATGCGTTTTGCCGATACGATCCCCGGACGGGGGATCAGGCCAAGCAGGGCACGTCCAGTCGTCGATTTGCCGGAACCTGATTCACCGACGATTCCCAAACGCTCGCGTCCCAGCGAGAATGAGGCTCCACGTACCGCGTGGGTAAGACCGCCACGCCCCGGAAACGACACGTTGAGATCTTCGACCTCAAGAAGTGCTGACAGGCTCATGTGTTCTTTGGATCGAAAACGTCACGCAATCCATCTCCCAGGAGATTGAAACCAAGACTGACGATGAAAATGGCAATGCCCGGAATTGTAGCGACCCACCACTGATCGAGGATCACGTCACGCCCCGAGGAAATCATCGCCCCCCATTCCGCCGTGGGTGGCTGGGCGCCGAGGCCGAGAAACCCGAGGCCCGCCGCCGTCAAAATAATTCCCGCCATGTCGAGTGTGAGCCGAACGATCAGCGAAGACAGGCACATGGGCACAATGTGGCGAAATAGGATTCTTGACGTCGAAGCCCCTTGCAACACGACCGCCGCAATAAAGTCGCTGCGCGCGATGGTGACGGTTTCCGCCCTTGCGATGCGCGCATAGGGCGGCCAGGCGGTGAGCGAAATCGCAATTACGGCATTTTCGATGCCGGGGCCGAGGGCGGCGGCAAAGGCAAGCGCCAGCACCAGCCGCGGGAAAGCCAGGAAGATGTCGGTGATCCGCATCAGAACTGCGTCGGCCCAGCCGCCGAGATAACCGGCGAGCGTGCCCACCGTGAGCCCGATGGGCGCCACAACCACTGACACCAGCATGACAATGGTAAGCGTGACGCGGCTGCCATGGACGGTACGCGCATAAATGTCGCGCCCAAGTTCATCGGTTCCAAACCAATGGGACGAACTTGGCGGTGCAAGCCTTTCGGCCAGGGTCTGCTGGATCGGCGAAACATAACCCGCAATCATCGGCGCAAAGATGGCAACGAATATCAACGCCCCCACGATCACCAGACCCGCGAGGGCGGCTGGATTCGCGCAAAGTGCCGTCACGCCCCGATAGAGATTGCCCAAAACGGCTTGGCGCCGCGATGCAGGCGCATCACTGACAAGCCACTGGCGAAATGCGGGTTGCATCATGCGGTGCGCAGCCTCGGGTCAAAAATCTTGTAGAGGAAATCGCAGAACAGGTTGACCCCGATGAATACCGCTCCAACCACCAGCGTGCCGCCCAGCACCGCATTCATGTCGGCATTGAACAGCGAACGCGTGATGTAGTTTCCAAGGCCCGGCCAGGCAAACACGGTTTCGGTGAGCACCGCACCTTCAAGTAGCGAGGCGTAGCTCAAACCGATGACAGTAATCAGCGGTACCATGATATTGGGGAAGGCGTGGGCCCACACCGCACCCCAGTAGGAACGCCCCTTGATTCGGGCCGTCGTAATATATTCCTGGCTGAGCTGCTCGATCATGAAGCTCCGGGTCATGCGGGCGATATACGCCAGCGAGTAATAGCCGAGAATGCTGGCTGGCAGGATGATATGGCCGAAGGCATTCCGGAAAATATCCCACTCGCCCTCAATGGCGCTGTCGATCAGGATGATCCCGGTGCGGGCCGTGACGATATCGTCATAGCCGACGTCAATGCGCCCCGGCCCGCCGACCCATCCAAGTTTGCCATAGAACACGAAGAGCCCGACAAGTCCCAGCCAGAACACCGGTATGGAATAGCCGAAGAGGCCGATGACACGCACCAGGTAATCGGGCCAGCGCCCCTTTTGCGCGCCCGCCGCAACACCCATCGGCACGCCAATAACGACGCCGAGGATCGTGGCGATTGTAGCGAGTTCAAACGTCGCCGGGAAAAAATGCAACAGGTCGGTGAGAACCGAATGCGAGGTGATCAGAGAATTCCCGAAGTCGCCCGACAGCAATTTCTTCAAATACACGAAATACTGCTCCAGCACCGAACGGTCGAGTCCCATGGCAAGGCGGGCTTTTTCATAAACCTCGCGGGTAGCCCGGTCGCCCACTACGGCCAAGACCGGATCGACTGCCATGAAACGCCCGATCACGAAGGTGACAGCCGTAAGGCCGAGAAAGGTCAGCGCCAGCGACCCCAGAAAACTGCCGAGACGCCACACCACTGGCAAAGCCCACTGTCTGAAACCGAAGTTTTCCATGCCGGATATTGGTCCCCGAAATTCTCCCTCGGGATTCAATCGGTGTTTTCTTGAGCTAAGTCAAATCCCTGCCCGTGCAGCGAGGCAGGCGCTCTGCACCGGTTCGGAGAGGTGGCTCCCAATCAGTTCAACTCACGCAGGATCATAGGAGCGCTCCCCGTATGGATCGGCTTGGTGCCGGAGACCGGATAGTCAACGGGATGGCTGCTGTAGGCGCGGCTGGCCGCTCGAGAACAGAAATATCCGCCTTGTCCTTCACAATAACTTCGCCGTCGCAGATGGCTTTGAACAGCAATTTGCCACTTCGTGCCGCTAACAATTGAACCGATAGTCAGATTAACGCCCTCTACCTCTGACCCCCTCCACAGGCTTGAGACTAGGATTAAACTTAGGACGTGTTTGCAATTTTAAATCTAAATTGAACAATATCAACGATATAACCAATGCGTTAAGGCCTCCCTCCCAGCCGAGGGAACCTTTCTTTTATGTTTTCTTTGTAGCTTGCCGTAGCGGTCGGTCCCAAGTTCATTCAAAAGAGGGTAGTTGTGGCAATTTTAGAAGATTCAGGGACGATCGAGGAAAATGCCATCGAATTTCTGGGAATCCGCCGTATTACGGCAGACGAGCTCGGTATCAAGCGCTCAAAAAACGGCACCCGCTTTGCTTATATTGATGATTCCAAGCGTGTCCTTTCCCGAACCACTCTGAAAAGAATTGCTGAACTCGTCATTCCACCGGCGTGGTCTGAGGTCCGCATTGCGACTGAGAAAGATGCACACCTGCAAGCGGTGGGAAGAGATGCAGCCGGGCGCTTACAATACATTTATCACCCTGAATGGGTTGAAGTCAGGGATGCGGCAAAGGCCTTCCGGCTTTCTCAAATAGGAGGCGTGTTAGGCCGGCTGCGAGTATGCATCAGGCGAGACTTGACCGATGGTACGGGGAATATGCCTTTGGCTGCCGCCGCCCGCCTGGTCGATCTCCTGCATTTGCGCGCCGGCCATGAAGCCTATGCGGGCGACGAAGGAGGAAGAGGAGTTTCCACTTTACTGAAGCGCCACTTGAAAATGGACAGCGACGGTTTTCACCTTGCATTCCGAGGCAAGGGCGGAAAACACATTGAGAAAAGTTGTGACGATCCGTTGCTTATCACTGCTTTGAAAGAACTGCGCGCTTGTCCTGGAGCGAGGCTCTTTAAGTTGAAAACAAATGAGGGTTGGCGGCCAATGACAGCGGCAGATCTCAATCAGTACCTTGCTCAAAGCTCCGGCAAGCCAATCACCGCAAAAGACTTTCGAACTTTGTTTGCGTCCTCAGTGGCACTGAATGAGCTCCAGGACATGGGAAATCCCGGTACAATTGCCATTGCACGGCGCGCTGTCGCAGCCGTCGCTCGACAAATTAGTATAGAGCTTGCGAATACACCCGCAGTCACCAGAAAAAGCTACATCCACCCCCGGATTGTCGAGAGTTTCAAAAAGGGAAAACTTGGAAATGTCAAAGATGCTCCCAAAACGCGCGGGTTAAGCTCGGCGGAGGCACACCTCATAGAGTTTCTACAAACGTCCTGAAATTGCCTAAGCATTCTTACAATTCCGGGCCACACAAACTGGGGTTTTGGTTGCGGCACAACGATGGGCAGGTAAGCGTTTCTGGTTGTTGCACGCCCTGTCAAAGAGGGTGGAAGCTGCCTTCGCAATGTATCCCCTGATATTGCAAACCTCACCTACTCCCGGGCGAGTTTTGATCGCGGGTAGCTTCATGTGGCGCCGTAATCTGGGACCCGGCCGCTGGCGGGCTCCTTTTTGATGTTGGAACCTTTAGGCGGCCCCGAAGTTTGGTGCAAAGCGGTTCCCTACCCTGGGGCTCACCTGAGCCCCGTTGCCTGAAACTCATCCCCGCTGCTGAAAGGCCGCGGGAATTTTTTGGGAACTCATCAGCCGATCTTGGAACCTATTCAATCCGGGCAGGTTTTCTCGGGATGGACAGGTCTGTACATACTTTGATGTTTGTGGTGTGCGCCTTGGCACTATCAGCCACTCCCATGGGAGCAGCTCTTAAGCCGAACGACTTTCCTCCATCTCTTGAAGTGTTCATCAAGTTTAGGCAGGGGCAAACACCGGACACTCCCGAACTTCCCGCTTCAGTCAATCAAGTAGCGCCGTTAGTGGCATGGAGGAATCGTATAGCTGAGCTACTTTCTTTGCAGATGGTCGAAAAAAGCTGCCTGGCTACCGCGGTCTATTTCGAAGCCCGCTCCGAATCGGCTTTAGGACAGTTGGCTGTAGCGAACGTAATAATCAACAGAGCGAAAACTCCAGCCTATCCTTCGACGATCTGTGGCGTAGTTTTTCAGGGGTCAAAACGCTTCAACGCTTGCCAATTTTCCTTTGCCTGTGACGGCAAACCCGATGTCCCTCAAGCAGGGCGGGCCTGGCAAAAAGCAACAGCGATTGCCGATCTGCTGCTGCCCGTTGAGAAAAAAAAGAAATATGAAGAATTTATGTTTGTTTCCACGGCCACCCACTACCATACCGTTGAAATTAAGCCGCGTTGGTCGAATTCGCTTAGCAGGCTAAATCAGATCGGTCGCCATATCTTCTATTCACAAGAAGCTTCGGTGCTAGCGCCGAATGACAATGCTGTGGCTCCCAGCTCTGGCGAAACAGCGGATTTTGGGACTACCAAGAACACGACATTATAACTATAAAATCGACTAGGTTTTGCCTCCCATGGACACGCCGTCATTTCAGTGCTCTTTTGATTGCCAGATCGTTTATGCACTGCTTTTGCTTTTCATGGAGGTCTGACGACAAACAAATGAAGGACGATTCCATGGCTAAGGGTACAGTTAAGTGGTTCAACGATCAGAAGGGCTTCGGCTTTATTCAACCGGACGACGGAAGCAAGGACGTGTTCGTCCATATTTCGGCTGTAGAGCGCGCCGGTTTACGGTCTCTCACGGAAGGCCAGAAGATTTCCTATGAAATCGAGACAGACAAGAAAACGGGCAAGAGCTCGGCGGGCAATCTGCAATCTTCTTAATCCTAGCCCGCATGGCTAAGCGGCTTCCCGGCAATGGTGGCCGAACTGCGCCCTTTCAATATGAATAAAAGAGCAGCAAAGCCAGTACCGCAATTAGGGCGCCCAGCCCGAAGAGTAGGGCATTAGGGACCCTTTGGTCAGGATCGACAGGTGTCCCTTTTGTCATCTCTCCTAATTCGGGTTCATTCAGATCTGCCATAGTCGCTGCCTTGAATTGTTACATCGGTAGCAAAAACAACTAAATAGCTATAATTGTTCCCAATTATGGAAAACCCTAGCGCTTGGGGGAAGCGCTAGGGCCAAATTTCACAACTTGGAAGGGGAACGGGGCGGGGGCGGGAATTCCAAGTTGCAAATGGCTATACAATTCACGCGACCAAGAAATGTTCCAATTCTTCCGCGGGAGGATAATCGCTTTGCGGATCAGATGGGAGTATAATGGGGTCGGCGAGGGGCGATCCAGTCTTGCGCCAACTGAAGCCAAAGGTGCTTGGCGGCGGGGCCTTTCGCTGTTTCAGCTTTAAAATAACAGAATTGCGCTTGGGCCCAATACTCCGCGAAATTTCTGTCGTCCATAACACACCTCACGCCATTATTTACTAATAACGGTGTGGCGGTTTTGTGGTTCCTCAAAATGCTATGGCCTTAAATAAAAGGGGCAACCCTCTTGGACATAGATTCAGGTTGCCTAGATTGTGGAACACATAAGCCCCGCGCACGCGCGCCTTTTTACTTGGCTACTATGGCTGTCCGTGTCCTCCCGCCGCGCCATAAATTTGTCCGGTGGCAAAGCTGGCGTCGGATGCCGCCAATTGAACGTAGATAGACGCAAGTTCAGCAGGTTGGCCTGGTCTGCCCAGCGGTGTATCCGCACCAAATTTCTGAACCTTTTCCTGTGTAGCTCCGCCGCTTACCTGGAGAGGCGTCCATATGGGGCCTGGAGCCACACCATTTACTCGAATCCCTTTCGGGCCAAGCTGCTTTGCCATAGACTTCGTGAAACTCATGTTGGCGGCTTTCGTGATGGCGTAGTCCACTAGATTTTCCGAAGGGTCGTAGGCTTGCACAGAAGCGGTTTGGATGATTGCAGAACCCGGGGGGAGATGCTTCAGAGCGGCCTTGGTAAGCCAAAACATCGCATAGATATTGGTCTTCATTGTTGCATCGAATGCTTGGGTGGTAATTTCCTCCAAAGAACCAGCTTGCTGCTGTCGTCCGGCGTTGTTTACCAATATGTCGAGACCCCCAAGTCCCTGGACAACCTTTTCCACCAACTGGGTACAAAAAGACTCATCGCGAAGGTCGCCCGGTATTGCCAAGGCTTTGCGCCCTTCTTTGCGGATTAGAGCAATAACTTCTTGGGCATCAGGCTCTTCATCGGGAAGATAGTTTATTGCTACGTCGGCACCCTCGCGGGCATAAGCGATAGCCGCAGCCCTTCCCATTCCGGAGTCGCCGCCTGTTATCAGGGCTTTCCGGCCGACGAGTCGGGCTGAGCCTTTGTAGGAAGTTTCGCCGTGGTCGGGTTTTGGATGCATTTTTGCAGCCAACCCAGGAAACGGTTGGGATTGCTTATCGAAGGGAGGCTTAGGATATTTCTCTATCGGATTATCCATCTTTCAAAAATCCCAGTTAACTTCATAGCGCAGCCCCCCGCATCCAGGGGGGCGCGGAAACTCAACTCTACAATTGAATTATGGTTCCAAGAGAAATCAGAATATCAATGATAAGTGGGCTAGGCCCAAAGCCTTCGACCATGAAAGCCGGAAGGTCATCGTAGGACAGAGCGGCATGATGGCCCCTCCTCCCTGCCCCACCACGAAACGAGGATTGCAGCAAACGATTGCGAACACTGGAGGACGAGGATGAAAAGACAATGCAGCAATATTGGCTTTTGGCAGGACGTCGGCGGACCGTTGCGGATGTCCATAAACAATAGTTAGGCGGACTCCCCCTCCGCCATTCATTCCTGGAAGGCGAATCGCATTAATCCGTATACGGACGGTTTATATTTAAACTTTTGATTGGAGCAGGACCGCGTGGGCAGCGCTTCAGGACGTGTCAGTCTTCAGCGCCTCCCAGGCGAGCCAGTGGCAGTTGGCGAGAATTTCATCGATGGGGTGAATTTGTCTCTTGCGGTGGCCGGGAGGCGGACCCGGCCGGAGCGGCGACTTGAACTTCGGGCTTGGCATGTTCTCCCGCCTCACCCGCCAGCGGGCCATACGCCGGGCCTGGCGCGGCAGATCATCGAGCGCCAGCTTGAGGGCCTGGAGCCTGCGGCTGAGGCGTCCGGCATTGACAAGCCCGTCGGGCGGCGGCGGGGGAACGGCGGCGGGCCGGAGTATTGG
>DATLDM010000085.1:0-10390 GCA_035525875.1 Aestuariivirga sp.
CAGCACCCGGTCATAGGTGCGGCCATCGCCCATGACGCCCACCGTCTGCACCGGCAGCAACACGGAAAAAGCCTGCCAGATTTTGTCATAGAGCCCCGCCTTGCGGATTTCATCAAGATAGATCGCATCGGCCTTGCGCAGGATGTCCAGCTTCTCGCGGGTGACACCTCCGGGCAGGCGGATCGCCAGCCCTGGCCCGGGGAAGGGATGCCGCCCCACGAATTTTTCCGGCAATCCGAGCTCTTGCCCAAGCTTTCTCACTTCATCCTTGAAGAGTTCGCGCAAGGGCTCCACCAGCTTCATCTTCATGGCGGCAGGCAGCCCGCCCACATTATGGTGCGACTTGATGGTGACCGATGGCCCGCCGGTGAACGACACGCTTTCGATGACATCGGGATAGAGCGTGCCCTGCGCCAGGAAATCCGCCCCGCCGATCTTCTTGGCCTCGCGCTCGAACACTTCGATGAACAGCCGCCCGATGGTCTTGCGCTTGGTTTCCGGGTCCGCCTCGCCTTCCAGCGCCGCAATGAATTCATCGCTCGCATCCACATGCACCAGCGGCAGGTTGTAATGTTCGCGGAACATGCTGACGACTTCCTGCGCCTCGTTGAGCCGCATCAATCCGTGATCCACGAACACGCACGTGAGCTGGTCACCTACCGCCTCATGGATCAAAAGCGCCGCCACCGAGGAATCAACCCCGCCCGAAAGCCCGCACAGTACGCGGCCCTTCCCCACTTGCGCTCGGATGCGGGCAATCGCTTCCTGCTTGAAGGCGGCCATGGTCCAGTCGCCCTTGCATCCCGCGATGTTGCGCACGAAATTCTGGATGAGTGCTGCCCCTTCTGGCGTATGCACCACTTCCGGGTGAAACATCAGGCCGTAGAATTTGCGCTTTTCATCTTCGATGGCCGCATAGGGCGCGTTCTCGGAAGCGCCCTTGACCACAAAGCCCGGCGGCAATTGCGTGATCCGGTCGCCATGGCTCATCCACACCGTGTGCTTGGCCCCGTCGCTCCACACCCCCTCGAACAAGGCAGACGGCGCCTTTACCGAAACTTCCGCCCGGCCGAACTCCCGGTGGTGCCCGCTCTCAACCTTGCCGCCGAGTTGCGCCGCCAGAAGCATCTGGCCATAGCAGATGCCGAGAACCGGAACCCCCGCCTCGAACACGATCTGCGGCGCCCGGGGACTGTCTGCTTCCGCGGGCGAGGCCGGACCTCCTGAGAGGATTACCGCCCTGGGCTTCATCCGGGCAAAAGCCTCGGCAGCCTTCTGGAAGGGAACGACTTCCGAATAAACCCCCATCTCGCGCACCCGCCGCGCAATGAGCTGGGTAAACTGGGAACCGAAGTCGATAATGAGGATCTGGTCGTGAGTCTGCTGTGTCATGCGGAGCCTTTAAGGGAGGCAGGCGGAGTCTGCAAGATGGCGCGTTAGACCAGCAGCGCCGTCGCGTACATGACGACTAACCCCGCCGTGACCCCTGCGGCAACCGGTGGCGAAAGCCATTGTCCCGGCCCCGAACGCCGCGCAATGAGTGCGCCAACCTCGATGATCACCTGCAGGATGGCCCCGGCCCCCACGCCGAAGCACACGGCAATCCATAAGGGGCTGACCGCCTGCGTGCCGACAATCGTGCCAACGATGGCAGGCAACCCCGCCAACGCCGCAAGGCCTGCAAACTGAATGAATTTTGGCCGTTCCTCGGCAATCGGCACTGCAATGCCGATGCCTTCGGTGACATTGTGAATTGTGAAGCCAATGACCAGGAAAGTCGCCAACGCCGCGGAGCCCGTGGCAAGGGCGGCGCCAACAGCCAACCCCTCACCCAGATTGTGCAAGCCAATTCCCAGGGCAATGAAGGTCGCTAGCCGCAGGCCTTCCGGGGCCACACCCTTGGCCCGCCCCAGAGCCAGCAGGACAAGCGTGGTCACCGCCAGCATCACCCAGAACAGCACGGTCCCTCGCAAGCGCCCGATGGTTTCTGCCGCCGCTTCAAGCCCCTCGCCAATCGTGTCAATCAGCAGGAAAGCCAACAACCCAACCGTAAGTGCCAGCAAAAAATTCATTGTGGGCCGTGAAAGCGAACGCATGGCGGGCCACGCCAGAAGCCCCGTGGCCACCGGAACCGCCCCCAGCAGCATGCCTACTGCTGCCAGAAGTCCCAGAGATGCGCCCGTCAGAACCGGCGTTGCAGTCGCAACCTCAATCGTATGATTGATAAGCGCGCCAGTTGAGGTTAGCAGCGCAATGTGATGCGCCTCGCCCTCAATCCACGGATAAGGAATGTCAATGCGCGTCAGGCTAAGCCGCGCGCCCGCAAGAAGCGGTGTCGCGGTGAACAGCCGGTACGCCGTATCAACCTGCACTTGGGCAATCACCACCGACGTCGAACCATCGGTGCGTACATCGAGCGAGATAAGACCCGGGGTCAAATTCACCCGCTCAATCGCCGCCTCTTCAACCGGCGGTGCCCCCTGCGACAGCCGGTCAAGCGGCCGCCAGATCAGCAGAAGCGCCACAATCGCAACCATTACGACCAGTGGCAGTGCCAGCCAGAAATGCTTGGAGCCCATCACACCACCTCGAAGTGGCTCATCCAGCCGAGTTCCGCGAACTCCGACTGGTGGGCATGGAACATGTAGATGCCGGGCTCATGCTCGGCGAATGTCATTTCAATGATGCCGCGCTGCGCCTGGCACATCATCACCGTGTCTATGGTGCGCGATGTTGGCGTGAGCGTCGTGCCGTGATCAAAGAACTCAAAGAAATTTGCATGGATATGGAATGAGTTGATCGGATCGAACTCGGTGATGTTGACAAGGTAAATGCGGATCGGCCGCGCCTTCTCAACCCGGATCGGCTTGTCGAAATAGGCAAAGGGAATCGAGTTCACGCAATAAAATTCATTTTCGTCGTCGAAATTGGTGTCAAAGGCGTTCATCACCATCACCATTTCCTGCCACTGGGCATTTTCCGGCGAACCCAGAAGCCGCGAGGCCGCCACGTCGCGCGCCTCCGGATGCCTCGCCGGATCCGGGTCGACAATGAACACACCGTAAAGCCCCTTGTGGATGTGGCGCTTCAGCGGAATGGCATGGCAATGGTAGAGATGGCAGCCGAAGGGCTTGGCATCGAACTCATAGGTAAATTCCTCGCCCGGCTCCACCATGCCCGCCCCCGGAACGCCATCCATCCGCGCCGCGTGAATGCCGTGGAAATGCATGGAGTGCGGATGCGTGCTGCCATTGATGAAGCGGATGCGCAGGCGCTCCCCTTCGGTGCAGCGCAACGTCGGCCCGGGGATGCGGCCATTATAGGACCAGCCCGCGAATTTAACGCCGGGCGCTACTTCAAATTCATGGTCAACTGCCGTGATGACCCATTCGCGCAAAACCCGGCCATCCGCCATGGTCGAAACTGTGCCCACGTCAAAATCCCAAATGAGCTTGTGCGGGTCAAAGCCATTGGCCACGTGGTCAACTTCGCCAACTACCCGGTTGCCGAACTGGTCATGGCTGCCATGGCCCGCGTGGCTGGAGTGGTCAGAGGGGGTTTGCGCCACCGCCGCACCGGTTCCCAGCGGCACCAATGCACCCACTGCCGCAGCCTTGCGCAGAAATCCGCGTCGGTTGAAGTCGGCCGGAATGGGGCTGTCGGTCATCTTAATCTTTCTCGCAACTGATGCTTGAAAGTTTAGCATAGGCTAAGTTATATGCAATAGGCTAATCTTGCGCCGCAACAGGACGGTTAAAATGGCACTTGCGACCAAAAAAATCCCCTCGGCAAAGCTCCGCTCGGCAGCCTTCAAGAGGGTGCGCGCCGATCATTCGGCGGAGCTTGCCGGGGATTATGTGGAAATGATCGCTGATCTCATCGATGAGCGCGGCGAGGCCCGCTGCACCGATATTGCCATGCGGCTGGGCGTTGCCAATGCAACCGTGGTCAAAACCCTGAAGCGGCTGCAAGCCGCCGAACTCATCACCCAGGAGCCCTACCGCGCCATTTTTCTCACCGTCGAAGGCTGGAAAATGGCCGAGGATGGGAGACGGAAGCACGCCATCGTGGAAAAATTCCTGCTCGCCCTCGGCGTGAGCCAGGAAACCGCCCGCATCGATTCCGAAGGCATCGAACACCACGTCAGCACCGAAACGCTCCGCGCCATGGGCAAGTTCCTGGCCCGGAACGGTAGTTAGCTTGCTTTTCCTCTCCCCAACGGGGAGAGGAAGGGGCCCGTCCGGCGTAGCGCAGCGAAGACGGATGGGAAGGTGAGGGGGTTTAGGTGATTCAGTTGCAACACCTGATCCCCCTCACCCTCCCATTGCTAAAGCAATGGGCCCCGCCCTCTCTCCCAAGGAGAGAGGGAAAGTCATTTCACGTCCGCCGCATCACCGCAATAAAGAAGCCGTCGGTGCCGTGCCGCGCCGCCGTCAGCAGCAGCGTGTCATGAGAGCCATCGGCAGACTCGGGCGCCGGCAATCCGATGGCCGCCGCCCATTGCTTGGCATAGGGAATGATCTCAAAATTCTTGTGGGCTTGCAGGAACGCCCCAACCTGCGCCGCATTTTCCTCCGGCAGCACCGAGCAGGTGATGTAAACCAGGCGCCCGCCTTCCTTCACCAAAGCCGCGCCCTTTTCCAGCACTTCGCGCTGGTCCTTGATGCGTTGCTTTAACTGGATCTCCGCCAGCCGCCATTTGGCGTCAGGCTTCCGCCGCCACGAGCCGGAACCGGAGCAGGGCGCATCAATCAGCACGCAATCAAAGCCACCCATCTCCTCAAGCTTGTTTCCCTCATCCGCCGCCACGATCTCGATGTTCGTCGCCCCCGCCCGCGTCATGCGCTCGAAAATCGGCCGCAGGCGGTGGCGGTCCGCATCATGGGCCACAACCTTGCCCTTGTTCTTCAGCATCGCCGCAAGGGCCAGGGTCTTGCCCCCGGCCCCGGCGCAAAGGTCAAGCACCGTCTCGCCGGGCTTGGCCCCCGACATCAGCACCGCAACCTGCGAAGCCGCATCCTGCACCTCGAACCAGCCCATGCCATGGGCCGGCTCAACCTCGACATTGATGTTGCGTGTGTTCGCATCGGACGATTTGATCCGAACACACAGGGGCGACAGCGGCCCCGCTTCCGCGCCGTGCTTGGCAAAAGCCACAAGCAACTGGTCCCGGTCGGCCTTGAGCGTATTCACACGCAAATCAATTGGGGCCCGCTGCGAAAGGGCCGCCCCCTCCTCCGCCGCGCGCGATCCGAAAACCTGGATCATTGACGGCAAAAGCCATTCCGGAAAATCGCCGCGGATATGCACCGGCAAATCGTCCCGCATCTCGCGGCCCAGCGCCGCCTTCTCGGCGGCACTCAGAATCCCGGGGCCATGTTGCTCCGTACACAGATTTTCAATCTCGTCGGCGGGCAGGTTCCACGCCTCCCGCAGCACCCCGAGCACCAGGGCGCGCGGCCGGCCATCGCCCATGCGCGCCGCCGCCGTATTGCGCCGCCGCAACGTGTCATAGACCAGCGTGCCGATTGCATGGCGGTCGGTGGAGCCCGCAAAGCGGTGCGCCTTCCCCCAGTCCTTCAATGCCTCGTTGGCCGGACGGTGCTGGGTGAAAACCTCATTCAAAACTTCTATTGCCGCGGCAACGCGGCCAGCCATGCGCATGAATTATCCAATCACAAAAAGCCTGAGGCCAAACCAGGCCCACATGCCAACCAAAAAACCAAGGCCAGCGACAAAAACCTTGAACCGCGTGGCAATCCTGTTGCTGCCGGTGTGCACAAAACTGTGCACAAGCCGCGCTCCAACGAAAGCCCAGGCGAGCCCGATCAATTTAAAATCAATTAGCTCGGTGGCCAAGGCAAAAGCCAAAACCACATAGAACAACACCGGAAGCTCAAACTGGCTCACGTAGTTGTTCGCAAATTTCTGCACCGTTTCCGAATAAGCCGATTTGTTATCGACTTCCCGGAGCTTGATTTGCCTCGAACGCACCGCCCGCACCCGTCCCTGCCCCATGCGCGCCAGCACATAAACCGTCAAGGCAAATTGCACAAAGGCCGGCAGCAGCAGATGCTGGGTTAACGACACAACTAGTCGCGCCCCTGGTAATTCGGCGCTTCCCGCGTGATCATCACGTCATGCACATGGCTTTCGCGCATGCCCGCCGAGGTGATGCGGATGAACTCCGCCCGCTTTTGCAGTTCGGCAATGGATCCCGCCCCCACATAGCCCATGGCGGCCCGAAGCCCGCCGGTGAGCTGGTGCAAAACATTGGCGACCGGCCCCTTGTAAGGCACCTGCCCTTCAACGCCCTCCGGCACCAGTTTCAAGCTGTCTTTCACTTCCTGCTGGAAATAGCGGTCTGCCGAGCCCCGCGCCATGGCGCCCACCGAGCCCATGCCGCGATAGGATTTGAATGACCGGCCGTTGAACAAATAAGAGTCGCCGGGACTCTCATCGGTGCCCGCCAGCAATGAACCGATCATCGCAACGCCTGCCCCTGCGGCAAGCGCCTTTGCCAGATCGCCGGATTGCTTGATGCCACCATCGGCAATGATCGGCACCCCGGATTTGGCGCCTTCTTCGGCGCATTCCATGATGGCTGAAAACTGCGGCACGCCCACCCCCGCCACAACCCGCGTGGTGCAAATGGACCCGGGGCCGATGCCGATCTTCACGGAATCTGCGCCAGCCCCAATCAGCGCCTTCACCGCTTCACCCGTTGCCACATTGCCCGCAATGATCTGCACCTTGTTGGAAAGTTTCTTGATACGGGCAACCTGGTTGATCACGTGAATGGAATGGCCATGCGCCGTATCCACCACGATGATATCAACGCCCGCATCAATCAGCATTTCAGCCCGCAGGAATCCCTTGTCGCCCGTGCCCGTGGCCGCCGCCACACGCAGCCGCTCCTGCTCATCCTTGGCAGCAAACGGATGGTCCGCCGCCTTTTCCATGTCGTTGACGGTGATGAGCCCAACGCATTCAAAGTCCTCATTCACTACAATGAGTTTCTCAATTCTGTGCTTGTGCAGCAGGCGCTTGGCTTCAAGCCGGTCAACCCCCGCCTTCACCGTAATCAGGTTGCGCGTCATCAGCTCCGAAACCTTGGTGTTCATGTCCGTGGCAAAGCGCACGTCACGGTTGGTGATGATGCCCGCCAGCTTGCCGTTCTCTTCAACAACCGGAATACCGGAAATCCGGTGGCGCTCCTTGAGCTGCATCACTTCGGCCAGGGTGGCGTTGGGCCTGATGGTGATCGGATTGACCACCATGCCGGATTCAAATCGCTTCACCTGCCGCACATGCTCGGCCTGGACATCAGGCTCCAGGTTCTTGTGAATGACGCCGAGCCCGCCCGCCTGGGCCATGGCGATGGCGAGCTTCGATTCGGTCACCGTGTCCATCGCCGCCGAAATGATAGGAATGGACAGCATAATGTCGCGGGTAATATGTGTGGCAGTCGAAACCTCGGCCGGCAGAACGGACGAAGCGCCGGGCTTCATCAGCACATCGTCAAAAGTCAGATATTCCGGAATTTGGCGGAGAGCCATGGGCCAACCTTTCAGGTATTTCAGGATTCGTTGAGTTGGCGGTTGCCCTTAACACCGGCAGGGCCACAAAGGCAAGCGGGACGTCGCAAAAACAGCGTTATTGAAATATTATGGATTTTAGCTATAATACGGAATATGCATAATTTAGGAATAATGACTATGATCCGCGTAACTTCGACAGAATTCAGCAAGGAAGTCGGACGCTTTCAGGACTCCGCCTTGACCGAGCCTGTTGTCGTCACTCGCAACGGGCGTGACCGCACTGTGATTATCTCGGCTGAAGAATATCAGCGGCTCAAGCGCCGGGACCGGGAAGTCTTCGCCACCGGCGAACTCCCCGCAGCCATCGTCGAAGCCGTTGCCCACACCGACATGGACCCGCGTCACCGCCATCTCGATAGGCTCGTCAAAGACTGGACCCCGTGAGCCTTCCGAAGCCCGAACCAGGCCTCGTCATCCGATACTCCTATCTTTGGCTGCGCGAACATCGTGCCGGCCGCGAAGATGGCAGCAAGGACCGTCCTTGCGCCATCATACTTGCACTCCACACAGACGAAGATGGCGAACAGATGCTCGTCGTGCCAGTCACCCACAGCCCGCCCGAAAATCCTGCAGCAGCCCTCGAACTTCCACCAGCCGTGAAACAGCATCTGGGCCTCGACGCGGAACGTTCATGGGTCGTGCTCTCGGAAAGCAATTTGTTCACCTGGCCCGGCCCTGACCTTCGCCGCATCGCCGACCGCGACGATAGCTCCATCGCCTATGGCTTCCTGCCCCCCAAATTTTTCACAGAACTCCGCCGGAGGTTTGTGGCGCTTGAGGCCGAAGTGCGGTCGAAGCGTGTTAGGCGAAGCGAGTGACGGCTAGTCAAGAAGTTTTGCCTTACCCCCGAAACCCCATCGCCAGAACAAACAGCTCCGCCGAGTCATCGCGGCTCGACATGGGCTTCACATGGCGCACGCTGGTAAAATCCTTCTTCATTTGCTTCAGCATCTCGCCTTCCGTGCCGCCGCGCAGAACCTTGGCCAGATAGGTGCCGCCGGGCGCCAGCACCTGGCGGGCAAAATCAAGCCCCGCCTCGGCCAAAGTCATCACCAGGATATGGTCCGTCTGCCGGTGGCCCGTGGCATGCGCCGCCATGTCCGAGAGCACCACATCGACTTTCCGCCCCTCCAACGCATCGAACAGAAGCTGCGGCGCGTCATCGTCGAGAAAATTCTTCTTGAAAATGGTAACCGCCGGAATGGGGTCAATGCCATGCATGTCGATGGCGATGATCTTGCCCCGCCCCTCTTCTGCCTTCACCCGCTTTGAGGCAACCTGGCACCAGCCGCCCGGAGCTGCGCCCAGATCAACCACGACATGTCCCGGCTTCAAGAACCTGTACTTGTCATCGATCTCGATCAGCTTGAACGCCGAGCGCGCCCGGTAGCCCAGCTTCTTTGCTTCAATCACGTAAGGGTCGTTGAGCTGGCGCTCGAGCCAGATTTTCTGCGAAACGGTGCGGCCCTTCCCGGTCTTCACCTTGACTTTGAGATTGCGTCCGCTGAGTTCGTTTCTGCTGCCGGGCCGGCTCATGACGCGCGCCCATAGGTTCCGTCTTCCATCATCAACTGGGTGAGAATGCCTTCGCGCAATCCCCGGTCCGCTACGCGAATGCGGCTTGCCGGAAAGGCCAATCTGATTTCTTCGAGAATGGCGCAGCCCGCCATCACCAGGTCGGCCCGTTCACGCCCGATGCAGGCATTCATCATCCGCTCTTCATAGCTCATGGCCAGCAGCTCCGCCGTCACCTTGCCCACATCGTCGCTCAGCAGCCAGCAGCCATCCACCTTCGACCGGTCATAGCGGCGAAGCCCGAGCTGCACCCCGGCAATGGTTGTCACCGTTCCCGAGGTTCCGAGCAAATGCGAGGGTAACGGGGCGCTTCCTTTAATCTTGTGAACCCTGGCCACGAATTCCGCGAGCAGCGGCCGCAGATAGTCCCGCATCGCTGCAAAGGATTGGGCGGTCACTTCGATGCCGCCGCCAAATTGTTCCGATATGGTTACCACGCCGGCCGCCAATGAGGTCCAGGCGAGGAGTTCCTTTTTCCCGCCACGCTGCTCCACCCACATGACCTCGGTGGAACCCCCGCCAATATCAAAAACCAGGACGCTTTCGGCATCCCCGTCAATCAGCGGTTCCGCCCCCGTCGCCGCCAGCCGGGCCTCGGTCTCCCGGTCAATGATCTCAAGCTCCAACCCCGTTTCGTTTGTAACTCTGTCGATGAATTCCAGCCCGTTGGAGGCCATGCGGCAGGCCTCGGTGGCAATCAGCCGGTATTTCTTAACCTTGTGCCAAACCAGTTTGTTGGAACAGACCCGCAGCGCTTCAATGGTGCGGTCCATGGCAGAGCTATTGAGAGTCCCGGTCTTGCCAAGCCCCTCGCCGAGCCTGACAATGCGCGAAAAGGCGTCTTTGACGTGAAACCCCTGCTGGGCCGGGGCGGCAATCAATAGCCTGCAATTGTTGGTTCCCAGGTCCAGGGCCCCGTAATAGGCCTCCCTTTCGGGGGCCTTATCGGTCGTTGCAACTTCAGGTTCAGGGCGGTCCTTGGAGCGTCCCCTACTGCCGTGCAACCCGAATCTGCGCCTGCCACGGGTGTTGCCCGCACCGCTGGTCGCGTCCACGTTAAGCCTTCCAGACGACCTGCTCTCGACGGGCTGCCCCGGAGCTCAGAAACCATCTTTTAATCATTGCGTTGAGGCCATCTTAACAGCTTCAAACCTCACGTAAAGCAAATGAATCCCCTCCAAATGCCAATTAAACATTAACTACTAATTGAGACT
>DATLDM010000088.1:0-66655 GCA_035525875.1 Aestuariivirga sp.
CGGCCACAACCATATCGAAGTCGGTGAAGTTCTTCTGAAGAACGGTGCAGACCCAAACGAAACTTTCAGCGAGTATAAAGACTCGCCACTTCATTTTGCATCTTACGCCGGAAACGCTCCGTTCGTGAGTTTATTGATAAAGCACGGTGCTGCAGTCAATGCGCCAAGTCTCCGTTACGGGGAGACGCCAATTTTCTATGCTGCCAGTCATGGAAATATTGAGGCTCTAAAGATTTTGGTTGCGAATGGGGCTGAGGTAAATATCAAGGATGAGAAGGGAGCGACCCCATTGAGCGTGGCCACTGATCCTCCAACCAAAGCGTATCTCAGCAGTTTGGGCTTAAAGAACTAGCCACTGCTGAAAGGCCGCGGGGATTTTTTGAGCGGGGAGCAACGCATTGTGTATGATTGGCCCCATGTGCAATCTCTACTCAATGACATCCAACCAGGAAGCAATGCGTTCCCTGGTGAAATACATCAGCGACTTCACCGGCAACATGCCGCCCCTGCCCGGCATCTTTCCTGACTACATGGCTCCGATTGCTCGCAACAATCAGGGAGAGCGGCAACTGGCTATGGCGCGTTGGGGCATGCCAAGCCCTGTGTTTGCCCTACAGGGCCGAAATTCTGATCCCGGCATCACCAATGTCCGCAATGTGAAATCGCCCCACTGGCGGCGCTGGCTGGGCGTGGAAAGCCGGTGCGTGGTGCCCTTCACCAGCTTCTCCGAAAACGAGGTGTTGCCAGACGGCTCAAGGCCGCCAGTTTGGTTCGCATTCAGCGAGGAAAGGCCGCTGGCTTTCTTTGCCGGTATCTGGACGCCGCAATGGAAGTCCGTCCGCAAGGTAAAGCAAGGGGAGACTACCAATGACCTGTTTGCCTTCCTCACGACGGAACCGAATAAAGAAGTCGAGGCCATTCATCCTAAGGCCATGCCGGTAATTCTAACTACGCCTGAGGAAATCGAGACATGGATGACGGCACCAACTGAGGAAGCATTAAAGCTGCAACGGCCATTGCCGGACGGCTCTTTGATAATCGTGGCACGTGGCATAAAGGAAGACGGCACTTAGGCACCACGTTAGGCACTGTTCCTGATTGTTACCAATGAAGCTGTGGGCATTTTTGCCCCATTACCGAGAGGCAGAAATTATGGCGAAAGAAAAAAAACCGGAGGTTTGAACGGTTGCTAGAGGAAAACAAGATACCTCCAGCCATGCTCTTCGGTCTAGGGGCCCTGGTCGCTGTGGCAGCCTTGCTTTTGTTCTATTCTTACTAACGATTATAGATGCTCTTGGGTGGAACCAATATTTAGACAGTGCATTAGGTCGCAGGTTGTCCGGCAGCCACCGACAACCTGAAGTCTATGGCCCTAGCGCTAAATCTCCCCAGATCACGCCTAGGGCCATAGCAGTTACAAGTCGAGCTGCGAATGGCAGCCAATGAAGGAGCCTATGCAACAGCAACAAGACCCACCCGTCGTGGAAACTGCTACAGATGCTAGAGCTGGAGAAACGGGCCATAACGTTCGCTATGTCCTAGGCTTCGGATTGGGCGGCGTTGTTGTCGCCTTCGCTGTAATCTTTTATTACTTTGCCAGTTAGGAACATTTATGGCCAAGACACCGAAGATACCCCGTAAGGCTTCCGAAGATTACGCCAGCGGTGGCAACGACTTTAATCAAGATTTTCGGAATGCTGCATCGCCTCAAAAAAACATGATTGATGACGACATGGGAAAGTATGGCGGTGTTGCTCCTAAAAGAGTGCCAAGGACCCTGAAGACGTCCTTGGACGATGGCGCCGGTGGAGGGAGTCCTGCAGTTTCTACAAGAAAAAAGATCCTTCAAAAGTGCGCGGACAAAGGCCATGATGAGTTCGCCCGCAAACGTTGGCCGATACCAGGGTACATACCCTAGGGCTCAGACCGTCATTCTGGATTAGTCAGACCAGGACATTTAAGTGGTTTGCTAAAGTGCGCAAGATAGGAACTTGACCATTGGTAATTTTTAAAATGGCGGTTTGAAAGGAAAACCACTCTCCCCGATCCACTTCAGGGAAAGACTTTTGTTTCCCCGATTTCGGCGGCCATTCCATTTGAAATTTGTTACTTTTCAACTTTGATGGGTCGATGTCGTGTTCTTTGGCCCAAGCAGTGATAATCTTTCCACTAAGCTGTTCATAATGGCCCAAAGGCTGGAATTCACCTTCAATCACAAGCCCAACTTCTTCGCGAAACTCTCTTTTTGCTGCCTCTAAGGGATTTTCGGACTCATTGTACAAGCCTTTGGGGATTGACCAGGAGCCCGCATCTTTTTTCGCCCAAAATGGTCCGCCCGGATGAACCAGAAATACTTCCACCACGGTCCTACGCCGATAGAGTAAAATTCCCGCGCTTCGCTCCGTCCTACCCATTCTGCTGAGTCCATATTTGCGGCTTGAGACTTATGAAAACACGTCAAATAATAATAGTCAGGCTTCCGCATTCTCCCACACTGCCATGGATTCCTGCTTCATAGCCCAAACATGCCATTGCCAGAACTTTGCTTTGAAGGCATCGCGCGCGGCTTCAAAGCTAACAGCCTCGCCATCCGGTGAAACTGGTCCGGGATAATACGGCCCATTTAAACTCCAATACCATACCACCTTATGACCCGCGCGCGGCACCTGCATTATGCGGCCGACCAGGAGACCGTCGATCCATATGCCGTAATCATGTTCAGAACTGGCAAATGTCCGGCGTCGCGTAAAACTCTTTCCGATAAAGCGCCTGGGATCCACCTGGTTCTTCATGGCTTCATCGTTCCCGCCGGATTTCTCGTGCAGGCTTGTCCTCTCTGATTCCCTTGAAGGACGACTGGCGAAGCAGGTTGTCGGAACTCCACCCCCTGTATTCCACCTCCGCGACAAGCTTGGGGTCAACCCACGTCACGCCACGCCGGTTTGTCGTAGCGATTGGTGTCTTGAACTTTGGCGGCGCGGCTTCGATGGTGTCCAGCGTCTTTTTCAGCTCAACGGCCAGGGTATTGGAGAAGCCTGTGCCTACCCGGCCCGCGTGCACGAGCTCACCCTTGTCATAGTATCCCACGACCAATGATCCAATTGCGGAACTCAACGAGATCGAAGGGACATAGCCCAGGATGACAAACTCCTGGCGCAGGTGGCACTTGGCTTTGATCCACTCACCACCACGCCCCGAGCGATACGGCGCATCCGCACGCTTTGAAACAATGCCCTCCAGCCCCATGTTGCAGGCTATCCGCAACAGTTCTTCACTGCCTATATCCAGGTGTTCGCTGAACCTCACTACCGGCGTTGGTGGGAGCCCGTTGATTATGGCGTGCAGCGCTGCCTTCCGGTCCAATTGGGTTGCCCCCATAAGACTGAAGCCATTGCAGTACAAAAGGTCAAAAGCGACATAGACCATGCGGTTGTGGCGCTTTGCCTTTAAATCTGATTGCAAGCCACTGAAACTTGAAACCCCATTATCATCGTCAACGATGAGTTCCCCATCCAGCAGGGCGGACCCTACGCGCAATGGTTGAAGGGCCCGTGCGATAGTAGGAAAGCGAGCTGTCCAGTCTAGGCCCTTGCGGGTAAGTAGCTTTACGCCAACGTCATCAACCCGGGCCTGGAGCCGATAGCCGTCAAATTTAATCTCGTGGATCCAGTTTTGCCCGTCGGGTGGTGCCTCTTGAAGCAACGCGAGCGCGGGTTGCACAAAGTCAGGCAAAGGACCCTGCTTCGCGAAATGGATATCCGCAATATTTAGCTGGAAACGCGGCTTTTTAACACGCTTATATGTTGGTCTTTTTTTGAATCTTTCGGAATCAGGGCTCTGTGGGGCTACCCACGGGGTTTTTTTAGACGCTCGATCCAGCGAATCCATTTATTACTCCAACAAACTGGGACTCGTAATGCGTGTGAGGGGTTGGAGGTTCCCTCTGCAATTGTTTTGGAGTGATGGGAACGAATCTCGTGCCATTGGCTTGAATCGACCGACTCCGGCATTTGACGGCCCTCGGGCGCTGACGTGTCGGCGTCAGGTAATTGGCGTTTGTCACTATTCTGCTGATAACCGGGCCCTGCCGCTGAAAACGGCGGGGCCTTATTTTTCGGGAGAGGGAACTATCCATATTTCGCCGAGAGCACCATTGCTGACCGAGGCAAGAAAAACCCCGGCGCTCGGGGAAGGAGCAGCTGGGGCAACGCATGGTCAGCCGGGGGGATTGCGGGGGCGCAGAATTCCAAGGCTGCCGGTATTGAATAAATGCGATGATGATCAATTGGTTCCGTTGGGACATGCGGCGGCATCAAATTCATCGCCAATATAACCGTAGGCGCTACTAAGCCATCTGATCGTCCGAAACGCAACCCGCGCCCGAGGAAAGACAATGACTTCCTCGGATCGGAATGTCGTCACACATTAGGGCTGGCAACTAGTTGCTGTCGCCCTGGGTTCCCGTTGAAGGGCTTTCGTTGTCCTTACCCTTTTCGCCAGCATCGCCGACATCCTTAACATTACCAGGATTGCCGCCAACGCTGTCAGGAGTGTCAGGGGTGTCAATGCTGCCGGTGTTGACGGGATCGGTTCCCGGAACTTCATTTCCGTTGCCGGCCATAACTTCGCCAATACGGCCACTATTTTTATCCGACGCATCCAACGGCGGGCAATAGCGATACTCCCCAGGTAGGATGATGTCCCGCCAACCGGTGGCGGCACAGCAGCCTTCGATGTTTGCGCTGGAAAGCGGCTGGCAGGTGGCAGAAGTCATAGATTCAGCTGCGAGTACGGAAGGCGAGGCCAATGCGGCACAGCCAAACAGCGCGTAAATTATCAAGGTGCGTTTCATATTTTTAGCTCCAGACTCAAGGGTCGAAATTAACTCTTGGATACCGGTTCAATCAACGCTGTTCGGAAAGGTTCCTGCACTTCAGTAAGATATGTTACAATTTCTTTTGTTTCGGCTAGCCAGGTTAGTTGGCTTATAGACCGTCATCCATTGCTCAAAAAACAACTTCTGACTTTAATTGAACAGGCCACTAAGACGGCAAATGAATGGCGGAACCAACTGCGCCAATGGCTGTTCAGCCTCAGCAACGGCATGGTCCCCTCAGACTTGAGCGTGCCGGTGTTGTGTCTGACTTCGTACCTCAGGCATAGAGGCCCTGCTATCCCATGGCAGGGCCTTTTTTGGAACTTTGGCCGAATTGTCCAATTCTCCAATCCTGGTAGGCCTTTTCGAACACATATCCGCGCTGCCGGCGAATTCCGCTCAAAATAACATGTTTATATCCAATTTTGCCAGGTGCGAATCAGACTAAACAATTGCGCATGAGCGGACGCGGCATAGACTTCCTAGAAAACTGGATTCAGAAAAACTTGACTGAAGCCGACAGAAAAGGCACCCGTGAACGCGCCAAGGAGCTTGGTGACAAATGCGTTTTTGAGGCAGCAGCCATTGGCATCACGATTGACGACATGGAGCCTGAATGGGGCAGTGTTGCATCTATCATATATGAGGCGATGCAAGATGTTCTAAGCGACGAGTTAGAATTTTGGAAAGCAGCGGCCGCGCTGCGGGATAGACGCGAAAGAAATGTGACCCTTCATTAACGCTGCTTTTGAGACGCCCCCTTACATCATTAAATAAAAAGGTCCCATGGTGCTCAGGCCGGAGTGGTGATGGTGCTCGGTCATAGGTGTCATCCCTACCAAATGTTAATCTGGCGCAGAAAATACGAGCTTGAAGTAATGTCCTCCAACCCCAATTAATTATCGTCCAGCCACAACTAAATATAGAAGTCGAGATGTTAGGAAGACGATTTGGGACTTGGGGTTGCTATGGCCTGTTATTTTTCGGGGCGCAAATAGAGCAGGTTGAAGCTCCCCGTTCCTATGTGTCAACATTGCCTCTGCCAAAGGTTCAACCGGCTAGCGTTCAAAGCCTTAAATCACCCTTAGCCTCACTGAGCAGGTTGGACTTCCACGACATTCGCGCCGCAGCGTTTGATCTTCCTGCAAGGTTCGTATCCTGGTCCCATAAAGTCAAAAAGTTCGTGAATATGGACAACGTTCAAAGAACCTGCCTGACCACGGCAATTTATTTTGAAGCTCGGTCAGAATCGGCGTTGGGGCAACTTGCCGTGGCGACGGTTGTCCTTAACCGTGTCCAAAAGTCGAAGTCTTCCATCTGCGGAATTGTTTACCAAGGGTCGGACCACCTCAATGCTTGCCAGTTCTCATTTGCCTGTGATGGCAACCCTGAAGTAGTGAACGAGGTCCGCGCGTGGAAAACCGCATCCGAAGTCTCTGAGGTTGCCACTGCAGGTAACACCACCAAATTGGGAGGGCCGATGCAGCTTCTTGCATCCGCCACCAACTATCATGCCGACTATGTCGATCCGTATTGGGCGAAGTCGCTCAATCGCTTGACTAAAATCGGACGCCATATCTTCTATTCGCAAGGCTAATCCAGCCCCTCGGACTCGCCCTGAGAACCATAGCATTTTCAGAATAGAAATTGAAAAAGCCCCGCTACTTAGCGGGGCCAGCACTGAAATTGCCACGTAATTTGCTTTGGACGGGATTGGCGGAAATGGCTGAACAGGAGGACGCCAAAGGTTGCGTATCTTGGCTGGATCCTGGCCATTGCCGCCACCAATTAATCCTCGCCGAGCGGCGCATTCGCCTGGCCCGCTGCCAATCCAAGCATCATCATCGCCCCCAACAGGGCTATCTTCCTAAGCATTCCATTTCCCCTCAGTTGTCCGGGCAGCTCACTGGGTTGCCCATGTTTCGTTTCTATAAAGTCCCCTGCCGTGAGATGAGTGAACAATTCGAGTCAATGGCTATTTTTGAGTCGACTTGTGGTGCACTCAACTGCTCGTCGGCCCTTGGGGATTTTGCTATCGATGGATTCCGGTGATAATCGGTGCTTGGTTACTGCATTTTCTGAGGAAACCTGCTCCGTCTGGAAAGCAATTAAAATCCCTATCCACACCAATCCATTCGCGGCGTTCAGAAAGTATTCCATCCCTCGCTGTTGCAATACTTTCTTTTTCAGCTACATCATGCGCAAAGCACCATTGGAAAATGAACCCTTTTTTATTTCGCTCCCCTTCCCCACGTCCTCATGGTTACTTTTTTTGCCAATCCTTTCTCGACGGTGAGTACGGTGTCAAAAAAACTCATCCCCGTCGCTGATATTATGCCTGAAACATCATGCGTGATGGCTATTACCGTGGCTTCTCCGCGATGATCTTTTATCGCGTGGTAATAAGCATGCACCGCCGGAATATCGAGAGCACTAGTTGCCTCATCAAGGAACAGAAGCCCTGGCCGCAGGAGAAGTATCTTGGCAAGAACAAGCTTTTGCTTTTGACCCCCGGAAAGGAGTTGGTCCCAGGTCTGACCGTCACGGCCAGTCTTTGAGAGATTCCTGATGAATTCGCCAAGACCCGCCTTTCGCAACGCAGTTGTGATTTTCTTGTGCAAGTGCTCATCGGAAGAGTCTGGAAGGCAAACCAGATCTTTTAAGGACACAGCTGGGAGCTTTACGTCTTGAGTTGCATAAAGGCTTCGCACGTTATTTGGCGTAAAGACTGTTCCACGCCCGTGAGCCCAAAGACCGTTTAACGCCCTGAAAAGTGAGGTCTTGCCGCTTCCTGACTTGCCAACCACTAGAATCCACTCGCCTGGCTGGAAGTTTAGTCGGGAGGCAATTAGAAAAGGCCGGTCGGCGTTCGAATGGAAGAGTTCCAACTGTTTAACAGTGAGGCCGAATGAAGCATCTTGCGGCACATACTTAAAATCGTTTGGGCCGGTTTGTGCATAATACTCCTGTGGCCGCTGAACAATTTCAATGGCGGTTGCAAGTTCCGTAATGCGACGCGCATTAGCTCTCAAAGTTGCAATGTCCGGCATGACCTGGATGAACCACGAGCATGCATTGATAAGGGCATTGGCCAGCTCTGCCCCGGTTACATAGTTTTGCAAACTGATTTTGTTGTCCACGTAGGGAAGGAGACCAGGGGCGTAGGCAACAAACCGTGAGCCAATAAAATTGTAAACCAATTCAAAGCCCATGTAGCCAGCGTTGATCCAGTTAAGTTGGGTCCAAGTTTGGTCGATGTCCAAATACCTGCTCCTATTGACTAATTTCTGACCCCTTTCGCTCTGGAGAGCAGCCACATGGAAGCTGCGATGCAGAAGTGTGTTCAGTTCGGTGCGGTAGCTGCCTTCTGCCCATTGCATGCGCACTGATAACCGCTGAAGGATGCTGCCTAACTTCGCTGCGATGAAGGTGTTGATTGGAACGTAAATAACGATGACCACGAAAGTCAGAACCGCGCTGCCATAACTGTGCAGTGACTCGAACCCTCTGACGTCGGTGGACGTTTCGATAAGTTTACTCCCGACGAAGCCCAGAGAGAGCACGACGCCCAAGACTCCCATCGCGAGTCCGAGCGCGCCTCCAGTCATGCCCTTGATCGATTCTTGCACGCGTTGGTCAATATTGTCTGGAGCGGGGAGCGCGGAGCCGGCCGCGTCTGTTCCCATTTGCTGTAAATGGAAATGTGTATGTTTGGAATCAAGTAATGCTGCATTGAACTGTCGGTCAAGCCACTCGCGCCACTTGCGGTGGAGCGTGGATGCCAGGAAATGGCGAACCGAAGTGAAACCAACATCTTTCACAATCGCTATCGCAGCAAGGGTTGCTGCGGTAGTCATCAGCGAAGTAAGTGTGGTGGGTGTCGTCAAATGGTGGAAGTAGGCTATCCCGCTGACCAGTTCTCCAGAGGCCTCTGCGAACCACACGCTAGCCTTTGCCGAAAATGCTGTGAGAACGAGAATGCCCAGGGTGAGGCCCCAAGCATCTCGCCAGCTCTCGGAGAGCCAATATGCGCTCACTAACCCCCAGAAGGTGCGCATCGAGGACACGGGACTGGCGGGGTTTGGGTTCGAATTGCCATGCCTCTTCATAAACTAGCCACACCATATTGAGGGGAATTGACCAGTTTTATGGCAAGGGAATTCATCGGCACAAAACTCCGAAGCCACCCGAGGGTTTTAGCTTTTAAAAGCCACAGACGTATTGGTCTTGTAAATCACAGTTTCACTTGAAGAATATTCTACAGGGACAGGAGCGTTGAAGCTCGCCCTAACCAAACCAGCTACAGGCGTCATCAACATTATGGCAGCTGCCAAAACCACCGGCCGAAGGATTTTTTTGATTAGAACAGGGGTCATCATCACATAACAACTGCTAAGCGGGGATTTTGGTTCCCTGCGCAGGAAATAAGACAGATTGCTTAGCCACCAATCGGGCGACGCCCTTCGTTGAGGGTCGCTATTGCTGGCAACGCAGCATTGGCGGCAACCCCGGTAATGCCAAGGAAGTCGGCGGAGCGGGAGAACAATGAAAGCCCTAAATCCGGAACCCAGGGTGATAGCAATTAGTGGCTTCAGGTGAAGAAAACTGGCCCGGGGATAGACTTCGGGCCAATCCATATTTTTTGCGCTCCTCACCAACACGATCCGCCGTCGTTGCGCCTTCGGACCTGAGCGCTTTGGTCGGTTGCTTAGTCCTGCCCGCTGTTCCCATCTCGCAATACAATCACTCTAACGCGATAAATGCCGGATTGCGGTCGCTATGTTTCAACAGATAATGCAACAATTGACCCACAACGCCCGGGGAGCGCAGGGTCTAACCGAGTACCGTTGCGGCCCGAGCAAAACTTAAATTGTAACTCCAAGTCCAAATCTGGATGTTCCAAACTCCAACGATGACGTTATAAAATATTTGAAAGAAATATTTGACGAGTACGCAAACATTACAGAACATCAAACCAGACCCCCGCTATTGCCACCATCAGTTTCCAGCTTTTCATCAACGAGGCCATTTTTTCTTCACTCACCGTCGAAGAGCCGAGGGAACCGAACAGAACTCAAATGCTTATACCTGCAATGCAACATAACTTTGTACTCTCTGGGTTGTCGTGCATGCAATAGGAGGCCCTGATGACCTTACGCCGTTCCACAACTCGACCCGCCAAATTCCGTTCTAATTTGACATCGGCCAAAACCGCTCTTTCCAGCATCGTTAGGTCACATCCCTATTTTGTGGCTACAGCTGCCGGTGCGGTGGCAATGGCCGCCTCAGCTTTCCTGAATGAGCGTCTTGCCGCTGCTGCGGAGCGCCGCAATCCACCGAAAGGCAAGTTCGTTCGCGTAAAAGGGCTCCGCTTGCACTATGTCGAGCAGGGGAAAGGAGAGCCGTTGGTACTCCTTCACGGGAACGGCAGCATGATACAAGATTTTGTGTCGAGCGGCCTGATCGAGACGGCGTCCAAGGCATATCGTGTAATTGCCTTCGACCGCCCGGGTTATGGGCACAGTGAGCGGCCGCGCAACCATATCTGGACAGCAAAAGCACAAGCAGAGGTGATTCAGGCTGCGCTGCGCAAGATCGGAGTTTCGAAAGCCATCGTGCTTGGACATTCGTGGGGTTGCTCGGTGGCCGTGGCGCTCGCGTTCCGGTCTCCTAAGCAAGTGAAAGCACTCGTTCTCGCTTCGGGTTACTATTACCCGAGTGTGCGTGCAGACGTGGTCGCGATGTCGGGTCCTGCAATACCCGTCCTGGGAGATGCTATCCGCTACACGCTTTCGCCCCTACTGGCCCGTCTCATGTGGCCATTCCTGACCCGGAAGATCTTCGGCCCCGCGTCAGTGCCCGAAAAGTTCAAGAGGGGCTTCCCAAAAGAGATGACCTTTCGTCCCTCACAGATTCGCGCAAGCGCTGCAGAGAGTGCCTTGATGATACCGGGGGCCTTCGCCGCCCGCGGACGGTATGCTGAACTCAAGATGCCCGTCGTTATCATCGCGGGCAAGGAAGACCGTCTGATTGATATCGATAAGCAGTCTGCACGTCTGAATTCCGAATTACCCAACAGCACCTTCCATCGCGTGCTCCGTGCGGGGCATATGGTTCATCAGACGGCGCCGGGTACCGTCATGGCTGCAATCAAAGAGGCAGGAGGTGCTAAATCATCTGGACGCGCCAATGTGATTCCCATTGCGGCTTAGCTCGCGAAAGTTGTGGGTTACTCTGAGGGGAAGTTCCTGCTACGCTAGTTAATGCATTTGTATTGGCGAGTAATCGTCGAATGGTTGCTGCGCTTGTTGGGAATCATCAATGCTTCTTTCAAGATGACGAACCGGTCTTTATAGCTCTCCACGCCCGCATCCGATCACCTTCAACTTCTTTAGATACAGACTTCTGGGTCCATAGCCGTTTCTTCGTCTCGTTATCAGGGTAGATCGCGGGATCGGCAAGAATGGCCAGATCGACAAACTTGTTGGCCATGAGATTGGCATTCGCATAGTGGGTGTAATTTGTGCATTTTGCGATAACCTCAGGTTCCATCATGTAGTCGATGAACTTGTGGGCATTGGCGACGTGTTTGGCGTTGGTTGGAATGCACCAAAGGTCATACCATACCGCCGAACCGGTCTTAGGCACGTAATAGGACAGATTTATTTCAATCTCAGCATCGTCAGCACGGGTTGATGCTGTCGCATAATCACCCGACCACGTATTGATCATGCACAGTTCCTTGTTGGGAATGGCATTCAAAAAGCTTGAAGAATCAAAGGACCGGATATATTTACGTATGGGCTCAAACGCGTTGACTACCGCATCAAAGTCCTTGGGGTTTGTAGTGTTGGGATCAAGTCCCAAGTAGGCCAGTGCCATGGGAATCACATCGCCGGGGCTTTCTAGTATTGAAATGCCGCAATCGGCAAGTTTTGCGGCATTTTCGGGTTTGAAGAGTATGTCGAGCGTGGTGAAGTCCGCATCTGGGATACGTGCCTTGATCATGTCCACATTGAAGGTCAGACCCACGGTGCCCCACATATAGGGAACGCCATAAATATTACCGGGGTCCCAGCCTTCTACGGTTTTCAGGCTTACAGGATCAAGATTGCGCCAGTTGGTCAATTTTGAGCGGTGAAGCGGCTGATAGACTTTCGCTTGGTTAAAGCGTTCGAGACTGAAGCCGGCTTGGATCACAACATCAACATCATGCCCACTGGATAGCATTTTGCCTTCCATGGCTTCGTTCGAGTCATATAGGTCATAGGTGACCTGAATGCCGGTGGCCGTTTGAAAATCCTCTATAGTCGTCTCGCCGATATAATCGGTCCAGTTAAAGACGTTGAGAACGGGCTCATCCTGGGCGTGAGCGCGACTTATATAAGGCATGGCCAGAGCGGCACCTGCCATCAGTCTTAGCGTTGTTCTCCGAGTCAGTAAGCTCGACATTTTCAAGATTCCTCGTGTGCGATACTACCTGAGAACCCCCCGCGGTCGGCCTACCAAAACTTTTCAATTTTTAGCTAACTCCCGCGAAAGCAGCTAGTCGCACATAAGCTAGGTCTAAAGACTCCCTGAAAAACAGTCTCATACACTTCGTTATTGACATTTTGCTACTTTTGTCTCTTATAGTCCTTAACCCACTGCGACTAAAGGACAAGAAACTATGTCAGTCAAGATCGGATACGCCCGCACGAGCACCACTGATCAAATTGCAGGTTTTGAAGATCAGCAATCCCAATTACTGGGTGCGGGAGTGGGTCCGGACCAACTTTTTAAAGAGCAGACCTCCGGCTTAAGTGCCCGGCCTCAACTTGAGGCGGCAATCAAAGCCGCCCGTCCGGGTGAAACACTAGTGGTGACCAAGCTGGATCGCCTCGCGCGGTCGGTGAAAGACCTGCTCGCAATCGTTGAAAGGTTAGAGGCTAAAGGGGTGGCCTTGCGTATCCTGGATTTTGGTGGCTCGGCCGTCGATACCAAAGGCCCCACGGGTAAGCTACTGCTGACACTTGTAGGCGCTATCGCTGAGTTTGAACGTGCAATGATGCTGGAGAGGCAGCGGGCGGGTATCGCCGCTGCCAAGGCCGCCGGGAAGTTTAAGGGACGTGCACCCACTGCTCGGAAACAAGCGCCGGCCATATTGGAGAGAAAGGCCAAGGGCGAGAAGCCCATCGAAATAGCTCGTGCTCTGGGTATCAGCAGGGCGTCGGTGTTCCGCGTGTTGAAAGTGGCGGCTGCCAGCCATTGAGTTTTTAGGTGATGTCGGGGTGTTTCATTAACGTGAGTGAGAAGGCGGGCCTAGCCTTTGATGATCTTGAACCTTAGTTCGGTGTGCCGGAAGTTTTAATCCGGGAAGCAGGCCGCCGCCGCTACCCCGCAGATGCAGGTCTGATTAAGCGAAACAGTCCCATCTTCCGGAAATTGAGGGCAAACTTGATCGCCCCCACGCCATTTTAAGTCACTCCGCCACCTTAACCACCTGAAGTGCCGCAATGGTTTTCATGCCATAGGCGGTGCAGTCCTGATTAATCGCAGTGTTGCCCGACCACTGGACCGTATTGCCCACGACCTGGGTGCAGCCGCCGTTGCCGGAGAAATTTCCAAGATAATTGATGTCCTGGTTTGCAAAGTAAATGGCCCCGGTAAGTTTTGAAGCCGCAGTCCCGTTGAAGGTGACATTGTCCGTTCCAGTCCGGTCGCCAAAAAACAGCATCCCGGAATAGGTTCCGCTGGTGGGTGCCGACAGGTTCACCGTGGCATTGCCATTGATGCTGACACTCGTTCCCGCTTTAATGTAGATAGTGACACCTGTGCCGGTGATGTTGGCGTTGGCATTGATCTTGAAGGCGCCGCCGGAGACGACGTAAATGCCTGGTTGCATCGTCCTCGTGCCACTGATGTTCATGCCATTAGTGTAGTTTCCCGGCTGGATGGGGCTATTGCCGCCACCGACGGTCTTGTTCCCGCTTACAGTCGGAATCGCAAGATCAGCAAAGGGATCCGCAGCAGGGGGGGCCTGGGTGATGGGCGCGGGACAGACCGTCACCTGGGCACCTGAGGTCAAATCGACGTTGCCAACGGCAATGATGCAATCGGTCGTCAGTTTCGCCGAGCCCTGAACCTTCACGGAATCCGATGTGAGCGAGTTCGACATGACAGTGCAGCCCACAAGTTTAACATCGGAATTTCCGGCGAAGAGCGCGGCATGCGCCTGAGTTTTGCTGAGGGCCAGGATACAGGCATTGGAGGCGGTCTGCATGAGGGCCACCGCTCTTACACTTTCGCGGACCGTATCATGCAGGAATAAGCCGCTAAAATACCTGGGCAACTCAATTGCTAAGTCTACTTCAATGGCGCTGGCATTCCCGGCATAGGCGCCGGCAACCGGCGGATAATGTACGGCCAGTGTGCCGGGCTCATAACCATTGTCGGTAGCAATTGAGGTTACGGCATTAAGGATTTTACTGGTGTTTGACCCCGCCCGCTTTTCCAGCGCTGCCGTGTAGGCAGCCTTGTCCGCCGCTTGCTGCAATTCGAGGTCCTTGTGGTACCAAAAGGCGGTTTCAACCCCGAGCCCGGCAGCCCCCGCGAGCAAGGGGACTGTGAGAGCAGTAACAATCGCAATATTCCCGGTTTCCCCGCGCACGTATGATAAGAATTTTTTCATTCATACTGCAATAAGGATAAACCGTAACGGGAGTATTAAAGAAGCGAGGAAGGAATTGAACAAAAACTTCGATAAAATATGACAAATTGGATGCAGTGAAACGATGTTCGGCAGGTTTCAGGTCAAAATGAGTGTTGTCTCGAAGAAGTAAACCCAATGTAAATCACGTGCTCAGCTTTGGCTCAGGCAAAATTACTCTTTCCTCTTGCGGACTCGGCCGTGCCGCTGAAAGGCCGCGAGGATTTTTTAAGGAATGCAGAAAACAATTTAAGTGATTAGGGGCACGATTTTTAATGTGCCTATTCTTTGGCACCACATGCAGGGAGCGTTCCCGATTACGTCTTGCACTTCTGCGTCTTCGCCATACTCATTCATTAGCTGAATAATATATCCCGGTTGCCGCCCTCGACAAACGCCGAACGATAACTGAAGGCTAGTTTTGTCAGCTCGATCTAGATTCACCGCCAAAGCTCAAAAGCATGCGAATCAATATATATTATGAGCCGACCAACGAACCAAGTTATTTTTCATCCGCTCCCAGATCTCGCGAGGCAAAGGCAGCAAGTATTGAGTAAGCGGCTGGTGCTGCTTCCTGCGCGGGCGAAGGCGACTAGATCCATCGTAAGAGATATTTCATTGCTGCTTGCCGGGCCTGTTCTTTTGCCGAGTAGTTCCCATGCTTTTGCGCATTTCTGTTGCCCTTAGGTGCTCCAGTTGCCTTTCCTCCATGCATTCGGCACCTACCGTTCTTCATCGCGCCGTTGCGGCACGGTTTCTGCGACCGCCTCGAATGCGCGCCGCATCTCAGGCTCTGGTGCATAGGCAATTTGGTTTGCATCGGGTTGTTCCTCTTTTTTCGGTTGTACCCCCGCCCCCGTCTGGACATTGCCGACGATGGCCTGGCCGCCTTGATGGACGTGTGCCGTACGATTCAGTTTAGTCAACATGACTGCCTGCCGAGCCTAGATGGCACTTAAAGATTTCTCGATTTTGATACGGTCAACCTTGCCAGAGGGGAGTTGGGGGAATCTATCCAATACTGAGATGCTTTGTGGTCGGGCAAAAACCGGCAACCGACGAGCGCAGATCGCCATAATCTCTTCTTTGAGCCCTTTTCGCTTTTCCGCCAGGACGCATACGTGGATTTCATCGGAAACCAGAAATGCCGCTGCTTCACGCACTTCAGCATGCGATTTAAGTACCGTCTCGATCTCGCCAAGTTCAAAACGATGTCCCCTTATTTTGACTTGATGGTCGCGGCGGCCAGCGAAATAGTAATTGCTGTCCGTCCCTAGGCGCGCCAAGTCTCCAGTCCGATAGGAATTCGGAAGGCCGTGATAACGAGCCGCTGCCGTTAAATCGGACCGATTCCAATAGCCGACAAGGCCAACCGGGCCAACCACGCATATCTCGCCAACTTCCCCCGCCGGAACTTCTTGACCTTCTGTGTCACATAAAAAAACGGTAAAATCCTCTCGCGGCTTTCCTATCGGTAGCAATTCCAAGTCGTTGGGAATTGGCCGTGGAACTGTAAATCGCATCATCCAGAAGACTTCAGAGGCAGCATATGTATTTTGGAATTCGGCGTTGGGGAAGAACCGCATAACGTTGCGGAGACTATCCATGGGCATGCGCTCACCGTAGAATGCAGTGTAACGCATTGATCGTAGATCTCTCGCATTTAGGCTTCCTCCCTCAACAAGAAGCCTGAGCCGTGTTGCAGCGGCTTCCCACAACGTAATGCGTTCTCGTTCGAGAATTTCCCCGATAATCTCTGGAAACATGGCTTCCGCCTCCGACACAATATAGGACTGGCACCCAACGGTGTAGGGGAAAAAAAGTCCAAGAGAGGCCGCGTAGTGTAATGGTGCTAGCATGATGAGCCGGTCATCACCTCGCAAGGGAACATTCTTCGCATAAATTCCGGAAGTGTGCGCCATGCTTGCAAAAGACATCATAACGCCCTTTGGTTCCCCGGTTGAACCTGACGTAAAGAAGATGACCGCAATGTTGTTGGCATCCGCAGGAATTGGCTTTGCCAATGGCTGAAAGTCTTGCAGAAACTCACCGAAAGATAATGTCTCGATGTCAATGGTAACAATGCGGATGCCTTGGGTGTCAGGGAGTTGAGACCGCAGCTTTGTGGCCATGCCTTCAGTAGTGATGAGGATGCGGGAATTAGAGGCAGAAAGAATTTGAATAAGCCGCGCGGGTGGGCCATTGAATTCCACAGGCAAATAGGAGGCACCTAAAGAGAGAATGCCGAGGATGATTTGCACCGATGAAATGGCCACGGGCAGACAGATTGCGACCTGTTCTCCTGATTGAATTTCATGGCGCTCACGCAACCACGATGACACCCGCAACATTGCCTCACGTGTCTCTCGATAGGTCGTGCAACTATCTCGGGACCGGTAAAGGACTTGGTCACGACGGTCGTCGGATGTCTCGTATACTTGATCAACGATACCGGTCACGAGTTTACCGTTCCAAGAGTCAAGACGGCGGCAAAAGCCAAGGGGCTGAATTTCATCGCTTCCCAGTGTCAGTCAGTGAGATAATGCTTCACAAAATCAGCTACGAAACGAATATTTTTGCCGAAGAAGTCACGGTGGGTTCCTGGACCAACCTCATAGTCCAAGCTGCCAAGGTGTGCTTTCCAAAACAAATCATCCCGTACCGTAGATAGACCGTAAACATTGTTTACAAGGATGTGGGCGTGGCCCCTGTAAGCTCCGTCCGGAACATAATTTGCATTTGCCATTCTAAGAGTAAAATGGGCGTTGACTAAATCATCAATTCGACAATTCAGCTCATGTTCAGAGAATTTTCCCTCACTATGAAGCCTATTGATTTTACTTCCAATCCTCTCACGGCGCTTCTTCATGAGGCTCGCAGAGCGTTTTTCGCTGTAATTCACAACCAAGCCCAAATCGCTTAGGTAGTTTTCAAGTCTGGCAACTTGCCGCAATATGCGGCACTTCATTAGCCCCAACCACTGTAAATTTTTCTGTGAGGTGGGTGGATAATGGTGAGCAATCTTTTCAGGAACTTGGGAAGGATCAATGAGAATTAAATTCTTAATCCTTTCGCCCTTTTCCTGAAGTCGAATGCACATTTCAAGGCCGATAAATGCTCCATTACAAATTGAAGCGATGTTGTATGGGCCATTTGGTTGAATTGTCTGCATAGCGGAAGTGTAGATTGCAGCAAGTTGTTCGAGCGTTTCATATCCCGGATCCGCGCCGTTTAAGCCAGGGACGTGAAACAGATAGATCGGTTGGTCTTTTCCGAGGCAATCGAGGAAAACGTTGTTGAAGAACGTGAAGCCGTTTGCGCCGTGGATCAGGAAAAGGGGCGACTGCCGACCTTCGACGTTACACCCCACCAGGCACGTAGGCATTTGCGGTCTATTCAGCCGATCTGCTATGAATGATGCTTGCTTGGCGATAGTTGCGTGATCGACAATATTCGCTGGCGCGAATTCCATTTCGAATTGTCCCTCAATCCCAAATGCAATCTCCGTCGCCGTATAAGAGTCTCCGCCAAGCTCAAAAAAATCATCATTACGGCCAACTTTGTCCAGACCAAATGACCGGGCCCAGATTGCGGCAATGCTCACTTCCGCTTCGTCACCAGGAGGTTCGAACGCCGTAACGAGGGTAATCTCATCACGCAATAACGTGTATAAGGGAGAAGGAAGCTCATCTTGACTGAGGGCGATGTTCATTGTTTCCTCAATAAAAGACAAACTTGCCAATGCTTTGCACCATCGTCAACCTTTGAGTTTGTCAGGTCGCTAAACCCAAAATTTGCTAATAAACTAATTGAGTGAGAAGTCCAAGCAATGACAATTGTCGAGCGCCTTTTCAACATACCAAGAACCTGGCACGAACGGAACCTATACTTCGCCCGAGACTCTCAGGTAACTTATGGGCAGGCGCGCCAAACCATGCTTCAAATCGCGGCGTTGCTGATTAAGCAATATGGGATCAAGCCAGGTGGACAAGTTGCTTTATGTTTGCCTATGGGCATGACAGCGGCTCATTTTGTCCTCGGTGTACTTGCTGCCGGCGCAGCTTTCATTCCGTTGCAGTTTAATGGCCCCCCGGATCGACTTTCGGAAATACTTGCAGACTCTGAATGTTTGCATTTGATAACAACTCCAGCCTTAGCCAGTAAACTAGTTGGGACAAAAAGCACCAAAGGGTCGATAAAAATCATCGTTATTGAGCCGAGTTTTTCTTCTTTGGCCCAGCTCTTGGAGCAAACGGTTGGTCTGAATCATCCAGTTCTTAGGGAACCACATGAACTAGCCGCAGTCTTTTTCACTTCTGGCTCTACTGGACAGCCAAAGGGAGTGATGATGTCCCGCCATAGCATGTCCGAGACTTCCTTCATGATGGCACCGAGCGTTCCTCTACGAGGTGATGACAGGATTATAATGTTGGCCCCATTGCACTACGCTTCGGCACTTGGGCTTTTCTACCCACTACCAGTGGGTTGCAGTACCTACGTTGCCTCGGAAGAGGAAGCCATGTTCCCCCAAAAGATTGCAGAAATACTCGAACGCTTTAAAATCACTGTTTGGATCGCGGCTGCTTCACGGCTCAGGCATCTTGTGGAAAGCGGGGAACTCGGCCTGCGAAATTTGACTCAGTTGCGATACATTGAGTTCTTCGGTGAGCCAATCCCAATTGAAACACTCAGAACTACAGCCAAGTATCTGCCTCATGCCGTACTACAAAACACGTATGGCGCGTCAGAGGCGTTCTGGATGTCTTTATTTACCGTGCCCGCCGGGTTGATCACAGACTTGGAAATCCTGCCAATTGGTAAGCCTTTGTCCAAGTATAAATTTGGTCTCTACGATGATGCTGGAAAGGCGGTTGGGGAGGGGGAAATTGGAGAGATTTGTGTTGTTGGTCCCGTTGCAATTACTGGATATTGGAAGCGGGCTGACCTGACTGAGTCATCGCGGCTTAACGGTATTCCGAATTCCTACAGGACTGGGGACCTTGCGCGTCTTGGGGATGACGGTAACTACTATTTCGCTGGCCGCCGCGACCATCAAGTGAAAGTAAGAGGGCATAGATTCGAGCTTGGTGAGATTGAAGCAACCCTCAGATTGCATGAGTCGGTGCGGGACGCGGTCGCTTTTGTCATTAATGATGAGATTAGTGCCTGCATCAGTGCCGAGAACCAAGCAGGACTGTTAAGTCATGTTAAGTTGATTTGCTCTAAGCGCCTTCCTGTTTTTGCAAGGCCGAAGCGCATCTTTGTATTCCGGGAGTTTCCGCATTTAGCATCAGGAAAAGTGGATCGGCTCAAACTTCGAGAATGGGCGTTAAAGTAGTGCCCTTTACTTGACGGCGCAGACGCCACTTCCGTACTAACGGTTTTATTAGGCTGACACCAAGTTGTTTCTGTCAGCTGTAGCTCCTGTTGGGATGCACGCAGCAAGCCATATGGCGGGGTCCCTTTGATCTAGATCCATCGTAAGAGATATTTCATTGCTGCTTGCCGGGCCTGCTCTTTTGCCGAGTAGTTCCCATGCTTTTGCGCATTCCTGTTGCCCTTAGGTGCTCCAGTTGCCTTTCCTCCATGCATCCGGCACCTCCCGTTCTTCATCGCGCCGTTGCGGCACGGTTTCTGCGACCGCCTCGAATGCGCTCCGCATCTCTGGCTCAGGTGTATGGGTAATTGTCTTTGCATCGGGTTGTTCCTCTGATTTCGGCTGCACCCCCGCCCCCGTCTGCACATTGCCGACGATGGCCTGACCGCCCTGATGAACGTGAACGTGTTCAACTGTCACTTTCTGCTGTCCCTTGCCCCGGTGCTTGTCGAGTGCTTCCATGGCGAGCGCATAGGACCGGGTAAGTTTGTTGGCGAAGCTTAGATTCTGCTGCCGCCCCTCATGAGTCTGGTCCTTAATCATCGCGCGCCTGAAACATTCCATCGCGGCGTTGTGAAGGGCGACCATCTGGGCGGCGAGCATGCCTTCGCTTTCATCTTGCGGGGAAAGGCCAACCATGGCTTCGAGGCCCGCAGAAAGTTGCTTTTCCTTGTAATCTTCATCACTGTGCGCTGTCCAAATCGACCTTGAAACCTGATTGACCAGCATCAAGCTGAACTGTTCATGGTTCGAGCCGCTAAAATGTCTCGTATGCGATGGCTCAGGCTTCCAATTCGGCATCACCACTACATTGGGTTCCGTTTTAGCCGCAGTCTTTTTCATAAGTGTTTCCTTTCAACAAAATAGTGCGCCTTGTAACTTACGAAGTGTTCCGTCCCGCGCTGGCTAAAGAAGGAAGGAGGGAAGATATAAATATCTTTGAGGTTCGCGGATCACTGTCGATACCTCCCTGTCACTACGGCCATAGTGGCCTCAACGGCTGCCTCCTACTCTCCGGGTCCCAACCGCCGGCCACCCCCTATGGTAGAATCTAAATGTGTCCCTGTAGTCGTACCGTGAGTTGCATCAAAAGGGCTTTGACGGTCCGATGGGAGGGACCGAGAAGGATAATTTCGTGTCGCTCTTGTGCTATCGGTCCCTGTAGTCGTACCGTTCGGTCCCTGTGGTCGTACCGTGTTTTGAATTTCAGGGGTCCAGCGCATGAACTTTTTCGATGGCAATGCACCCGTTTTATCGCACCTGAAAGCTGTCAGGCGAAATTCACTGGCATGGCGCTGTTTCATCGTGAAAGCACCGCGCTTGACCCTTTCGATAAACCCCCGCTCCTCAAGCATTTGCAATGCACGAGCAGCCGTGTCTTTTGAAATACCAAGCGAGGCCGCAATGCCGCGCACGCTGATAACGATTCTGCCGTTGTTTTCCCCGGTGTAATGGTAGCCAACTTCAGAATAGACCGCCCGTGCCACAGGGGTGAGCGAACGCCACGCCGTGGAGCGCATGATGTAGCGCTCAAACGCCACAAAGTCGGAGAGGCTTCCCTTGCTCCGCCCCTTCTTGTTGGTCTTCCCCCTCATATGTTCGACCCCGGCAGTATTCGGCTCGCGGGTGCGCCGGGCGAGTCCGTAGGGCGGTTTTTTACTGCCTTGGCTACTCCGACACCGCTGAAGGCTAAATCGCCGTCTAGCGCGGAACGCGGCGCAAAGGGAGTGTACTCCACCAGGCGAGGGACTTCGTCGCCCTCCCGGATTGTCTTAGTGGCGGACGTACTGATGTCGGCAGTGAGTCGGACGTAGGGCAAAACGGTGTCCCACATCTCCAGGCGTCCGGAGAGTCCCATTTCTTTCAGCGCGCGACAAGCGGCCAGACAGGGTTCGGTGCTACGTGTGACGATAACGCGACCCTCATAAGTCGCATCGAAGAGTGTCCCCCGGCGGTTATGCCGGGGAGCCTTGTTGCTATCGCGAGAAGGAGTGATGACGATGCGATGAATCATGCCGCCCTCGCCAGTACTTCTCGGTCGTTGCGGCTGATAATTTGAACCGAAGACTGCAGCACGTAACGCGCATGTGTCCCAGCGAACTGGCCAGCGTGAGCTTCGTTAATCGTCTGAATGTCTAGGCCCCGCTCATGCCTTAAAGCGTGCACGTAGGCACTCCAGCGCGGCCCTGGAGTGTCGATAGGAGTAGCTCCCGTTCTACCAGCCTCAACAAGTTCGCTTAAAGCCCAAGCGTCCCGACCAAAAACCGTGAACGGCTGGCCATCAGGCAACACGCGGGCTGTGATTTCGAGGCGAGCCTTAGACATGCTTCACCTCCACGCCGCTTACCATCAGATTCTTGTTCACGCTCCACCGTATCAACTGGGGCGTTACCCGATGTATGCGTGTGAGGGAAAGTCCCGAAGGTCGCTTGCGCCTTTGGCATTTAGAGAGTATGGACGACATTGGTAAATATCCTATTGGCCCCGTTGAACTGCCCTTGTGGCGCGGCGGGGCCTTTTTTGGCCTGCGCTACAAAGGATTGGGGCTTAGGCTGCTCTGGTAGTTTCTTCAGAAGTGGAACTGTAGGTTTTGGAGGCGAGATATTCTTTCACATCGCCCCAGCGGTACAGGACGCGGCGACCGCCAACGCGAATGAACTTCGGGCCCGAACCATTTGAACGCCAGTGAGCAGGTAGCCTAAGATTGATTTTTAAGAGGGCTGCGAGTTCTTTATCGGGCAGCAGATCATCATCCCGCAACGGGGCGGCGGCGGTTGACACCGATAAGTTGTCTGAGTGAGTGCGTTCTCGAAACACTTGCGTCTCCTTTGTTTAAGGTAGGCGCAGGTTGGCCACAGAACATACTTATGCGACAACACCCAGAATTGATGGTGTATTGCATAAGTCCCCCTCGATACTTATGCATGCCTTTGAATTACTTTCCGTTTTTCTCATTGTGCGCAGCCCTACCCTATACATGCCGTTCTTAATATCAACCGCTCGCTTTTGATTTAAGCGGTACAACTTTTCCCTTCTTTCCATGCAGCATGGCGGCAATCTGGTTGCCCATTGCCTCGTTTACCGCACGGACTGGATCAGCCGAAAGGTGAGAGTATTTCTCTGTGGTGGAGCTCTTTGCGTGGCCCAGCAACTTTCCAATGATCGGAAGAGATGCTCCGCCACTAACCCCAACGCTAGCGAATGAATGGCGCAGATCGTGCAGCCGAACACCTTTAAAGCGAGCCACCTTGCAAATGCGCAGCCAGACCTTTCTAACGTTTACCAAATGCTGGCCTGTGCGTTCGCCCACTATGACGTATGGGTTTTTGGCCACCGTGGGCAGCGACGAGAGAACCGCAATGGCGGGAGCGGATAAGTAAACTGGTCGGGCGATAGTTTTAGTGTCGGGAAGGAGGAGCATCGCCTTTTCGAGGCTCACGTCTTTCCACCGCAATCCCAAGATTTCGTTGCGACGGCAACCTGTAAAGATCAGGAGCCTAATTGCTGCCAATGCGTAGTTACTTTCCGTCTTATTGCGCTCGGCACGGGCCAGTGCCGTACCCAGTCGCGCCAACTCGCGGGCTGACAGAAACCTTTCTCGGCTCTTTTCTTCGAACTTCTCGACCCCCTTGGCAGGGTTTGATTGTTTCGTCCTGTGTCCTTGGCGTTCGCACCATGAAAAGAAGCTTGAGAGAGCGGCTACGGTCCTGTTAGCCGTAATCGGGGTCTTCCGGAGGGAGTAGTGTAAAGCGGAGATTTCACTGAATTTTATTTCGGCTACTTTGGTCTTGCCCAGCTTGGGATAGGCAAGGCGTTCAAAGAAGTCCCGATAGAGAACCTGTGTCGCCTCGCGCTTCTTCGAGATAACAGTTTCGAGGAAAGCTTCCCCCGCCTCCTCAAGAGTGGGGTTCCTGAGCCGCTCGTCACGTATGGAAGCTGGGTCAATATCCTTCGCAATATCGCCCTGGATGACCTTCACACGGTTTTCCGCCGCATCCACAGTCCAAGGCTGGCCGAATTTGCCAATAGAAAACCAGCGCTGCCGGTTACCTATCCTGCATTTGTAGATGAAGACCTTGTCGCGGCGCTGATACCTCACCCCAAAACCAGTGAGCTTCGAGTCCCAGACGATTTCGCCGGGTTTCAATTTATCAATGACGGACTTGGTAATCCGCTTGCGAGTGGAGGTCATTCTCAGCTCACTTGGTTGCTAGCAACCTTCTAGCAACCATTGCAGATCGTATCAAGGTGGGATTAGGTGTGTTTAAAAGACCGAATTATGAGCTATTCTTGGGATTGTTTGTAGCACGTAGTTCTCATTGGTAGCATGAATTCTTGCATGGCATGCAAGAGGTCGTCGGTTCGATTCCGTCTGGCTCCACCACTCTTTTTCAATAACTTAATGACAATAGGTCTTTTGCGGTTTTCCGGCCTTATGCATCAAACGCACCCGGAAACGGTGGAGGCCCCGTGCGGTTAAACACGAGGCCCATTGCCGAGGTAATTAATCGCCTAACGCAACAAACCGAGACATCAGCAATAGGCCAAAAATCTTAACCGATGATGTGCTGAAGCTGAATCATTTTTCCATAAAAACCTCGCTGATTTCCAATGGCTCGGACCCGGCTTGGGGTGAATTGTTAACCCGGATCAGGAATAACCAAACCTTTTATTGAATTGCGCGAATTGGCAGAGATTATTTTCGCAACGTAACGCGAAAAAGAAAGAGATTGGAAATTGGCCAGCATCCATTCACAGACCGGCATCAGGAAACCCGCATTTCTGGCCGGGGTTTTTCTGATCTGCTTTTCGGTGCTGGTATTCCAGATCGTGCAGACACGCATCCTGTCGGTGATCTCGTGGTACTACCTGGCTTTCTTCGCGATCAGCGTGGCGATGCTGGGAATGACCATCGGCGCGGTCTGGGTTTATGTGCGGCGCGAGCGGTTTCATCCAAACCGCCTTGCAAGCGACCTGTCATTCTACGCGCTGGCCACGGCGATCAGCATTCCCGGCTCGATGATGGTGCAGTTCAGCCTGATCACCACGCTGGCGCTGAACGCAACGACTCTCGTCTCCTGGTGCCTGCTGCTGGCAGCCATGACGGTGCCTTACGTGTTTGCCGGCATCGTGGTCAGCCTGGCGCTGACGCGAAGCCCGTTCCCGGTGAACCAGGTCTATGGCGTGGATCTGCTGGGCGCCGCGCTGGGTTGCGCTGCAGTGGTGCTGCTGCTGAATGTGCTGGACGGGCCCACCACTCTGATTGTCACCGGCCTTACGTCGGCACTCGCCGCGATTTGCTTCGGCGTTAGCGCAGGCGGTGAGAAACAACCACAGCCGGTAGTGCGCACCTGGTGGCCAAGACCATTGCCGGTGATTGCGGTTTTACTGGCCTTGGGATTGGTCAATGCCCTTACCCCCCTCGGCTTGCGGCCCATATTGGTCAAGGAAAACCTGGAACGCTTCAGCCTGAATGTCTTTGAACAATGGAATTCCTACTCACGGATCATTGCGACCAGGCCTTCCACGGCCTTTCCCTTTCTCTGGGGCCCTTCACCGAAGATGCCGGCGGATTTGCGCGTCCAGCAGGCCTCACTGAACATCGACGGTTCGGCTGGCACAATGATGCACCATTACGATGGTACGCCGGAGTCCATCGAATTCCTCCGCTACGACATGGTCAACCTGGCCTATAACCTACCGGGCATTCGCAAAGCTGCGATCATTGGCGTCGGCGGCGGTCGTGACTTGCTCTCGGCCCACCTCTATGGTGTGGCCGACATCACCGGCGTCGAACTCAATCCCATCTTCATCTCGCTCCATACCAAGCACCCATACTATAAAGCCTATTCCAACATCACGGCCTTGCCGAACCTCAAGCTGCATGTTGATGATGCCCGCAGCTGGTTTGCCAGCACCGACGAGAAGTTCGATCTGGTGCAGATGAGCATGATCGATACGTGGGCGGCCACGGGCGCGGGATCTTTCAGCCTGAGCGAGAACGGGCTGTATACGCTCGAAGGCTGGCGCGCCTTCATCAACACGCTCAACGATAATGGCGTCTTTACGGTCAGCCGCTGGTTCAACCCGGATGATGTCAAAGAGACCGGCCGCATGATTGGACTGGCCACCGCCGCCCTGCTGGACATGGGAGTGAGCGATGCACGGCCGCACCTGTTCGTGGCGCGCGCAGATCACATTGCAACGCTGGTCCTGTCGAAATCGCCCTTCACAACTGAACAGCTTCTGGTTCTCAAAAACGAAGTCCAGCGGCTGGGATTCAACGTGCTGCTGGCGCCGGACCAGCCGCCGGAAGCGGCCATATTGTCGGGCATGATTTCGAGCACGAACATCGGCGCCCTGAACGAGGTGGCGTCAAGCGCGCTGCTGGATCTGACAGTGCCCACCGACAACCGGCCGTTCTTCTTCAATCAATTGCGCTTCACCAACATCCCCGAGGTCATGATGGATCTGGCCGCTGGCGGGACAGTCGCGGGAGGATTCAAGGGCAATCTGCTGGCCTCGGCCACATTGCTCATCATCCTGTTCATTTCGATCATTGCGGTCATCTGCACCATAATCCTCCCCTTGTGCAGTGCTGCAAACAACAGTTCCGGACCGTTGATCGCCGCCGGCAGCGCCTACTTTTCATTGATCGGCATGGGCTTCATGTTTGCCGAGATCTCGCTGCTCCAGTATTTCAGCGTTTATCTCGGACACCCGATATACTCCCTCAGTGTTTGCCTATTCAGCCTGATCCTGGCCACCGGCCTTGGCAGCCTGGCTTCGGGCCGGCTCAACATCGCCACGCCGCGCGGGATGGTGATATGGGGCCTGCTGGTCGTGGTCTACCTGTTATGCCTGCAACAGTGGCTCACCGACATATTCCATGCAACGACGGCGCGCGAACTGCCCGTCCGCATTTTCATCTCGCTGGCAGTGGTTGTCCCCTTGGGCTTCCTTCTTGGATTTGCCTTCCCCACGGGAATGAAATTGGTGGGGGCGATAGACAAGGAGCCGATGCCCTGGTTCTGGGGAATTAACGGCGCGACGGGCGTGCTGGCATCGGTGCTGGCTGTCATGCTGAGCATCAGCATGGGCATCAACGTCACCATGCTTGTGGCAAGCGCGTGTTACGCGGCACTTATTCCAATCAGCTTCAGCCTCATCCGCCTGCGTACAGGTGCCGGCAGAACCATCATGACCGCGGACTCATGATCAGAGGCCAGCGGAAGAGGTGAGGGCAGGTCACTAACTGGATTGTATCGCAGCGCGTCTAGACAGGTGGCGCGGAAGCTTGCTTTAGTTCAAGACAGCAACCTTGAGGGAGAGCAGGCGATGAGCAGCGCAACAACAGCGGATTTCAGCCTTGCGGGGCGGGTGGTTCTGGTCACTGGAGCGTCGCGCGGCATCGGACGGGCCTGCGCGCTGGCTTGCGCCGGAGCGGGCGCTGATGTCATTGCGGGCGTGCGAAACCCGGATGCTGGCGCAAAGCTGGCGGATGAGATCAAGGCAATGGGTCGCCGTGCCCTGGCGGTGCAGATGGACCTCGCCGACCTCCCCGGAGTCCGCACTGGCATTGCCGAAGCGCACAAGCATTTCGGGCGCATCGATGTACTGGTCAACAATGTCGGGCTGGGACCTGAGAACCTTGCGGAAAACGTACGCGAGGAAGATTTCGACCTGACGGTGAATATCAATCTCAAGGGCACGTTCTTCATCACACAGGCGGTAGCAAAACTGATGATGGCGCAGAAATTTGGCCGCATCATCAACATCTCTTCACAGGCCGGCAGTGTCGTGCTGAAGGGCGAGGCGATTTACTGCATGTCAAAGGCGGCGATCAATCATCTGACGCGCTGCCTCGCCTTGGAATGGGCGTCTCACGGAATCACCGTCAACAGCGTCTCGCCCACTTTTATCGCCACCGATGGCACCGCGCCGTCGCTCGCCGATCCGCAGTTCCGTCAACAGGTGCTTTCGCACATTCCCTTGGGGCGCATCGGGGACCCAATAGACGTTGCGGGCCCAGTTGTCTACCTCGCCTCCCCGGCGGCCTCGCTCATTACAGGCGCCAATATCCTGGTCGACGGCGGCTGGTCCGTGGCATAGCCGACGGCTCACAGTCCGGCTTCATGTCTGCTCTGCCGCAATGAACGGTCCGGACTTAAGAAACAAGCCTTACGCCAATTCTCGATACTTCGCCGAGATCCTTTTCATATTGCTCCCTCAGGCTTTTCTTCTCCTGCGCCGTAAGTGGATCAAACCTTTCAGTGGAATTATCCATTCTGATGTAATCACCGATAATCTTTCTCCGGTCTGCAATCGCGATGGAACCATCCAACGCTTCAATTTTTCTAATCACGCCAACAGATAAGCGATTGGTTTCCGTAGAAATTGTTTCGTCCACATCAGGAGCGGACAAATCACAAAATAATTTGATTATCTCAGCGGGACGCTCCGTATACTTGTCAAAAGTCCAGACTGTTATCCGCGATGATGGAAACAGGGCTTTTGAGATTTTAACCAGATTTGACCAGCTTGGCTTTCGATGAATCCAGTAACTCCTGTATTCCTCGAATGACCCTATTACCGAACCGTCACGCAAAGCCTGGGAATATGCGGAGCACAATATATCTGCCTGGCTCCTGATAGAAATATAGATGCTCATTTTTTCCGGCTTTACTGCCGCCGCCCAAGGCAGCAATCGTTCTCTTGCCCGCGGATACAGGCCCTCAAGCAAATTTCGGGACATGCCAATGGAGTCTTCCTCTGACAGTAGAAGCTTTCTCGGATGTCCATCCGGTATCAGCAGTATTTCGCCTAGAGAAAGTTGCCTCCGCCCAGGCCAGGCTACCTGCCAATAATTATGATGCACCCTTGAAATCAGGCCGGATTGCCGAACAAAGCGCCTCGACAAATACAACCACCCATTATTCTGCAGTCTTGCCCCGTTGGCATTAAGATTGTCTTGAAAATGTGTTGTGGCTGTCTTGTGCGCGCCTATGTGAAACCTGAGCTCCTCAATCCCGCTTTCTGCTGACATCATAGATCCAACAAGTTTCCGGAAATCCAGCTGACGCAAATCTTATAAAATTCGCAATCCTGCGCATACCATCTTCGTATGTTATCCTTCGCCTTTTCAGATAAGGGAATTGCGTCGGTATAGATATTTTTATGCGCCGCCACTGGATCATGATCAATTATTGGTTGATTTTTCAATCGCAGAATTCGAAAAAGGCGCGCTATGTCTTCGGCAAATTTCTCCTGGCGAATGATTGCAAGAGGCGGATTCATTTTCAAGAAATAGCCCAGACCTAGAAAATAATCGATCTCGCCTCTGGCAAGATGCTCGATTGACTTCATTGCCGAAAGCGCCCGGGCTCCAGCTAAGCCCTCTTCAAATAATGCTTCGGCCAGGTCATTAGCGTGATGAAAATTCTCATAGGCTTCTCTCTCGTGCTGCGTCCATTCAACATTGTACCGCGGCTGCCCCATTCGTTTCCTGCTGTAGAAACCAGAGACAAACCTCGACTCTGGCGACCTGATACTAAAAAAATATTCGGACCCGGCAGGCAAATTTGCAAGACTAATTCTGTGGGGATGTGCAATGATCGTGCATTCCTCCTTGCCTCCGTTGATCTGGGAGGCCAGTTGTTTGATTTGGGTACCGGCGGTTTTGCCAATGTGAATAAAGTGTATTGTCCGCATCTTATTGCCAATCAATTCCTGCTCATTTGAATCGCCGGTTTTCATTTTATACGCCAGTTTCGCCTTTTTTAATTCCTTAAACTACAATAGGTGCTGTTTGACCATTGGTGGCTAATCAGTATCCAGAAAATCAATACAGCTTCTCTTTGTTTTCATCCAACCGCAGGGAAATGTGATGACGATACTCCTGTTCTTGCCTGCCCGAATACGTAGTCAGCAAATTGAAAAATCAATGAACTCATCCACCTTCATCAGCACTGACGGAACTGCGGATCGAAGCCCCACCGACGTGGCAGGCACGGTGGCCTTTCTCGTCTCCCCGGCAGCCTCCCCAACTACCGGAGCCAATGTCCTGGTCGATGGCGGCTGGTCGGTGGCGTAGAGCGACCGTCAACTCCGCAATACGCGATGCAAAGGAGCAGTGAGGGCCCATCTTATTCCATCGGGCTCGCCTACGATTTCTGCCGTGCCTTCAACCGCGGCTGGCATCAACTTTTCCAGAACCAGTTTACCAAATCCTGACTTGGATTTGGGTTTCGGCGGCGGGCCTCCGCGTTCCTGCCAAATTATTTTGAACATGGCGGGCACCTCTTCTGAAATTGTCCATGTCACGTCAACCTTGCCTGTCTCGACTGAGAAGGCGCCATGCTTCAAGGCGTTGGTTGATAGTTCATGAAACGCCATCGCGAGGTACTGGGCTGCGTTTGCCGAAACGGCCATGGCAGGGCCGTTCAACTCAATGCGGCCGGAATCGCCAAAAATTTCAACCTGCGACAAAAGCAGACTCCTGAGATCAACTTCCTGGCCACCGCCCCGCAGCAAAAGGTCGTTTGACCGTGCCAAGCCCAACATGCGGGCCTGAAATGCCTCATTGAAATTCTTGTCCGTCTCGGCCTGCCGGTGGGTGTCTTTGGCAATCTTGATGATGACCGCATATTGATTCTTGATCCGGTGTGCCATTTCATTAAGCACCAGTTCAACCCGCTCTTCGGCACTTTTCCGTTCGGTAATGTCGTGGATAATGCCGATATGGAATCGGCTGTCGGTGGGATCGGAAGTCCGATGATTTTCCAGCCACAGCATTTTGCCATCGGGCCGTATCAATCGAAATTCGTCCCAAGCCCTGGGCTGAAGCCCGCTATCCATGAGCCGGCGCGCTTCGCGCATTTTTTCCCGATCTTCGGGATGAACCATCGCAAAGAACCGTTCGGCCGGTGGAGCCTGATCGGTGTATTCGAGGCCAATGAGATCATAGTAATTCTTGTTCCAATATAACGGCCGGTTCGGATGGCTTTCCCAGAGCGCGGCCTTGGCCGCCTTGAGGGCAAGGTCGAGTCTCCGCCGTTCATGCTGGTAACGGTCCACGGCCTTGCCGAGAAGGTCCACCACAAAAATTATCAAGCCGCCAACGAGGAGGAAGATGATAATGTTGATGGATTGCCATGTCGTGGTCTGGACGGGCAAGGGCTTGCCCAGAAAATAATTGCCTACGATGGCGCAGGCCAGAAGCGTGGGAATTCCCCACTTGACGCCTCCTACCCAAGCACTCACCAAAATCGCCGGAAACAGGATTGTCAGGGTTGGAATGGTGGGAAGAAGCAGCTTGATGCAGATGGCCGCCAGCACCAGACCGGCGCTGACGAGACCGCCAATGACCGGATTGCGCCGAAAGGCGGGAAGCCTTCCTTCGAACCACATGCGGTTTACGGGGATAGGCATCCGGTCAGCTCCCTAGAGAGTAACTATACCCACACATATCTCAGAATCCATTGGAATTTCTCGACGCGCCTTAGTCAGATTGCGTACACAACGCGGACTGCCTGTCGGCTGACAAAATTATGAATAAATACCTTGACATTATATTCCTATGGTGGTAGGCGTTGTCTGTCCATCCCGGAAGGGGTCTCGGTCGCGACGGTGATCATAGATGGGGTGGATGTGGCGCCTGCGGGTGTGGTGAAACGTTCATCACATTTCCGGGAGCCGAGGGTGAGACCCGTGGATACTACGATCCGCGCGCTTTGGATGGCTAAACAACCTCAGCGGCAAACACTGGAAACCGTACGATCTGGCCCCGACTTGCGTCGGGGTGACAGAAGTTATGAAAGCTTTCGCCGGAATGACATACAGCGTGGATCGGCGATTACTTCCCGCCCTGCTTCTTCGCCGATAGCACTGTCAGCAATTCATTCAAGGTCTGCGGTTCCAGTTTGCCGATATCGTCGGCCAGCCGGTTGGCGAGTTCGGTGGCCAGCGGATTGAGGCCGGAGGTGTCAATGGTGATGCGCGGATGGGAGATGCGGGCAAGGCGCGTCACTTCCTCGGCCTCGTCCCAGATGATGTTGAAATAGGCAATGATGCGCTGGATCAGGTGCCAGCCCGGCCTGCCGCGCTTACCGTGTTCCAAGGCTGAAAGGTAGGCGCTGGAGACGCCAATCGCGGTGGACATTTGCTTCAGCGTGATAGCGCGGTCGGCCCGGAGTTTCCGCATTTTTTCGCCAAAGGGCGTCATGTCAGCTTTCCCTGGTTCGCCGCAGTTTCACATAGAAGGCGCCGCCGCCGCCGTGCTTGGGGTGGGCCTGCTGGAAACCGGAAACATGGGCACGAAATTGCGCCTCATGCAACCATTCGGGCAATTGCCGGCGCAGCCGCCCTTCCCGTTCGGGAGCGTAAAAATGATCCCGGCCATGGAGCGTATGGCCGGAAAACGGCGAAGCGCCTTTGCCGGTAATGACGAGCACCAGGCGGTGCCCCTGCATGCGGCGGCTGGCGATGAAATCAAAAAGGCGGATGCGGGCCTCTTCCAAATTCATACCGTGCAAGTCGAGGCGGCTTTCAATCTCGACGTTGCCGCGCGTCAGCTTCTGTTCGGTGCGCCGGTCGAAGCCGGTAATCGGCGGAGGAGATTTGTTGAGTAAAATTTTGGGGGCGGACGCCTTCCGCGGCACAAATTGAATGGATTGCTTTGGCAGGGAAACCGATGCGGCGCTCATCTTGAGGGCGCGTTTTCCCAAGGGCCTGATGGAGCGGGTAACCTCTTCCCAGAGGTTGCGATCAGGAACCTCGAAGGATTTTTTTTTCATTTCCCGTTCAAAAATCTGGCAGCCAATTTCTTTGGCAGCAAAACAATCATGGCGCCGGGACTTTTCATCTGACCTGCCACACGCGCGGCTTTCTCGCCCCAGCCCCAATAGACATCGCCGCGCACATGGCCCTTGATTGCTGTGCCCGTATCCTGCGCTACCATAAGATGACGAAAGTCCTGCATTTCGCCGGCAGGGCCGGACGGCACTCTCGCATCCAGCCAAATGGGCGTGCCAAACATCCAGAGGCTGCGGTCAATCGCCAGGCTTCTAAACGGCGTGAGCGAAACCTGTTGCGCGCCCGGAGCGCCAAGCGAGGGATCATCGACCTTCACCTCGCGGAAGAAAACGAAGGACTTGTTTTCCCACATGAGTTCGCGCGCATTCTCGGGATTATCCTTCATCCATTTGCGCAGGGCCTGCATCGACATGGTGTCCTTAGTGAGCACGCCGCGCTCGACGAGAACGCCGCCGATGCCGGTATAGGGCTGGCCGGATTTAGCGCCATAGGCCAGGCGCATGGCGCTGCCATCGGCAAAGCGAATGCGGCCTGAGCCCTGAACATGAATGAAAAACGCATCGGCCCAGCTTTTGAGCCAGGCGATTTCAAGGCCCCGGCCTTGCAAGGCGCCTTCCTCGATTTCGCGGCGGGTCAAATAGCCCGCAGGTTTTCCCTGCAGCATGCGGCCATATTTCAGGTTGAGCCGCTTTTCGGTTGCCGCATCGAAACTCACGAGGTCATCGGGCTTGCGGTAGATAGGAACATTATAGCCGTTCCCGGCTGTCCGGCTGCCTTCGGCCTCGGGCTCGTAGTAGCCGGTGAACAAGCCTTCTGGGCGGGAGGGATCTGCGACTTTTAGAGCCGTGAATTTTTCCTCAAAAAATTGGCGCGCTGATTTGGCGTAAGCAGCGCTTTCGCAAACCTCCAGCCAGTCCGCGCGGTTTCCGCCAAAACGAACCTCACGTTCAAAGGCTCGACCCGTCATGAGAATTTCGCTGCATGACCGTTGAAACGCCGCCAGCGCCGCCGCATGGTCGTCGTCACTCCAGCCCTTAATCTGGGCGAATGGGATGGCGGTGAGAACAGATTTGGCTTCGGCGGTCATGGCGAGGGAAATGGCGAGGGAAATGGCGAATAAACAGGCAAGTCCCAAGCGTCCTATCACGCTTGCGTTTCGGTGGCCACAACCCGCCAGTTCGGATCCTTCTGCGCCACGTCCCTTTCAAAGGTCCAGATATCGGTGATGTCCCTGACTTCCCTAGGATTGCCATCAATGAGGGCGCCGGCCTTGTCCAGCGTCGCGGAAATCATCTGGCTGGCAAACTTAACAACAATGCTGGCGCGTTTTCCAATCAGTCCCACGGATATGAAGTCGACCTTCTCAAATCCGACGAACTGGAAATCCAGCTTTTCGCCAGCCTGGCTGCGGCTGTCGATAGCCTTGGCGAAGCCGTCAAACACTTCCCGCGACAGGAGGTTCTTGAGGGCCGGCTTGTCGCCCTTGGCGAAGGCCTCGACAATCATCTCATAGGCCAGCTTGGCGCCTTCCAGAAATTCCCTCGGCGAAAACGCCGGATCGGCCTGAGCCAGTTTTTCAAACCCTGCGGCGAGCGGCGATGCGGCGGCCGCAAATCCGGTCCAAACTGGGGCTTTCGGTTCGGCATCAACCTCGGGTTTTTTCGCTGATTCCTCTTTGTTTGAAGGAAATTCCAGCACTTTGCCGCTGCTGGTTTCAACCGGGGCACTGCCATTTGTCCGGCGGGGAGGTGCGTAGGGGTCACTCGGCGGGCGCTCAGTTCCCGTGCGCTGCCCGAGAACCGAGCGCAAGCGCCAAACGACCATGAGCGCAATGGCAGCCAGAACCAGATTCAGGGGATCAAAGATCTCGTTCATTACCAAATTCTCACACTTCTGAGCTTACACACGGAGCGGCACACATTGTACTCGTCTTATGTTGAGTCCTATATAGGAGACTTTGGGATAGGTCCAAGGACCATTCTATTGGAGTCTTGCTTGCGCCGCCACTTTCCCGTCTTCATTCTCGTCCTGCTGTTTGCCGACCTCGCATCCCTCATCTGGCTGGGGCGTTTTGCAGGGGTTTTGCCTGTCCTGGCGCTGGTCATTCTGGGCATCTTTGCAGGCAGCGCGCTTATCCGCCGGAGCGGCACCAACATATTTACCATGCTGAGTACGCCCGCCAGCGACAGGAAATCCGTTTCGGGCAGAGCCGCCAAAAGCCTGCTCTGGGCCATCGCCGGACTCTTGCTCATCATTCCCGGGATCGTCAGCGATTTCATCGCCTTGACTCTTCTCCTGCCGTGGATTCGCAAGCGTGTGGCCGGTTTTTTTGAGTCCCATATTTCAGGAGATTTTACCGTTCACCGGGGCGGCCCCGTCATTGACGTGGAGGCCGTGGAAATTGAGGAAACACCAAAACTGAAGTCAAACTCTCCACTGGAGGATTAAAGACCCTGCTTGCGGCACCGCAGCCTTCATGTTAGCCACTCACAACTTGTGATTTGATCAGACTATTTCGGCGCATGAGAGGCATTCCAGATGGCAAAAGCAGCAAAACCAGCTCCCCGCAAAACCGCCGCAAAGGCATCAAATGGCGGCAAGAGCCCAGAAGAAAAGGCGCCGAGTATCTCCGAAGGCAAGGCTCCCGGAGCGGTCAATCTGCAGGTTCCGCCACCCCAGCCGGGCACCCAGCCTTCCATGCGCATTCTTGGCCAGTATCTGAAAGACCTGAGCTTTGAAAATCCCAATGCGCCCCAAGCCCTGGCGCCCCAGCAAAGCCAACCCGACATCAATATCGCGGTCAACGTCAACGCCCGCAACATTGCGCCCACTGATTTTGAGGTTGAGCTGCATCTCGATGCAAAGGCGACCTCCGAAGGCAAGGTCATATTTGCTTCAGAGCTTCTGTATGCCGGGGTTTTTCGCATGGAAAATTTTCCGGCCAACATGCTTCATGCGGCGGTTCTCATTGAATGCCCGCGGATGCTGTTTCCATTCGCCCGGCAGATTCTTGCTGACGCAACACGCAATGGCGGGTTTCCGCCGCTGATGCTGGACCCCATCGATTTTGCCGGCATGTACCAAAAGCGCATGCAGCAGCAAAAGTCAGCCGCACAGGCTTAATTCACGTCGCTTTCCACAGCGCTGAAGCGCCTAGGCTTTTAACCATTGCCTGATGGCGCACACGTTCTTCACTGGTGAGCCGTTCGGGGAGCGGGTTGCTTCGTTTGGCGGGCAGCGCCGCATTGCCGGTTTGCAGATGACGGACATTATCTGCTTTTGGCAATGTCAGGGTGATTTGGCGGCCACCGATAAGTTCAAGATAGACGCCCGCAAGAAGCTCTGAGTCCAACAGGGCCCCGTGCTTTGTGCGTTTTGCGCTATCAATCCCGTAACGCTTGCAGAGCGCGTCAAGGCTGTTGGGACCCATGGGGTGGCGTTTCTTGGCAAGCGCCAGCGTATCAATGATCCGTTCATAGAGAATCGGCGGGCGCTTGATAAATCCCAACTCGGCATTCAGAAAACCGACGTCAAAGCTGGCGTTGTGAATGATCAAGGCCGTATCGCCAATGAAGTCAAGAAGCTCATCGGCAATTTTCGAGAATAGGGGCTTGTCCTTTAAAAACGCGCTGCTCAAGCCATGAACTGATTCGGCTTCACGGGGCACGTCGCGCTGCGGATTGATATAGGTGTGATAGGTCTTACCCGTTGGAATGTGATTGAGCAATTCAACGGCGCCGATTTCAACGATGCGGTGGCCCTGCAACGGATCCAGTCCGGTGGTTTCCGTATCCAGTACGATCTCTCTCATGGCTTGTGGTTCCTGGCCAATTCTGCAAGCTTGCTGCTTAGCACATCAACCTGGGTTCGCAAATGCTCCAGGCTGCCGGAATTTTCAATGACAAAATCGGCGCGGCGGCGCTTTTCCACATCGGGCATCTGCCTTTTCAGGATACCGGCCAGTTTTTGTTCGGTCATTCCGGGCCGGGCCATTGCCCGTTTTCGCTGCACGTCGTCATGGGCGGAAACAACAATCACATAATCCAGCTCCTTCTCCTGGTCCGTTTCAAAGAGAAGCGGGATATCAAGGATGACAAGAGAGGAGCCTTGCTTTCGCCAATGGGCGATAAAACCTTCCCGCCTTTTTCTGACAAGGGGATGGATAAGGGATTCCAGTTTCCGCAAATCTTCCGGAGAGCCCAAAACCCGATGCCCCAGGCGCTGGCGGTCAATTTCGCCGCCAATAATCACGTCTGGAAACACTTTGCCAAGCAAGTCCCTGGTTGCCGTTTCAGCATAGAGACCGTGCACTTCGGCATCGGAATCAAATACGGGAATGCCGGCGGCTGAAAACAGTTTGGCCACTTCACTTTTGCCGGTGGCGATGGAGCCGGTGAGACCAACGGATATCATTGCTTGTGCGCTTTTTGAACGTCTGCAGCTATCAACTCATAGAGTTCGGCCGTAACTTCCGGCTTCACACCGAACCACAGTTCGAAACCCCTTACAGCCTGATGCAGCAGCATTCCCAGGCCGCCCAAAACCGGGTTTCCCTGCTGCCTGGCTTTTGCAAGGAAAGCCGTTTCCAGGGGCGTATAAACAATATCGGCAACAAGTGCGCTGGGGTTCAGGCTTTGAATTTCCAGCTTCAATGAAGATTGGCCTTCCATGCCTTGGGAGGTTGTGTTCACCAGAAGTCCGCAGTCTTTCAACGCATCGCCGGAGTTGGTCTGGGTGATTTCATAGATACCGGAACCAAACTGCGATTGAAGGTCAAGAATACGTTCCCTCGTGCGATTGACAATGCCAATCTTCTTCACGCCCTCATCGAGCAAAGCACCAATGATCGCCTTTGCAGCACCCCCGGCCCCAACAATTGTCGCCGTTTTATCTCTTAAGTTGAACTTGGTATGGGAATGACGGAGAGATGCGATAAAACCTTCACCATCCGTATTGGTTCCGCAGACTACGCCATCCTTAAGATACACCGTGTTTACAGCGCCGAGACGGTGGGCGATTTCATCGGCCTTGGCAACGGCCTGAAATGCCGCCTCCTTGTGAGGAATTGTTACATTGCAGCCGATGAATTCCGACGAAGCGAGATTTGCAATGAATTGCGCTACGCTCTCTGGCTTAACGGCTTTCTTTTCATAGACCGCGTCAATGCCGTATTTTTTCAGCCAGTAGTTATGGATGAGCGGCGAGCGTGAATGCGCGATAGGCCAGCCAATGACACAGGCCTTTTTCATGACGAAATAATCCCGCGCTGCCTTAAAAATCCGAGAAGCGGCAATATGGGCAGACCAAGGATAGTGAAATAATCGCCTTCAATTTTTTCAAACAACTGAATGCCGGTTTCCTCCAGCTTATATGCGCCCACTGAAGACAAATAGTCAGCCGGACTGCCATCCAGGTATGACGTCAAAAATTCCGGGGTAAAGTCTCTCATGGTCAATCGCGCCTCGGAGCAATGATTCCACACTTCGGCACCGGCGATCGCGCACGAAATGGCAGAGTATAATGTATGCGTGGCATTCCGGAGCATTGTAAGTTGTTTTTCCGCATCGGCGCGGGAAACCGGCTTATTGAAAATCTGATTCTTAAATCCAAGCACCTGGTCTGCGCCAATGATAATCGCTTTGGGATGCAGTCTGGATATTTTCTCTGCCTTCAGCCTGGCCAGTTCCAACGAAATTTTTCGCGGCGAAAATTCCGTGAGTGAATTTTTTGCCTTCTCTTCATCGAGCTCCGAATTGAGCACGGAGAATTTTATCCCGGCAGCGCTCAAGATTTTTCCACGAATTTTGCTGGTTGAAGCGAGTACGATGTCCAAGGGATTCACGCGTTGAAAGCTGTGGAGTTTTAACAGGTGGATTGTGGATAATTCCGCACAGTGCGGAATGGTTAACATTTGGTTAATATTGTGAGATTGTTATCAACAAGGCAATCTCCGGAATGCATATACTCTCCATTATGGGGATAAGTCTTTGCTGTGCATATCCTTGGATAACCTCATCTACCACTCTATCCCTTAAGATAACAATTTGAATTTATTGAAGTAATTCGTCTGGCTATTTTTACTGGCAAAGTGATATTGATCAAGGACATCGAATCCAGCGTAAGAACCTGATGGGTTTTTGATCCCGCTCACTGGCCTACAACATCATATTCAATTTATAGAAGGTTTTATTTAGAAGAATGCCTGTAGCTTCCACACAACCGCTCATGAATGTATTGACGGGTCGTAAATCAGAGCGGAGACCAGTCTGGTTCATGCGTCAGGCGGGCCGCTATCTGCCGGAGTATCGCAAGGCCAGGGAACAGGCCGGTTCTTTTTTGAAATTATGTTATTCGCCCGAGCTTGCCGCTGAGGTGACGTTACAACCTTTGCGGCGCTACGATCTCGATGCGGCGATCATCTTTGCGGATATACTGGTTGTGCCGCATGCTATGGGAAATGGATTATCGTTCGTTGAGGGCGAAGGACCTAAGCTGGAGACTGTGAGAAGCAGTTCGGATTTAACGCGGTTAAAGTCTGGATTGAAATCTACGCAGTTTGAAAATGTTGCTGAATCGGTGAACAGGGTTCGGCGCGATTTGGACCCTTCAATTTCTTTGATTGGATTCTGTGGAGCTCCTTGGACCGTGGCGAGTTACATGGTTGAAGGCGGAAGTTCGGATCGGGAACTAGCAAGGAAGTTTGCCTACCAGCGGGAAGATTGGTTCAGGGAGCTGATTGCCCGTCTGGTTAAAAACTCAATAGAATACCTGTGTGCTCAGATCGAAGCCGGGGCTGATGTTGTGCAGATATTTGACTCCTGGGCTGGTGAATTGCCGGGAGACCTGCTGACGGAATATTGCATCGAACCCATCCAGGAAATTGTTGCGGGGGTGAGGTCGAGGTTCCCGGCTGTTCCCATTATCGTTTTTGCCAAAGGCGCCGGGTATCGCCATGGCGATATCTATTCAAGAACCAAATGCCATGCCATAGGTGCTGAGGCCGAATGCTCGCTTGAATTTTTACAATCTATTTTGCCGGCGGATGCGGTCATCCAGGGAAATCTGGATCCGCTGTTACTGCTTTGCGATGAAGCTGTGGTGCGTAGGGAAACACGGAAACTGGTGAGCGGAATTCCCAGAAACCGTCATATCTTCAATTTGGGCCATGGAATTAAACAGCAAACGAATCCGGATATCCTGACGACTGTCATTGAGACAATTCGAGACCATGACCATGGCTGAGTGGTTTTTGTGGATGAAGGTCATCCATATTGTTTCGGTCGTTGCGTGGATGGCAGGACTGTTTTATCTGCCGCGGCTGTTTGTCTATCATCGCGGCGTGTCTCCTGGCAGTGAAGCCAGCGAATTGTTCAAAGTGATGGAGCGCCGTCTGATGGTGGCCATTGTGAGGCCGGCGGCGGTCGCGAGCCTGCTGTCGGGAATTTTACTTTTCATTGCGGGCCGATTTGAATTCTTGCAGGTTTGGGTGCTTGGCAAACTGGGGGCGGTTTTCTTCCTTTGCCTGTATCATGGCGCGCTTGAGGGCTATCTCCAGAGGTTTTCCCGCGACGAGCGGGTGAGGGATGCCCGGTTTTTTCGCATTCTCAATGAAGTTCCGACCCTCTTGCTGATCATTATCGTGGTATTTATTGTGGTTAAACCATTCCAATAATTTGTGTTGGTTCATCCCCGGAAGTTTGTTATAGAGGCAGCGAACAAAGGGATATTCGTCCCGTTTGCTTTCCCCGCCTCCATTTACCCGATCTGCCCTGGCGCTTCGTGGTTCATTTCTCACCCCTAATGTACTGATTTCAAAACATGACAAATATAGCCGAATTGAAGGATATCAAGCTTAAGGACCTTAAGCGGAAGACGCCTGCCGAACTGGTGACCCTGGCGGAAGAGCTTGAGGTCGAAAACGCCAGTGCGCTCCGCAAGCAGGAGCTGATGTTTGCAATCCTGAAAAACCTTGCGGTTCGCGATATCGAAATCATCGGCGAAGGCGTTGTTGAAGTTCTGCAGGATGGCTTTGGCTTCCTGCGCTCATCGGATGCAAATTACCTGGCTGGTCCCGACGATATTTATGTGAGTCCCAGCCAGATCAGGAAGTTCACTTTGCGGACCGGCGATACGGTTGAAGGACAAATCCGCAGTCCCAAGGACGGCGAGCGCTATTTTGCCTTGGTGAAAGTGAACACCATCAATTTTGAGGACCCGGAGAAAACCAAGCACAAGGTCCATTTCGACAATCTCACGCCGCTTTATCCGGATCAGCGCCTGGAAATGGAAATTGCCGACCCGACGCGCAAGGATTTTTCGGCCCGCGTGATCGATATCGTATCGCCCCTCGGCAAGGGCCAGCGCGGCTTGATTGTGGCCCCGCCGCGCACGGGCAAGACGGTTCTGCTGCAAAACATTGCCCATGCGATAGCGACAAATCATCCCGAGTGTTTTTTGATTGTACTGTTGATTGACGAGCGGCCGGAGGAAGTCACCGACATGCAGCGTTCGGTCAAGGGAGAAGTTGTCAGCTCCACCTTCGATGAGCCGGCGACGCGACATGTGCAGGTGGCCGAGATGGTTATCGAAAAAGCCAAGCGCCTTGTCGAGCATGGCCGTGACGTCATCATCCTGCTCGATTCGATTACGCGCCTTGGCCGTGCCTATAATACGGTTGTCCCTTCGTCCGGCAAGGTTCTGACCGGCGGTGTGGACGCCAATGCCTTGCAGCGGCCAAAGCGGTTCTTTGGCGCGGCGCGCAATATCGAAGAGGGCGGATCGCTGACGATCATTGCGACAGCGCTGATCGACACGGGCAGCCGCATGGACGAAGTCATTTTCGAAGAGTTCAAAGGCACCGGCAACTCGGAAATCATTTTGGACCGCAAGGTTGCGGACAAGCGGGTATTCCCGGCTATCGACATTCTGCGTTCAGGCACGCGCAAGGAAGAATTGCTGGTCAAGGCCGATCTTCTCAAGAAAACCTATGTCTTGCGCCGCATTCTCAATCCGATGGGAACGATTGATGCAATCGAGTTCCTTCTGGACAAATTGCGCCAGACAAAATCCAACAGCGATTTCTTCGATTCCATGAACGCTTAAAGCTAATCCGCAATTCCCAATAAACGCAGCGCCGCCAGCGTTTCGGCTGCGCTGGTTGCGGGGTTTGCGCAGGTCATGCCGCGACAGACATAAAGTGTGGGTTTGTTGTTGTTTTTGGTTTTTCCATAGGCGGGATGATTTGCGGGCAAGTTCGAATTTGCCCCAATCACATGGATTGTAGCGTCCAATCCAGTATATTTGAGCGCCAACATCAGCATTTTGTTTTGAGCAGGATTTGCATCGTTGGTGAGAACAAGCTGGATTACATCCTGCAGCAGGAGAACATTTTTCAACAAACCGGGCGCCGCAAAAGGATTTGATGCCGCTGCTGCCGCAAAGGCCTCGGTTATTTTCTCGGCCTTGATTCTAAAACTTTCATTTCCGGTGAGGTGATAGAGATTGTTGTAGTTCTTGATCATCACTGAATTCGCATTGGGTGTTGCATCATCTTCGATGGTGCGGCTTTTAATGGGGAGCGTCGTGTGTTTCTGTGAGGCGTGGTAGAAGCCCCCTTCGGCAATGTCCCAGTGATTGTTTTCGAGCGCTACGGTGAGTTCCTGCGCCTTGGAAATGTATTGAGGATCGCCAGTCAGGGCGTGCAAGGCCAGGGCCGCAGCAATAAGACTTGCATAGTCATCGGCGGTGCCTTCATGACGTGTGCTGCCGGCGCGGTGGCTATGCAATAGCCTATTGTCTTTCCAGAATAGGTTCATGATTTCAGCGAAGGCTTTTGTTGGGGCATTGGCCCAGGCCTTGCTGCCAAATACCAATGACGCTTCCGCAAGAGCCGTGATGAAGAGGCCGTTCCAGTCGGCGAGGATCTTGTCATCATGCTGCGGCGGGATTCGCTTGCTGCGCTCTGACCATAGCTTTGCGCGGGCGCTCGCCAGGATTTTTTCGTTTGCCGGTGTATCGGGTGTCGTGTCGTGGGTCCGGTTGAGAATGGTGTGGCCTTCCCAATTTCCGGATGGAGTGACATCATAGGCGGTCTGGAAGATTTGATGCTCATTGGGTGCGAGCAGCTTTTTTATCTCGGCCAGGCTCCAGACATAATACTTGCCCTCCTCGCCTTCTGAATCGGCGTCATAGCTGGAGGTGAAGCAACCGCTTTCATTTGTCATTTCGCGCAGGACAAATTCAATCGTATGTTCGATGCGCGTGGCGAAAAGCGGGCTTTCGGTTTCGAGCCAGGCGCGGGTGAGCAGGCTCACATACTGGGCATTGTCGTAGAGCATCTTTTCAAAATGCGGCGCCAGCCATTTGTGGTCAGTCGAATAGCGCGCGATGCCGCCGGCCAGATGGTCATAGATTCCGCCATTGCTGATTTGGGTGAGCGTGGTGAGCACGGCGTCCCGGGCCTTCTCATTCTGGGTGCGCAAATAAACTTCCCATAGAAAAGTGAAGATGGGAGCTTGCGGAAATTTCGGCGCACCCTTGAGACCGCCGTAGTGCGGATCGGTGGCGTTGATGATGATGTCGGCCGCCCGAAAGATTTCGGTGGTGGAAAGCTGGTTCGGGCTTGCGGCATAGCGCGGCTGCTGCAAGGCGGCGGAGATGGCTTCAGCGTTCTGCGTGACTTTGTTTCGCTCCTGCTGCCAGATGCGCGATATCTCGGTCAGGACGTGGCGGAAGCTCGGCCGCCCGTATTTTGTCTCCGGCGGGAAATAGGTGCCGCCCCAGAAAGGAAGGGCATCGGGAGTCAGGAACATGGTGAGGGGCCAGCCACCCTGTTCGCCCAGGCTGTGAAGGGCCGCCATGTAGATGCGGTCGATATCGGGGCGCTCTTCGCGATCGACCTTTATGTTGATGAAGTTCTGGTTCATAAGACCGGCGGTGACCGGGTCTTCAAAACTCTCGTGGGCCATGACATGGCACCAGTGGCAGGCGGCATAGCCCACGGACAGCAGAATGGGCTGGTCGCGGGTTTTAGCCTCTTGAAGCGCCTGTTCACTCCACCCCATCCAATGTACTGGGTTATCCTTGTGCTGAAGGAGATAGGGGCTGGTTTCCAGGCTGAGACGGTTATGTGACATGGTATCGATTCGAATCCGAAATGAATAATTCTGAGACAATTTTTGCGGTTTCCAGCGGCTCCGGTATGGCCGGAATTGCTGTCATCCGTATGTCCGGCAGTAAGGCTGGAAGCGTCCTTGCTTCCATTGCGGGTTCCCTACCCTTACCCCGGCGGGCCAGCATCCGGCAACTGCGGCGTCCCCAATCCCAAGAGGTCATCGACCAGGGGCTCGTCCTTTGGATGCCAGGCCCGTTGAGTGCTACCGGTGAAGACGTGGCTGAGTTCCATGTGCATGGTAGTGCCGCGGTGATCGAGGCGATGTTTGAAGTCTTTCGTTTGGTCGCTGGTGTGCGGTTGGCGGAGCCCGGTGAATTTACCCGTAGGGCCTTTGTGAATGACCGGATGGATTTGGTCGAGGCGGAAGGACTTGCGGATCTGCTGCAGGCCCGCACTGAGGCGCAGCGGCGTATGGCCATGCATCACATGCTCGGTCATGCCAGTTCGCAATATGAGGTCTGGCGGACGGAACTGATTTCGTTGTTGGCGCGCCTCGAAGCGGCGATTGATTTTGTTGAAGAGGATGGCGTTGCAGCAGCAGCGCTGGCAGATATCAGGCCCAAGACTCTTGACCTGGTAGCGCGTCTCGGTAGGGCCGCGGCGGAAGCAGACCGTGCGGGTGCGCTTCGCTCCGGCGTCAAAGTTGTTTTTGCCGGCGCGCCCAATGTCGGCAAATCTACGCTATTAAATTTGGTTGCCGCACGGGAGGCGGCAATCGTTTCGTCGCGCCCCGGCACTACCCGGGATGTGATTGAGGTCCCCATTGTCCTTGGCGGCATTCCCGTCATCCTGACGGATACGGCGGGCCTTCGCGCCGAGACCGGCGACGAGGTTGAAGTCATCGGCATGCAGCGCGCAAAGTCAGAAGTGTCCGCTGCCGATATTGTTGTCTGGGTAACGTCAGCCGACGTGGCAGAGGACATTGAAAATGCGGTAGTGCCGGCACTCAAGGTTTTGAACAAGTCGGACCTACCGGGTGATGCTCAGGGAATACATTTGAGAGTTTCCGCCAAGACCGGCGAAGGCATCGCAGACCTGATTGCCGAACTTGAAAAATTGGTGAGGGAGCGCTTCAGCGGCATGGAGCAGGCCTCGGTCATCCGTACACGCCACAGGGACGCGGTTGAAGAATCGATTCGGTTCCTTAACGATTCCCTTCTGCATGATGCGGGGCAAATTGAGCTCGCCGCGGAATGCCTGCGTAGGGCCTGTTTCAGCATTGGTCGGGTCACGGGCCGGGTCGATGTCGAGGATCTGCTGGGGAAGATTTTCAGCGAATTCTGCATTGGCAAGTAAGCTGTTTCACGTGAAACTTGTTTCGGCTTTGACCATTGATCGGGCTTGGACTAGAGAACCGCCATGAGCAGGAAGTATGATGTCATCGTCATCGGCGGCGGCCATGCGGGTGTCGAGGCCGCAGCGGCATCGGCGCGGCTTGGCGCGAACACAGCTCTTGTAACCCATAAGTTTTCAACCATCGGCGAGATGTCGTGCAATCCGGCCATTGGCGGCTTGGGCAAGGGACATCTGGTGCGCGAGATCGATGCACTGGACGGCCTGATGGGCCGGGTTGCCGATCGCGCCGGAATTCAGTTCCGTCTGCTCAATCGTTCGAAGGGCCCTGCGGTGCGGGGCCCCCGCGCCCAGGCAGACCGCAAACTTTATCGCATGGCCATGCAAGAGGAAATTCGCGGCCAAAATAATCTGAGCGTTGTGGAAGCAGCCGTGTGCGGATTTGTTCTTGAACAGGATCGCGTTGTTGGCGTTACGACCGAGGCGGGAGAAGAATTGCGGGCCGGTGCGGTTGTTCTTACGACAGGAACATTTCTGGCGGGGCTCATTCATATCGGCGAGAAGAAGATTCCGGCGGGCCGTGTGGGTGAACCGCCGGCCCTTGGCATCTCGCAGCAACTGCGATCCGCTGGCCTGCAACTGGGACGTCTGAAAACCGGAACGCCGGCCAGGCTTGATGGCCGGACCATCAATTGGAGCGGGCTCGAAGAGCAAAGGAGCGATGAGGTTCCGTTGCCGTTTTCCACGCTGACGGATTCAATCACCACGCCGCAGGTGTCCTGCTTCATCACCCAAACAACGGCCCGCACCCATGAGCTGATCGCCAACAACATTCATCGCTCGCCGCTCTATTCCGGGCAGATCGAAGGAACTGGGCCGCGCTACTGCCCCTCCATTGAGGATAAGATTCACCGTTTCAAAGACAAGTCATCGCACCAGATATTCCTCGAGCCGGAAGGGCTGGATGATGACACGGTTTATCCCAACGGCATTTCGACCTCGCTGCCGGAGGATGTTCAGGAGCAGTTTATCCGGACGATTCCCGGGCTGGAGAATGTTGCGATCCTGCGGCCGGGGTATGCCATAGAGTATGACTTCGTTGACCCCCGTGAACTGACCAGCGGGCTGGAAGTCAAAGCCCTGCCCGGGCTGTTTCTGGCGGGCCAAATCAACGGTACGACCGGGTATGAGGAGGCCGCGGCCCAAGGCCTGATTGCCGGCTTGAACGCAGCGCGAAAAGTGGGCGGCCAGGCGGAGATCAGCTTTGACCGGGCCGAGGGCTATCTCGGCGTGATGGTCGATGATCTGGTGCTTCGCGGCGTGACCGAGCCCTACCGCATGTTCACCTCACGGGCCGAATACCGGCTTTCGCTCCGGGCTGACAACGCCGATCAAAGGCTGACGCCCAAGGGTATTTCCCTGGGCCTTGTTGGTTCGCATCGGCAGAAACATTTTGCGGATCGGATGAACGTCCTGAACGCGGCGCGATCGTTGGCAGAGCAATTGGGTATGACTTCGGCAGCCGCCGCCAAGCTTGGCCTGAAGGTCAATCAGGATGGGCAAAGGCGCTCGGCGCTTGATCTCATGGCCATGCCGGAAGTAGGGCCCGAACGGGTTTGCGAGATCTGGCCGGAGATCGCGGCGCTGCCTGACTTTGCCAAGGACGGGCTCTTTGCGGATTCACTTTATGCGGGATATAGCGCCCGGCAGTCGGCGGACATCCTGGCACTTCGCAAGGAAGACCAGGTCAGCCTGCCCCATGACATCGACTACATGGCCCTGCCCAGTCTCTCGATTGAAATCCGGCAGAAGCTTATGCGGGTTAAGCCCGGCACCTTGGGTCAGGCCTCGCGCATCGAGGGTATGACCCCCGCAGCGCTCGCCTGCCTGTTGGGTCACATCAAGCGCCAGACCCTGCGCAAGACAGCCTGATGAATGCCCCGTATATTTCCGATGACGAACTGGCACGGCTGAATGTTTCACGTGAATCACTGACCAAAATCGAAGCCTATGTCGATCTGCTTCTCACCTGGCAGAGCAAAATAAACCTGATCGGGCCTTCCACGGTGGAGACGGTCTGGCGGCGCCATGTTCTGGATGCCCTGCAGCTTCTTCCCCTGATGCGTGCCAAAACCGAAGCTGTTGTTGACTTGGGCTCAGGGGCTGGAATTCCAGGCTTGATCCTGGCGCTGGGCGGAAATCTCAGGACCGATCTTTATGAGAGCAATGGCAAGAAGGTTGCCTTTCTACGCGAGGTCATTCGGCAGACAAAGGCCAATGCGCGCGTTCATCAAATTCGTCTGGAAACCCTTGAGGCGCATTTGCCGGAACGCATACCGGATTATGTGACGGCGCGGGCCTTGGCGCCGCTTGAGAAGCTATTGCTTTGGGCGGAGCCCTTACTGAAGCGGGGGGCCATTGGCCTCTTCCACAAGGGACAAGATGTGGACAGTGAGGTTAACAAGGCTACCAAATTCTGGAAAATGGGCGCAATCATCAGGCATGCAAGCTTGACCGATTCGGACGGTACTATTCTTGAGGTAAAGGAGATTACCCGTGTTTAATCAGAACCTGTCCCAAAGTCCCCGAATCCTCGCCATCGCCAACCAAAAGGGCGGGGTGGGTAAAACCACTACCGCCATCAACCTTGGAACGGCGCTCGCCGCGGTTGGTGAGACCGTCCTTATCGTCGATCTTGATCCGCAAGGTAATGCCAGCACCGGACTTGGTATCGTGCGCGGGCCCAAGCAAACGTCGTCCTACCATGTGCTCATTGGCGAGGCGGAACTCGATCAGGTTATTGTCGACTCGGGCATACCCCGGCTCCACTGCGTGCCCTCAACAATCGATCTCCTGGGTGCCGAGCTTGAGTTGGCGGATTTTGACCGCAAGGCCTACCGGCTGGCCGACGCTATTGCTCGGCTCTCACGGCAGCAGAACAAGGCGCGGAGCTACAGTTATATTCTGGTGGATTGCCCGCCGTCGCTCAATCTGCTCACCATCAATTCCCTCTCGGCGGCGGATGCCATACTGGTGCCCCTGCAGTGTGAATTTTTTGCCCTGGAAGGGCTGAGCCAGCTCCTGAAAACAGTTGAGCGGGTAAAGACAACTCTTAACCCAAAATTAACCATTCAGGGTGTTGTTCTTACGATGTTTGATCGGCGAAACAGCCTTTCCGACCAGGTGGCACAGGATGTTCGCAGTGTGCTTGGCGACAAGGTTTACCAGACAGTCATACCACGTAATGTCCGCGTATCAGAGGCCCCCTCCTATGGGAAACCAGTCCTACTCTACGATAATGTCTGTTCCGGCTCCCAGGCCTATATCAAACTCGCATCGGAGGTCATTCGCCGTGAGCGCGAACTGCGGGCAGCCTGATCGATTCACTTCCGAAACAATCGGCACTACCCTAAGCCAGGGTGGTCCTACCAATATTTGAGGGCAAAAGAACCATGATGCAGGCACAAAAACGCAGGTTGGGCCGGGGGCTCGCCGCACTTATTGGCGATGATGTCATTGAAGCTGCCTCGCCCGAGGAATCGCGCGGCCTGCGCCATCTTCCCATCGAGTTGCTTCATTCAAATCCAAACAATCCGCGCAAGCAATTCAAGGAAGAAGAGCTTGAGGATCTTTCAAAATCCATCCGGGAAAAGGGCCTGCTGCAACCGATTGTGGTGCGCCAGCGCGTCGATGGCGAATATGAAATCGTTGCCGGCGAGCGCCGCTGGCGGGCTTCGCAGCGGGCGGGCCTGCATGAACTGCCGGTTCTTATCCGGGAACTCAGCGATGGCGAAACGCTTGAAATAGCCCTCATTGAAAATATCCAGCGCTCGGATTTAAATCCGCTTGAGGAAGCGCGGGCTTACGGACAACTTCTCGAGCAGTTCTCCTATACGCAGCAGCAACTCGCCGATTCGGTTGGCAAAAGCCGCAGCCACATCGCAAACACCCTGCGCCTGCTCACCCTGCCCGAATCAGTTCGCTCCTATATCGAAGATGGAAAACTGACGGCGGGCCATGCCCGGACGCTGGTTGCAACTGATTCGCCTGCCGACCTCGCCAACAAGATCATCAGTCTTGGTCTTTCGGTCCGCGAGGCAGAAACACTGACGCGAAGCAACCCGGCGACGTCGACGCGCAAGGCCAAAACGGCAAAGGATGCCGATACACGGGCGCTCGAAAAACAATTGGCTGATGCCATGGGCCTTCGCGTTGAAATTAAAGCGCAGGGCCGCGAGGGCGGAACGCTTTTGATCAAGTACAAGACGCTGGATCAGCTTGACGGGATTACGCACCGGTTGATGAGCAAGAAGTGAACTAATCAGTTACTTCGCGCATCGCGCAGGCGGGCGCCGCGGCCCAAGGCCAAAAGGGCGCGGCTTACAAGTGCCTCATCGAGATCGGGATGCTGGCGTGTCTGCAGGATTGCGGTGCAGATTTTTTCTTCGGCATTCAGGAGAGCGTCAATGTCCCAGGTTCTCAATTGCATGGAAATCGAGGCGCGCCGTTTGAAGAAGATGCCGAAGCGCGGCGCCTGCACCACACTGTCGATAGTTGAACCCTGAGTAATTTGAGAAGCCATCCCCTGAAGCTTCACAATGTGCTGAAGCACGGCGCTGAGGGTTCCCCTCCCGGCGCTGGCGGAAGCCCCCACCGACATCACGTAGCGGTCCACGTCATTCAACTTGCCTTCAAAAACCGCATCCACCAGGTCATCCATGGAGGCGTCAGAGGTATCGCCGCAGATTGCCTGAACATCCTCAACTGAAATTGTTGTCTGGCCCTGGCAGTAGGTAATGAGCTTGAGCGTTTCGCTTTCAGCAACAGCGCGCTCGAAGGACATAAACTCAAGAAGCCTCAGCATGGCCTCTTCATCAATTGCCAGGCCGGTTGACTTGATCAGGCGTTCCAGCCGGAGCCGCAATTCCTGCGGCGACTCTTCATAAAGCGCCACGCTGGCTGCGAACGGATGGGTTTCAAAAAGCTTGCGCAGACGGGAGGTTTTTGACAGGGCTTCGGCATCAATCAAAATCAGATTTCCCCCAGCCTCACTGGCCAGAACGGGATCAAGTGATTTTGCCAGATTATCGCCGGCGGCAGAAACCCAAATGACGCGATTTCCGCCGAACATGGAAATCGAGGAAAATTCCTCAAAGAGACGACCGGGAGAACCGCTGACCTGAGCCTCGGTCAAGCGGGACACATTCAGTGTCTCATCGCCTGATTCGATAACTTTCTTTGTGACGCGCTGGCAGAGTTCATACACCGCGCTGCGGTCCGCCCCGTGAACGAGAATAGCGCGTGGCGCTTTCTTGGGGTTTGAAAGGTGGCTGATCAGCTCCGATGCCTTCACGACCGCCATCAGATTTGCTCTATCAGTTTCCGCGGCTCGCCATGTAGGCCGCAAGGCGCGTGTGGATATCCGAGGCAACTTCCTTGGCGGCCCGGCTCGTGGCATTCGATTCTGCCTGCAGGTCGGCCACGGGCTCGCGAATGATGTCATAGGATACGGCCGAGAAGGTTTTTCCGGAATTCACTTCCGCCCCGGAGCCCGTCTCGATCAATTGATAGGTGACGGCGAGGCGCAATCTCATGCGCTTGATGCCCGGAATCGAGCGGTCAACCAATGTCGACTGGGTCAATTCCGGATTCAAAACAAGTTTGTAGCGATTATCGCCGGCCGTGCCGGCAGGCCGTATGGATGAAAGCAGGCTGTTTCTTACGAGCTGGCCGGCCCTGGTATCGGTTTCCTGGATGGCAATCGAAGACAATGAAGCGACAACGCCGCGGCCATCGCTGCCCGATGAATAAAGCGGCTTGAAGCCACAGCCGGTGAGGCTGAGCAATACGACCAGGCAATAGATGACTTTTTTCACCCGCAAACTCTTATCCGCTTACGACGATATTCACAATACGGTCCGGAACGATAATAAACTTCACCACGGGCTTGCCGTCCAGGGCGCGTTTCACGCTCTCGAGCTTCATGACGGCGGCCTCGATCATATCCTTCGCCATGCCCTTCTGCAGCTTAATTTCATCGCGGCGCTTGCCATTGACCTGCACGGCAATTGTCACTTCATCGTCCACAATGAGGGCAGAAATGGGGGTGGGCCAGGGGGTTTCGACAACGGGCTGCTTGTGGCCCAGCAGCGTCCAGCATTCTTCGGCCAAATGCGGCATCATGGGCGCAAACGTCAGGACGAGAAAATTACCGGCTTCGCGGATCGTGAAGGCCAGATCGGCAGAGGGATTGGCTATCGCCAAAGCTGTGCTCAGGGCATTTGAAAGCTCGTAAATCCGCGCAATTGCCCGGTTGAAACGGAGCGAGGAGAGATCATCGGTTACGGCGGCTAGCGTGCGGTGGGCAATGCGGCGCAGCTCCAAGGCCGCCGGGCCAAATTCGCCGCTGAACGGGGCTGATTCGCGCGAGCTTGCATCGCCTAGGATGCGCCACAGCCTATGGGTGAATTTCCAGGCCCCCTCGGCGCCGGCCTCGGTCCATTCAATATCGCGCTCGGGCGGCGAATCAGACAGCATGAACCAGCGCGCCGTATCGGCGCCGTAGCTTTCAATGATTGATTCGGGGTCCACCACATTGCGTTTGGATTTCGACATCTTCTCGATGCCGCCGATGGTCAATTCCTCGCCGGTTTTGGCATGAAACCATTTGCCATCGCGCAAAGTGGCGTCAACGGGAAACACCCACTCGCCACTTCCGGTCTTGAAGGTCTCGTGAACGACCATGCCTTGGGTGAACAGGCTGGCGAAGGGCTCATCCCAATCGAGATGATGGGTCTTGCCCATAGCGCGGGCGAAAAAGCGTGAATAGAGGAGATGCAAAATGGCATGCTCGACGCCGCCGATATATTGGTCCACCGGCATCCAATAGCGCGCCGCTTCGGCTTCCACCGGAACGTCTGCATTCGGCGAACAAAACCGCGCGTAGTACCAGGATGAATCGATGAAGGTGTCGAAGGTATCGGTTTCGCGCGTGGCACTACCGCCGCACTGCGGGCACTTCACATGCTTCCAGGTGGGATGATGAACCAGGGGATTGCCCGGCTTATCAAAAGTCACGTCTTCCGGCAGTGTCACGGGCAGATCGGCCTTGGGCACGGGAACAATTTTGCAGGTAGGGCAATGTATGACCGGGACCGGACAGCCCCAATATCTTTGCCGCGAAACGCCCCAATCGCGGAGACGGAAATTCACTTTCCTTTCGCCCATCCCAGCAGCTTCAAAACGCCGCGCCACTTCTTCCTTGGCTGCGGACACCGACAGGCCATCGAGGAAGCCAGAATTGATGAGTTGGCTTTCGGCTCCATCCTTCTCCAGGTAGGCTTCCGTACCGACGGTCACGGACGCCGCATCAACTCCCTTTGGCGCGACCACCGGTATGACCGGCAGGCCATACTTTCGCGCGAAGTCCAAGTCGCGCTGGTCGTGGGCGGGGCAGCCGAAAATTGCGCCTTCGCCATAGCCCATGAGCACAAAGTTTGCGGCATAGACCGGCAGCCTCAGCTTGGGCAGAAAAGGATGGCGGGCGTAGATGCCCAGCGCATGGCCCTTCTTCTCGGCGCGCTCGATGGTTTCTTCGCTGGTGCCGAGTGCGGAAACTTCTTTGCGAAATTCGGCGAGGCCTGGATCCTTGGCAGAATATTTTTTTGCAAGATCGTGGTCAGCGGAAATCGCGCAGAAGCTGGCGCCAAAAATCGTGTCGTGCCTAGTTGTATAGGCCCACAATTTATCCGGCAGCTCATTGCCCTTCCCGTCTTCCAGCACAAATGAAAAGCGCATACCTTCCGAGCGGCCAATCCAGTTGCGCTGCATGAGGCGGACTTTTTCGGGCCATTTTTCGAGATGGTCCAGGGCTTCCAACAGCTCTTCGGAAAAATCGGTGATCTTCAAAAACCACTGGGCGAGTTCGCGCTTTTCAACCATGGCGCCGGAGCGCCAGCCGCGGCCGTCGATCACCTGTTCGTTGGCCAGTACTGTCTGATCGACGGGATCCCAGTTGACGAGGGAAACCTTGCGCTCCACCAGACCGGCTTGCATGAAATCAATGAACATGGCCTGTTCGTGGCGATAGTAGGAGGGATCGCAGGTGGCGATCTCGCGGCTCCAATCCAGCGAAAAGCCCATGGATTTAAGCTGGCCACGCATGGCGGCGATATTTTCATAGGTCCAGGACTTGGGATGCACGCCGCGCTCGATGGCGGCGTTTTCGGCGGGCATGCCGAAGGCGTCCCAACCCATGGGATGAAGCACGTTGAAGCCGCAGGCCCGCTTGAAGCGCGCAATGACGTCGCCCATGGTGTAATTGCGCACATGGCCCATGTGGATGCGACCGGAGGGATAAGGAAACATTTCCAGAACATAATACTTGGGCCTGGACGCATCTTCCTTTGCTTCGAAGCAGCGTTTCTCGGACCAAAATTTTTGCCAGCGGGGTTCTGCCTCGCGGGAATTATATCTTTCAGATGTCACAGTGCCTGGTTCCTAGCAAACTTCATTCGTGGAGCAAGGGACTACCAGTCCTTGAAATGGCCTGCAAGCTTGGCCATAAGCACAGCATGAATTTACCGCATCACAAGGCCCTTCAGGACGTCCGCGCACGGATTGAAGCGGCCGCCCAAGCTGCCGGCCGCAAGGCCAGCGAGATCACGTTGATCGCGGTGAGCAAGACTTTTGGGGCGGTAGATATCCTGCCGGTGCTGCAAGCCGGGCAAACGACATTTGGCGAAAACCGGGTGCAGGAGGCGGCGGGCAAATGGCCTGGCCTCAGGTCATCCGCAATCCGGCTGGAGCTGCATTTGATTGGCCCCCTGCAAAGCAACAAGGCGGCGGACGCGGTCCGCCTTTTTGATGCCATTCACACGATAGACCGGCCACGCATTGCCCAGGCCGTCGCCGCAGAACTGGCAAAGCAGGCGCGGCAGGTGCAGCTCTTCGTTCAGGTCAACACAGGTGACGAAAAACAGAAGGCGGGAGTCAGCGTGGGCAGCGCCGATAGTTTTATTACGGAGTGCCGAAACGCATACGGGCTACAGATTTCGGGCCTCATGTGCATTCCGCCAGTCAATGAGGCGCCAGACAGGCATTTTGAGCTTTTGACCCAAATTGCCAAGCGTAATGAGCTCAAGAACCTGAGCATGGGCATGAGCGGAGACTTCGAGGCGGCGATCAAACATGGCGCGACCCATGTGAGGGTTGGTTCAGCTATTTTCGGAACACGCGGGGGGCAGCCCCGCTAGGTGGCCAGATCACCAGGCGCGTTCTGGTGGAACAGCAGCGCAGCACTTTTTGCATGTCTCTCAGTGTTACCGCGATGCAGCCCGCCGTGGGGGTAAAATTTTCCCGGGCGAGATGAAAGAAAATGGCGCTGCCCCGGCCCTGGATGCGGGGCCGCTGGTTGTGGCTGGTCTCCACCACAATATCATAGAGATGATCGGGACGTTTCAGATCCTCGTGGGCCGTGGCATAGGGCAAATCAACCCGGCGATTATAGTTCCGGTCGCCTGCCGTTTCGCACCAGCCCCAGCCACCCCTGATGGGTGTAACAGGCAGTTTCGACTGGGGCCGGACAAGACGGTCATTGCGGTAGTAAACATGACGCAGAGACCAGATGCCAACTGGACTTGCGCCATCGCCTTCCTTTTTGAGGAAATTCCTGCCGGATCGCCCCAGCGCGCAGGGCACTGTAAGGGAGCCACAGGTTAACACCCCGCGGGTCGCCCGTGCGCTGATCGCGCGAATGTGAATATATGTGACGGTTTTCCTCACGGTCAGTTGTCTTGCTCCCGGGCTATCAAATGGCCATTGATCATTCTAGAATTGTCCCATGTCCCGGATTTGATGAAAGAACGGCAATGACCAACACCAAAAAAATTCTCATCGTCGACGACGATGATACCCTGCGCGAGACTTTGAAAGACCAGTTTTCGTTGCATGACGAATACACGGTCACAGATGTTGCCACTGCAACAGCAGGTGTCAAGGCCGTGAAGGCCGAACATGCGGACATGGTGATCCTCGACGTGAACCTGCCAGACATGGATGGCAGGGAAGCCTGCAAGCTGATGCGGCGCAATGGCTACAAGGGCCCGGTCATCATGCTGACGGGACAGAGCTCTGATTCCGATACGATCCTGGGCCTCGATTCGGGGGCCAATGACTACATCACCAAGCCATTCCGCTTTGGCGTTCTGCTGGCCCGTATCAGGGCGCATCTGCGGCAACACGAACACAGCGAAGATGCGACGTTCAAGGTGGGCCCCTACACGTTCAAGCCCGCTTCCAAAATCCTCGTCAGGGATGACAACAAGAAGGTGCGCCTCACGGAAAAGGAAACGGCGATCATCAAGTTCCTCTACCGCTCCGGCGAACAGATCGTCGGCCGCGATGTGCTGCTGCACGATGTCTGGGGCTACAATGCCGGGGTCACAACCCACACTCTTGAAACCCACATCTACCGCCTGCGCCAAAAAATAGAGCGCGATCCGAGTCAGGCGGAAATACTGGTCACCGAGGGCGGCGGCTACAAGCTCGTCCCTTGATCTTATGGCCCATCCATCGTTGTATGGGGATGGCAATGGGAAATCCGGGAGAATAGGGCTGGTGAGATGAGTGTCAGGGCAGACGCTGAGACCTTGCGGCAAATTCCGATTTTTTCGGAATGCGAACCCGTACATTTGCAGCTTCTGGCCTTTGCCTCCGAGCGCCAGCACTTTGTTTCCAGTGAAGCCATTATCTCCCAGGGGAAAAAGGCCAAATCAGCTTTTCTTCTGCTGAGCGGCAATGCCGACATCCAGCAAATGGCAGGGCCGCTAAGCCAGTCGGTTGCCACGGCGGAACCGGGGGCCTTTCTTGGCGAAGTCGCGATGATTGGAAAAACAACCTATGCCATCACCGCCCTGGCCTTGGGTTCGGTTTCAACAGCCAGAATAGATCACGAACTTTTCCTACGCGTTGCCAATGAGTATCCGGAATTCGGCCAAAGTGTCTTCAGGGCGCTGGCCCGGCGGCTTGAAAATTCAATGCAGGACTTCGAAGTCGTGCGCGGGAAATTCAGCCGTGCCAAGCCTTTCCTCGCTCTATAGAGCGAAAGTCGCCATGACTGGCACATGGTCGGAGGTTTGGGTCCAGCCTCTTGTCTCGCGCAGGATCGTGATATCCTTGCAGGCCGGCGAAAGTCCCGGCGTTGACCAGATGTGGTCAAGCCTGCGGCCACGGTTGGCCAGGGCCCAATCCTTGGCGCGGTAACTCCACCAGGTATAAAGTTTCTCGCTGGCCGGGGTGTGCTGGCGCATCAGATCAACCCACTCGCCCGCCTTCATCACCCGCAGGAGGCCGGCTGTTTCAATGGGCGTGTGGCTAACGACCTTGAGCAAATCCTTGTGGGACCAGACATCATGTTCCAAAGGCGCAATGTTGAGGTCGCCCACCACGATGCCCTCCTGGCCCCTGGGCACTGAACCATTCGCAAACCAGCTTTCCAGTTCATCAATGAACTTCAGCTTATGGGCAAATTTGTCATTGATCTTGGGATCAGGCTCGTCACCGCCGGACGGCACATAGAGATTGTGGATGGTGATGGGCTTGGGCCCGGCAAGGCTTATGGAAACATGGCGGCAATCCTCCTTGCCGCAAAAAGCCTTGCTGGCCTGCGCGCTGAAAGGCAGGCGCGAAACAATGGCAACGCCATGATAGCCCTTCTGGCCAAATTCGGCGATGTGGGTGTAGCCCAGATCATGCAAGGGGCCCGAGGGAAACTGGCCTTGCGGGCATTTCGTCTCCTGAAGGCAAAGCACGTCGGGTTTGAGCTGGTTCAGAACCCGCTCAACCAGGCCAATGCGCAGACGAACCGAATTGATATTCCAGGTGGCAATCTTGAGTGTCATGGCCGCAGAATGAGCATAGGTCCGGACGAAAAAGCAAGCAGTACTATTTGCTTTTTTCCTTTCGATCGATCTTCACCACAAAAAGCTTGGGGTCGATTTTCATGCCCGATTCAAGGTTGGCAAGCGATACGGTGGTGCGGCGGCCCTTGCCGTCGACAATGATCCATTGCTGCAATTGATTTTGCGTTTCGTCGAAGATCAGGACAAGCTGGCCGCCAATCGTACCCTTGCGGTCTTCGAGAATAACCGAGGTAATGCCGTCGGCCTGTTCAAAACCCAGAATATTGGCTTCCTTCAACAGATCAATTTTTGGCGAAACGACCAAGCGCAACGGTGTTGCGGCAAGGGGGAACTGGTCGCCTTTTTCCTTGGCGCGGTTCTTGAGGGTCACCCACTTGCCATCGGAAACGAGGAGGAAAGGGTTCGGGGGAGAATATTCAAAGCGCAGTTTGCCAGGCTTGCTGATGAACATAACGCCTTTTGAGACGTTCCCCTTGGGGCTGATTTGGGTGAATTCGCCCTGCAGGGTGACGAAGCTGTTCATATAGGCCGATATTTTATTGATTGATTTGGTCTGCTCGGGGTTGAGGAGAATTGATTTGGCTGCCGTAGCGATGGCGCTCGTACCGGCAACACCGGCAAAGAAGACCGCGAGAGCCAAGGCCGCAACTTTTAGGGATCGCATCATTTTATGTTCCAAATCTGAGATTTCCAGCGCTTCTATCTATACATCATTTGAGTTGAAAAGCCGACCATTTTGGGGCAACCCCGTCACACCCGGGCGCTATCGCCGGGGACCAGGATTTCCCGTTTTCCCGTGCCGTTTGCCGATGAAATAAGGCCTTCCTTTTCCATGCGCTCAATCAGGCTCGCGGCCTTGTTATAGCCGACCTGGAGGCGCCGTTGCACATAGCTGGTGGAAACCTTCTTGTCGCGCAGAACAACGGCCACCGCCTGGTCATAGAGGTCATCGCCTGAGCCCCCGCCCTCAGCGACGGCCATGGCGCCGGGCTCGCCATAGGACTCATCCTCGACTTCCTCGGTTACCGCATCAACATATTCGGGGGCGCCTTGCGCCTTCAGGAAGCTTACGATTTTTTCAACCTCATCATCGGTCACGAAGGGTCCGTGCAGGCGGGAAATACGTCCGCCACCCGCCATGTAAAGCATGTCGCCCTGGCCCAGGAGCTGTTCGGCCCCCTGCTCTCCTAAAATCGTGCGGCTGTCAATTTTCGAGGTGACCTGGAAGGAAATGCGGGTGGGGAAATTGGCCTTGATGGTGCCGGTGATGACGTCAACCGAAGGCCGCTGGGTGGCCATGACCACATGGATGCCGGCGGCGCGGGCCATCTGGGCGAGGCGCTGCACCGTGCCTTCAATGTCCTTGCCCGCCACCATCATGAGGTCGGCCATCTCGTCGATGATGACGACGATATAGGGCATGGACGCCATGTCCATCTGCTCCTGCTCGAAAATGGGCTCGCCCGATTCGGCGTTGAAGCCGGTCTGCACGGTGCGCGACATCTGCCCGCCCTTGGCCAGGGTCTGCTTGAGCCTGGCGTTGTAACCATCGATGTTGCGCACTCCAAGCTTTGACATCTTGCGGTAGCGGTCTTCCATTTCGCGCACCGCCCATTTCAAGGCGACAACGGCTTTGCGGGAGTCGGTCACAACAGGACACAGGAGGTGAGGGATGCCTTCGTAAACGGATAGCTCCAGCATCTTGGGGTCAATCATGATCAGTTTGCAGCGTTCCGGCGACAGCCGGTAGAGCAGCGACAGGATCATGGTGTTGATGCCCACGGATTTGCCGGAGCCCGTTGTACCGGCAATCAGCAAATGGGGCATGCGGGCGAGATCGGCGAAGATGGGTTCGCCACCAATGTTCTTGCCAAGGGCAAAGGCCAGGTTCTGGCCGGTTTTTTCAAAGGCTTCGGAGGCCAACATTTCGCGGAGATAGACCGTCTCGCGTTTGCTGTTGGGCAATTCAATGCCGATGACGTTGCGGCCCTGGACAACGGCCACGCGGGCAGAGACGGCGCTCATCGAGCGGGCGATATCATCGGCAAGGCTGATCACGCGTGAAGATTTGATCCCGGGGGCAGGCTCCAGTTCGTACAGCGTTACAACCGGGCCCGGTTTTACATTGATGATCTGGCCGCGCACGCCGAAATCCTCCAGCACGCCTTCCAGCATGCGGGCGTTTTGCTCAAGCACTTCGTCGGAAAGATCGATTGACTGCTTGGTGCTGCGCTTGGGTTCGGCCAGCAGCGTAAGCGGCGGGAATTCAAACTCGGTGGATTTGGTAAAACGCAGATTGAGCTGGGAATCCTTCTTGACTTTTTTGCCCAGCTTGATTTCCTTGGCTTCGCGCGTCACCCGCACGGCGGGTGTTTCGACAGCGTCATCCGGCTCGTCCTGCTCTTCTTCAGTGCCTTCACCTTCCTCCAGTTCCCCTTCCATTTCCGGCATGGCGAGACGGGGTTCTTGTGCGTTGTTGCTCCGGCCCAATGAAGGTTCGATGCGCAGTTTTTTGGCGGGCGCCAATCTTGAGATAATGTCGCGGGAAGAATTTGCCGACGCCGCACGGAGAGCCCGGGCGGATTTTTCCTGGGCCCTGTAGGCTCGCCAATGCATGAAGCTCGCCTGGAGGAAACGCAGGAGTCGAATCAGGAAAACACCGATAGCACGGCCGAGGGTTCCCAGGGTGCCGGTGGTTTCGGATTTAGTCAGGCCGGTGGCGTGAAGCGCTGCCCATATGGCTGTGCCCGCGCAGAGAGCGCCAGTGAAGACCTCGGCGAAAGCGCCCTTGAGGCCCAAGGCAAGAATCGAAAGCATGCCGCCGCTGATGATGTCTCCGGAATTGCCGCCAAGGCCTGCGGCAAGCGACCAGCTTGCTGGGGCGGGCAAGGTTGCAAAGGCGCCGCAGGCGAGAAAGGCGGCGGCAAGCCAGGCCAGCAGCGCCATAAACGGCCGCTCGGGCCTTTCATGGCTCAGCAGGTTCACAACCCAGGCCATGGGAATACCAATCAGCGGCAGAACGCCCAAGCCCAAAAGCTGCATGAGTTCGTCGGCAATCGCGGCACCGGGATAACCCAGGTAATTTTTGGCGAGCTGGTCGGTTGCATGGTTGAACGACGGATCATCCACCGACCAGGTGGCCAAGGCCACGCCAATGGCTGCAAGAGAGGCCAGGAGCGCCACCCCGGAAATTTCAAAGAGGCGATGGCGCATGAAACGACGCAGGGCGGCCGGAATTGCGCCGTCATCGGTATCATAGGAACGATTGTAAGCCATGGACTTCTCCGCCAGCCCGGAGATCATCCCACAGGCCCATAACAAATGGTTAATGGCAGTCTGAAGGGTCATGGTTAAAGCAGGGTTAAACCCCGCGTGAAAAAGCGCCCGTGAGGGGCGCTTTTCCGTCGTGTTTTGTATGGTCGAGCCTAGGAGTAGGCACGCTCGCCATGGGAGCCGATATCGAGGCCTTCACGCTCTTCCTGCTCAGGAACGCGCAGGCCTGTCGTGAACTTGCAGATCATGAGCGCCACGTAGCTGACGACGGCGGAGAGAATGATCGCAGTCAGCACGCCATAAACCTGCGCCGTCATCTGGGCCGAGAAGGAATATTCAAGCGCCTTCACGGAGGTGTCGGTGGCGAGATAGTCGGTGACACCCACGCCGCCAATGCCCGGATTGACGAAATAGCCGGTCAGAAGCGCACCGAGGATACCGCCGACGCCGTGGACGCCAAAGACGTCCAGGGCATCATCGTAGCCAAGCTTGGCCTTGAGCCAAACCACGGCCCAAAGGCAAACGATGCCGGCAAGGATACCAATGATCAAAGCGGCAGTCGGGCTCACCCAGCCGCAGGCCGGGGTAATGGCCACGAGACCCGCAACGGCACCAGAAACGGCACCGAGGAGGCTGGCATGACCACGGGTCACCCATTCGCCAGCGGTCCACGCCAGGGCTGCTGCAGCGGTTGCGAGGATGGTGTTGAAGACCACCTGGCCGGTGAGGCCGTTGGCTTCGAGGTTGGAACCGGCGTTGAAGCCGAACCAGCCGACCCAGAGGAGCGATGCGCCGATCATGCACATTGGCAGGTTATGGGGTGCCAGGACTTCCTTGCCGAGGCCAAGGCGCTTGCCGAGGACGATGGCGCAAACCAGGCCGGCAATACCGGCATTGATGTGCACAACGGACCCGCCGGCAAAGTCGATGGCGCCCTTGTTGAAGAGCCAGCCGTTGGAGGCGTTGACCGCCGTGGCGTAGTCGCCGAGGACTACGGCCTTGGCCGCGTCATCGGTTGCTGCCGCCAGCTTGGCAAGGAAGTCAGTGGCTGCAGCGTCACCCACCGCAGCCTTGACGGCGTCGATGTTGTCGGCGCTCAAGGTGTAGGCATCAGGGCCTGCCCACCACCAGACCATATGGGCCATGGGCAGATAGGCAAAGGTGAACCAAATCGCCAGGAACAGCAGAATGGCGGAGAACTTCATGCGTTCGGCAAAGGCGCCGACGATGAGGGCCGGAGTGATGGCCGCGAAAGTAAGCTGGAATATGATATAGGTGAATTCCGGCACATAGACTTCCTTCGAGAAAGTCGCGGCAATTGTATTGTAGTCCACACCTGCCAGCATGAACTTGGAGAAGCCTCCGATGAAGCCGTTGCCGTTTGTGAAGGCCAGTGAGTATCCGTAAATGAACCAGAGGACCGAGATCATGCAAAAGCAGATGAAGACCTGCATGAGCACGGAAAGCACGTTCTTGGTACGCACCAAGCCGGCGTAGAAAAGGGCGAGACCCGGAATGGTCATGAGAATGACCAGGATGGTGGCGATCAGCATCCAGGCGGTGTCGCCCTTGTTGACGGTCGCTGCGGCTAGCGCCGGTGTGGCGGTCAGAAAAGCTGTCAGCGCAAGACCGGCCGGCAAACCGGCGAGGAGTTGGCGCAATTTTGGTCGAACTGTCATTTCACTGTCCTTTTTTAAACTGTTAAAGGGCCGCAGAGCCGGTTTCGCCGGTGCGGACGCGAACGGCGGACTCAAGCGGCAAGACGAAAATTTTGCCGTCACCGATTTGGCCCGTCTGGCCCGCCGCCTGGATGGTTTCCACAACCCGGTCAGCCATGGCTTTTTCGACCGCTACTTCGATTTTGACTTTTGGGATGAAGCTCACGGCATACTCAGCACCGCGATAAAACTCCGTGTGGCCCTTCTGGCGGCCATGCCCTTTGACTTCAGTGACAGTGATGCCCTGCACCCCGATGGCGCCCAGCGCCTCGCGGACCTCCTCGAGCTTGAAAGGCTTTATGATCGCAATAATATATTTCATGGGTACATTCCCTCCGATAACCGGAGGGTGATTCTCAAGAAACGTGCCAATTAGGAACGACTTTTAACCCCTTGTTATTGTTTATATTTTTATTTTTGGCGGGAAAGCGTACACAGAATTGTGCTATTTATTTAGCCAATATTTCGTATCTGCTCAAAATTTCATCACGAATAATCATTGTCTTGACTGGCTTGGGTTATGGGCGTTTTTGATATGGTATGACCAAGACCTTTGATGCGGTAGTCGTCGGTGCGGCGCTGAATGGATTGACCGCCGGCCTCGCGCTTGGCGGGCAGCGGGCCCGGCGTCCGCTGTCCGTTGCCATCATTGATCGCATGGATCCGCGGCAAACGCTTTCCAGCAATAATGATGCGCGAGCCTCAGCCATTACGGCCAGCTCCAAACGCATGTTCGAGGCCCTGGGGGTGTGGGGACATGTGGCCCCGCACATGCAGGCGATGGGCGAAATCACTGTGACCGATGGCCGTGGCCCGGAAGCCAGGCCGGTGCTACTGCAATTCGGCGAAGCGGGCGCGGGGCAGGCCTCATCGGCCCAGATGGTAGAGAACCATCACTTGTTGCGTAGCCTTCTTGATGTAGTTGAGAAATCGCCCAACATTACGCTGGTGACGGGGCAAGCGGTTGTCCAGCAGAGTTTTGCCCCGGGACTTGCCAAACTCACGCTTGCGAATGGCGAGCAGCTCTCGTGCAGTATCATCATCGCCGCTGACGGCGGCAAGTCTCCGCTTCGCCAAGCGGCGGGGATTGAGCTTGTTGGCTGGGCCTACGACCAAATGGGAATTGTCGCCTCGTTTGATCACGAGTTTCCGCATGGTGGCCGGGCGGAAGAACATTTCACGCCGGCGGGGCCTTTCGCGATTTTACCCTTGCCGGGAAACCGCTCGTCCATTGTCTGGACCAAAGGCACTGCCGAAGCAAAAAGGCTGCTGGGCTTGCCGCCGCAGGAATTTGAAACCGAATTGCAAAACGAGATTGGCCCGCATCTCGGAAAGATTGTCTTGCTTGGCAAGCCGCAGGGCTATCCGCTGTCGATGTTTTTTGCGAAAGAGTTTCACGCAACGCGCCTCGCTTTGGTTGGCGATGCGGCCCATGTCATTCATCCCCTGGCAGGACTTGGGCTCAATCTTGGCCTTCGCGATGCGGCTGCCCTGGCGGAATGTGTGGCTGATGCCCACGCGCTGGGCCAGGACATTGGCGGCCTACCGGTGCTCGAAAGATATTCCACCTGGCGGCGCTTTGACACGGTGGCGACAGCGGCTGGCATGGATGGGCTCAACCGGCTTTTTTCCAACGACAATTCTTTCCTGCGCATTCTGCGTGACCTTGGCTTGCGTGCGACCAATCAAATGCCGGGTGTGAAGCAGATGTTTGCAAGGGAGGCGGCAGGCCAAACGGGTTCGCTGCCCAGACTGCTGCGTGGCGAGGCGGTTTAGCCCCGGCCCTGTCCTGCCTTGGCGAGTTTTTCGAGATAGGCGGGCCAGATCGTATCGCGCTCGCGGCCCAGCTTGGCCAAATAATTCCAGGTGAACAGGCCCGTCGAGTGGCCGTCACTGAAAATAATCCGCACCGCATAGGTGCCGATGGGCTCAAGCTTGGTCATGGAGACGGTCCGCTTGCCGAACACGAGCTGCTCCTGTCCCGGACCATGGCCCTTCACCTCAGCGCTGGGACTTTCGACGCGAAGATATTCCGCATCGAGATCAAAAGATTCTCCGGTATCAAAGCGGATGTTGAGAATGCGGCCCTGCTGTTTTGACAGGAGTTCGAGAGGCCAGGGATCAGCCATCTTTGAGTTCGCGGGCTTCATCGGGAAGCATGATGGGAATGCCGTCGCGGATGGGATAGGCAAGGCCCGCCGCCTTTGAGATAAGCTCTTGCTTTTCCGCATCGTACTCGAGACGGGTCTTGGTGACCGGGCACACCAGGATCTCAAGCAATTTCGGATCCACTTTGCGGGCTTCGGGCATGGCTGTTCCTACTGCAACTTATGGCGCTTGCCGGAGAAGGATTTTGACAGCGCCATTTCAGTGAGCGCCACCAGCACATCGGCCCGGGTTTTCAAATCCGGTGCTTCGAGAAGCGCCTGCTTTTCGCTGGCGGGATAGGGTGCCAGAAGCGACAGCGTATTGACCAGAACCTCGGTGGAGGCCGCGTTGATTTCACTCCAATCGGCGCTCATGTTGTTGGCCGTCAGGTAATCCTTGAAAGCCGTGAGCAGGGCCGGCCGGTTGACTTCGGCGGCACCCAAATCCATCACCAAGTCAATCGCGAAAGGCTTGAAGTCGGCCACGACCTGGCGATAGGCCGTGTCGACGGTCAATTCGCTCTTGATGGAGAAACGGCTGACGCCGGTGAGCGTTACCAGCATCCGGCCATCGGGGGTTTCCGCATAGGAGGTAATTCTCCCCGCGCAGCCCACCTTCATCAGGTCCGGGCGTTCCGCCGTATCGCTGTCGTCCCTGGGCTGAATGATGCCGATCATGCGCTCGCCCGACAGCGCATCCGAAACCATTTCAAGATAGCGCGGTTCAAATATGTTCAGCGGCAGGTCGGCGCGCGGCAAAAGCAGGGCGCCGGGAAGCGGAAACACCGGGAGCTTCTGGGGCAGGTCGGCGGGCCTGTTATAGTCTTTCAAGAATTTCATTCATCCTCACGAAAAGAGAGTTGCAGACAATTTGCGGCGGCCTTGCAGGGTGGCTTCATCCTTTGGCCCCCACGCCTCAAAGAATTGAACGAGCTGCTTGCGGGCCGCATCTTCATTCCAATCGCGCTTCTTGCGGATGACATAAAGCAACTGGTCAGTGGCCTCGGGCCTCTGGCCGGCGCCATTCAAGGCCACGGCAAGCTCCAGGCGTTTTGCAAAATCATCGGGGGTGGCGGCGACAGCTTTTTGCAATTGATCGAGGAGACTGGTGTCAACGGGATGAAGGGCGAGATCAAGGGCCGCCGCGGCGCTGACAACATCGGGATTATTCGCCTTGTCAGGGGGAACCTGGGACAGGGTCGCGGCTGCGCCTTCAAGGTCGCCGAGTTCAATCTGGCATTTCGCAAAATTGGCGAGGGCTGCGACATGTGTGGGATCAACGCCGAGAATTTGCCCGAGAATGTTCTGGGCCTCGTCAAAGGCTTTGCGCTGCATGGCCTCTTCGGCCACCTTCATGGCGGCGGCAATTTCTTCGGCGAGCGAGCCCTTGCTCGAAAGCTTGTCGATAAACTGCCTGATCTGGCCCTCGGGCAGGGCGCCCATGAAGCCGTCGATGGGCTGGCCGTTCACAAAGGCAAATACGGCGGGGATGGATTGCACGCGCATCTGTGCGGCAATCTGCTGGTTCTCGTCGACATTGATTTTGACAAGGCGCACTTTTCCGTTGGCCTGCTTCACGACCTTCTCGAGAAGCGGCGTCAGCTGCTTGCAGGGGCCGCACCAGGGGGCCCAGAAATCAACGAGAACCGGAACCTTCTTCGACACTTCGATGACGTCGGCCATGAAGCCCTTGGTATCGGTGTCCTTGATGAGTTCAGCGGCGGGCACCCCTGAAGCGCCATTTTGCCCTATGATCATATCGTTCATGTTGTGCCTGTTTGCTGTTTTGCCATAGAAATGGCGCTTCTGGCGGCAAATTACAATGCGGGATCGGCCACTGCGACAACCCGTGGTTCGTGGCCGCAGGACCTGATGAAGGTTAACAGATCAGCGGCACGGATCGTCGTTGTCGCGTCATTTTTCAGCGGGTGATAGTTCAGGATTTCCAGCTCCATCATGCGGGCGTCGAGAATCACGTTGGTGCGTACAGTCTTATCATTGATGAGGCCAAAGGGCGTGACCGAGCCGGGTTCAAGGCCCAGAACCTCCATAAGCAGTTCGGGCTTGCCGAAGGAAAGCCGCCGTGAACCGATTTTTGCCGGCGCCGCCTTCAAATCCACGCGCGAGTCCTCAAGGCAGACAATCAGCCAAAGGACCCCCTTTTCGTCCTTGCAAAAGAGGTTCTTGCAGTGACCGCCGGGAATATCGGGATGGACCAGCCGGGCTTCTTCCACGGTGAACACTGGCGCATGGCTTTTTGTCGTTGTTTTGATTGCAAGGTCGGCAAAGCGCTGGAAAAGCTCATCGCGGCTGGCTGGCATGGCGGTCAATCGTTCCCGGAAACAAGAAGGTTGAGCTTGCTATTGCATTTACGCT
>DATLDM010000089.1:0-15333 GCA_035525875.1 Aestuariivirga sp.
CCACTGCTCGTAGCTGTTGTTGTCGGCGAGTCCGGACCGCCAGAAGGCGGTTTCGAAATTGGCCTGCGTGTGGGCGCAGCCGAGGAAGTGCGCGCCCGGTCCCACTTCGCGGATCGCGTCCATCGCCTGGCCGTTCTCGGAGAAGTCCACACCTTCGGCGAGCTTCTGGAACATGGTGAGCTGGTCGGCATCCATGATGAGTTTCTCGTAACCGGAGGCCAATCCGCCTTCCAGCCAGCCCGCCGCATGGAGGCAGAAGTTGACGCCGGAGAGGATCGTCGACCACAGCGTGTTGGCGCTTTCGTAGGCTGCCTGCGCATCCGGCACCTTGGAGCCGCACAAGCCGCCGCCGGAGCGGAAGGGCACGCCCATGCGGCGCGCCAATTGGGCGGCGCCGAATGTGACGAGCGCCGGTTCCGGCGTGCCGAATGTCGGTGCGCCTGACTGCATGGACATGGACGCGGCAAAAGTTCCGAAAACCACGGGAGCGCCAGGCCGGCACAATTGCGTGAAGGCAATGCCAACCGATGCCTCCGCCAGAATCTGCGTCAGCGTTCCAACCGTGGTGACCGGCGACATGGCGCCCGCCACGATGAACGGCGAGATCACCGTTGCCTGATTGGCGCGGGCGTAGGACTTCAGCGCCCCAAGCATGACACCGTCCCACACCATGGGTGAGTTGGCGTTGATGAGGCTGGTCATCACGCAATTCTGGTCAACGAACTCCTTGCCGAAAAGAAGTTCCGCCATGGCAACCGAGTCCGCGGCGCGCTCGCCCGAGGTGACCGAGCCCATGAACGGCTTATCGTTGTACTTGATGTGGGTATAGACCATGTCGAGGTGGCGCTTGGCCACCGGTATGTCAACCGGCTCGCACAGCGTTCCGCCCGCATGATGCAGGCTCGGCAGCATGTAGACAAGCTTCGAGAAGTTGCGGAAATCCTCGATCGTGGCATAGCGGCGGCCTTCATCGAGATTGCGGATGAAGGGCGGACCGTAGACCGGCGCGAACACCGTATTGTTGCCGCCGATGATGATTGAGTTGGCCGGGTTGCGCGCATGCTGTGTGTATTCGCGGGGCGCGGTCTTGATCAGCGCGCGTACTAGGCCGCGCGGAAAGCGTACGCGAAAACGTTTTGTATCGGTTTCCGAGTGCTTGACGTCGGCCCCGGCTTCTTTCCACATTTGGACGGCTTCCGGGTCTTCGTAGAAGTCGATTCCGGTTTCCTGAAGAACTGTTTCTGCGTTGCGCTCGATCAATTCGAGCTGGTCATCGCTGTAGGGCTCATAGGTCTTGATCTTGCGGCGGATATAGCCGGCCGGCGGGGTGACTTGATTGGTGCGCGCCGCACGGCGGGCATCGGCCCCGCCAGCGCTTCTCGAGCGGCGTCCGGTAGGCGCGGACTGTACATCGGTCATGGTCGGGCCTGTTGAAAAAGTTTCACTAGGGGGTAGCTTTAGGCTCAACAGGGAGCAGGGGGCGGCGGATAAACGTCAGACAGAGGTGCGGAAACGACGTGAAAATGGCATCACCGGCTTTCAGATTTCGCCTGCTCGGCCAAAATAGCGCCCATCTGCACGATCCGGGGAAGATGTGGCATCTCCTGTCGGCTCGTGATGCAATTCCTTCCAAGGAATTTGAATCAAGGCTACATTGATTTGAGAGCACCGGTATGAGCTGGCGGTCCAAGTGCAAGCGGGGTCTTTTTTGGCAGGTTTTAAAGCAACCAATAGCAGTTCTCTCCAGAAATTATTTACAGAGGCATTGTCTCTTTATCAAAGTGGCAAGTTGATCGAGGCAGGATCCGTCTGCGCTGGAATTCTGAAAAGTGCGCCAAAATATTTACCCGCACTTGAGCTGCAGGCGCTCGTCAGCATGACTGAAAAGAAATTTGATGTTGCAGTTGATTTGTATGCAAGAATTGTCAGGATAAATCCAAAGCACGCTAAAGCTTATCTAAATCGGGGAATTGCTTTGAAGGCGCTTGGTCAGATCGATCTGGCAATTCAAAACTATGACAAGTCGGCTGCTCTGGAGCCCAAGGAAGCTGCGCCCCATTTCAATCGTGCCAATGCGCTCGTTCAGTTGGGGAAATTCGGTGATGCGAGTGAGGGCTATCGAAAGGCGATAATTCTCAATCCTCGGCATGCGGAATCCTATGCTAATCTGGGAAATGTTCTTTTGGAACTTGAGCAGGTTCACGATGCGATTGGCAAATATGATAAGGCGATTGAAATTGCCCCGAAATTTAGTCAGGCATTGTATAATAGGGGAAAAGCGCTTCACAAAATTGGGAAACATGAGGAGGCGCTTGCGAGTTTTGATAGCGCAATTGGGATTGATGGATCGTTTTTTGAAGCCCTGAATGACAAGGGTTTGGTGTTGCAGGATGTTGGGCGGTATGATGAGGCACTCAATTGTTATGACAAAGCAGTTGTCTTGAATCCAAATTATGCCGAGACACATATGAACCGTGGAAATGCTCTCAATGGACTCGGGAGATTTGAAGAAGCATTGGCCAGTTATGACAGGGCGATCGCGCTTAAACCCAGCCTCGCAGAGGCATATAGCAATCGCGGAAATGCTCTCAAGGGACTCAAGCAATTTGGCGAAGCATTGGCAAGCTTCGACAAGGCGATCGCGCTTAAGCCTGACTTCGCGGAGGCGTACAGCAGCCGTGGCGACACATTTCGCGAAATTGGAGAACTTGAAAAGACGATAGGCGATTATTCAAAACAGCTAAATCTTATTGGGAGCGATGATGCCAATGCGCGGAAACTGGCAGAACAATGTCTTCGGTTGATTTCAATCGATAGTTTACCTGCTGTTTATAGTTCTCAGAAGGAGCTTGAATCTTCGCGGAAACGCATTGAGTCAACCCTTAATGCCATTGAGCAGGGCTTGGGCGATCTAGGCGGGCGAAACGTCCTTATGAATGAGGTATCTCTTCACGCCGCATTTCATTTGAACGGGTTCTACGTTGCCTATCAGCAAAAGAATGATCGATCCGTCATGACTTCCATCTCAAGGTGTCTTGCACGGATTTTGGGAATTGAGGCAGTCGGGCAAGTTGCCGGCAGACGCCGCCCAGGACCTATGCGGTTTGGCATCGCAGCGCAAAAGCTGGGAAATCACAATGGCGCAAATTGGGCTTATGAGTGGCTTGCTCAGTTGCCTGGAGATTATGAATATTTTACCTATTCGCTGGACCCCGAACGTGATGACCTTTCAGAAAAGTTTTCCAAACTGGGCAGGCATCGCGAGCTGCCCTTTGGCGTCAAATCTTTTGGGCGCGCAATTAAGGTTATGCGGCACGACAACCTCGATTTTTTGATGCTGCCCGAAGTTGGGATGACCCCGTCAAGCCGAATTCTTTCGGTTCATCGCATAGCGCCGGTTCAATTCACGGCCTGGGGGCACCCGGTCACGACCGGGTCCGCGGCAATGGATTACTATCTTTCGAGCGATGCAATGGAGCCGGCAAACGCTCAAGAGCACTACTCTGAGAAACTCATTCGGTTGCCTAATTTAGCTCTCTTTTTGAGACCGTCAAATCCTTCCCCTGTTTCGGAAAAGACCTTTGGTCTTCCGGAAGGACGCATCTTGTATGGCTGCCTTCAGTCTCTGTTTAAATATATCCCGCTGTATGATGAAATTCTGCCGCGTATCGCACAGGAAGTGCCCAACGCACTGTTTATCTTCTTGGACGGAAAACCTGCCTACATGACCGGGGTGCTGCGCCAGAGGTTGGCAAAGACTTTTGCTGCTTTTGGGCTGGATGCTGCCAGGCATGTTGTTTTCCTGCCCCGCGTGAGTTCTGCCGACTATCTTTTGCTCCTAAGAAGAATGCACATCTTAATCGATAGTGTCGGCTGGAGTGGCGGGAACACAAGCCTGAGTGCGATTGAAGCTGGCGTCCCGCTGATTACCCTTCCAGGGGAATTCATGCGTGGTCGGCACACCTATGCCATGTTTTCGATGATGGGTGTTCACGATCTCGTGGCAGATTCGCTGGACGGCTATATCAGTAAGTTGGTAGATCTTGGGCGTGATGCAGACCTGAGATCTCATGTAGCTGCTGAAATTTTAAATAAGAAGGATTTGCTGTATGAGGATCTGACTTTCGTCAATGCGCTCGATGAATTCCTGAAGAAAACTTATCTGACATTAAACTAGCCACCTGTTTTATATCTTCAATTGCGTGAAGTTTGGTCACGAAACCAGAACTCCAGCTCATATCACTATACCCCATAAGTGGGGGGAGGGACTAAAGCTGTCAGAATCTCACCCGCAATTCCTCCAGCCCATGAAAATGATAGGAGTCCTTGTAATGGGGCGTGGCGGCCAGCGCCAGTTTGGGCAGGCGCTTGAATAGCGTTTGAAAGGCAATCAGCATTTCAAGCCGCGCCAGCGGCGCACCGATGCAGAAATGGATTCCGGCGCCAAAGCTTACATGCGGGTTTGGTTCGCGCGCCGGATTGAATTGGTCGGGATCCGCAAAACGGGCGGGATCGCGGTTGGCGGCCCCCAGCATGAGCCCCACTTCCTCGCCCTTCCTGAGTTTGATCCCGCCGAATTCCAGATCTTCCAGCGCATAGCGCGTGAACAGATGCAGCGGCGCATCAAAGCGCAGGATTTCCTCGATGAGGCTTTCACTGATGGGTTCCTTCACCCCAAGCTCAAGCAGGGTTTTCACCCCGTTGCCAATGGCGTGAACCGTAGCCTCATGGCCCGCATTCAGGATCAGGATAGCCGTCGTGATAAGCTCGTTTTCCGAAAGCTTCTGCCCTTCGGTTTCGGCCCGGATGAGGGCCGAAAGCAGGTCGTCATTCAAATCCTTGCGCCGCTCCTTCACCAGTCCGCGCATGTAATCGCTGAAGGCCACGGTGGCCGCAACCGCGGCGTCCTCTACCGCCCGGTCTCGCCGCGCCATGTACATGGCCACCATGTCATGCGACCAGCTCAGAAGCTGATCTGCCATGTTTACAGGCACGCCGAGCAGCTCGCAGATCACGATGATCGGAATGGGCGTGGCATAGGACGGCAAAAGGTCAACTTCACCTTTTGCCTCAAAGCCCTCGATCAACCGGTTGGAAAGGCTCTCTATTTTGGGCCGCAGGCGGTCCACCTGGCGCGACAGGAAGGCCCGGTTGACCAGCCCGCGCAGCCGCGAATGAACCGGCGGTTCAAGCTCCAGCAGGGACTGCTGCTCGAAATCATAGAAAGGCTTGAGGCGCGAGGGGATGTCGGCGAGGCCCAGTTCCTCCCGGGTGGCCACGTGGAGAATTTGCCGCCCAAAGCGCCGGTCCCGCAGAAGCGTGTTGACGTCCGCGTGGCCGGCAAAGCACCAAAAACCATATTGCTGCCATTTGAATGCTGGCATTTTCCGGCGCAGCTCATGGTAGGCGGGGTAGGGATTTTCATAGAACTGCGCCGCGCGCGGGTCTAGGTCTACGCTTCGGCTGTTGGAATCTATCTTCATGGGAACTAGTTTAGCGGAAATGAAAGTCTATATCAGTGTCGATATTGAGGGTGTGGCGGGCATAACCCATTGGGACGAGGCCGAAAAGGGCCATGCCGATTGGGCCGAATTCCGCGAAATCATGACCCGCGAGGCCATCGCCGCCATCGATGGCGCAAGGGCCGCCGGAGCCACCGAAATCTGGGTGAAGGATGCCCATGACAGCGGGCGCAACCTGATCACCACCATGTTGCCGGCGGACGTAACGCTGATCCGTGAATGGTCGGGCCATCCCTACAGCATGATCCAGGAACTGGATGAAAGCTTCGCCGCACTTGTGATGATTGGCTTTCATGCCAGCGTCGGTTCCGAGGGCAACAGCTTGGCGCACACGCTGAACACCCGGACGCACATGATTACCTTGAATGGTAAACCGGTGTCTGAATTCCGGCTCTGCGCCCTGGCGGCGGCGAGCCTTGGGGTTCCCACCGTATTCGTCAGCGGTGACAAGGCGCTGATGGAAGAAATCAAGGAGACCAATTCCCACATCGGGCGCCTGGCGGTGAAGGAAGGGCGCGGGCAATCCACCATTTCCATGACACCGGTAGCCGCGCAAAATGCCATCCGGGCCGGGGTTGAAAAATCCCTGCGCGGAAAGTTGAAGGATTGCCTGTTGCCGGTTCCGGAAAAATTCACCCTGGACCTGACCTATGTGAGCCCGGTATTGGCTTACGAAAAGAGTTTTTATCCGGGTTGCAAATATCTTGGCAATCGCACCAACCGCGTTGAAACCACCACTATTTTCGACGTGATGCGGGCCCTGCGTTTCGTAAAATAGAATCGGGAACCATGACGAACGAACACACCTCAAAAAAGGAATTCATTTTCCTTGTCGCCTTGCTCACCGCCTTGGTGGCCATGTCGATTGACACCATGCTGCCCGCCATCGGCACCATGGCCAGCGAGTTTGGCGTCAGCGATCCCAACAAGCGGCAGTTCATCATCACCGCGTTTTTTGGCGGGATGACCATTGGCACGCTGCTCTCCGGCCCCATATCCGATAGCACCGGGCGCAAGCCGGCGATTTTTGCGGGCCTGCTGATTTATCTGGCGGGCTCGGTGCTCTGTCTGTTCTCAACCAGTTTTGAAATACTGCTGGCAGGCCGTGCCTTGCAGGGCGTTGGCGCCTCAAACCCGCGCATCGTCTCCATGGCCATGGTGCGCGACGGGCAGGGCGGCGCTGCGATGGCGCGCATCATGTCCTTCGTCATGTCGGTGTTCATGCTGGTGCCCATCCTGGCCCCCTCCATCGGCCAGCTCGTTCTCTTCGTCGCAAGCTGGCGCATGATCTTTGTGGGCTTCCTGGTGATGGCAATTATTGCCGCCATTTTTCTTCAGATCAGGCAGGAAGAAACCCTGCCGAAGGAAAAGCGCGTGGCTTTTTCGGCGGGTAATCTCTTCCGCTCGGCCAAAGAGTTTTTCCGCTTTCCCTCGGCCTGGGGTTACACCATAGCCGTTGGCTTCATCTTCGCCGCCTTCATCTGTTACCTCGGCACCTCGCAACAGATCTTCGCCGAGCAATATGCCCAGGGTGATTTGTTTGCCGTGTGGTTCGGCGCCTTTGCCGTGGCCATTGCCTTTGCCATGATCTTCAACGGCCGGATGGTCATGCGCCACGGCATGCGCATGCTTGCCAAATGGGCGGTGCGCGCCTGCATCGTAATTTCCGCCGTATTCACTGTTGTGGCGCTCATGTACGCCGGCCACCCGCCGCTCTGGTCCCTGGGCCTCTACCTGTTCTGCACTTTCTTTTGCTGTGGCATTCTCTTTGGCAATTACAATGCCATGGCCATGGAGCAGGTGGGCCACATCGCCGGCATGGCGGCGGCGATTTCCGGCACCCTGTCGACCCTGGTTTCCCTCTTCATCGGAACCTGGATCGGCCAGCAGTATGACGGCACGATCATGCCCCTGGTTTATGGCTTCCTGGCCATGTCGGTGGCGGCCATGCTGGTGAGCGAGGGCGTGGAATGGGCCAAGCGGCGGGGGTGAAAAATCCTCGACTTGTCGATCGATGTCAAACTCTGGTAGTGGGTCAGACGTGTTCAAACCTTATTCAGCCCTGGCGCTTGCCCAGCACGCCTTTTCGCCCGAACGGCCCTGGCCGCGGGCCTGGCGTTCGCCCGAGCCCAAGAGCTCCTATGACGCCATTATCATCGGCGGCGGCGGGCATGGCCTGGCCGCCGCCTATTACCTGGCTAAGAACCATGGGATGCGGAATGTGGCTGTGCTGGAGCGGGCCTATATCGGCTCCGGCAATGTCGGGCGCAACACCACGCTCATCCGCTCCAACTATGTGATTGACGGCAATACCCAGTTTTTCGAGCACTCCCTGAAGCTCTGGGAGGGCCTCTCCCACGAACTGAATTTCAACTGCATGGTCTCGCACCGCGGCCAGATCGTGCTGGCCACCAATCCGGTGCAGCTCGATACCTATGCCCGGCGCGGCAACATCATGCGCCTCAACGGCATTGATGCGGAACTGCTGGACCGCGGCCAGGTGATGAAGCTTCTGCCCTACCTCGATTATTCCAGGGAAGCGCGCTGGCCCATCTGGGGCGGTATCATTCAAGGGCGCGCAGGTTCCGTGCGCCACGACGCCGTAGCCTGGGGCTATGCCCGCGCCGCCGATACGCTGGGCGTCGACATCATCGAGAATTGCGAGGTGGAAGGCTTCATCATGGATGAGGGCAAGGCGGTTGGTGTTGAAACCTCGCGCGGAAAAATTCTCGGCGGCAAGATCGGCATTGCCGTCGCAGGCCATTCCTCGCATGTCGCTAAAATGGCTGGCCTGCGCCTGCCCATCGAAAGCCACATCCTGCAAGCCTTCGTCACCGAACCCGTGAAGCCCATGGTGCATCATGTCGTGTCTTGGGGCGCCGAACTGTTTTACCTATCGCAATCCGACAAGGGCGGCATGGTTTTCGGCGGCCATATCGATGGTTTCAACACTTACACCCAGCGCGGCCAGTTCCCGCGCATTCAAACCGTGGCGGAATGCGCCGTATCGCTCTTGCCCTTCATGTCGAAGCTGCGCCTCTTGCGCCACTGGGGCGGCATCATGGACATGACCCCCGATGGCGCTCCATTTATTTGCCGCACCGATATCAGGAACCTCTACTTCAATGGCGGCTGGTGTTACCAGGGCTTCAAGGCCACCCCGGCATCAGGCTGGACTTTCGCCCATACCATGGCCCACGACGAAGAACACGAACTCAACCGCTGCTACGCCCTTTACCGCTTCGTAAAGGGCAGGGAACTTGACGACTACGGCATCGGCAACTGGACATACAAGCAATGAGAATCCCATGCCCCCATTGCGGCGAGAGAGACGTGAGCGAATTCCGCTACGGCGGCGACGCCACGAAGCAACGCCCCAGGCATGGCGAGGGTGATCTCAAGGCGTGGCACGATTATTATTTCCTCTTCGATAATCCCAAGGGCCCGCACACCGAATACTGGCAGCACGTGCTGGGCTGCCGCCACTGGTTCAAGCTCACGCGCAACACCGCGACGAACGAAATCGGAGAGGCGTCATGACGGCGTTCCGCAGGCTGGAGAAGGGCGGCCGCATTGACCGCAGCAAGCCGGTGAGTTTCACCTATGACGGCAAGCCGCTGAGCGGCTTTGCCGGCGACACCTTGGCCTCGGCGCTGCTCGCCAATGGCAAGACCCTGACCTCGCGCAGTTTCAAATATCACCGGCCGCGCGGAATTGTTTCCGCCGGCGTCGAAGAACCCAATGGCCTCTTCACCATTGGCAGGAACGAGCCCAACATTCCGGCAACCACCATCGACCTCACTGATGGCCTTGTCGCGCATTCGCAAAATGCCTGGCCATCGCCGGACTTTGATGTGATGGCGGTGAACTCTCTGCTCAGCCCCCTGTTCCAGTCCGGCTTCTACTACAAAACCTTCATGGGGCCGTTCAAGAAATCCTGGATGTTCTACGAGCCCTTCATCCGCCGCGCCGCCGGCCTCGGCAAAGGCTCCTATGAAAAGGATTCGGACCGCTACGATACGGCCCATGAATTCTGCGATGTGCTGGTGGTGGGCTCCGGCCCCGCCGGCCTTGCCGCTGCGCTGACCGCAGGGCGCTCCGGCGCGCGCGTTGTTCTGGTGGAACAGGATGCGGAATTCGGCGGGCAATTGCTCTCTGAACGGACGGCCGACTTTGAAACCTGGCGGAAAGCGCAACTTGCTGAATTATCATCGCTTTCCAATGTGAAAATCCGCGCACGGACGACGGCGCAGGGACTCTACGACGATAATTTCATCGTGCTGCTCCAGCGTCACGAAGAGTCCGATGCCGCAAAGGGCAAGCCGCGCCAGACGCTGATCTCGTTGCGTGCAAAATCAATTATCTTTGCCACCGGCGCGCTTGAGCGGCCGCTGGTTTTCTCCAACAATGACCGGCCCGGCGTCATGCTGGCTTCGGCGGTGCGCACCTATCTCAACCGCTTCGCCGTGGCACCGCTCAAGCGCGTGTGCATGGTGACCAACAATGACACGGCATATCTCACCGCCTTCGATCTCGCCGAAGCCGGCATTGCCGTCACCATGGCCGATCACCGCAAGGTCATTCCCTCCGATCTGCTTTCCAGGGCCGCGATGCTCGGCATGGCGATGTTTCCCGGAACTGGTGTTGCCGATGTGGAAGGTGCGAAGCAGGTAAGCCGTGTGCAACTCGCAGGCAGCCACTCCGCCTCCATTGAATGCGATGTGCTGGCCATGTCCGGCGGCTGGAGCCCGGCGGTGCATTTGACTTCACACGGCGGCATCAAGCCTGCTTACGACGAAAAAATCGCAGCCTTCGTGCCCGGCGGCTTTGCGGCTACGCATTTTGGCGCCGGCGCCGTGATGGGCCGCTTCGGCACCCAGGCCGCGATCAAGGACGGCAACGAGATGGGCGCCAAGGCCGTTGCCGATTTCGGCAAGACGGTGAAACCCGTGGCACCCCCCGAAGGCAAGGACCGCGCCTATCACATTCTGCCCGTATGGCTTCCCGCCGTTGCGGGCAAGGGCAAAGCCTTTGTCGATGTGCAATCCGATGTGACCGTGAAGGACATCAAGTCCGCCCATCAGGAAGGCTATGTCAGCGTCGAGCATCTCAAGCGCTACACCACGCTCGGCATGGGCACCGACCAGGGCAAGACCTCCAACATAAATGCGATTGCCATCATGGCTGGCTTGCGCGAAGTGCCGATCATGCAGGCCGGAACCACGACCTTCCGCCCGCCCTATACGGGCCTTGCTGTCGGCGCCATCGCGGGCCGCACCATCGGCCATCATTTCCGGCCTTACCGCCTGTCGCCCCTGCATGATGCCAACAAGGCCAGCGGCGCCACCTTCATCGAGGCGGGCCTGTGGATGCGCGCCTGGTATTATGCCTGGGCCGGAAATTCGCCCGAGACCGCCTACATCAGGGAAATGGAACTGGTGCGCAAAGGCGTGGGGCTAGCCGATGTTTCGACCCTCGGCAAGATCGATGTGCAAGGCCCGGACGCGGCGGAATTCCTCAACCGCGTTTACGTCAATGGCTTTGCCAAATTGCCCGTTGGCAAGGCGCGTTACGGCGTGATGCTGAATGACGATGGCGTGGTGCTTGACGACGGCACCACCACGCGCATTTCCGACACGCAATTCTATCTAACCACCACCACTGCCCAGGCCGGCGAAGTCATGTCCTGGCTCGAATACCTGCTCCAGGTCCATTGGACCGATCTGGAAGTGCACGTCACCTCGCTCACCGATGAATGGGCCGGCATGGCCGTATCGGGACCCAAGTCGCGCGAAGCCCTGCAACTGGCTTTTCCGGATGCGGATGTCTCCACCGAAAATCTCCCCTACATGGGCTGCCTTGAAGTGCATCTCGATGACGTGCCCATCCGCCTGCTGCGCCTCTCGTTTTCGGGAGAGCTTGCCTATGAAGTGCATTGCCCCGCCGACTATGCCCACGCCCTGTGGGAGCATTTCCTGAAAATGGCCGCCCCTCTCGGCATCAAGCCCTACGGCCTGGAGGCGCTGGCATCCCTGCGCATCGAGAAGGGCCATGTGGCGGGCCTAGAACTTGATCACCGCAACACCCTGGATGATCTCGGCCTCGGCAAAATGGCGGGCAAAGAAAAGGCCTACATCGGCAGGGAACTGCGTATGCGCGAAGCGTTGCAGGCGCCGGAACGCTGGAGCCTTGTTGGCATTGAATTGATGGAAGCCGACAAAAAACTGCGCGGCGGCTCTATCCTGTTTTCAGCCGGCGATGAAATCAAGGGCCACGGCCGCGGTTACATCACGTCAGTCACCTGGTCCACCGAGTTGAACAAGTTCATCGCCCTCGGCCTCTATCAGGGCGGGCTGAAACACGAAGGCGAAGACATCATCTGCGCCTTCCCCCTGAAAAACGAGCAGGTGAAAGCCCGCATCGTCTCGCCGCACTTTATTGACCGGGAAGGAGCGCGCCTCAATGCTTGACCGCCGCTCAGCCCTCAGCCTTGCCAAGTCCTATGCAAGCCCCGTTCTGCAAATCGGCGAAGCCCGCGGCTTTTCCCTGCTGCAGGCTGCTGGCCCTGCAAAGGCCATAAGCCCCATCACCGGCAAGCTGCCAGCGAAAGTTGGAACGGCGTCACAAACCGATGGCCGCACCCTCATGCGCACCGGGGAAAACCAGTTTTGGATCATCGGCCCGGAAAATGACGCCATTGCTAAGAAGCTGGAGGGCGTTGCAATCCTCACGCCACTGTCGCACAGCCGCACCCGCATCTTCATCGAAGGCGCCCCCGCCCGTGATGTTCTCAGCAAAGGCGTTCCCCTCGATTTCCACCCCACCGTCTTCAAACCCGGCATGTTCGCCATGACCGGCATCCATCACACCCCCGTGCTGGTCCACTGCACAAGCCAAACCCGCTTCGAAATCTACGCCCTCCGCACCTTTGCATTAAGCGTCCACGACTGGCTCACCGACGCGGCCCTGGAATTTGTGGAGTAAATTTCTTCATAAATTTCATCATGCCCGCGCTCAACGCGGGCATCTTGTTTGGTAGCGAGAAGATGGCCGTGTCAAGCACGGCCATGATGAGAATGGTGTAAATATTTGCCCTTTCTCCATGGTCGGGTTTGACCCGACCACCCAGACTTTCAACATTTGGGATGCCTGAGAAACTGGTTGGTCGGGTCAAGCCCGACCATCGAGAGTAGGGGAGGCGGTAGCCGGGAAAAGAAAATAAGAATAAATACCCCTTGACACTATATTCCTAGTATGCCAGGTATGTTCCTGTTTTGTTCTTTATACTGGATAGGTAATCACATGGACTGGGATTTGGCCATCAAACGCAACAGTGAAGCGCTGAAGGGGATAATTGTGACCCTGTTCGCCATGCTGGGTCTTGGGGATGAGTCCTCGGTGGGGCGGATTCCGCACCGCCTCCACCGCGCCGTGCTGCGGGTGCTGAGGCCCGCCGAATCCGCCGTCCGGCGCCTCATTGTCGTGGCGGCCCGGGGGCTGGTGGTGAAGGTGGCGCCTTCGCGTCCCATGGCCAAGGGACACAGGATCGGAAAGGGCGGCGGGCCGTCCCGTCCCTCCTTCAAGCTCTGCGACAAACGCATATTTTTCCCGGAGCTGGGCAACCGCCGGGTAAAATACGCGAAGTATCCGCCACGTATCCATTTCTTCGGACCTGATTCCACGGTGGACGACCTGTGGCCAGGGCGCCCTCGCGTGACAGCTCCCGCCCCGCCGCCCGATGGCCTGGTCAATGCGGCACGCCTTGCCCGCAGGCTCCAGGCCCTCGAGTCCGCCCTTGAGGATCTTCCCCGCCAGGCCCGGCGCATGGCCCGGTGGAGGGTGAGGCGGGAGGCGGCAAAAGCTCCGAAGTTCACCTCGCCCCTCAGGCCCGGCCAGCCTCCCGGCCACCGGAGGAAACCTACTCACGAGGTCGACGACGTCCTCACCGAGTGCCACTGGCTTGCCTGGGAGGTGATGAGGCTCAAGCCGGACTCGTCCTGAGCCGGAAAAAATAGTCCGTCTACGGATTAATATGAATGCAAGACAGCTACCCCCGCATCCGCTCGCCCTTTGGATCAAACGGCGGGTCGACGATGATTGTCGCCTTGCGCTGTTCGCCGATGATTTCGATGTCGAAGGCGCCTTTGCCGAGATCGTCGGCCAGTTCCTTCGGCACATAGCCCTGCGCCATGGATTTATCAACGAAATGCGCAAAACCGCCCGACGTGACCCAGCCCACCACCTTGCCCTTGTGGCTGATCGGCTCATCGCCAAGCACATCCGCATCGCCGGCTTCGACGATCATGGATACGCGGCGGAGCTTGCCGCCGTTGCGCTTTTCTTCCATCGCTGCCTCTCGGCCGATGAAGTCATTCTTGCTGAGGTCGATGAAACGGTCCATCCCCGCTTCGAAGCCGCCGTAGATCGGGCGAAGCTCTCGGTACCAGGTTGGGAAGTTCTTTTCCAGCCGCATGCAGAGCAGGGCCCGCATGCCGAAATTGATGATGCCTTCACTCTTCCCCGCCTTCATGATTTCCTGATAGAGGCGGCGCTGGTAATCCGGCGCCACCCAGATTTCATAACCGAGATCGCCCGTATAGGTGACGCGGTTGATAAGCGCCGGCACATTGCCGATATCCATGGCGCGGTGGTCCATGAATTTGAAGGCGGCGTTCGAAACATCGGCGTCCGTAAGCTTTTGCAAAACAGCACGGGATTTCGGCCCGGCGATGGAAAGCCCCACAAGCCCCATGTCATAGCGGTGAATGTTCACGCTGCCGTCCGTCGGCACATGCTGTTCGAACCAGCGCATATGATATTTCTGCGCCTGGCTCGATCCCCACATATAGAATGTATCGTTGCCAGCATTGGCGATGGTGAAATCACCGATCAGCTTGCCGCCCGGATTGAGCATTGGCGTCAGGATGAGGCGGCCCACCTTGGGCATCTTGTTGGTCATCAGCCGCGCCAGGAAGGCTTCCGCCCCATGTCCGGTAAAACGGTACTTGGCGAAGTTGGCAATCTCGGTAACGCCCACCCCATTGCGCACCCCCATGACTTCCGCCTTCACATGGGCAAAGTCATTGGAGCGGTGGAACGAGAAAACATCTTTCGGCTCAACGCCTTTGGGCGCAAACCACAGCGGCGTTTCAAGCCCCCAAGAATCGCCCATGACGGCCCCTTGCGCGATCATCGTGTCATAAAGTGCCGTGGTCTGCTGCGGCCGCGCGCCGGGAAGCTCTTCATTCGGAAACTTGATGGAGAAGCGCCGCGCGTAATTCTCGCGCACCTTCTCGTTGGTGTAGCTCCGCGTCGCCCATTCGCCAAAGCGCGATACATCCATCGCCCAGACGTCAAAACCCGGATCGCCATTTACCATCCATTGCGACAGCGCCAGGCCCACGCCGCCGCCCTGGCTGAAGCCCGCCATGACGGCACAGGCGCACCAGAAATTCCGCAGGCCCTGCACCGGCCCCACCAGCGGATTGCCATCGGGCGAGAAGGTGAAGGGCCCGTTGATCACCCGCTTGATGCCGGCCTTGGCCAGCGCCGGGAAATGCCGGTAGCCGATTTCAAGATGATCGGCGATGCGGTCGAGGTCCGGCGGCAAAAGCTCCTGCCCGAAGTCCCACGGCGTCTGCTTCGGTTGCCATGGCTTGCACTCTTTTTCATAGGTGCCGAGCACAATGCCCGAGCGTTCCTGGCGCATGTAGATTTCCGATTTGAAATCGATGATGTGCGGCAGCTCGCGGCCGCGCTCCTTGTTGTAGGCAATGACCTCCGGCATGTCGTCGGTCACCAGATACATGTG
>DATLDM010000100.1:0-62061 GCA_035525875.1 Aestuariivirga sp.
CCTATGTGGGGCCATCGGACATTGCCATGATGTATGCGGTTGTCGACGTGGCGGGGCTCAACGCGATTTCGCGCAAGGTGATTGCCAATGCGGCGCATGCGGCGGCGGGTATGGCGCTGAATGCGGTGAAGCGGGAGAAGGCGGACAAGCCGGGTGTGGGGCTCACCATGTTTGGTGTCACCACGCCTTGTATCACGCAGATCCGCGCCCGGATTGAAAAAGATTTTGAGTGCTTTGTGTTCCATGCCACGGGCACGGGCGGACAATCCATGGAGAAGCTGGTGGACTCGGGGCTGCTGGAAAGCGTCATCGATATCACCACGACGGAAGTGGCCGATCATTTGTTCGGCGGCATTTTACCGTGTACGGAGGATCGCTTCGGCTCGATCATCCGCACGAAGGTTCCCTATGTGGGATCGGTGGGTGCGGTTGACATGGTGAACTTCGGGGCGCGGGACACGGTGCCGAAAACATTCGAGGGCCGCAAATTCTACATCCATAATCCGCAGGTGACGTTGATGCGCACCACGCCTGCGGAAAACCACACCATTGGGGTGTGGATTGTCGAGCGGCTTAACCGCATGACGGGGCCGGTGCGGTTTCTGCTGCCGCTCAAGGGCGTGTCGGCCATCGATGCGGCGGGACAGCCGTTCCATGATGCGGAAGCGGATGCGGCACTTTTTACGGCCATCCGGGAGGGCTGGGTAGCGGCGCGCAATCGCAAGCTTATTGAAATCGATGCCCATATCAACGATCCGGCCTTTGCGGCAGAGGCCGTCAAGCAATTCAATGCGATAGTGTGAGGACAGATGGCGAGGATTGAACGCAAGGTTCTGCTGGAAAAATTCCGCGGCATGATTGCCAAGCGGCAGCCGATCATCGGCGGTGGGGCGGGCACGGGGCTTTCGGCGAAATGCGAGGAGGCAGGCGGGATTGACCTTATCGTCATCTATAATTCCGGGCGTTATCGCATGGCGGGACGGGGTTCGCTGGCGGGGTTGCTGGCCTATGGAAATGCCAATGACATCGTGCAGGAGATGGCGCGCGAAGTTTTGCCTGTGGTGAAGCATACGCCGGTGCTGGCCGGGGTGAACGGCACGGATCCCTTTGCGATCATGGACCATCTGCTTGATCATCTCAAAGCGCTGGGCTTTTCCGGGGTGCAGAATTTTCCCACCGTCGGCCTGTTCGACGGCATCTTCCGGAAGAACTTGGAAGAGACCGGCATGGGCTATGGGCTGGAAGTCGACATGATCCGCAAAGCGCACGAGCGCGACATGCTGACCACGCCTTACGTGTTTTCCGCCGACGAGGCGGTGGCGATGACGAAGGCGGGGGCCGACATGATCGTTCCCCACATGGGGCTCACCACGGGCGGCAGCATTGGGGCTGAAACGTCCCTGAAGCTGGCGGATTGCCCGGCGATTATCGATGAATGGGCTGACGCGGCAAAGCGCGTGCGGAAGGACGTGATGGTGATCTGCCACGGCGGGCCGATATCCTCGCCGGAGGATGCGGCCTATATCCTGAAGAACACCAAGAACGTGCATGGCTTCTATGGGGCAAGCTCGATGGAGCGCCTGCCCACGGAAGTGGCGCTCACCCAGCAGACAAAAGCCTTCAAGAACATTTCATTCTAGGAGAAACCGATGGCACGGGCCTACGCGAGCAGGATCATCAAGGCGCCGGTCGAGACGGTCTGGAGCGTGGTGCGCAATTTCAATGGGCTGCCTAACTGGGCGGTTGGCATTGTCGATTCAAAAATCGAAGGCGGGCTGGACGCTGATGTGGTGGGCTGCGTGCGCTCGTTTCATACGAAGGACGGCACCCATATCCGCGAGCGCCTGCTGACGCTCGATGATGCGCGCTACAGCTTCACCTATAATTTCGAGAAACCCGCCTTTCCGGTGAAAAACTATATTGCCACCCTGCGGCTCATGCCGGTGACCAATGGCGATGCGACTTTTGCGGAATGGGAAGCCACTTTCGATGAGGCGCCGGGCGATGAAGGCAAATATGTTGCGAAAATTTCCAGGGAGGTTTTTGCCGCCAATTGGAAATCGCTGAGTGCCAAGATCAAGCGCGAGAAACCGCAGAAGCCGGAAGGCAGCGTGCGCTGGAAGGCGTGGGCGCCCAACAAGGTATGGACCTCGCGGGTGATCAATGCGCCCGCCGACCAGGTGTGGAGCAGGATGCGGGATTTTGCCGGAATGGGGGCCTGGCATGGCGAGATTGCCAAGATGCACATGCTGAAGAAGGCGCGGCCCGACAAGGTTTCGGGAGTGCGGGATTTCTATTTCGGCGATGGGCGTCTGAATGAGGAACTGCTGCATCTCTGCGATCTTACGCGCTCGTTTTCCTACCGCATCACCAAATGCGAAATCCCGTGGATGAATTATGTCTCGGGGCCTAGGCTGTGGCCGGTGACCGCCGACAATACGACGTTTTGCGTATGGACGGGAGACTGGGTGGCCAGCCCGCAGGATGACCTCACGCTCATTCCGCGCACGGAGGAAAATGTCTACCAGCGCGCCTTTGCCGAGCTGGAGAAGAATTTTTTTGGGAAGAAGTGAATTTTCCTCGCCCCTTGGGGGAGAGGAAGGGGCCCGCGCGGAACGCGTGGGAAGGTGAGGGGGCTTAGGTGATTCAATTGCAAGACCTAATCCCCCTCACCCTCCCATTGCTTCGCAATGGGCCCCGCCCTCTCTCCGAGGGAGAGAGGGAAACTTAATCCGTATGAAACACGTTTTCCATGACCGCCCACCAGTCGCCGGGCTTGCGGGTGTCGTAGGGTACCTGCATGGGATCGGTGATATCCCACCATTCGCGCATGCGCGGGGCATTTTTGATTTTTTCCATGTCGGCCTTGAAATCGGTGCCGTGGTATTCCCAGTAGGCGAAGAGAATGTTTTCCGGTTCTTTCAGGAAGATGGTGTAGTTCCTGATATTCGAATCTGAAATGGCCTTGAGGATTTCGGGCCAGACGGCGGCATGAATGCGCTTGTATTCGGGGATGACTTCCGGTTTCACCTTGATGATCTGCGCCATTCTTTCCATGTGCCGGTTCCCTCTCCTGCGGCCATTGACCGCCCTTGATTTTGCGGGGAAAGATTAGCGGACAGCGGGAGGGAAACAATGGCCGAGTGGATAAAAAGATTCAGCCTTGCGGGGAAAACCGCACTGGTCACAGGCGCCACAAAGGGTATCGGCTTTGAAACCTGCAAGGTGCTGGCCGATGCCGGGGCCGACATCGCGGCGGTTGGGCGCGACAGGGCGGGGCTCGCGGAAGTTGCCGCGGCGGTCAAGCACCTCGGGCGCAGATGCCTTGCCATTGAAGCCGATCTCGCAAGCTCCGATGGGCCAGTGGCCGCAGCGCGGGCGGCGCTGAAAGAATTCGGCAGCGTCGATATCCTGGTCAACAATGCCGGGGTTGCCCTCATCGCCCCGCTGCTCAAACTCACTGTCGAGGATTGGGACACGACGATGGCGGTAAACCTGCGGGCGCCATTCCTGATTGCGCGGGAACTGGCGCCCCAGATGATCGCAAGAAAAGCTGGGAAGATCATCAATGTGTCTTCCCAAGCGGGCATCATCGCGGTTGATGACCATGGAGCCTACAGTTCTTCCAAGGGCGGCCTCAACATGCTGACCAAGGCCATGACAGTCGAATGGGCCAAGCACAACATCCAGATCAATTCGGTTTGCCCAACCGTCATCCTCACGCCGATGGGCGAAAAGAACTGGGGCAGCCCGGAGAAATCCGGGCCGATGCTGGCAAAGATTCCAGCCGGGCGTTTTGGCAAGCCGGTTGAAGTGGCCGACATGATTCTTTATCTGGCGTCGTCGGCATCGGACCTTGTCTGCGGCCAGGACATTCTCATCGACGGCGGCTATACGGCGCTCTAGTAGGTGGCGCGGCCGCCGGAGAGATCGAACACCGCGCCAGTGGAGAAGGAACTTTCCTCGCTGGCCAGCCAGCAGATGAGGCTTGCCATTTCATCGACGGTGCCGAAGCGGCCCTTGGGAATTTTCGACAGCATGAAGTCGATATGGGTTTGCGGCATCTGGTCGAAGATGGGGGTGCGCACGGCGGCGGGGGTGACGGCGTTCACGGTGATATTGTATTTGGCCAGTTCCTTGCCGAGCGACTTGGTCAGGCCGATGACGCCGGCCTTCGAAGCGGAATAGCCGGAGGCATTGGGGTTTCCCTCCTTGCCGGCGATGGAGGCGATGTTGACGATGCGGCCGTAGTTTTGCGCCACCATGAGCGGCGCCACGGCGCGGTTGCAATAGAAGGTGCCGTTCAGGTTGATGTCGATCACCTGTTTCCAGCCATCGATGGAGAATTCAAGAAGCGGAACGGTGGGGCCGGTGATCCCGGCGCTGTTTACCAGAATATCGATGCCGCCGATCTGCTTGATGGTTTCCTTCACGGCTTTTTCAACCGAGGCGTAATCCGAAATATCGACCTTGATGCCGCCGTTGAGGTCCCAGACGGCGACCTTGCCGCCTTCGGCCGCAAGGCGTTTGGCCACAGCCTCGCCGATGCCTGATGCTCCGCCCGTTACAACTGCCCGCCTGCCTGTAAATCTCATGACTTGATCTTCCAGTTTTTCATTTTTTGAAGTGTGTCGTCGAACGAAACGATTCCGGCGTCGGAGCCCAGCCCGGTGGCAACGAGTCCGGCGGAAGCTTGGGCGAAACGGAGCGCCGTTTCGGTATCCATCTTGTGATGCAGGCTGGTGATGAAGCCCGCATCAAAGGCATCGCCGCAGCCGGTGGTATCAACGATCTTGATATCGTAGGCGGGCGACTTTAGCCGTGTGCCATCCTTGTGGGCATAGTAAGCGCCATCGCCGCCGAGGGTGAAGACGCAGCAGGCGGCACCCTTGCCGAGAAAGAATTTGGCGCAATCCCCGGCGGTGGACTGGCCTGACATGTCTTTTGCCTCTTCAATCGAGGGCATGAAATAATCGATATAGGGCAGGAGCGGTCCGACATTGCCGAAGGTCTCGGCGCTTGCGGCGATGAGATCGAAGGTCACGGTGCGGCCGCGCTTCTTGGCTTCCTTGAGGAGGGTGACGCTGGCCGCGCCATCGAGTTTTTTCAGCAGCCCGGTTCCGCCGAGATGGATGATGGGAGCATCGAAAACCTGGTCGTACATGCTCGGTGCCACGTCAAAATGATCGGATGCGCCGCGCACATGGAGCGCCGGCCTGTCGCCATTGGGCCGCACATTCAGGATTGTGGCCGAGGTTGGAATTCCCTTGAGGCGCTGCATGGCGCTGGTGTCGATACCGTACTTATTCAGAGTAAGCAGAACCCAATCGGCCTTTTCATCATCGCCTACGGCACCGACAGCGAGGCTCTTCAGGCCAAGCTTGGCGGTGTCAACAACCGTGCCGCCGGCGGTGCCCGCGACAGTGAGGCGGATTTCCTCGATGAAATCCACGTTGCCGCGGTCCGGGATGCGGGTGACGGGCCGGCCCAATACATCCAATATGTAAAGGCCGATAACCGAAACCTCGTAACGCATGTCAGCGGGCGGCCTTGTTCATATAGGTGATGATGCCGGCCAATCCGGCGGCGACCACTGCGAGGGACCAGACAAAGGGCTGCAGGTAAAAGGGCAGGGCGGCGAGCGCTGCGCGGCCAGTCATGGTGTTGGGATCGGGCGGTTTCAGGAAGAACACGCCGTAGAGATGAGCAGCTGTGATTGAAACCAGCAGCACGATGCAGAAAATCATGGCGACAACGAGTGCTACGACCACGACGGAACGCAGCGGAACGCCGGGCTGGGCCATCGGCAGCAGATTGTTCACAAGGCCGGCCAGCACGACAAGGCCGCTGCCTATGGCAAACAGGGTCAGGCTGAATGGCTGGAAAATGAGGACGAGGGCGAAAAGCCCAAGCCCAATGATGAAATATTCGAGGCGCAGGGCGCTGCGGGGCGACATGCCGGTTTGGGTTCCGTTGCTCATGCGCGAACCGCCCTTCCATTCTCGCCGAAGAAATGGGTTTGCTTCGGATCGGGCTTCAGATGCAGCACTTCGCCAACCTTGATCCGCTGGGTACGCGGCACAACCACGCGGATGTCGCCACCCAATTTGGTGCGGGCATGAACGAGGGTTTCGGCGCCCATGGGCTCGATGAGTTCGGCCTGGGCCCGGATGGTGCTCTTGCTGGCGCTGCTTTCCGCCGTGAAAGCCCGGGGCCTGATGCCGATCATGACCTTGGAGGGCTTCAGGGTTGAGACGGCAGGGTCGGCGGCCATTTCAACTGCATTGCCGGCAAGCGAAACTGAAGCGATGCCCTTGTCGAAGGATTTGAGGTCAGCTTCCATCAGGTTCATCTGCGGCGTTCCGATGAAGCTTGCGACAAACACATTGGCGGGCTTGGCGAACACTTCGTGGGGGGTTCCCACCTGTTCGATCATGCCATCGCGCATGATGGCGATGCGGTCCGCCATGGTGAGCGCCTCAAGCTGGTCGTGGGTGACGATGACGGTGGCCTTGGAAAGGTTGGAGAGAACTTCCTTGATCTGGCCGCGCATGGAGTGGCGCAGTTCCACATCGAGGCGCGACAGGGGTTCGTCGAAGAGGAAGCAATTAGGATCGCGGACGATGGCGCGGGCCACCGCAATGCGCTGTTTTTCGCCTTCGGAAACCTGGCCCGGCATGCGGTCAAGCACTTCGGTGAGATGGAGGATCTTGGCAACCCTGTTGACGCGCTTGTCGGACTCTTCCTTAGAGAGTTTTTCGAAATGCAAGGGCATGGCGATGTTCTGGCCAACATTCAGCGCGGGGTAGAGCGCGTAGAACTGGAAGACCATGGCGATGTCGCGCTTTTCCGGCGTCAGGTCATTCATGCGCTTGCCGGCAATGATCACGTCGCCTTCGGTGGCGCGCTCGAGGCCTGCGATCATGCGGAGCGTTGTCGTCTTGCCGCAGCCCGAAGGGCCGAGGAGGCAGACAACCTCGCCGGCCTTGACCGACAGGGAGGCATCCTTGACGGCAAGGAAGTCGCCGTACTTCTTGGTGATCTTCTTGACTTCAATGGTTGACATATCAGCGCTTTACCGTTCCGAAGGTGACGCCACGCAGCAGATGGTTCTGCAGGAAGAACGTGACCAGGAAAACCGGGATGAGGAAGAGGGTTTCGATGGAGGCAAGCAGCGTCCAGTCGGTGCCCCGGCCACCCGACGATACAGCCTGGTTCATTGCCACGGGTACAGTCCTTGTATCAACGCCGGTTAGCAGGAGAGCAAAGAGAAACTCATTCCAGGTGAGGATGAGGCCAAACACGAAAGTAGCAGCAAGCCCTGCCACGACCTGCGGCAGGCAGATTTTCATGAACACCTTGATTTCAGATGATCCATCAATCCGCGCCGCATCCTCGACATCATATGACAACTCGTCAAAGAAGCTCTTCATCATCCAAATGGTGAAGGCAAGGTTGAAGGCGGTGTAAAGCATGATGATGCCGAGATAGGAGCCCGACAGGCCCACGGTTCGGAACATCAGGATGACCGGTATGATGACCACGATGGCGGGCAGCATGCGGGTGGTGAGGATGATGAAGAGATAGGTGTCATTGCCCTTCAGCGGGTAGCGCGAAAAGCCATAGGCGGCAAGCGTGCCGATGACCAGTGCCACAAGAACGGAAACCGAAGAGATGTAGAAGGAGTTGAAGAAGAATCGGTCAAAGCCGGTGGCCTCCGGCAGTCCGCCCACTGTCATGATGCGGGAGAAGACCTGGCCAAAGTTTTCCAGCGTTGGAGAAAACACAAACTGGTCGGGGATCAAGCCAAAGAGTGAAGTGGGCGACAAGGTGGGCGGAACGGACAGCGCCTGATTCGCAGGCTTGAAGGCCGTGAAGATGATCATCAGCACCGGCAGGAAGTAGATGAAGGAAATGGCAGCCGCAAACAGCGTGTGCCCCCAACCCGCCTCGCCGACGCCTGAGGCCTTCTTGAGACCAAATCTTTCAGTAAACGTTGCCACTGATCACGACTCCTGGCTGCGGCGATTGGCGAGGTAGAGATAGAGATTTGTCAACACGATAACCATGAAGAGCATGACATATGAGATTGCCGCGCCCTCGCTGGTCTTGTTCTGCTCATTGGCGATGCGGACGAGGTGGTAGGAAATCGTCATGGTGTCGTTGCCACCTTTTGTGAGCAGGATCACGAGGTCGGCAAGTTTGAAAGCTTCGATGGTGCGGAAGAGGAGCGCCAGCATCAGCAGGCCACGTATGTAGGGGAAAGTTATGGTCCAGAAACTGCGCCAGCTTCCCACACGATCAATGGCTGCGGCCTCGTAAAGGTATTTCGGAACCGAGACGAGTCCTGCAAGGACCAGCAGCATGACGAAGGGCGACCACATCCACGCATCGGCAAAGACGATGCCCGCAACCGCGCCGACCTTGTTGTCCATCAGGATGAATTGGTTGCCGGTGATTTCGCCAATGACATAGCTCAGAATGCCGAATGTGGGATCATAGTAGTAGGAAAAAAACACACCCGACGCGACCACCGAGAGCATCATTGGCGTCAGTACGAGAATGAGCAGGTATTTCCGCAAGGGAAACTGCTTGGCGAAGAGCATGGCCAGCAGAAAGCCCACAACCATCTGCACCGCCACGGTCAGGACGACGAACATCGCCGTATTGATCAGCGCCTTCCAGTTGTCGGTGGCAGCCAGATCATTTGTGAGAATCTTGATGTAATTGTTGAGACCTACAAAACGGATCGATTGCTGGTTCGACTGATAGGCGAAAAAGGACAGGCCGAGAGACCAGAGCAAGGGAAAAATGTTCATGACGAAGAGAACGGCAATGGCTGGCGCCACCAACAGGCCACCGTAATATCTGCGGCGGTAGGCATTTACAGCAAATGCCGCAGCTGTGAGAGCTGCCATGACACCCACTATGCCGAGGGAAAGTTTCGCGGGAAACAGGACAATGGCGATGGCTGAAACAACAAGGCCCGTAAAAATGGCCAGTTTCCAGTTATGGGCCACCGGCGAGAAAAGCGGCGGAGCAGGCAAGAATTGCGCGGTGGTTGTCATGATTCTCTGGTTTCAAGGAAAAATTGGGGCGCAGGAAAGCCCTGCACCCCAACAAACGGACTACTCGATCAGGCCAACTTCCTTCAGTTTGTCCTGCTGGAACTTGGCGATGTTGTCGAGCGTGGTCTTGGCGTCCTGCTTGCCGGTGATGGCAAGGTCGAACTGGTCCTGCTGTTGGGTAAGCAGTTCAAAGAACTGCGGCACATGCCAGACGTCCTTCTGCCAATCGAGCTGCGGAGCCCAGGCCCGGTTCCAAGGACGGTAGGTCACGTACTTGGGATCTTCATACACGGCCTTTACGGCAGACTGGCCACCGCCCTGCGCGAACTGGTGTTGGATGTCGTTGGACAGCCACCATTTCACAAAGTCGACAGCTTCCTTGGTCTGGGATTCCGTCGTCCAGGTCGTCAGCACGAATGGCTGGCCACCGATGTTGGACCAGCGGATCATCTTGCCATCAGCGCCCATGGTGCCGGGCATCTGACCAAACACCAGCTTGTCGGCAACCTTGGAAGACTTTGGATCAAGCGAGGCTTCGCCCAGTCCGATCCAATCGATGTTCATGGCCACCTTGCCCTCACGGAACAACTGGTCGGACACGAAGATGTCCATGGTTCCCGTCTTGGCTACCGGCGGCATGTACTGGATCAGATCCAGGTACTTGGTGAGCGCCGCAACAGCAGCAGGAGAGTTTACAACACCTTCAGCCTGGCCTTTTGGCGCCTTGGTTTCATCCCACGTATCGCCGCCCATCTGCCAGATGAAGCCGTTGATCTGCATGGACGAGAAGTCGTAGCCTTTGCCGGCCTGGTAGGCGACGCCGTAGAAATCATCATCGGCAGGCTTGCCAGCCAGCATGTCGCCCTTCTTGCGCTGGAAGAATTCACCGACATTCTTGAAGTCATCCCAAGTCATGGCATCGAGTTCTTCGCCGGTGCAGGGCAGCTTCTTGCTGTACTTTGCCTGGAAGTTCTTCTGCTCCTCATCGTTACAGATGATGTCCTTGCGGGCATAATTTACCAGAACGTCAGGGAACTGCGGGAAGCCATAGTAGTTTTCCGTCTTGTGGGGGTAGGTGGCATAGGCGTTCAACGGATTGGGATGGATGGTCTTGAACGTCGCCATGAACTCCGGATCTGCATCCAGAAGATCATTGATCTTGCGGAAATAGCCGCCTTCAACGAATGCGCCAAGCCACTGCGAGTCCGACACGATGAAGTTGTACTTCTGCTCGCCAGAGGTGAGCGATGCGTTGACGCGGGTGTAGAAATCCGGCCATGGAATGAAGTCAACTTCAAGTTTTACGGTGTTGCCGCTCTTCGGCTTGTATTGCTCGTCGAAGAACTTCTTCATGATGCGGGTTGGCGGCCAATCCGGCACGGCCATGGTCAGCGTCACGTCTTCGGCGGAGGCGAGCGATGCGCCGCCAACCGACATGAGGGCGGCAAAGCTAAACGCCGTGGCGACCCCTTTCATCTTCGTCATTATCGTCATCTTAGGTCTTCTCCCATTGTTAAGCGGTTTGCTTCTGTCCTTCGGTGTCAGGTCATTACCTGGCCACTTGCGGCGCGGAAGATGTGAATATCGTTTGGATCAAAATATATGCTGGCCGGATCGCCAACCTTGATGGTGGTTGCCTTGGCTTCGGGAAGCACCATGCGCAGCACTTCCTTGCCGGTTTCGACGGAAACAATTGTAATGTCGCCGAGCGGCTCCAGCAGATGGATTTTCGAGGGGATGGCTTTTTCGCCCTTGGCCGCCAATCTGATGTCGCTGGGGCGAATGCCGATGATGGCCGCTTCGCCCGCCGCTGCCGTCTTGCGCGGCACCTTGGGACTCATTTTGCCAAGCGGGGTTTCAAAAGTCTTGGCATCCTTGCCAACCTTCGCCTGCAGCATGTTCATGTGCGGCGAACCGATCTTGCCCGCTACGTAGGTGTTAACCGGGCGCTCATAGAGCTCTTCCGGGGTGCCGCGCTGGACCACGGCGCCGTCGCGCATCACGGCGATCTCCTCACCCATGGAAAGGGCTTCAAGTTCATCGGGCGTTGCATAAACAATGGTCATGCCGAATTGCCGGTGCAGGCGTTTCAGTTCGGCACGCATGTCGTGGCGCAGCTTGGCGTCAAGATTGGTGAGCGGCTCATCGAGCAGCAAAATCTTGGGATGGCGGACCAGCGAACGGCCAAGGGCGACGCGCTGCTGTTCGCCGCCCGACAGGGTGTTGGGCTTGCGCTCCAGGCGATGGGAAAGTTTCAGCATGGCCGCGGTTTCGTTCACGCGCTTGGTGATTTCAGCGGACGCTACCTTTTCTTCGCGGAGGGGATAGGCAAGATTCTCGAAGACGGTGAGGTGCGGATAAAGGGCAAAGGACTGGAACACCATGGACACACCACGGCCGGCGATGGGTTCGTTGGTAAAATCCTTGCCGTCGATTTCCAGGCGGCCGGAATCGGGCTTTACCAGGCCGGCAATGGTGCGCAGCGTCGTGGTCTTGCCCACGGAACTTGGCCCGAACAGGACAAAGAACCGTCCCGCCGCCACGTCAAAGGAAAGATTTTCAAGAGCCCGCACCTTGCCATAGGATTTTGCAATCCCCGACAACCGCAACGCGGGCTTAACACCTTCAGCCATTCCCATTCCCTGTCTGCCCGTCCGGGCTATTTTTGGCAGAGACTAGCTTGTCTCTCTTTATTTGCAAGCCGCCTATCATCAATCTAAATTAATTATTTCGGGTGTGCCCGAAGCCCCGTGCAACTGTGCATAATAATTAGCCATTTGGGCTTTCCCACTGGCCGGTTTTGGCTGACTTGAGGACCGCGTCGGTAACGAGGTCGGTTGCAAGGGCATCACGGAAAGTGGGAGCTGCAACCTTTCCGCCGCCAATGGCCTCCAGAAAATCGGCGACTTGGTGAATAAAGGTGTGTTCATAGCCAATCTGCAGGCCGGGCACCCACCACTTGTCCATGTAGGGATGGCCGCCATCGGTAATGTGAAGCGAGCGCCAGCCCCGGGTACGGCCTTCGTCGGCGTGATCAAAATACTGCAGGCGGTGCAGATCGTGCAGGTCCCAGGAAATCGAGGCGTTCTCACCGTTGATTTCGAAGGTGTAGAGGGCCTTGTGGCCGCGGGCATAACGGGTGGCCTCGAAACTGGCAAGCGAACCATTGGCAAAGCGGGCCAGAAACAGGCTGGCGTCATCGATGCCGACAGCTTCCTTCTTGCCGGTAATGTTGTGATGGCGTTCCTTGATGAAAGTCTCGGTCATGCCCGAGACCTTGGTGATGCCGCCGTTGAGCCACAAGGCCGTGTCGATGCAGTGGGCGAGAAGGTCGCCGGTCACACCGCTTCCCGCCACATCCAGGTCCAGACGCCACAGGCCTTGGCCGCCCTGGGGCAGATCCTTGGAAATGGTCCAGTCCTGGAGGAACTTGGCACGGTAGTGAAAAATTTTGCCGAGCTTGCCTTCGTCGATCAATCGCTTGGCGAGGGTTACGGCAGGCACACGGCGGTAATTGTACCAGACCATGTTGGACACCTTGGCCTTCTCGACGGCGTCCACCATCTCACGGGACTCTTTGGCCGAACGGCCCAAAGGTTTTTCGCACATGACCATTTTGCCGGCCTTTGCGGCGGCAATGGCTATTTCATGATGGGTGTCATTGGGGCTGGCGATATCAATGACGTCGATATCCTTGCGCTCAACCAGTTTGCGCCAGTCGGTTTCAATTGATTCATAGCCCCATTGTTCGGCGAAGGCTTTTGCCTTGGCGCCATTGCGGGCACAGGTTGCTTTCAGCACCGGGCGGTAAGGCACATCAAAAAAATGGCCGACTTGCGAGAAGGCGTTGGAATGGGTGCGGCCCATGAAGCCGTAGCCGACCATGCCGATGTTGAGCGGTTTTTTTGTCATCTCAGGCCTGCCAGCCGTGCTTGTCGCGGACCTTGATCAGGGTGCCGAGAATATCGTTCCAGGTTTTCTGCTGCATCATCACAGTGTTGGGAAACATGCAGCCATCCCAGCAGATATGGCGAAATGCCTTGGTGAGCCCGCCATCCTTGCCGCGCAGCCACATGCCGGCATGGCGGGGAACATCGAGCTTGCCGTTGGGGTCCGTCACCATGCAGTGGCGTCCCGTCTTGTCGTGATAGCCCATGCCTTTGACCGTGCCATCGTTTTGCGCCACATGGAAATCGATGGTCCAGGGCCTCAGCATGTCGGTCATCTGGGTGAGCGCCTTGTCGAGCTGCGCCTGGTTCTTCCAATTATACTTTGCGGGCAGAAGCCTCGCGCTGGGGGCATTATAACCCATGGTGTAAAGCAGGGTATGGGCCATGTCGGCCTGGAAACCAATGGTTTGCGGCCGGTCGACGGCTTCCAGCGTGTCGATCATCGCCTTCCAGGAATGCATGCCACCCCAGCAAATTTCGCCCTCCGCCGCCAGCCGCTCGCCATAGTCGGCCGCCACGCTGCAGGCCTCACGGAAGGTCTGGGCAACTTTCTTGGTGTTGCCCTTGGGGTCCTTGGCAAATTCGCCGGGACTGGTTGCCGAGTCGATGCGGATAACACCGTAATGCCGCACGCCCAAGTCGCGCAATTTCTTCCCAAGGCGGCATGATTTCCGCACGTTCTCCACGAACTTCTTACGGTCGGAAGCCGAACCCATGGCCGAGCCGCCGCCCACCGGCGGCCAAACCGGGGCCACGATGGAGCCAATCGATAGCCCACGCGCCTGCACCTTCTCGGCCAGACGCTTCACTTCATCATCGGTGAAATCAATATTGGTGTGGGGGGCGGCATGGAAAATGTCGATGCCGTCAAATTTTACGCCTTTCACCTCCGCCCTGGCGGTCAGGTCGAGCATGGTATCGAAATCAATTGGCGGCTCGGAATCGGACCCCTTGCCCACCAGCGCGGGCCACATAGCATTGTGGAGTTTTGGAAAATTGTTCGCGCCGGCCATGCACTCTCCCACAGACATTTTAGTTTGAATCATCTTAGACAAAAATTGGGCTTGCTGTCTACAACTGTTATATTAGTATGGCCTGATGGTAATCAGTCTTTCAAGGTCACGGCTTGACCGTTCGCGGCCCATGCGCGACCAGATTTATCCGCTGGTGCGCCGGATGATTTTGACGGGCGCCATCAAACCGGGCGAGGTGATTGACGAGAAGGCAATTGCGGCCCAGCTCAATGTTTCACGAACCCCGGTGCGGGAAGCGGTGAAGAAACTGAGCGACGAAAACCTGGTTGAAGTGGTAGCGCAATCGGGCACGCGGGCGGCGCGTATTGCGCGCGACGAGATTGCCGAGGCCTTTCTCATCCGCCGCGCACTGGAATCGGAAAGTGCGGCACAGGCGGCAACGCGCATGACCCAATCGCACGCCGACCGCCTTGATGACATTCTCATGCTGCATGCCCGCGCCCTGGAACGCAAAAAATATATCGAGGCAATTGAGCGTGACGATGATTTTCACCGCTACATCGCCGAGATCAGCAACCTGCCGCGGCTGTGGCGGGCGATAGAGATTTCCAAGGCGCAGCTTGACCGCTGCCGCCACATGATGGTGCCGCGCGAAGGCGAGGCCGAAACGACCCTTGAGAAGCACCGCCTCATCATCACGGCGCTGAAGAGCGGCGATCCGGAAACGGCGGCACGGGCGATGCGCGACCATCTCGAAACGGCTTACCGCAGCACGGTTGCGGTGCTGGATGGCCCGGGCCTGAACTGACGCCGGAACGGCGGGTGGGAATTTGCATTAACGCCAAAGAAATTATTCCTTCCTAGAGTGTCCGGCCGGCACAACAAGGACGTGTGCCGTGTGGGTTGTGTTTGCGTATGTTGTTTCTCGCGGTCGTTGCGTTGCCTTTGGCTTTTCTGGTGGGGCTTGGCGTAGCCAAGCTCTTTGCCCTTGGCGCATTTCGGGCGACATTGATTTTAGGGAGTGTACTCGGCCTAGCGGGATGCACGGCTGGCGGACTCCTCACAGATCAGAACAAGCCCGCATCCTTACGCCTCGTTACGTTGGATGCGACGGCACAGCCTGGTGTCGAGATCAGGCCCGCCACTTTTAGCGAAACCGATGCCTCTTCCAACTCGGCGTGGTGCCAATACCTCAAAGAAGATTCCGCGGCGGAAGCCACAATCCTGCGTTCGCCTTCGCTCAACGGCAGCGTGGATGACAGCGGAAAGCTGGGGGTCAGCCTGGGCGTCAGCATATCAAGCTTTAACAGGGCGAGACTGATCGAGGAGGCAGCGCAGGTGAAATGCCGCAGCCACCTCGCTCAAGCAGGATTGCAGAAACGGGCAGTTGCCGCGCCATTGGGACTGACGGCCGCGGGCTACCAGGCAAAATCCATCAGTATCCTGGTGCGCAAAAACGATCTGGCTGAACTGCGCGAGCAGATAAAATTTGAACTCCGGCGTGGCAATATCACGGCGGAAAAGGCAGCCTCGCTTTCGGGGCTCATCGACGAGATCAATCTTGAGGGCAATGTGGCGAAACTGAAGGCCGCCCGTCCGGCACAGGTTGTGGTCAAAGCGCCGGAAGCCGGCCCTTTTGGCGGGGATTTCATCCAGGCCGAGGCGGAACTGGACGCCATCAACAGAAAAATCCGGACGGCTGAGGCGGTGGATGTTTCGGTCAGCGCCGGGTGGAATGACCTCGGCCTTCGTGACGGTTTTGATGCCGAGGGGGATTCATTTGGCGGCAAAGTCAGCGTTTCCTTCAAGCTGGGCGCTATGGCCCCGCAAAGATTTGAGCATGAACGGCGGGGGCGGGACGCCAAGCTCAAAGCCCTGCAAGAGCAGGTGAATGCACCCGACAGGCAGATCGTGGCGCAGCGCCAGGCCCAGCAGCAGGTCCTTGCCGACCTTGCGCAGTCACAGGCCCGGCTGAATGAGACGCTGGCCGATACGATCAAACTGGTGAAGGTTCTGGGTTCAGTGAGCAGCCCGGAATTTGCCGGGACATTCATCGCCGCCAAAATCCAGGTGGTGAGGCTTTTGGCGGAAAAGGCTGCGGTTGACGGTTCGATCACCGAGATCCGGCAAAACATACGGCCCAAAGCCGGTTAGACCATTCCTGCCTTCTCCCACCTTCTGGCGGTGGACATGCCGGTTGCTTCCAGTAAAAGCATGGGCCAATTGAACCTCGAAAGCCAAAGATGACCCCGCCAGCGAGCTTTTTTATCGGCATTGATACGGGCGGCACCTATACGGATGCCGTTGTCATCGCCCATGACACGCAGAAAATTCTCGGTCGGGCAAAGGCTCTGACGACGAAGGGCGATCTTTCCATCGGGGTGAAGGAGGCGCTGACAACGGTGATAAAGACCCTTCCGGCCGGTGCGAAGTCCTCGGCCATTGGGCTGGTTTCGGTTTCCACAACGCTGGCCACCAATGCGGTGGTGGAGGGGCATGGCAGTCCGGTGGGGGTGTTCCTCATTGGCTTTGATAGCGCAATGGCCGAGCGAACCGGCATCGCCAAGGCCTTTCCGAATGTGCCGCTGCGTATGATTGCAGGAGGCCATGACCACAATGGCGAGGCGGCGGTTCCCCTCGATGCAGCGGCGGTGGAGCGCGAAGCGGACCTGCTGAAAGGCGAGGTTTCGGCATTCGCGGTTGCCTCGGCTTTTGCAGTGAGGAATCCGGAACATGAAAAGATGGTGCGTGACATCATCATGCGGGTGACGGGCAAGCCGGTGACGCTGTCCACGGAACTTACCTCATCGCTCGATGCGCCGCGGCGGGCCCTCACTGCCGTGTTGAATGCCCGGCTGATATCGCGTATATCGCTGCTGATCGAGGCGGTCCGGCTCGCCATGGCCGAACTGCATATTTCCTGCCCGCTGATGGTGGTCAAGGGCGATGGCTCATTGGCAAGGGCCGAGAACGTGGCGCTCAAGCCCATTGAAACGGTACTGTCGGGACCGGCGGCGAGTCTGGTCGGGGCCAAATGGCTGTCGGGGCTTGATGACTTCATCATGTCGGACATTGGCGGGACGACAACGGACATCGGCATTCTGAAAGATGGAAAGCCGCAGGTGGCGGAAGAGGGGGCCGAGGTGGGCGGCTGGCGCACGATGGTGAAGGCCATTGATGTGACGACCATTGGCCTGGGCGGCGACAGCGAGGTTCACCTGGCGATGGATGGCTCGATGCAAATCGGGCCGCAGCGCATTGTGCCGATTTCGCTGATCGGCGAACGCTACCCGGAAGTCCTTGTAATGCTGGAAGGCGACCTCGCGGATACGGAAGGCGGATCGCAGCAGGGGCGCTTTGTAGTGGCGCCGTTCGGCAAGTCCGGGGCTGCCGATCACAGCGGCCTGACGGCCCGCGAGATTGAATTTCTGGCGCTGGTCACCGACCGGCCGAGGCCGCTGCGAAAAGTTGCTATGTCTTCGGGGGCGCAGCGAGCGCTATCCTCCTTGCGCAAGAAAGGGTTGGTGCAGCTCTGCGGATTCACGCCTTCGGATGCGGCCCATGTGCTGGACTTGCAGGCGAACTGGTCAAAACCCGCCGCACTTTTGGCAGCCCAGCTCGCGGTGCGGTTTCGCGACATGAGGCTTGGAACGCCGGAGCGTGTCGAGGCGTTTTGCCGGGATGTGTGGAGTGAGACGGTGCGCCTGTCGGCGAAGGCCATTTTGAATTCGGCGCTGGGCATGCCGGTTGAGAACAATGCCCTGATTGAAAGTGTTGTTGCGGGTGCGCCGGTGAAGGGTCTGGCCGCCATCAGAATTTCGCCCACTATTCCCATTGTGGCGGTTGGCGGGCCGGCCCGGGTGTACTATGGGGAAGTTGGAAAGCGGCTGGATTGCGAGGTTGTGTTTGTTGAGTGGTGTGAAGTCGCCAATGCGATAGGTGCCGCCGCCGGTCTTGTTGCGCTGAAGGTCATGGTGATGGTGGAAGGCGACGGCAACGGGGCCTTCCGTGTTCATGGCGGGCAGGGCACGCGCATTTTCGGTTCCGGGGTGGAGGCGCTAGCGTTTGCGCAGACGACGGCCCATAATCAAGCGGAAAGCATGGCACTCGGGGTCGGGGCCCTTTCGCCGAAGATAAGCGTTGATACAAAGAAGTATTACTTGCCCGACGCCATGGACGACAATGGCCTGCTTAAGGCCGAGATCACGGCCGAGGCGATTGGACGCCCTTCACCGGCATAAATGGCGTTAACAGTTCATTTACCATAGTTTTACTGTTGTCAGCCGCTTTCTGCCCCGCCGGGAAATGAAAGGATTTCGGAAAGGCCCTGTTAACCGCAAATTGGATAGGGTTGGAAAGGTTTCCAGAGAGAATTTTTCCCAATGAACGTTGCTGTCAAATCTGCCGCCCAGGAGCCTGCATTTTCGGGGTGGGATGAGTTGGGGCCCAAGGCCTCAAGCTGGAAAATTGAGCGGGAAGAGGTTCAGGCGGATGCCCTTGCACCATTTTTTCCGGACCAAAACGGCGGAGTTTACGAACAGCTCCTGTTTAATTTCCCCTTCATGATGCATGCCATGGACGGCTCCGGCAGGCTGAGTTCGGTCAACCGGCAATGGTGCAAGACCTTGGGCTACTTGCCTTCCGATGTCATCGGAAAGTCCTTCAATGAGCTGCTGACGCCGCAATCGCGCTCGCACCTGATCACCGTGATTTATCCCAAGTACCTGCAGACCGGCTTGTGCCGCGGCGAAGAAATGTTTGTCCACCGCAAGGACGGCACGCTGGCAACCGTCAGGCTGTCGATGAACGCCTATCGCGGCGACAAGGGCCGCATCGAACGGTCGATTTGCCTGATGCAGGATGTCACCGACCAGAAGATTGCGGAAATTGCCTCGGTGCGCAGCGACCAGCGGTTCCGCGGGGCGTTTGCCGCCGCAGCCCATGGCATGGCCCTGGTTTCGCCAACCGGTCAGATTGAATTGTCCAACGCGGCCTTCGGAATTTTCCTGGGCCGCGATGACATCGACAAGTCCACCCTGACATTTGACGAAACCCTGCACCGCGATGACCGCGGCCAATTTTTGAATGGCATGCGCCAGCTTTTGTCGGGCGAGGTTCCGTCGCTGAAGCAGGAACTGCGCTACACGACGGGGACGGGCGGCATTGTGCATGGCTCAACCAGCGTCTCCATGGTCAAAAGCGAAAAAGCCGAAATCGAACAGCTGGTGGTGCAGATCGTCGATGTCTCGGAGCGCAAGCTGACGACCCAGCGCCTGCACCAGGCGCAGAAGATGGAAGCCATCGGGCAACTGACCGGCGGGCTTGCCCATGATTTCAACAACCTGCTCACGATCATCATGGGCAATCTGCAATTGCTTGAAGGCAAGCTGGATGGCGACGAGAAGGCAGTCAAGCGCGCCAATGAAGCGCTTGATGCGGCGCGCAAGGGATCCGACCTGACACGCCAGTTGCTGGCCTTTGCCCGCAAGCAGGATCTTGAACCGCGCGAGGTCAAGGTCAATGACCTGGTCACGGGCATGGAAGCGCTGATTTCGCGCACCCTTGGCGAAAATGTTGAACTCAAGGTCGATGTGGCCGCGGGTGCTCCCAAGGTGCTGATCGATCCTTCACAGTTTGAATCGTCAATTTTGAATCTGGCGATCAATGCACGCGATGCGATGCCCAATGGCGGATTGCTGACCATTGAAACCCAGTTGGTTTTTCTCGACCACGAGTACGCCGAGAGGCATCCGGAGGTTGTTCCCGGGCACCACGTCTTGGTGGCGATTTCGGATACGGGCAGCGGCATGGCGCCGGAGCTGCTTGAAAAAGTTTTCCATCCCTTCTTCACCACAAAGGAGAATGGCAAGGGCACCGGGCTTGGCCTTTCCATGGTCTATGGCTTCATCAAGCAATCGGGCGGCCATATCAGCATTTACAGCGAAGTCGGGCACGGCACTTCGGTCAAAATGTATTTGCCGCGGAAAATTTCCGCCGGTGAAGTTTCAATCGAGACGGCTGCCAGCAACCGGGCACTGGCGATTGCGGCTGTGCCTCCCACACTGTCAACAGAAACCGAAGTTCCGAAGAAAGCCGCGCGGCCGCAAAAGATACTTGTGGTTGAAGACCAGGAGGCGGTGCGCGCCGTGGCTTGCGGTTTCCTCATGGATTTTGGCTATGACGTGGTGGAAGCGGAAGACGGCTTCCAGGCCCTGTCGAGGCTTCAGGAGGATCCGGAGATCGACCTCATGTTCTCGGATATCGTGATGCCGGGCGGAATGAACGGTTTCGACCTTGCGCAGGCGGCCAGCGGCATGCGGCCCGAGCTCAAGATTGTCCACACCTCCGGTTATCCCAAGGGCGCCATGGTGCATCAGGACGAGCCGCGTTTCCGGCAAGGCTTCATCATCATGAAGCCCTACCGCCGCGAGGAACTGCAAAAAATCATCCGGGACGCATTCGAAAAGCAGACATGAGGCTCTTTAGAACGATTCGAATCTGCTAGGGGTTGCGCCACGGGGGCAGTTTAATCTCAGGGGATTGATTATGCAGGGTGTTGCACGGAACTTCTTTATACTCGGAATTGTCATGGCCATTGCCGGGCTGATGCTTGGCCTCAAGATGGCGATCACCCAGGATCACGGGCAGATGCCGGTTCACGCCCATATCATGGTTGCGGGCTGGTTGATGTCGGCGGTGTTCGGTTTCTTCTATCATCTGTTTCCGGTGGCCAGACAAAACAAGCTGGCCACAATCCATTTCTGGATGCATGCGGTGGGGATCGTGGTGCTTACGGTTTCGCTCTATTTTGTTTTAGCGGGAAATCCGGGAGTTGAGCCGGTGACGGCTACTGCTTCAATCCTGTTCTTCCTCGGCGTGCTGCTGTTTGCGTGGATTGCCATTCCGGTTGTCAACAAAAGCTAGATCGACGTCAAACCGATATTCGCTAGTACGCTGCGCAGTTCGGCGGCGTTGATCGCCTGCCGAACCGCTGCAACGTCTGGCCCGGTGGCGCGGTCTTCGTGGAGTGCGGGTACAACGGTGCGGATAGCGCTGTGGAGCATTTTCGCAACGCGGCCGAGGCTTTTGGGTTTGCGGAGGTCCACGGCCTGGGTGGCGACAAGCGCTTCAATTGCGATGAGCCACTGAATCAGGTCAATCTGGGTGGCGAGCTTGCGGGCGGCCAGCGGAGTTTGCGGGGCCACGTCTTCAACCATTTCTGATACGGCGATGGCGTCGAGGCTTGCAGGTTGTGCGTGAAGGCGGATTTCAGCGAGTAGGGCTGCAACGGTTTTCTGCAAGGGCAGGAGACCTGCGGAAGCTCCGCCCACGGGCGAGAGATATTTCGGCAGGCCGGAAAGCTGCGGATTCATAAGTTTCAGAATGCGCTGGGCGGAAGCGGTGGCGAGATGAACATGGGCAATGGCCAGTGTATCAAGAGCGAGCGCTAAAGCGGGCGTGTGGAAATTCGGGGTTGAGAGCATTTCGTTCGTGTCGATGAGCACTGCGGGATTGTCCGCCGCGCCATTCAGTTCGATTTCGGTTTCCTTTTCTGCGAGAGCCAGAGCGTTGCGAGCGGTTCCGAACAGGGGCGCCGCAACGCGGAAACTTAAGGCATCCTGGACCGAGCGTGGGGCACTGCTTGCATATAATGAAGAACCCTCAAGGGCGGCGCGGAACCAGACGGATGCTTGTTCTTGGCCGACTGCAGGGCGGAGGGCATGGATGCGGGCCTCGAAAATCGAGGGATTCATGCCATAACCTTCGCCAGAAAGCATAGTGACGGCTTGCGCCAGGTCCATGCAGCTGCGGGCCTCGCGAAGGGCATGTGAAGCAAGTGCAATGCTTAGGCTCGAGTTGTTGGCCAGAGCCAAGCCATCTTTCGGGGCCAGTTCGATGGGCGCAAGTCCATGGGCGCGAAGGGCCTCTATCGCGGGGCGGCAATATCCATTGTCCCATATCTCGCCCTGTCCAATCAGGGTGGCGCCCATTTGGGCTGCCAGCACGAGATCGCTCGTTCCAATCGAGCCGTAGGTAGGAACGGCGGGGGATAGCCCGCGCTCCGTCATGGCGAGCATGAGATCAAAAGTGGTGAGCGACAGGCCCGAGGCGCCGCGCGCCGCACCGATGATACGCGAGAGCCAGGCGGCGCGGCTTATCCATTCGGGAAGATTGGGGCCGACGCCGGCACTGCGGGCGAGCAGCAGTTGCGCCTGGAAGGCCGGAATGTCTTTGGGTTCGATGCGATGCTGGAGATTGCCGCCAAGGCCGGTGTTGAGGCCATAGACGGGTTGATCACTTGCGGCATAGCGGGCGACGATTTCCCGGGCGCGCACGAGCCGTTCGCGGATTGAGGGGGCCAGTGTGATCGACACGGGGCCATCTGCTAGATCGACAAACCGCTGCAGTGAAATGTGGCTGCCATCAAGATAGAGCTTCTGCATCAGTAGAACCTCAGCCGTTGGCCCACGCCGAGCTTCTTGGCTTTCTCCAGCATGGCATGGCCGAGGGCGATGTCGGACAGGGAAAGGCCGCGATGCCAGAAGAGAATGGTTTCATCATGGTGCTGCCGTCCCGTTTTCGTTCCGGCAACGATTTGGCCGAGTTCGGCATGGAGGGTTTTCTCGGTGAGCTTGCCTGCTTCGACATGGGCGCGGAGCGAACCGAATTTTCCTGTTTTGCACTGACCCCAGTCATCAACCACGATTTTGTCCATGATGTCGGTGAGGCTCAGTTCGACAGCGCTCATGGTGCCATAGGGAATGACCAGCGCGCCTTTCTTGATCCACTCCGTCTTCAGCATAGGCGTGGGTGCCGAAAGGCGCGAGGCTTCCACCACAATATCGGCACCTTCGACACAGGATTGCCAGTCTGATGTGGCAACGACCTTCTTGCCGAGATCATCCGACAGGCGGGCAGCAAAACTGTCACGGCTTTCCGGCCGTCGGGAATGAACACGGATCTCGTCGAAATTGAAAAGCCGGTCGAGCAATCGCACATTCCAGTAGGCGGTTCCCCGCGCGCCGACATGGCCCAGTATTTTTGAGCCCTGACGCGCAAGGTGTTTTGCGCCGATCGCAGTGATGGCGCCGGTGCGCATATCGGTCAGGCCGGTTGCATCGATAATGGCGGTGGGCGCCCCGTTCAGCGGATCGAACAAGGCCAGGAGGCCATATTCCGATGGCCGTCCTTCCTTATAGTTGCCAACGAAATCACCGACGACCTTGACGCCGGCCTGGCCGATGTGGCCGCCGATCCAGCCACGCAACACATTGAAATGGCCTTCCACCCCGGCATGCGGTTCGAGATGAACGCGGGGCTCTATGGCGGTTTCGCCGCGGCCCTGCATGGCGAGACCCTGTTCCACGGCGGCGATAATGTCATCATCGGTCAATCCGAGGCTCGCAATGTCGGATCGATTCAAAAAATCAATGTGGACGGGCGGGATCTCGGCATGGTTCACGGGGCAACACTCTCACAGCGGGGATTATGGAAATTTGGTTTCGGTCAATAGTTGGGGCTCGTCAAGGGCGGGAATTATCTCTATGAGATTCGCCAAATTCAGACACCAGGCAGGGACGAAAAATGGTTGAACTGTTCACGATTGAAAATCTCTTCACGCTGCTGGTGCTGACCGCACTTGAAACCGTTCTTGGTTTTGACAACCTGCTTTACATTTCAATTGAAGCCAAGCGCGTGGCCCCGGCGCAGCAGAAATATGTGCGGCGATTGGGAACAATCCTGGCCATCGGGCTTCGCATCGTGCTGCTGTTCGTGGTGTTGCAGCTTATCAGCCTGTTCCAATCCCCGTGGTTTGGTTTTGATGTGCCCTTTGCAAGAGGCGAATTCAACGGCCACAGCCTGATCGTATTGCTCGGTGGCGCCTTCCTTATTCATACGGCCCTGAAGGAAATCTTCCACATGCTGGTGGTGGATGAGTTGGGACATAAAGCAAGCGATGGGCCGAAGCACCGCAGCGTGCAATCGGCGCTGTTCTGGATACTGGTGATGAACATCGTGTTTTCCTTTGATACGGTTTTGTCCGCCGTGGCGCTGACCAACAACTTCATTGTCATGGCAACGGCCATTGTGGTTTCCGGGGCGCTGATGGTGCTGCTGGCCGAGCATGTGGCCAATTTCCTGCAGAAGAACCGCATGTATGAAGTGCTGGGTCTGTTCGTGCTGCTGCTGGTGGGAGTCATGCTGTTTGCCGAGGGCGGGCACCTGGCCCATCTGGCCTTCTTCGGCTACCCGATTGAGCCCATGGCCAAGAGCACGTTCTACTTCGTGGTGGCGGCGCTGATCGTCGTAGATATCATTCAGGGGCGCTACCAGAAGAAGATCATGCTTGAGGAAAAGCCGCATTCTCAGGGCTAGCGAAGCACATTGCCCTTTGGCAGGGGCTCGGCTAAACCCCGCGGCATAAACCTCACCCCAGTTTCAGGCTAAATACCCCATGGCGCGTCAATTCATCTACCATATGCAGGGCCTTTCCAAGGCCTATGCGGGCGGCAAAAAAGTGCTCGATAACGTGCACCTGCAATTCTATCCGGACGCGAAAATCGGTGTGCTCGGCCCTAATGGCTCGGGCAAATCCACACTTTTGCGGATCATGGCGGGGCTTGACAAGGAGTGGAACGGCGAGGCCTGGCTCGCGGAGGGAGCTACCCGCGGCTATCTCCAGCAGGAGCCGGAGCTTGATCCCGCCCTCAACGTGATGGGCAATGTGATGGAAGGGGTGGCCCACAAGAAGGCGATCCTCGATCAATACAACGCACTGATGGCTGACTACAATGATGAGAATGCCGAGAAGGCGGGCAAGCTGCAGGACGTAATCGACTCGCAGAACCTGTGGGACCTCGAAGCGCAGGTGGAGCAAGCCATGGATGCCATGCGCTGTCCGCCCGGTGAAGCCTCCATCGACAATCTCTCAGGTGGTGAAAAGCGCCGCGTGGCGCTCACCCAGCTTCTGTTGCGCAAGCCCGACCTGCTGCTGCTTGACGAACCCACCAACCATCTCGACGCCGAAAGCGTGAACTGGCTCGAGCATCATTTGGCTGACTACACCGGTTCCATTCTCATTGTCACCCATGACCGCTACTTCCTCGACAATGTGACGGGCTGGATTCTTGAACTGGACCGGGGCAGGGGCATTCCCTACGAGGGCAACTACTCGGCCTATCTCCGCCAAAAGGCCAAACGCTTTGCACAGGAAAAGAGCGAGGATGCGGCGCGGCAAAAGGTGATTGAGCGCGAGCAGGAGTGGATTTCGTCTTCACCCAAGGCGCGGCAGGCCAAATCCAAGGCGCGTTTCAAAGCCTATGACGAGCTCATCAAGGCAAATGACGCGCGGCTCAAGTCAACGACTGCGCAAATCATTATTCCGCCGGGCGAACGGCTGGGCGACAATGTCATCACGGTGGAAGGCCTGAACAAGGCTTATGGTGACCGCCTGCTGATCGAGGATCTTTCCTTCAAGCTGCCGCCCGGCGGCATTGTCGGCATTATCGGCCCCAATGGCGCGGGCAAAACGACGCTGTTCCGCATGCTGACCGGCCAGGAAAAACCCGATGCCGGGAAAATTGAAATCGGCGACAGCGTGCAGCTTGGTTATGTTGACCAGAGCCGCGACTCGCTCGACCCGGACAAGACCGTCTGGCAGGAAATCTCTGGCGGCAACGAGCTTCTCTATCTCGGCAAGCGCGAGATGAACTCGCGGGCCTATACAGGGGCGTTCAATTTCAAGGGCGGCGACCAGCAGCAAAAGGTCGGAACACTTTCCGGCGGGCAGCGCAACCGGGTGCATCTGGCGAAGATGCTGAAATCCGGTGCCAACGTGCTGCTGCTCGACGAGCCGACCAATGACCTTGATACGGAAACACTGGCAGCGCTTGAAGAGGCGCTGGAAGATTTCGCCGGCTGCGCCGTGATCATCAGCCATGACCGCATGTTCCTTGACCGCCTCGCCACCCATATCCTGGCCTTCGAGGGTGACAGCCATGTGGAATGGTTCGAAGGCAACTTCCAGGATTACGAAGAAGACAAGAAGCGGAGGCTGGGGGAAGACTCTGTGATGCCGAAGCGGATCAAGTACAAGCAGTTTTCGCGGTGAGATCTCGTGCCGCGCAGGATACTAAGGCTTGATCATCTCAATTATATTCAGACCCGATGGTAGTAATTTGTGGCCTTGGGCCGTGGATCCGCTTTCAAAAATATGTTTCCAGTAGGCATAAGTCTGTTTACCACCAAACGCGGTATTTGATGCGCTACGATCAACCCAAATCTTGAGGTTGGACAGGTTCTTTATGAAAGTTGCAATGTTATTCCAGAGTGGAACTGGGAATTGATATTGGAACAATTTGTCCTTGTTAATGGTCTTGCCGGAATAGATAAAGTGATGCTCAATTACTGAGGCAATATATTCAATCCAGCAATAGAGGATTTCTTCTTTTGCCATTCGGAAAGCGCGCAAATGTCCATCAGGCACGTCTTCGCCTTTTTGGATGAGGTGTTCAATTTTTGCGGTCCCGCGTTCGTCATCTTATTTTCCGACATAAATAGTGTCAGCGATGATGCTCATCAACCGCGATATCTGTGTGATTTCGATTGAACGCGGGTTCTCGCCAACATCTTCCTTATAGTTCCAAGGTGTTTCAAGCACCAATGAGGAAATGAACTTGCTGTAAATGGTTTTCTCAATCGCGCTGTAAGAAAAAGGTTTTTCGGTGCCCTTTCCGGCAATTTCAATATAATCTCGGAGCTTGTTCTGCTCCGAATAGGTTATTGCGTCACGAACATTGTCCAGAATGTAGCGCTTCACAGATTTCTGTTCGCCCTTGAAGTATTCAATCACATCCTTTTCCGAAAATTCATAATAATCTGGGGCAAGACCCTTTTCATTACGAAACCTTTCGATACGATCCCTAAGCATATGGGAGCCCAGTCGCCGTTGAACGGATTTGTCAAATGCAACCTGTCTTAACGTAGTTCCAGCATTGAAGTTCGTAGTCAGCAGGACGTCCAGATTGGGATCGACAAATACTCTGACCGGCAACTCTTTCGCTCCCAACAGTATCTGTGCCGCCGCTTTGTGTTGTCCGTCAAAGAGATTGATCCGCATTTCCGGCAAATCAGTAGACTTAATCCAGCCTAAAGAAACGTGAAGTTGTGGGCGTCCCTTATGGAACTCTTCAACTAGTCCTCTGATATTGGACCCGATGGGCCTCGGGTTTGTCTTGTCATCATGAAAAACCGCGGTAATCGGTGCAACGGTAAAAAAATATTTCATACCCGAAAGCTTGTCCGTATGAAGCGTCAGCGATATTTTGTCTTGATCGTTGTTGACATATGTTAGGGTGTTCTCTTCAATTTTGGCAGCGAGAGGGGCCTTCGCTCCACCATATGATTTCAGCACATCGTTGAGATTTACACCGCGATCATCAGAGTCCGATTGCTCGCGAATTTCTTCAAATCGCGCCATAACTCTGGCAACACGGAGATCAGATGCCTGTTTTGATCGATTGAAGTGCTCCAGGGTCAGCGCAAAATTGCTTGGCTCATCTTTGCCCTTATCCCGACTCGGAATGATGTGATCGATGTCAACCTTATCTATTTCGAGATCAATTTTTTTCTGAGAAATGAAGCAGACGCCTCCTTGGTTCTCCCAAAGTGTTCTTTCCAATTTCACGCGATCTTCTTTGGTCAGTCCATTCAGGAATGAAGATGCCATTTCTAGTTTCCTCTAAAATACCAAGTCAGGCCCACGATTTATGTTGAATAATCTTACGTACCGTCACAACTATAAGTAAATTTGTCATCAAATCACAACCCAAATATCGACTAATCAGCTAGGCGGTTCCCGCTTCTTTCAATATCCATTCGCGGAAGGCACGGATTTTGGGGGTGTTGCGGCGGGCTTCCGAATAGGCGAAGTAATAGTCCGAGCCGGACTTTGCCATCACGTCAAAAAGCTGGATAAGCCGCCCGGAACTCAGATCGTCTTTCGCAAAAGCCGGCGAGACGAGGGCAATGCCGGAACCTGATACGGCAAGGATGACCGCCATTTGCTGGGTATCAACGTCAATGCTGGTGCGGGCGATTGTAGCATTCCGGTCAAGGCCCGCGGTTTCGAACCAGATCGGCCACCAAATGTCATTACGGTCAATGAGCACGTGATTGGGAAGATCGCTGGGCGATGCGGGCCGGCCTTCGCGGGCGATGTAGTGCGGGCTGCACACGGGCGTGAACGTTTGACTCAGTAGGAAGTGGCTGGTGAGGCCCGGCCAATTGCCCTTGCCGGAACGGATCACCACATCCACGCCCTCATTGTCCAAGTCCACCCGTTGATCGGAAATATCAATGCGCAGGGCAAATTCGGGATGGAGCAACTGGAAGCCGCCAAGGCGCGGCGCCAGCCAGATGCCGGCAATGGTTTGCATGGTTGAGATCACCAGCACGGAATTGCTTTCTTCGCGCACCAGCCGGAAGCTTTGGGCGAGATCGCCAAGGGCGCGGCTCACGGTGGGGGCGATTGTCTCGCCCTTTTCGGTCAGGGCGACGCCGCGGGCCTGGCGCACAAACAGGGGTGCGCCGACGAAGCTTTCCAGAAGCTTGATCCGATAGCTTACGGCCGACTGGGTCATGTTCAGTTCGGCAGCGGCGCGGCTGAAATTGCCGTGGCGGGCCACGGTTTCAAAAACCCGGATAGCGGCAAGGGGCGGCATTGCGCTCATGAGTGAGGCATAAGCTGGTTTGATGGCTTTGTCCATAAAACTCGTTTGTTTATGGCTTAAAATGGGAAGATAGTGAACATATTCGGACTTAAGCTATCAATTTACGAGGGTACGATGACACTTTCCCTGGAACGCATGGCCCGCCTGTTATCCGGAATTTTGAGGGTTAATGGTGTCGCCCGCTGCCGCATCCCCCGGCTTGATCTTATGGCCTTGAGTGACCGGGACCTGGCGGACCTCAATTTGCCAGCCGATGTCAGGAGCCGACTCATGGGCCAGCGGCGCGGCTGAGGCATGGAGGATTGGCGGCCTGAGGATTACCTGCGCTTTGGCGATGAACGCAGCCGTCCGGCGCGCGACCTGTTGGCGCGGATTCCGTTGAAGGCGCCGGAGCTTGTCTATGATCTTGGCTGCGGACCGGGAAATTCCACGGCCCTTCTGCATGAAGCCTACCCGCAGGCCAAACTGGTTGGCCTCGACACCTCAAAGACGATGCTGCCGAAGGCGCGGAAAGACCTGCCGCAGGTTCAGTTCATGGAAGCTGACATTGCCGCATGGCCGGGAGATCCCCAAGCCGATCTTCTTTATGCCAATGCAAGTTTCCATTGGGTGCCTGGTCATGATTCGGTTTTGCTTCGCTTGCTCAAAGGCTTGAAAGCCGGCGGCGTGCTGGCGCTGCAGATGCCGGACAATATGGGTGAGCCCAGCCACCGGCTGATGTGCGAAACGGCGGAAGCCGGACCTTGGGCCAATGCTCTCAGGCACGCGGCGGGATCGCGCGAGGTGATCCGGACGCCAAATGAATACTACACTCTGCTGAAGCCCCATTGCCGAAGCCTCGATATCTGGCACACGGCCTATACCCATGTGCTCGACGGGGTGCAGGGGATTGTTGATTTTTTCAGCACAACGGGACTCAGGCCCTATCTCGATCCGCTGGATGAAGCGTTGCGCGGAAAATTTATTGATGCCTATCGTGCCAATCTGGCAAAGGCCTATCCTGTCATTCTTGACGGCAAGGTTCTGATGCGCTTCCCGCGCATTTTCCTTGTGGCACAGGTTTGAACTCAGCGGCGGAGATAGGCGAAGAGGGAGTCGATATCGCCATCGTTGCGGTTGATGACGCCGACGAAAGTTGAGCGCAACTGCTGGGCCAGCCAGACCGACGAGATATTGACATCGCGCACCAGAAAGCCGCGTTTGGAGCGGTGAAGCTTGAAGATTATTTTCTTGCCGTTCGACAGCCGTGTATTGACGGTCATGGCGCTGCTGGAGCCGACGCAGTCCTTGATGGTCATTCCGCTGCCGGAAAAACGGCTGGAATAGCGCAGCATGAAACGGCCAATGAAGCCACGCGTGAGCGTGAGATATTCTGTTTCCCTCGACTTGTTCAAAAGCCTACGATGGGGGCCGAGAGCGAACATGGAAATGCCGCGCAGGTCCGTATAGCGGGCCGTGACCCCGGAAAAGGCTGAGGCGGAATGGGCGCGGGCCGCGCCCATGAAGGCGCTTCCGGCATTGGTGATGAAAGTGGAGGCCGGACAGGCCGTCGCCGTAGCGCTGGACAGGCAAGCGCCCAGTAACAGGATGAACAGAAAGACAAGCCGGCGCCCACGCATCATCTCAGTTCCGATCGCAGCTGTTTGAATCCCTTTGAATCTGAGTCGCAAGCCCTTTTCGGAAAGGGGGCTGTTATTCCGCGTCGCGGTTTTTGCCGCCCTTGATTTTTGCTTCGCGCAAATGAAGGCCGGTGCGGGTGCCCCTGATGTCTTCGGCCTTGGCGAGATCATAGGTGCGCTTGCGAAGTTCCATGACCAGTTCATTGCGGTCGTCGATGTGGGCGATTTCACTGAAGGGAACGGGCCGCCCAATGCGCACGCTCAGGCCGGTTCCAATGCGGCGGGTCGTTTCACGAAAGACCAGGGAAAGCCGGAGCGTCAGACTCAAGTGGCTTGCCAGTTGGAAAAGTCTGCTGTTTTGCCCGGTGAAAAAGATTGGAATGACGGTTGCCTTCGACATGCGCAGGAGCTTTGCGGTGAAGGGCGCCCAGGGCAGGTCAACGGCCTGGCCCTTTAATGGCTTTTCCGATGTTGCAACGCCGCCGCCGGGGAAAATTCCGACGGCATGGCCGTCGCGCAGCCAACTTTGGGCGGCAAGGCGTGAACTCACGTTGGTTTCGCGGGCCTCGCGGGTGGGGGCGAAGGCCACTGGCAGGAGATTGCCCGCGGCTCCCGGGGCCTGGCACAGCACGTCATTGGCCAGAACCTTGGTATCGGCGCGCACCTTGGTGGCAAGCCAGGTCAGGGTGATGCCATCCATGACGCCGTAGGGATGGTTGGCGATGAAGAGCACGGGGCCGGTTTTCGGCGTGAGCGCCAGTTCCGCCTCATCATACATGACATTGAGTTTCAGCAGACGGATGGCGGCGCCGAAAAAATTCTCACCGTCCGCCACGCTTTTCTGATGCTGAAAGTAAAGCTTCCTGAGCTTGCGCTGGCCGCCCATTTTCTCGATGGCCTGGATGACGGCGCGCTGCAGGGGAGGCTGGTCGGAAGTTGAATAGGAAAAGCGCACCGGTTTGGGCTTGCTGGGATGGAGCGGTGGTTTTGACATGGCGCTGCTGGGCAATCCAAAAGGTGCTGGCTGGATATTGCCGCTTATATGCTCTATTGCGCGTCTGCCAAAGGAGAAGTTCATGTTCAAGCTCTATGCCCGGCCCAATGCCGGTTCAGCCGCGGTTGAGGCCCTTCTTACGGAATGCGGCGCCGCCTTCGAAATCATCGACATTCTCCGTGGCCCCGATGGGACTGTTCCGCGGAGCTACCTGCAAATCAATCCACGGGGCGAGGTGCCCACTCTCCGCCTGGCTGATAACAGTATCATGACGGAGAGTGCGGCCATGATGATCTACCTGGCGGACCTCCATCCGGCGGCGAGCCTTGCGCCATCTGTCACTTCGCCTTTGCGGGGACGCTATCTGCGCTGGATGCTTTATTTCGCCACGGCAGTCTACATGGCGGATTTGCGCATGTATTATCCGGCACGTCATTCGACCGATGCGGGCCATGCCGATGCCATCAAGGCCAAGGCCATAGAAGACATGGAGCGGGACTATGACATTTTCGCCGAAGCACTGGGCGAAGGGCCGTTCATTCTTGGCCCAGCCTTGAGCGCGGTTGATATCTATGCGGCCATGCTGGTGAGCTGGGCGCCGGACGTGACGCAGCTTTTTGCACGCCATGCCAATATCAAGAGACATTATGAGTTGGTGGCAGCACGGCCACAAATTGGAAAAGTCTGGGCGCGAAACAAGATGCCTTAGGCGGCTTCTTCCTTGGGCGTGCCCAATCCCAGCACTCGGCAAATGGCATAAACCAGATCGGCGCGATTGAGGGTGTAGAAGTGGAAGGCATTCACGCCTTCGCGGCGCAGCGCCTCAACCTGTTCGGCGGCAACGATAGCGGCCACGAGATTGCGGGTTTCCGGATCGGCGTCGAGGCCGGCGAAACGGCGGGCAAGATCAGGCGGGATGTGGGCGCCGCACTTGGCCGAAAATTCGCAGACGCGGGCGAAATTGGTGATGGGCAAAATGCCCGGCACAAGTTCAATATCAATGCCACGGGCAAAAATCCGGTCACGCAAGCGCAGGAAGAATGCGTTGTGGAAGAAGAATTGCGAGATGGCGCGGCTGGCCCCGTGCTCGGCCTTGTCGGCCATGAAGGCCAGGTCTTCTTCGATGGATACTGATTCTGGATGGCGCTCGGGATAGGCGGTGACGGAGACCTCGAAGTCGGCGATGGCGCGAATGCCGCGCACCAGATCGGCGGCGTTCTTGTAACCCTGCGGATGGGGCTCGAAGCGCTTGCCGACACCGCCGGGCGGATCGCCGCGGAGCGCCAAGATATGGCGGACCCCCGCATCCCAGTTCTCCCTGACCACTGTGTTTACTTCATCTTTCGAGGCGCCCACGCAGGTGAGATGGGCCACGGGCTTGAGTTTGGTTTCATTGTGAATGCGTTTGACCGTGCTTAAGGTGCGGTCGCGCGTGGTGCCGCCAGCCCCATAGGTGACAGACACGAATTTCGGGTTGATAGGTTCGAGCCGTTTCAAGGTACGCCAGAAGGCTTCTTCGGCGTCACCGGGTTTTGGCGGGAAGAACTCAAATGAGACGGTGAGTTTTTTGGCCTCAGGCGTTGCGTTGGTCATCGGGCCTTTGACTCCATATCAACGGAATGTTTCGCGTGGATTGGCATCCGCGTTATCTTGGGCACGGCCAGCCAGACTGATACGGTCAGCCCGGTTTGCTCCTTGAGCCAGGGCGGGGGCAGGAGTTCATGTTGCAGCAGCGTAAGACCGGCACGGTTGAACCAGCCGGTGATTTGCTCGGTGGAGATTCCAAGGCGGCGATGGGCGTGTTCGCTGCGCAGGGATTCAAGTTCGTGGGGGGCAAAATCGACAATCAGCAGCCGGCCTTCGGGATGAAGAATGCGACGGGCTTCGAGCAGGGCGCGGCCAGGATCATCAAGGTAGTGCAGGACCTGGTGAATGACGACGAGATCAGCCGCGCCATTGGCAAAGGGCAGGGCATAGATTTCCCCTTGCCTGACCTGGGCATGGCGCAGCGCCTTTTTTTCCAGATTCGATCTGGCGATGGCCAGCATCTCGCGGCTCGAATCAATGCCGATGGCCAGTTCGGCCTGGGGCGCGAAAAGCTCCAGGACGCGGCCGGTGCCGGTGCCCAGGTCGACCAGCGATTTAACACGGGCCTTGCCGAGAATGGCCTGCATAGCGCCTTCAACATCCTTCTCGTGGATGTGGAAGGAACGCAGCTTTTCCCAGTTCGCGGCATTGCTGGCGAAATAGCTGGCGGCCAATTCGGCTCTTTGCGTCCGGATGGTTTCCAGTCGGGTAAGATCGCGGGCAAGGGTGGCGTCGTGGGCGGGCAACATGTCAACGATGGCGCTCGACAGGGTTCCGCCCAGCCCTTCCTCGCGCAGGCGAAAGAGCACCCAATTGCCTTCCTTGTGACGCGAGACCATGCCCGCTTCGACCATGAGCTTAAGATGGCGGCTGACGCGGGGTTGGCTTTGCCCAAGGATTTGGGTGAGTTCGCTGACGTTGAATTCGCCGTGGGAAAGGACAAAGAGAATGCGCACGCGGGTCGATTCGGCAATTGCCCTCAGTCCCACAAGCAACTCATCCATGCCAAAACTCCTCTTGAAACAGACATAAACATATCTTTATATGCTTTTCAATGATTGTTTAAGCTGCGGAAGAGCAAGGCAGTTTTCCAGCCGATTCAAATCTGTCGATTGCGGCCTTGCTTTTTCCATACTTTCAAGGCGTATAGTGCGGCGATTAGCAGACGCTTGGAGGAAACTCCGTCAAGGTGTTTGGAGGTTCTATGAACGGCACAATAAACCGCAAGTTCAGCCGGCGGGATTTTGCGGCTTTGCTTTTGGGAGTGGCAGTCGCGGGCAGCGCTGGCCATGCCACTGCGGCGGTGAATCCTGCTGAGGGCTATGTCGGCAAAATCGCCGATGAAGTCATGTCGCTGGCAAACAGCGGCGCCAAAGGTGCGGCGCTGCGCGGAAGGTTTGCTTCCGTGTTGAACCGTTACATCAACTTGCGGAACATCGCCAATTTTGCGCTTGGTCCCTACCAGAAGAAGTTACCACCAGGCGACAAGAATAAATTCTACGCCCTGTTCAACAATTATGCGGCGGCCCTGTTTGTGTACTATGTGGATGATTTCAAAGGCTCTGACCTGAAAATCATTTCAACTTCGCAACAGGGCAACTATATCACGATCACAAGTGCGATTGTCCAAAATGGCGGTGGGCGTGAGCAAGTGAAATGGCGACTTATCCCGGCAGGCGGCGGCTACAAGATCAGCGACATCAATGTCAAAGGGGTGTGGCTGACGATTGCGACGAAGAAACGCTTTAATGACGTTCTCAACCGCTCCAAGGGTGATTTTGGGGCGCTCTTTGCAGAATTGCGGGAAGCAGAGACTTGGTAATTGCGGCAAATAAGTTTATGAGCGTGTTTGCACGCCCTTAAACGTATTTGCCCGAAGAGTTCCGTTGGAAAATCGAATCATGATCACCCGCCGCGCCCTTTTGGGATTCATTGCCGCCAGTTCCATTTCACCCGCATTAGCGGCTGATCATCCGTCGATTGCGTTCATGCACCGGTTTGGCAAGGACATGCTGGCGGCGCACCGCTTGGGAACGGTTGGCAAATTTTCCGGCGTCATTGAGGCCTATGCGGATGTGGCCGGCATTTCCAATTATTCGCTTGGCCAGTACAAGCCTAACCTCCGCGCCAGCCAGCGGAGCAGATACTATCAGGGTGTGGTCACCTTCATGGCGCGATATTTTGCCGAGCAGTCGCGCGAGTACCGCGTGGCCAAATACGAGATCGGCGAAGCAACCATTGATGCCAACAAGGACGTCATCGTCGGCAGCAAGATTTATCTGCTGTCGGGGCAAACCTACAATGTGCGCTGGAAGCTCACTTGGCGCAACGGTACGTACAAGATTTCCGATGTGAAGGTCATGGGCTTTTCGCTCACCTATTTGCAGCGCGGGTTGTTCACCTCGTATATTTCCAAGCGCAAGGGCGACGTCAGCCAATTGGTGGCGGCGCTGACGCGCTGATCACCTGCCGTTAACCGTTTCAGCCTAACCTATTTGGATTCTTTCCTGCGGTTGGTGGCTTATGCGGTGGATCAAAAATTTGTCGGCTGGCCTTGCGGTGGCCCTCGCGGTGACGGCATGTTCGGACTCGTCCTCGCGGAAATACTTTGAAAGCAAGGGGCTGCGTAGCCCTGCTTCAGCCTGCACGGTTGATCCGCGCTCTCTCGGCCAGGCCCAGGCCCTGCCTGATATCGATGAGGGCAATGGCTGCGAAGTGCGCGACCGTTACAGCGTATCATCGCTGGCCGGCGTCCGGTTTAGCCAATTGGCAACGATGAATTGCGGACTTGCCGCGCCGCTCGACACCTGGCTTGAGGGAACGGTCCAGAGATCCGCCGTGGACGTTTTCGGCGAAAGGGTTGTGGGCATTGATGTGGCCGCGTCATATGTCTGCCGCGGGCGCAACAACGCGCGGGGCGCCAAGATGAGCGAGCATGGTTTTGGCAATGCCATTGATATTTCGGCCTTCACCCTGGAGAGCGGCCGCAAGGTTTCGGTTCTGGCTGATTGGAACGGTGACAGGAATGCCAAGAAATTTCTCCGGCAGGTTCGGGGCGAGGCCTGCGGCGCGTTTGCGACCGTACTTGGGCCGGGTTCCGATGCGCACCACCGCGACCATATCCACCTGGATTTGCAGAACCGGCGCAGCGGCAATGCTTACTGTCATTAAATTTCCGGGTTCGTTGCAATTTCTGGCCTGAAAGGGCATATGAGAGCCCATGGAACAGGAACTGATAAAACCGGATGTCGCTCCCAAGGGCTCGTCACAGGCCTTTAGCCCGCTAGGCTGCTTTATTGCCGCTTCGGGCATAACGCTGCTCACCTTGTGTCTTCTGGGCACCGCGGCACTGACCACGATTTGGGCATTTTCCAAGCTTCTTGGATTGCCGGAAGTCCTGTCCGAGGGACTTATGCTCCTTGGGCTCATTCCAGCGATTGTTGCAACCGTCTGGACTGCGGGGCGGGCCTGGCATGTGGAACGGCGGCTTGCGCAGCACCAGGATATTGATGTTCCCAACTTCAAGCTTTTGCACTATTTCAAAAACCTCTGAATGCCCTTAAGCCCGGCCGCGAATTCGGTAAACTCACCAGCTCATGTCTCTCTGGACCCGCATTAGTGAGGCGCTCGCCCTCGTTGGAGATTCGATTGGCGGCTTTCTGGCAAAGCTGGCCGCGGGGCGGGTAACTGCGCCTGAAAAATCCCTGGGCTTCACTATCGGGATGATTGCGCTTGGCGCCAAAATGGCGAAGGCTGACGGGGTGGTAACCGTTGATGAGGTGGCGGCGTTCAAACGGGTGTTTCACGTTCCGCAAGCGGATCTTGCGGCGGTGGCCCGGGTTTTCAATCTCGCGAAGCAGGATGTGACGGGCTATGATTCCTATGCGCGCCAGATTGCGAGATTATTTCACGCCAAGGCCGCCACGCTTGAAAGCGTTCTCGACGGGCTGTTCCACATTGCCAAGGCGGATGGCGTCATTCATCCGGCAGAACTGAGCTATCTTGAAAATGTTGCGCAGCATTTCGGTTTCGGCCCTCATGATTTTGCCCGCATCAAGGCGCGCCATGTGACTGCCGGCCCCGATGATCCTTATGTGATCCTCGATGTTGACCGGAAAATGGATCTGGCCTCGATCAAGCTCCGTTACCGCAAACTGGTGCGCGACAATCATCCGGACAAGCAAATCGCCGCTGGCGTTCCCGCCGAGATGGTGATCCTGGCGACGAGCCGTCTGGCCCGCATCAATGCCGCCTATGAGCAGATATTGAAGGAGCACCAGTTGTGACGCGCTCGGTGCTCGCGTCGGCTTTCCTGCCGTCACCCAATATCGAACCGCGGCGGGATGGCATTGCGGCGGACATGCTTGTCCTGCACTATACGGGCATGGCTGATGCCAAGAAGGCCTGCCGCTGGCTTTGCGATCCCATTTCTAAGGTCTCATGCCATTATCTGGTTGAGGAAAACGGGGTGGTCATTCAGATGGTAGATGAAGACATGCGGGCCTGGCATGCCGGCGTTTCCTCATGGAAGGGCCAGCAAGACCTCAACTCCTGTTCCATCGGCATCGAAATTCAAAACCCCGGCCATGCGGCTGGATACCCGGATTTTCCGGAAGCCCAGATGCTGGCGGTCATTGCGCTGTGCAAGGACATTGTGGCGCGCCACGGCATTCATCCCACCCGTGTGCTGGGGCATTCGGATATCGCACTTGGGCGGAAAATCGATCCCGGCGAAAAATTTGATTGGGCGCGTTTGCATGGGCAAGGCATTGGCCATTGGGTGAGACCTGAACCGATTGAGGGCGGAACCTTCCTGCAATTGGGTGACCAGGGCCAGCCGGTTCAAGCGCTGCAAGGCATGCTGCGGCTTTACGGATATGGGGTAGAGGTCAACGGCCTTTATGATGACCTCACGCAAATCACGGTGCGCGCTTTCCAGCGCCACTTCCGCCCTTCACGGGTGGACGGGATTGCGGATTCCTCCACGGTCATTACCCTGCACCGCCTGCTGCAGGGGCTGGAGCAGGTTTAGGGTTTACCGCAGACGTCGAGGAGGGTTGGAAAATCCGCCTCGCCCAAGGGGAACACTTGGTTGCGTGGACCTATTTTCACGGCAAAACGGTTGACCGTTTGCAGGGCCGCAAACACCGGGTCAGTTGTTTTCAGTTCCGCTTCGAGGCTGGTTCCGGTTGATTCCTCATTTAAGGCAGTTTTGCCTTTGAGGGGATAGAGTTTAGCGGCGACTTCCAGCTCGAAATTTACCTCTACTGCAGGTTTAAGCTTGGGATCGGACTCCGGGAAATACAATTTCACGATGCCCGATCGCTGGGTGCACCAGAAACTCACGCCTACGTCATCGGTTTCCGGCACGCCAAAAACCAGGTAGACCTCGGCATCGGTCTGGTCGAGAGTCCAGATGCGCTCCTGGGCCAAAGAAGGGGCTGATCCCAGCACAAGGGTGGCAAGCATTATGGGCAGGGGCGCGCGCATTGCCTTTCTCTTAGCGCGCTTTTTGCCGCCATGATATTGCCCCGGCCGAGGAATTTGTGGACAGGCGGTTTTTGTTGACCTCGGCAGCGGGGCGGAATAGGTCAGGGGCGTCAGTCGGCTGGATGACTGCTCCCGCTAGGCCCGAAAGGGTGCGGGGGAGGAAAGTCCGGGCTCCACGGAAAAACGGTGCCGGGTAACACCCGGCGGGGGCGACCCCAGGGAAAGTGCCACAGAAATTAAACCGCTCGCGGACTATCCGCAGCAAGGGTGAAACGGTGCGGTAAGAGCGCACCGCGTGGCCGGCAACGGTTGCGGCAGGGTAAACCCCACCGGGAGCAAGACCGAATAGGGGTGGTACGGGCTTCGGCCCAGGGTCTTTTCGGCCCACTGCCCGGGTAGGTCGCGCGAAGCCTCCGGCAACGGAGGTTCCAGATGAATGGTCATCCATGGCGGGAAACCGCCAGGACAGAACCCGGCTTACAGGCCGACTGACATTTCTGTTGCGGGATGACGCTAATTTGAAACTATTTGTTAATGTTCTCGGGGGCAATGTCGGGCAAACGTTAACGTCTTGTTCACTGTGATAAATTGCCCAAAAAATGACCCCTGAAACAGGCCAAACCCAGCCGCGCCATGTTCCCGTCATGCTTGACGAGGTGGTGCAGGCGCTTGGGCCAAAATCCGGCGCCATCTATGTCGACGGAACCTTTGGGGCGGGGGGCTATGCGCGAGCCATTCTGGAAGCAGCCGACTGCCGGGTTGTGGCTTTGGACCGCGACCCCGCCGCCATTGCCGGTGGGCAGGTACTTGCCGCGAAATTCGTTGGAAGGCTTACGCTAATTGAAGGGCGGTTTGGCGTCATGAGCGGCCATCTTGCCAGCCTTGGACTTGGCAAGGTGCAGGGCGTGGTGCTGGATGTAGGGGTTTCCTCCATGCAGCTTGACGAGGCGGCGCGCGGCTTCTCATTCATGCGCGAGGGTCCGCTCGACATGCGCATGTCGCAGGCCGGGCAAAGTGCGGCTGATGTGGTCAACACCTATTCTCCGGAGATGCTGGCAAAAGTGATTTTCCTGTTTGGCGAAGAGCCGCGCTCGCGCGCCATCGCCAAGGCCATTGTGGCGCAACGGCTTGAGTCCCCGCTGGTCACGACGATCGATCTTGTCAAAGCGGTTGAGAAGGCAACGGGGCCGCAGCGGGCAAAGGACCGAACCCATCCGGCGACGCGGACCTTCCAGGCGCTGCGCATTTACGTGAATGCGGAACTGGAAGAACTGGTTGACGCCCTGCATGAGGCGGAAAAGATCTTGGAGGTTGGCGGGCGGCTGGTGGTGGTGAGTTTTCATTCGCTCGAGGACCGCATCGTGAAGCGCTTCCTGGCCATGCGCAGCGGCAGGACGCCGGAGGTTTCGCGCCACATGCCGGGAACCATCGCGCAGGCCAGCCCCAGCTTTGAATTGTTGTTCAAGGGTCATCTTGATCCGTCACAGCAGGAAGCGGACGGAAATCCACGGGCCCGCAGCGCCAAGCTCCGGGCGGCTTCGCGCACGGCTGCTCCGGCGTGGCCGGATTCGCGGGGCGACCTTGGAATTCCCCGGATTGAACGGAGCCGCCACCATGCATAAATTCTTCAACGCCTGCTTGATGCTCGCGGTTCTGGTTTCAGGGTTTTTTCTCTATTCGCTTGAACATTCGACGCGCGGCTACGAACGGCAGATCGCCAAGTTCAAGAGCGGCATTTCGGAAGAGCGCGAGTCCATCAAGGTGCTCGGTGCCGAATGGAGCAGTCTCACGCGGCCGGACAGGCTGCAAAAGCTGGCGCAGGAAAACCTGAAACTGCAAACCGTGACCGCATCGCAATTCGTGAGCGAAGTTGAGCTTGCCGAACGGGTACCGGCCGAACCCATCATCATGCTGGAGGAAAAGGGCAAGGACGTGATTGGCGATATTCTTAAAGAAATGCAGTGACCATGACACACGAGCCCGATGACAGATTTGATGGCCCGGCGAAACTGGCGGGCCAAAACCGCATTCGCCTTGTGGCCATCGGTTTCTCAATTGCGTTCCTTGCCATATCCTTGCAACTGGCCAACCTCACCATATATAAGGGCATGGGCGTTGAAGACGATGTGCTGGCTGAACACCAGCCGCGCATGCCCCGGCCCGATATCGTCGACCGCAACGGCGTGGTGATCGCCACGGACATCGCGGTTGCATCGCTTTATGCGGACCCGCGAAAGATCATCGATGTCGAGGAGGCGATTGAAAGCCTGACGGCGACGGTTCCCGATCTTGAAGCGAAAGCGCTGCGCGCCAAACTCACCCAGCCGGGGAGGGCTTTTGCCTGGCTCAAGCGACAGGTGGCACCGGAAGAGCGCGATGCCGTTTACAATCTTGGCATCCCCGGGGTTGGTTTTGTGAACGAGCGCCGCCGCGTCTATCCGCTCGGTCGGCTGGCGGCTCACACGGTTGGCTATGTCGATCTGGACAGCAAGGGCATTGCCGGCATTGAGAAATATCTTGATGACCAGGGAGCCCTTTATACGGCGTCACTTGCCGAAGGCTCCGGCGAGACGGCAAGCCCGGCGCAGATTTCCGCCGACACGCGGGTGCAGCACGCGCTGACCGATGAACTGGAAAAGGCTGTCATCAAGTTCCAGGCCAAAGCCGCGGGCGGCATCATTCTTGATATCACTACGGGCGAGATCATCGCCCTTGTCTCACTGCCTGATTTCAATCCCAACCAGGAAGACAAGAAGTTCCGCAAGGAGCAGGCCAACATGATGACGAGCGGGGTGTTCGAACTTGGCTCGGTCATCAAGGCCGTGACCTTCGCCATGGCCTTTGACTATGGGGTGACGGATCTCAAGGGAAAGTATGATGCGCGGTTTCCACTGGTCATCGGCAATGCCAGCATCAGTGATTACCACGCCCAGCGACGGGTGCTGACGGTTCCAGAGATATTCATCAATTCCTCCAACATCGGAACGGCCCGCATGGCGCTTGATGTGGGGCTGGAGGGGCACCAGGAATTCCTCCGCCGGGTCGGTTTTTTTGACCGGCTGACCACGGAAGTGCCGGAAAGCGCCAAGCCGCTTTTGCCCAAGCACTGGAGCAAGCTGGCCACCGCCACCGCCGCTTTTGGCCATGGATTTGCCGTACAGCCCTTGCAAGGGATTTCGGTGATTGGTGGATTGATCAACAATGGCATGATGACCGCGCCCACATTCCTGAAGCGCGATGTGGCGGAGGCGGAGGTGTTGGCCAAACGCATCGTGAAACCGGAAACCAGCGAGAAAATGCGCTATCTTTTCCGGCTCAATGTGACGGAGGGAACGGCCTCCAAGGCCGATGTCATCGGCTACCGGGTGGGGGGCAAGACCGGCACGGCGGAGAAGGTTGTCGGCGGACGCTACGTGCCCGACAAATTGCTGAATTCCTTCATCGGGGCCTTCCCGATGGACAACCCCAAATACGCGATTATCGTCATGCTGGATGAGCCGAAGGCCACGCCGGAAACCTATGGCTTTGCCACGGCGGGCTGGAATGCCGTGCCGACGGCTGGCAAGATCATCGAGCGGGTCGCGCCGCTTCTGGGCGTCAGGCCGGTGTTCACGCCGGAAGACATCGAGAAGCTGGCAAAGCTTGCCAAAACCGCAAAGAAGGACGGTTGAGCGGAAATGAGCGCCATGCTGGCAAAACTGGTTGGAACTGACGCGGCTATACCGGAAGCCGCGGGTTCACTGCTTGTTGCCGGGCTGACGGCGGACAGCCGCGAGGTTGAGCCGGGATTTGCCTTTGCGGCGCTGCCGGGCACGAAAGTGGACGGGGCAAAATATATTGGCCAGGCCTTCGCCCGCGGGGCCAGCGTTGTCATTGCCAATGAGGGGTCTTACAGCGGCTCGGGACTGGTGATCGAGACGGCCAATCCGCGCCAGCTTTTTGCCCGCATGGCGGCGCGGTTTTTTGGCAAGCAGCCGGACCTCACGGTGGCGGTGACGGGCACCAACGGGAAAACCTCGGTTGCCGCCTTTGTCCGCCAGATCTGGCTCTCCATGGGTTTTCGCGCCGCGAGCCTCGGGACCATTGGGGTGGTTGGGCCTTCGGGCACGGAGTATCTCGCCCACACGACACCTGATCCAGTACAGTTGCAGCGCCTGCTTGCAACGCTGGCAGAAGACCATGTAGGGCATCTGGCGCTTGAGGCTTCAAGCCATGGTCTGGCGCAATATCGGCTCGACGGCATTCGCTTTGCGGCGGCGGGATTTACCAATCTGTCGCGCGATCATCTGGATTACCATGCCACGCTGGAAGACTATTTTGACGCGAAGATGCGGCTGTTTGAAGCGCTGCTGCCCGCCGGCGCGCCGGCCGTCATTAACGCCGACACTTCCTTCAGCGCCGAAGTCACCGCCCGTTGCAAGGTGCGCGGGTTGAAGATTTTCTCGGTAGGCAAGCTTGGGGCTGAACTTAAATTGCTCAGTACGCAGCGGGATGGTCTCGGCCAGCACTTGAAACTGCAGGGCGCGCAAAAAATCCACTCGGTATACTTGCCGTTAGTTGGCGATTTCCAGACCTCGAATGCGCTGGTGGCGGCGGGCCTTGTGCTTGCCACAGGCGGCGAGGAAGTGCTTGTCGTGCATGCGCTGGAGTCCTTGCAGGGCGCAAAGGGCCGTTTGGAATTGGCGGGCAAGAGCAGGAGCGGGGCCTCGATCTTTGTCGATTATGCCCATACGCCGGATGCGCTTGAGAATGCCCTGACCGCGCTTCGTCCTTACACGGATGGAAAACTGGTTGTGGTTTTTGGCTGCGGCGGCGACCGTGACAAGGGCAAACGGCCGGAGATGGGAGCCATGGCGGCGAAGCATGCGGACCGGATTATCGTGACTGATGATAATCCGCGCAGCGAAGACCCCAAGACGATCCGCGCCGAAATACTCGCCGCCTGTCCGGGTGCACAGGAGATAGGGGACCGGGCCAATGCCATTCGCGCCGGGGTTGATGGCTTGGCGGCGGGAGACGTTCTGCTGGTTGCGGGCAAGGGCCATGAAGAGGGCCAGACCATTGGCGCAACAGTCATCCCCTTCAGTGACCATGAGGCGGTGCGCGCCGCCATAGAAGGGAAGGCCTATCATGGCTGAACCCGCGCTCTGGACAGCGGATGAACTGGTTGCCGCGAGCGGCGGAAAATTGATCGGGACGGTCAGCAAGCCGCTCAATGGGGTTTCCATCGATACGCGGACAATTGCGCCTGGCGACATATTCGTGGCGATCAAGGGTGAGACCCATGATGCCCATGAGTTTGCAGCCAAGGCTCTCATGGCGGGTGCGGGCCTTGCGATTGTATCACGCGCCACAGATGAGATGAAGGCGGCGGGGCCACTGCTGGTTGTTGACAGTGACCCGCTTGAAGGTTTGGAAAAAATCGGCTGTGCGTCACGGGCCCGTTCCCAGGCGCAGATCGTGGGCGTCACCGGCAGCGTCGGCAAGACCAGCACCAAGGAGATGCTGCGCGTGGCGCTGGCCGCATCCGGCCTGACCCATTCCTCGGTGGCATCGTTCAACAATCATTGGGGAGTGCCACTGACCCTGGCGCGGATGCCGCGCAATGCGGCCTATGGCGTATTTGAAATCGGCATGAACCATGCGGGCGAAATCACGCCGCTGGTTGGCATGGTGCGGCCGCATGTGGCGATTGTGACCAATGTGGCCCCGGTGCATGTCGGCAATTTCAATTCGGTTGAGGAGATCGCCGATGCCAAGGCGGAAATCTTCACGGGGGTGGAGACCGGCGGCCATGCGGTGCTCAACCGTGACAATCCCTTCTTTGATCGCCTCGCTGCAGCGGCGCGCAGCGCGGGCATTCAGAGTATCATCAGTTTCGGCACCCATGAAAAAGCCGACGTGAGGTCGGAGCGCGTGGTGCTGCATGCGACATGCAGTTGCGTGACGGCGGACGTAATGGGCGAGAAGCTCATCTACAAGCTTGGCCTGCCCGGCGAGCATATGGTGCTGAACAGCCTTGCGGTGCTGGCCGCGGTGAAAGTCATGGGCGCCGATCTGGCCCGCGCGGCACTGGCGCTGGCGGTTGCCGAGGCGGCAAAGGGCAGAGGGGTTCACCACCACCTGCGCATTGAATCCGGTGAACTGCTGCTGATTGATGAGAGCTACAACGCCAATCCGGTTTCCATGGCCGCCGCGCTGGCGCTGCTGGGCCGGGCCAAGACCGGCAAGGGCGGACGGCGAATCGCCGTTCTGGGCGACATGCTGGAACTCGGAAAGGACGGGGCAAGCCTTCATGCCGAGCTTTTCAAGGCAGTGGACGCCAACAAGGTTGATGTCGTATATGCCGCCGGTCCCCTGATGGCCCATCTCTGGGAGAAAACGCCAGAGGAACGCCGTGGCGCTTCTGCCAAAACTTCCGCGGAGTTGAAGGATAGTTTGCTGGACGGGCTTCATGCCGGAGACGTCGTCATGATCAAGGGCTCGCTTGGCAGTCGCATGGGACCGCTGGTGGACGCCATAAAAGAGCGCTTTGCGCCACTGAACAGGGATCTCTAGCTGATGCTTTACTACCTCCTCACCAGCCTCACCGATGAGTTTTCGGCTTTCAACGTGTTCCGTTACCTTACGACGCGGACCGGCGGGGCCATTCTGACGGCGCTGTTTTTCATCTTCGTTTTCGGGCCACGGATCATTGCGCTGCTCAAGGTGAAGCAGGGGCGGGGACAACCCATCCGCAGCGATGGCCCGCAGCGCCATATCATTGAAAAGCAGGGCACGCCGACGATGGGCGGCCTCATGATCCTTTCGGGCACTTTCGTTTCCACCATCCTGTGGGCCGATCTCAGCAATCTCTATGTCTGGGCGGTGATTTTTGTCACGCTCGGGTTTGGCGCCATCGGCTTCTATGATGATTTCCTGAAAGTGACGCGCTCGACCACCAAGGGTTTTTCCGGCAAGTCGCGGCTGCTGGTTGAATTCCTGATCGCGGGCGTGGCTGTTGCCTGCTTCATGTGGATTGGCGACAAGCCATTGTCGAGTTCGCTTGCGGTGCCGTTCTTCAAGGATGTGCTCATTCCCTTTGGCAGCTTCTTCATTTTGGTGGGCGTGTTTGTCATCGTGGGTGCTGGCAATGCGGTGAACATCACGGACGGTCTTGATGGCCTGGCCATCGTGCCGGTGATGATTGCGGCGGCAAGCTATGGCATGATCGTGTATCTCGTTGGCAACGCGGTGTTCGCGGAATATCTGCAGGTGCATTATGTGAAAGGCACGGGCGAGCTTGCGGTGATCTGCGGGGCGCTGGTGGGGGCGGGCCTTGGGTTCCTGTGGTTCAATGCGCCGCCCGCCATGATTTTCATGGGCGACACCGGTTCGCTGGCGCTTGGCGGGGCGCTGGGGGCCATTGCCGTTGCGGTGAAGCATGAAATCGTGCTGGCCATTATTGGCGGCCTCTTTGTGCTGGAAACCGCGTCCGTCATCGTCCAGGTGGCTTCCTTCAAAATGACGGGCAAGCGGGTGTTTGCCATGGCTCCGCTGCACCATCACTTCGAGCAGAAGGGCTGGAAGGAACCCACCATCGTCATCCGCTTCTGGATCATTGCCTTTGTGCTGGCCCTCGTCGGCCTTTCGACGCTAAAGCTCAGGTAGGCATTGGTGTTTCCCGCCCACTCATTCAAAAGCAAGAAAGTGGCGCTCTTCGGTCTGGCGCGCTCGGGATTGGCTTGCGCCGAGGCCCTGCGGCTTGGCGGGGCCGAAGTTTTTGCCTGGGATGATTCGGAAGCGGCGGTGACCGCGGCGAAGGAGGCCAGTCTTTCCGTTTCGGATTTGCATGACATCGATTTTGCCACGCTTGATAGTTTGATCTTGAGTCCCGGTGTGCCGCTCACCCATCCGGAGCCGCACTGGACGGTAGTGAAGGCCAAGACGGCAGGCATTGAAATCATTGGCGACACGGAAGTGTTCCAGCGCGAAGCGGCGGGCACAGGGGCGCGGATCGTCGCCATTACCGGGACCAATGGCAAATCCACCACCACGGCCCTGATCGGCCATATCTTTCAGGCTCTGGGCCGTGACGTTGATGTGGGCGGAAACATTGGCACCGCCGTATTCCTGATGCGGCCGCCAGTGCAGGACCGCATCTATGTGCTTGAGCTTTCGTCCTTTCAGATTGACCTGATGCCCGGGTTGAAACCGGATGTGGGCATTCTGATCAACCTCACGCCTGACCATCTGGACCGCCACGGCAGCATGGAAAACTACGCGGCGATCAAGGCGCGGATGTTCGCGCAGCAAACTGAAAGCGATACGGCGGTAATTGGCGTCGATGATGAATGGTGTGCCGATATTGCCATGGGCATCAAGACCGGCGTCAGGGTGCGGGCGGTTTCTGTTGCCCATGAAATGGAGGATGGCATTTCGGCGGTGGGTGGCATTCTCCGTGAGTGGCAGAATGGCAGCGAGGTGGCGCGCATTGATCTCCGCCCCATGCCTTCGCTTAAAGGCGCTCACAATTGGCAGAATGCCTGCATGGCCTATGGCGCGGCGCGGGCCTTTGGTTTGAGTGTTGCCGAGATCAGAAGCGCCATGACGAGTTTTCCGGGCCTTGCGCACCGCATGCAGGAAATAGGCTTGCTCGGCTATGTGCCCTTCATCAATGACTCGAAAGCGACCAATGCCGATGCGGCGGCGAAGGCGCTGGCCTCCTTCGAGAATATCTTCTGGATTGCCGGCGGCATTGCCAAGGCGGGCGGCATCGCGTCGCTCACACCATTTTTTCCGCGCATCGAGAAGGCCTACCTGATTGGCGAGGCGGCGGACGAATTTGCCAAGACGCTGGATGGCAAAGTGCCTTTCGAGTTATGCGGTACGCTCGACAGGGCGGTTGTCGCCGCGTCGCGCGATGCGGTGAATTCCGGACTGGCGAATGCGGTCGTCCTGCTATCACCGGCCTGCGCTTCGTTTGACCACTACCGCAATTTTGAAATCCGCGGCGATGCCTTCGTGAAACTTGTTTCCGAACTGCCTGGCATTGTCATGATCATAAAGGGAGAGTCCTGATGCTCGTATCGCGAAGCGACCGTGGGGTTTTTGCGCGCTGGTGGTTTACGGTTGACCGGGCCCTGCTGTCGGCTGTCCTGCTCCTGATGGCCATTGGCGTGCTGATCAGCATGGCCGCCAGCCCGCCGGTAGCGGAGCGCATTGGCCTCAACACCTTTCACTTCTTCAAGTTCCAGTTGGCCTTTCTATTGCCCGCTGTGGTTTTGCTGATTTCGGTTTCGCTGCTTGAACCCCGGCAGGCGCGGCGCGCGGCGTTTCTGATGCTCGGCCTCTCCTTTGGCCTGATGATAGCCGCTCTGTTTTGGGGGCCTGAAATCAAGGGTGCCCATCGCTGGATCAATTTTGGTCCCATCGGACTTCAACCCTCGGAATTGGCCAAGCCCAGTTTCGTGGTGATTGCCGCTTGGTTTCTGGCGGAACATACAAAACGGCCTGACATGCCGGGGCATGTCATCGCCTATATTATCTTCGCAATTTTCGTAGGACTGCTCATTGTGCAGCCGGACTTCGGCCAGACGGCGCTTGTGGTGCTGACGTTTGGCGCCATGCTGCTCATCTATGGCATTCCATGGATTCTGGTTCTGGGGTTAGCGGGGCTCTGCGCCTCGGGGGTTTTGGCGGCTTATGCCCTGGTTCCGCACGTGACCTCGCGCATTGACCGGTTTTTGAATCCCGACAAGGGCGACAGCTTCCAGGTCGATACGGCCACCGCGGCGTTTCACAATGGCGGCTTGCTGGGAACGGGTCCCGGCGGCGGCCAAGCCAAGCAAATTCTTCCCGATGCCCACACGGATTTTACCTTTGCCGTGGTCGGCGAGGAATTCGGCCTGATTGCCTGCATTGGCCTGATGCTGCTCTTTGCCTTTGTTGTCATGCGCATCCTGCAGCGGGCGAAGATTGAGTCCGATCCCTTTCCGGCCCTTGCCCTGAGCGGACTTGGCATTGTCTTCGGCTTGCAGGCGGTCATCAACATGGGGGTGAATGTTTCACTGCTTCCGGCGAAGGGCATGACGCTGCCGCTCATTTCCTATGGCGGATCGTCGCTCATCGGCGTTGCCTTTGCCATGGGCATGGTTCTGGCCTTCAGCCGCAGGCAGCCGCATTTTTCCTGGCATCAATCGCCCGTGACAACATGAGTATGAGTCGATGAGTGAGGTGCGTGGTGGAATTAGACGCGGCGTTGTGGTTCTGGCGGCGGGCGGAACAGGCGGGCATTTGTTTCCCGCTCAGGCGCTGGCGGAAGAACTTGTGGCGCGCGGCTTTCTCATCCACCTGATTACCGATGAGCGCGTTGCCGACTACGGCAAGGCTTTTCCGGCCATTGAAACCCATATTGTTCCCTCGACGACGATTTCGCTGTCCAAGCCCTGGCTATTGCCGGAACGGTTGTTCCGATTGTTTCGCGGCGTGCAGCAGGCAAAGGCCATTCTGAAGAGATTGCAGCCCGAGGTGGTTGTGGGCTTTGGCGGCTATCCCTCGTTTCCGCCGATCATCGCCGCCTCGCGACTTGGCATTGCAACCTGCGTGCATGACCAGAACGCGGTGATGGGACGGGCCAACCGTTTCCTCTCGCGCTTTGCCGACGCGGTTGCCTCATCATTCCCAAAACTGGCGAAGCTTCCCGAACAAGCCAAGGCGAAGCTGGTGGTGACCGGCAATCCGGTGCGAGCTTTGGTCATGGCCGAGCGGGCCTCGCCCTATCCCGCCACGGGTGCAGACCAGACCTTCAACCTGCTGGTGTTTGGCGGCAGCCAGGGGGCACGCTTCTTTGCGGAGTTCATGCCCAAGGTCATGGCTGAGTTGCCGCGGGCGGTTCTCAAGAATTTGCGCCTGACCCAACAATGCCGCCCGGAAGACATGGAAGCGGTGAAGGCCGCCTATGAGCCCCTGAACTTCAAGTTTGATTTGCGCTCCTTCTTCATGGACATGCCGCTTCGGATTGCAAACGCCCATCTGGTGATCTGCAGGTCTGGAGCTTCCACCATTGCGGAGCTTGGGGTCATTGGGCGGCCGGCCATTATGGTGCCGCTGCCCCACGCCCTTGATAATGACCAATTGCGCAATGCGGAAAGCTTTGCCGGGGCGGGGGCGGGCTGGATCAAGCCGCAGGCCGACCTTGATGCCGGCGAGTTTGCCGCATTTTTGACGCGATTGCGCTATGAGGAGGGGGAATTGCGGGCTGCCGCGAAGGCAGCGCTTGACCACGGAAGACCCGATGCTGCCCAGCGGCTGGCAGATTTGACGAACAGGCTTGCGGTCAATTCCGCGAAAGCGAAACTGGAGAAGAAGTCGACATGAAACTGCCGCGCGACGTTGGCCCCATTCATTTCATCGGCATCGGGGGCATTGGCATGAGCGGGATTGCCGAAGTGATGGCAACCCTTGGCTACAAGGTGCAGGGCTCGGACCTCAGCGATAATTACAATGTGGCGCGGCTGCGCAAGAATGGCATTGAGGTTTCCATTGGCCACCAGGCGGCCAACATCGGTACTTCGCAGGTCATCGTTGTTTCATCGGCTGTGAAGCCGGACAATCCGGAGCTGGTTGAGGCGCGGGCGCGCTATTTGCCCATCGTTCGCCGGGCCGAGATGCTGGCGGAACTGATGCGCTTCAAATCCTGCGTGGCGGTGGGCGGCACCCACGGCAAGACCACGACGACATCCATCGTTGCGGCACTGCTTGATGCGGGTGGATTTGATCCCACGGTGATCAACGGCGGCATCATCAACGCCTATGGCACCAACGCCAGGCTCGGCAAAGGCGACTGGATGGTGGTTGAATCGGACGAGTCCGACGGCACCTTCGTCAAGCTTCCAGCAGATGTGGTGATTGTCACCAACATTGATCCGGAACACTTGGATCATTACGGCAGTTTTGACAAAGCCAAGGAAGCCTATCTGGCCTTTGTCGAGAACATTCCCTTCTATGGCTTTGCCGTCATGTGCATTGATCATCCGATGGTTCAGGAACTGATCGGCCGGGTCAACGATCGCCGGGTGGTGACCTATGGCTTCAGCCCGCAGGCGGATTTCCGCCTGATCGATCTTGCCTATGAAAACGCGGTGACGAAATTTGCAGTGCGGATCACCGACAGGCTGAGCGGAGCCACGCAAGACATCACCGGTCTTGAACTGCAAATGCCGGGTGACCACAACGCGCTGAATTCCACCGCCGCCGTGGCGGTGGCCCATGAACTTGGCCTGAGTGACGAAAATATCCGCAACGGACTGAAAAGTTTTGCCGGGGTCAAGCGGCGCTTCACCCGCACCGGCGAGCACAATGGCGTTACGGTGTTTGATGATTATGGCCATCACCCGGTTGAAATCGCCGCGGTGCTGAATGCGGCGCGTAAAGTGACGAAGGGAAAAGTCATCGCCGTCATGCAGCCCCACCGCTTCACGCGATTGTCGAGTCTCTTCAATGAGTTCTGCTCATGTTTTAACGACGCGGATTCGGTTATCCTGGCGCCCGTCTATGCCGCGGGTGAAAGTCCCATCGAGGGCGCAACGCACACGCATTTGGCCGAAGGCCTGCATGGGCGCGGCCATCGCTCAGTCTACACCATCGAACAGCCGGAAGAATTGGCCCCCTTGGTGCGTGGGCAAGCTGCCTCTGGAGACATTGTGGTTTGCCTGGGGGCCGGTACGATCAGCCAGTGGGCCTATGCGTTGCCCGGCCAGTTGGCCTCCCTTGAAGGTAAGGGAGCCGCATAATGCAAAGGCTGGATGGTGAGGCGTTAGTCAAAAGGCTGCCTGCTGGGCGCGGGCGCCTTGAAACCAATGCACCGCTTGCGGACTTGACCTGGTTCCGGGTGGGCGGGCCGGCGGAGGTTCTGTTTACGCCGCAGGATGAAGCTGACCTTGCGGACTTCCTGCGCGGCGTGGCGAAGGACATTCCGGTTTACATCATCGGTGTCGGCTCAAACCTGCTGGTGCGCGATGGCGGGGTTCCCGGCGTTGTCATCCGCCTGAGCCGCGGATTTTCCGAGATTAAGGTTGAACCGGGCAATCTCGTGCGGGTGGGAACCGCGGTTCTCGACGTGCGCGCGGCGCGCTTTGCCCATGACAACAGCATCGATGGATTAACCTTTCTGAGAGGTATCCCCGGCACCATAGGCGGCGCGTTGCGGATGAATGGCGGGGCCTATGGTGGTGAGACAAAGGACGTTCTCGTTGAGGCGCGCGCGGTGGATCGATCAGGAAATGTGCACGTGCTGTCAAATGCAGACATGAAATATTCTTACCGGCACTGCGGTGCGGCGGAGGATTTTATTTTTACCGAGGCCCTGTTGCAGGGGCGCGCGGGACAGCAGGATGAAATTTTGGCCGCCATGAACAAGATCACCGACAGCCGCGAAGCGACCCAGCCAATCAAGAGCCGCACCGGCGGGTCAACCTTCAAGAATCCGCCGGGCAGCAAGTCCTGGCAACTGATTGACAAGGCGGGCCTGCGCGGCTTTGCCATCGGCCCGGCCAAGGTCTCCGAGCTTCACTGCAACTTTCTCATCAACGAAGGTGGAGCCACGGCCACGCAAATTGAAGAGCTTGGCGAAACCATCCGCGCCCGCGTGAAAGCAAGCTCCGGCATCCAGCTTGATTGGGAGATCAAGCGCATCGGCATTCCCGCAGGTGCTGCATGACGAAGCGCAATCCCAGGGATACCAATGTTGCGGTCCTGATGGGCGGCTGGTCGGCCGAGCGCGAGGTGAGTCTTTCGTCGGGCGAAGGTTGTGTCGCGGCGCTGCGCCGGGCCGGCTTCAATGTCACGCCGATTGACGTGAAGCGTGAAACGATTTTTTCCGTTCTGCAGGACTTGCGGCCCGATGTGGCGTTCAATGCGCTCCATGGAAAATGGGGCGAGGATGGCTGCGCCGCAGCACTTCTGGAAACGCTGCAAATTCCCTACACGCATTCCGGTGTCCTGGCCTCGTCACTGGCGATGCACAAGGAAAAGTCGAAGCACTTGTTCCATGAAGCGGGCATTCCGGTTGCGGAAAGCCTGCTGGTGGAAATCGAAGTGGCGGCTGCCCAGCATCCCATGGCGCTGCCTTACGTGCTGAAGCCTGTCAGCGAAGGTTCAAGCGTCGGGGTTCATATCGTCACCGAGCAATCCAACGGCCCTGCCGCGATCATTCTTGAAGAGCGCAAGCTGTTCGGTTCGTATGTGATGGCGGAACGGTTTGTTCCGGGCCGGGAGCTTACCTGCGCGGTGATGGGCGACGTTGCCCTTGGCGTCATTGATATCATTTCCAAAGGCGGTTTTTACGATTACCGTTCCAAATATTCACCCGGTGGTTCCCGGCATATTTTGCCGGCCGACATTCCGAAGGATGTCTACCGGAAATGTCAGCAATATTCGCTTCAGGCCCACCGGGCTCTGGGCTGCCGCGGCGTGAGCCGTTCGGATTTTCGCTATGATGACACGCACGGGCCGGCGGGCGAACTGATCCTTTTGGAAATCAACACACAGCCGGGAATGACGGGAACCTCTCTGGTTCCCGAGCTTGCGGCGCATTCCGGGCATTCTTATGAGGAGCTGGTGACATGGATGGTCAACGACGCATCGATCAACCGATGACACGGGTTTATGGCCGGCAGCGCGCGGGCTTCCTGGATCTTGGCCAGAGCAAGCAGGTTCGCTTTGCGGCGCGGGCAAGTGCCGTGCTGTTTCTTGGCTTGACCATTCTGCACAGCATCATTTTGGGCGGCTATCTCAGCTATCACGGCAGCCCGTGGGCAAAAGTGCCGGGCAAACTGTCGAGCCTCATTGGCTGGGCCGCCGATGACATCCGGATTACAGGCCTGGTTCATCAGGAGCCGGAGATGGTTCTCATGGCCTTGGGGGTAAAACCCGGTGGAAGCCTGATTGGCTTTGACGCGGAAAATGCCAAGGCGCTTCTGGAAAATCTCGACTGGGTGGCGACCGCCACGGTGCAGCGTTCATTTCCCAACCAGCTTGAAATTTCCGTGGAAGAGCGGGTTCCCTTCGCGGTGTGGCAGCGGGCCGGCGCTTATTACGTGATTGACCGCTCCGGTTCGGCCATGAGCAATGTGACGCCCGTAAAATTGCCAGCCCTTCCCCTGGTAACAGGCGAGGGCGCCCAGTTTGAGGTTGCAGGACTTGTTAACCAACTGGAAGTTTCTCCTGACCTATCATCGAAAATACGTGGTGCTGCCCGGGTTGGTCAGCGCCGGTGGAATCTTTATCTCGACAACGGCGTCACCGTCCTGTTGCCCGAGAAAGATGTGGAGGTGGCTCTGGCGCGTGTTGCGGCGCTTGATGCAAGCCAACATTTGCTTTCGAAAGGCGTGAAAAGCGTTGATTTGCGCTTCCCGGGACGGGTGATCGTGGCGATTGCGAGGATTGAAGAGAACACAGCGGAGAAGGCGAAAGTCAAGCTGAGCCAGAGCGAATAACGGGTCGGGGAAGTGTTGGGTAATGACGGTGGTGCAATTGCATGGAAAATCAGGGGGACGGGGACCGGTTTCTGACAGACGCAGCATAGTTGCGGCGCTGGACATCGGTTCATCGAAGATTTCCTGCCTGATCGGCGAGACCCTGCCGGCCAAGCATAAAATGCCGGGTGCTTCGGAGCAAAAATCACTAAAGATTCTGGGCCTTGGACACCAGGTATCGCGCGGCGTGCGCAATGGTTCGGTGGTTGATGTGGATGAAGCCGAACGGGCCATCCGCCTCAGCGTTGATGCGGCCGAGCGCATGGCGCAGCAAACAATTTCCGAAGTGTATGTGAATGTGTCGGGCGGACGCCCGCAATCGACCTGTTACACGGGTCAGATCATGCTTGAGGGCAATGGCGTGAGCCCGCGCGATGTCGATACCGTCATTGCATCGGCGGTAGCACAGATCAATCCGTCGCGGCGCACGGTGCTGCATGTGGCGCCGATCCAATACCAGCTGGATGACGTCAAAGGCATTTCCGCGCCCCTGGGGATGCATGGGGAAAACCTGAGTGTTGAGCTTGGCGTTGTCTCGGCTGACTCCGCCCATTTACGAAACCTAGCGCTGGCCATCGAGCGGGCCCATCTTTCGGTAACGGGTTATGTCATTGCACCTTATGCAGCGGGCAAGTCGGCCATGGCGGAAGATGAAATGGTGCTGGGCAGCATTCTCATTGAAATGGGGGGTGCTACCACCAGCATCGGAATTTTCCATGAAGGCAATCTGGTTTTTGCCGACAGCGTTCCGGTGGGCGGCATGCATGTCACCAATGACATCGCGCGCGGCATGTCGACCTCGATTGCCCATGCGGAACGGATGAAGACCCTGTGGGGAAGCGCCCTTCCAACCAGTGCTGACGAGCGTGAGCTGCTGTCGGTGCCTTTGCTGGGCGAGCGTGGCGTTGACACGGTGCAAAAAGTTCCGCGCGCCATGCTGACGGGTATTATCCGGCCGCGCATCGATGAAATTTTCGAACTTGTGGCCGAGCGCCTGAACAGCTGTTCGGTGGCGCATCTCGGCGGGCAGCGGGTGGTGCTCTCCGGCGGTGCAAGCCAGTTGAGCGGGGTCGCGGAGGTTGCAAGCTTCTGGCTGGACCGGCAGGTTCGCCTTGGCCTGCCCAAACCGGTATCCGGAATGCCCGATGCCGGGCGTAATCCCGGATTTTCGGTGGCGGTTGGGCTTCTGTCCTACGGGCTGAAGCCGGACAAGCATTCGGTTCTTCCAGCCCAGGCCGCAAAAAGCCTGACCCAGGCCGAGCAGGGCTATGTCCGGCGGGTGGGGCGCTGGATAGCCGACAGCTTCTGAGCCAAAAAATATAATTTCGAAGCCGGAAGCCCAAGTTTTAAGGTTTTCCCAATGTTTTGAGTCGTTTTGAGGCATATTTTAAGCAAGATTGAGAGACTTGGTTAGCGGGCGTTAACCATTTGTTATTGTTTGAGTAAGAAAGATGACGGCAGGGAAAAACTCTCCGGAAGCAGTCATGACAATCAATCTGAACATTCCTAACCTTTCTGAACTCAAGCCCCGCATCACGGTTTTTGGGGTTGGCGGTGCCGGGGGCAACGCCGTTAACAACATGATTGAAAGCCGCCTTGAGGGCGTCGAGTTCGTTGTGGCTAACACGGACGCACAGGCGCTTTTGCAGAATTCGGCCTCGCGCCGGGTGCAAATGGGAACGGCCCTCACGCAAGGCTTGGGCGCCGGATCACAACCGCAAATAGGTGCGGCAGCGGCTGAGGAAGCGCTTCCTGAAATTCTTGATTATTTGGCCGGGGCCCACATGGCCTTCATTACGGCCGGCATGGGCGGCGGCACCGGCACGGGTGCGGCGCCGGTCATCGCGCGCGCCGCAAAAGAGCAGGGCATCCTCACGGTTGGCGTGGTGACCAAGCCTTTCCATTTTGAAGGGGTGAGACGCCTGCAAACCGCCGAGCGCGGCATTGAGCAGCTCGCGCAATATGTTGATACGCTGATCGTCATCCCGAACCAGAACCTGTTCCGGGTGGCCAATGAAAAGACGACCTTCGCCGCGGCCTTCGCCATGGCGGACCAGGTGCTTTATTCGGGCGTTGCCTCGATCACCGAACTGATGACCAAGGAAGGCCTGATCAATCTCGATTTCGCCGACGTGCGCGCAATCATGAGCGAAATGGGCCGGGCCATGATGGGCACCGGCGAGGCCACCGGCGAAAAACGCGCCATCGAGGCAGCGGAAGCGGCGATCTCCAATCCCTTGCTTGATGATGTGTCGATGCGCGGGGCGCGCGGCCTTCTGATTTCAATTTCGGGCGGACCAGACTTGACACTCTATGAAGTGGATGAAGCGGCAACGCGTATCCGGGAAGAAGTGGATCCGGAAGCCAACATCATTCTGGGTGCTACATTCGATGATTCACTGGAAGGAACCATGCGTGTTTCCGTGGTTGCCACGGGCCTTGCCCAGGAACTTTTGACAAGTTCCGATCCGGCTGAAGGTGAAGGCGAAATGCAGGAAGCTTCCGGCTCGTCATTTGGCTATACAGGCAAACAGCAAACGGCAATTCCGAAAGTTGTAAAGCCGGCGCCGATGGCGGCACGGGCAAATCCCGTTGCCAACAGAACTCCCGCTCCGCCAAAACCGGCGCTTGCTGAAGAGGAAACGGACGACGAGCACGAGATGCAGGTTGCGGCGAAGGCTTCGGTAAAAGCGCGCGGCCAGCGCATTCCCGCCATTGAGGAATTTCCGCCCATCGCGCAAAAGCAGATTGCCGCCCAGCAAAACCGCATCGAGCATATTGCCGAGCATGCGGCCCGCAAGAAGAAGGGCCTGTTCGAGCGCCTGGCAAATGTCGGCTTGGGACGCCGGGACGATCCCGCCCCCGTGGCGCGCGAACCGGTGATGGCTGTCCGGCCAGAGCCAAAGGTGCAAGTCACGAGGCAGCAGGCCCGCCAAGCCCCGCCTGAGCCACAAACCTATATTGACCCCAATCTGGACGACGATCAGCTGACCATTCCGGCCTTCCTGCGCCGCCAGGCAAACTGAGCAATTTCAACCTGTTTTACGAGGCCCGGCGGTCACATTTCCGCCGGGTTTCGTGCTTCTAACGCTATCTGCTTCATGTTGCCGGCGCGATAGGCTAGAATATGCCGCTATTCAGATAAGAGAGTTAGTTGCGAATGGTTCTTGCCGTTAGAAATCGTCCGGTTCAGGCCCTGCGTTTATTGGGTTTTGGAACTGTTGCCGTGCTGCTTGCGGGGTGTTCGACCGCGAGCGTGATCAAAGATGTTTTCGGCAATGATTCTACTCCTGCGGCCTCGACCAGCATGGGATTGACGGGGGGCGCCATGAGCCCGAGTAATGATGCTCCGGCAAGAGGCGATCCCGTCGCCGAGCTCTATAATTCGGGGCTCGAAAAGCTAAAATCAGGCTCCTACAAGGCGGCAGCTAAAAGTTTTGCCGAAGTTGAACGCCAGCATCCCTATTCCAAGTGGGCGACCAAGGCCCTGCTGATGCAGGCTTTCGCCTACTACCAGAACAACAAGTATGATGACTCGATCAATGCCGCCAACCGGTTCATCACCTTGCATCCCGGCCATAAGGACTCGGCCTATGCCTATTACCTGACGGCGATTTCGCAATACGAGCAAATCAGCGATGTGCGCCGCGACCAATCGCGGACGCAGAAGGCCCTGGAAGCGCTGGAAGAAGTAAGCAAGCGTTTCCCGCAGTCGCCCTATGCCGCAGATGCTACGACCAAGGCCGCGATGGCGCGTGACCATCTCGCCGCCAAGGAAATGGATATCGGGCGCTATTATCTCAACAAGGGATCCTATCTTGCCGGCATCAACCGCTTCAAGAAAGTTGTGACGGATTACCAAACGACCAATCAGGTGCCGGAAGCGCTGTACCGCTTGACCGAAGGCTACATGGCCTTGGGCGTGGTTTCGGAAGCGCAAACGGCAGCGGCGGTGTTGGGGCAGAATTTCCCCAACAGCGAATGGTACAAGGATGCCTACACTCTTGTTTCGAGTGACGGCCAGCAGCCGGTTGAAAACAAAAAATCATGGATCAGCCGCCTCTTCAACGGCTAAATTAGGCTCTCGCCCTCCGCCAAAAGACTCAGCTATAGTCGGGACATGCTGACCGCCCTTTCCATCCGCGATATCGTGCTCATCGAGAAACTGGATATCTCGCTGGAAGAAGGCCTGACGGTTTTAACGGGCGAAACGGGTGCCGGAAAATCCATTCTTCTCGATGCGCTGGGCTTGGCGCTTGGCGGACGCGGTGATTCGGGTCTGGTGCGTCACGGGGCGGCGAAGGGTGTTGTCACCGCAGGTTTTATGCTGCCCAAGACGCATGGAGCGCTGCGCCTGCTGGAGGAGCAGGGCATTGAAACGGAAGGCGAGTTGGTGATCCGGCGCATCCAGAATGCCGATGGCCCAAGCCGCGCCACGATCAATGACCAGCCGGTAAGCTTGAATCTGCTGCGGCAGATCGCCGGAAGCCTCGCTGAAATTCATGGCCAGCATGCGGACCGCGCCCTTGTGGATGTGGCAAATCACCGACGGCTCGTTGATGCGTATGGTGATCTGGAAGGGCAGGCTGGCGAAGTTGGAAAACTTTGGCAGGCATTGAGTGATCTCACAAACGAACTGGCTGAACACCGGGCTCTGATGGCGCGGGCGGAAGCCGAACGCGACTACATTGAACACGCGGTGGATGAATTGCGGGTGCTTGATCCGCAACCCGACGAAGAACTGAAGCTGGCGAGCGCACGTCAGGTGATGATGCATGCGGAGCAATATGCGGGTGCGCTCAGCGAGGCGGAGAGCGTGCTGTCCGGCGACAGTGTCGAGGCGCGGCTGAATGCGGCGCTGCGCAAACTGGAACGGCGGAAGGACACGGCGGGCGGGAGGCTGGACCAGGCCTGTGCGGCGCTCGACAAGGTGCTTATTGAAATGAATGAGGCGAACCGCGCCTTGGCCGAAGCGCAGCGCTCATTCTCGTTCAATCCGGCGGATCTGGAAAAATCCGAGGAGCGGCTGTTCGCGTTGCGGGCAGCGGCGCGCAAGCACAAATGTACGGTTGATGCATTGGCCATGACGCGCGAGCGGTTCGAAAAAGAACTTGCGACGCTGACTGATGGCGGCCAGCACTTGGCAAAGCTAGAAGCGCAGACGGCAGGGGCGCAGAAAGAATATGATTCGGCTGCCGATCTGTTGAGTGCGGCGCGCAAAAGGATCGCGAAGAATCTGGATAAGGCGGTGCTTGCCGAATTGCCCCCGCTCAAGCTTGAGAAGGCGCGGTTTGAAACGCAGATTACCAGCGATGCGGGAAAGCCGGGGCCGCACGGGGTTGACCGGGTGGAATTTGTCGTGGCGGCAAATCCCGGAACGCCTTTGTCGCCGCTGATGAAAGTTGCCTCGGGCGGCGAACTGGCGCGTTTCATGCTGGCGCTCAAAGTCATTCTTGCGGCCAAGGGCTCGGCTCCCACCTTGATCTTCGATGAAATCGATACGGGCGTGGGTGGCGCGGTGGCCGATGCCATCGGTGGGCGTCTGGCGCGCATGGCGCAGGGTTTGCAGGTGCTTGCGGTTACCCATTCGCCGCAGGTGGCGGCGCGGGCCAGCGAACACATGCTGATTTCAAAAATGGAAGAAGTTGGCAGCCACCGCATGGTGACACGGGTGCAATCGCTGTCCGACAAGAGTAGGCGGGAGGAAGTGGCGCGCATGCTGTCGGGCGCGCAGGTGACCGATGAGGCCCGCGCCCAGGCCGACCGCTTGCTGGCGGCCAAGGGCTGAGGCATGCCTGATAAATCCCCTGACCAGTTGAGTTTGGCCGAGGCCAAGGCGGAGCTGAAGCGGCTTGCGACAGAAATCGCCGAGCATGATGTGCGCTATCACAGCGAGGACGCGCCGACGATTTCCGATGCTGATTACGATAAGCTGCGCCTGCGGAATGCGGCGATTGAAGAGCGCTTTCCGGAACTTGTGCTGGCCGATACGCCGTCAAAACGCGTTGGCGCATCGCCCCAGGAGAAGTTTGGCAAGGTGCAGCACCGGGTGCCGATGCTGTCGCTCGGCAATGCTTTTCACGAGAAGGAGATCACCGAGTTTCTGGGCCGGGTGAGACGGTTTCTGAACCTGCCGGAGGCCACCGAAGTTGAAGTCACGGCCGAACCGAAAATCGACGGGCTTTCCATATCGCTGCGCTACGAGAATGGAAAGCTGGTGCAGGCGGCGACGCGCGGCGACGGGGCGGAAGGAGAAAATGTCACGGCCAATGTGCTGACGATCCGGGATGTGCCGGCAAAACTGACCGGCAAGGCCCCGGCCGTGCTGGAAGTACGCGGCGAAATCTATATGTCTCACAAGGACTTCGCCAAGCTCAATGAGAAACAGAGTCAAGAGGGCGACAGGACTTTTGCAAACCCTCGCAATGCAGCGGCTGGCAGTTTGCGGCAATTGGATTCGTCGATCACGGCGGCGCGCCCCTTGCGATACTTTGCCTATGCCTGGGGCGAAGCGCCGGAACTACCGGGGAAAACCCAGTGGGATGTGGTGATGGGGTTCAAGAAGCTGGGGTTTCCAGTCAATCCGCTGATGAAGCTCTGCCGTTCAAGCGAGGAATTGCTGGCCCACTATCGCAGCATCGAGGAGCGCCGGGCTGACCTTGGTTATGATATCGACGGGGTTGTCTACAAGGTGAACCGGCTGGACTGGCAGGGGCGGCTGGGTTTTGTCTCGCGAAGCCCACGCTGGGCCATCGCCCACAAATTTGCGGCAGAAAAGGCCACGACGGTTCTGGAAGGCATCGATATTCAGGTGGGCCGCACTGGGGCGTTGACCCCGGTGGCGCGGCTCAAGCCGGTGACCGTCGGCGGTGTGGTGGTGTCAAATGCCACGCTGCACAACGAGGATGAAATCGCCCGCAAGGATTTGCGCATCGGTGACACGGTCACGGTGCAACGGGCAGGCGATGTGATCCCGCAGATCGTCGCGGTGATCCTCGATAAGCGCCCGCGCGGCGTGAAACCTTATGAATTTCCAAAAGTCTGTCCGGCCTGCGGCAGCCATGCGGAGCGTGAGGAGCGCGACACGGGCAAGACCGATGTGGTGCGGCGCTGCACCGGGGGGCTCATTTGTCCGGCGCAACGGGTGGAGCGCCTCAAGCATTTTGCCTCGCGCAACGCTTTCGATATCGAAGGGCTTGGCGACAAGATCATCGAAGAATTCTACCACGACGGCCTTATTCAATCGCCGTCGGATATTTTCACGCTTGCGGCGCGCAATGAGCGCGCCCTCAAAAAGCTGAAGGACCGTGAAGGCTGGGGCGAGGCCAGCGTCAAGAAACTCTTTGAGGCCATCAACCAGCGCCGCAGCATTGCCCTTGACCGCTTTATTTTTGCCCTCGGCATTCGTCATGTGGGCGACACCACGGCGCGGGTTCTGGCGCGGGCCTATGGCTCGGCAGAGCATTTTCGCGATCAGATGATCGCGGCCTCGCATCATGATGAGGAGGCGTGGAATGAACTCAATGCCATTGACGGCATCGGCGCAGTCGTTGCCGAAGCGATCACGCAATTCTTTGGCGAAGGCCACAACATCGCGGTGGTCAATGAGTTGCTGAAGCATGTCACACCGGCGCCGCTTGCGGCCGTTGCCGCGTCGTCGCCGGTTTCGGGAAAAACCGTGGTGTTTACCGGGGCGCTGGAACTGATGACGCGCGACGAAGCCAAGTCCATGGCGGAGCGGCTTGGGGCCAAGGTTGCGGGTTCGGTTTCCAAGAAAACCGATCTTCTGGTGGCGGGTCCGGGGGCGGGCTCCAAACTCAAGGAAGCGGAGAAACACGGGGTTGAGGTGATTGACGAGGCGGAGTGGTTCCGGCGGGCTGGAAACGCATGAGTTCTTCGACGCGTGAGTTCCGGCAGGGCCTGCTGAGCGGCACCTTCGATGTCAGCCGGCTGGCATCAAGCGATTGGCGCAACAACAGCCCGTATTTCCAAGAGCCGAACCTATCGCGCAACCTGGCGCTGGTCGAGCGCCTGCGGCCGATCGCCAGCCGGCATGGCAAAACTGTCGGCCAGCTAGCAGTGGCATGGGTGCTGAGCAACCCGGCCGTGACATCGGCGATCGTCGGCGCGCG